>CAZCVI010000035.1:0-45077 GCA_964502145.1 uncultured Clostridia bacterium
AATGAATTCATTGGCAATTGAACGATGGGGTTGGTTTTTTAATGAATTCATTGGCAATTGAACGGTGGGGTTGGTTTTTTAATGAATTCATTGGAAACAGTAGCCACGGGTTGGATTCTATCAAGTTTCAGAAAAAACTGGACTTACTGGACTTACTGGACATTCTGGACTTACTGGACAAGCTTGAAAAATAAAAGGTCTTGTTAAGTCCAGTTAGTCCAGAATGTCCAGTAAGTCCAGTAAGTCCAGCGTGCCACGGTTATCCGTGGTTAGGGGGGAGGGGAAAAAAACAGCAGAAGGCCCAATCGGACCTTCTGCTTTTTAAAAATATAAACAAATTTATATCGGTTATTACTCGCCTATTTAACGCCCATTTCTTTTAAAATATTTTCTGCATTGGCCAGTTTTTCAGCAATAAACATGACGTAACGGATATCCACGGAGATGGAACGTTGCATTTTATCGTCATACTGCCAATCACCGGTCATGGCTTCATAGTTGCCGTCAAAAAGGATACCTACCAATTCGCCCTTGTGATTAAGGACGGGGCTGCCGCTGTTGCCACCAGTGCTATCAACTTTATGGGTATAAGCAATAGGCACAGTGTTTAACACGGGATCCGACCATTGACCGAAATCCTTGTTTTTATAAAGCTCTTTTAACTTTGCAGGCATATCAAAAGGCTCTTTGCCAGTGTCTTTTTCTAACATGCCCTGGAGGGTGGTAAAAGGTTTATACGAAACCGCATCCCGTGGGTCATAGCCTGCGACCTCACCCAAAGAAAAACGGATGGTGCGGTTAGCATCGGGGTACAAATTCTGACCATGCCACGCATACAGCGCATCCACATATTTTCTGCGCAACTCGTCAAGAGTATTATTGGCTTTGCGCATATTCTCCCTGACAATTTCCCGTTCCGGGTAAAGACTCTTTGTCATTTGAATAAAAGGATCGTTTAATGCTTCCAACTCTTTTACTGATTTCTTTTCCAAGCTCTGGGCAAATTTCACATCTTTAAACTGGCTTTTTTCATAGGCTTCGTCGACAAATTGTTCGATGGTCTTGGTCTTATCATTGAAGATATAATCCAACCCTTTAATCCGCTGCCCTTCTGGTAATGCGGCGACCATCTTTAATCCTTTTACCATCATTGCCTTATCTGCGGGTTCATACACTGCCATATACGTAAATTGAAGACGACTGACAAACCGTTTATTATCGGTTTCTGAGAAATTAGCATCCTGGAGTTTTAGTGGTTTTTCCCGTTCGCGGGCCGTGATGTAGAACCATGATGCTGTGCTAGGTATTGTCCCCATTAAACGTGCGGCTATGCCAAAAACATTATCCCGTTCGCGGGTTTTGGCCATTTCATCGTGCTGTAGTTTGATTTTATCCAGCACATCGCCATATTGTGCAAACAGTTTGGGGTCTTTTTTCAAAAAAGCCATCAACTCGTTTTCATAATCCAGTTTCTTTTGCAAGAAGTTGGTGCGTAACATGCCATCGACATTGCCCTGGTAATTTTTCATTGCATTGTTTAGACCTTTGGTAAGGCCCGCGACTTTCATTTTAGCGATCATGCTGTCACCAGCGAATTTGTCGTTGAGATCAATGACTTCTTTCATCAACTTGATACGATCTGGATAAGTATGATTAAACCATTCGTCCACGGTGGCGGCTGTCAGATAGCGGGTAGTATTACCGGGATAGCCGATAATAAAAGTTTGATCCCCTTCTTTTAGAGGTTCCGTAGGGAGTTTCAGCCAGAATTTTGGTTTATAGGGAACATTGGTTTTGTCATATTTCCGACCCGTGCCATCTGGGGCCATGTATACGCGCATAAAAGAAAAATCACCGGTATGACGGGTCCACATGAAATTATCAATCTCACCGCCATAATTTCCCACGGATAGCGGTGGTACATAAACCACACGCACATCATCAAACCGTTTGTGGACATACAAGATGTATTGTTTGCCGTTAAACATTTTGCCTATCGTGGCAGAAATATCGGTTTTACCTTTCTCGATTTTCTCTTCCATTTCTTTCATTTTCAAATCAATGGCCTTATTACGTTTAACTACATCCAGAATTTTATCAAAAGCGACAAAATCGGCGGTCACATCTTGAAAGGATTGGAGCACTTCTGCGGAATAACCGGGTGCTTCGATCTCCTCGGCATTGGTCCGCGCCAAAAAGCCATTGGTAAGGAAGTCGGTACCACCGGTAGAAGCACGCTGCACTGCTCCGTATGCGACATGGTGATTGGTCAGCAGTAATCCCTGAGAACTGACAAATTCGGCGGTTCCTCCGCCTAACAAAACCACGGCATCGGTAATACAAGGTTTAGTAGGATTGTAAATATCATCGACACTCACGGTTATGCCTTTCTTGGCCAGTTCCAAATTCTTGAGCTGGCTTAACATCCACATACCCTCTTCTGCGGAAATGAAGAGGCTAAAACTCAATAACACCATTAAGCCCATCATAATCTTTTTCATTCATTCTCCTTCTTACATCATTATAATTAATTTAGTTAATTTAGTGTTTTAACCATTTAACGATTATCATACGAATTTTTTACCGGGAAAGTTTCGGGGGTGATACTCCCCTACTTCGATATCAAAGGTGGTCACTATAGAATTTTTTCCTGATGTCAATCAGCAATTGGTTGATTTCATTTTTATCTGGTTCGTCAGGTAAATTGCAGTTCTTATAGAGTTGTTCGATTTCTATGACCCGTGCCTCAGCTTTTTCTACCAGATCGTTGTATAAGAATTTGCCTTGCCTAATTTCCAATAATGGGTCGCGGTTGGGTCTTTTCACGATAATTTCGCCGGTTCTGGCAATTTCTTCGGCCATGTCTAATAAGCGGAAAGTATGCATCATGTTTTTAGCGTCATAATTTTTGCCATGGGCAATCGTATCTTTATACCGGTTCTCATTTCTTTTATTCACCCAATCCCAGTACTCATTGTGATCCCGGCAATACTTGGAATAAGCCTCTTTATTAAAGCTCATAATACCCACGGGCTTTTTTCCTTTGGGGATATGACTCAAAGAAACACCATTGGCGTCCTCTTTTCTGATAATTCCCCTGAATCCGGATGTGGGTTCAGTGGCAGAATGGGCAGTGGTGTTGTCATGGAAGATAGCGTATACATCTTTCATATGGGCGATATTAACCAGTCCGCAATGCTCCTGTTTAAAACGGTTTAATTCAAGCCATTGTGGCAATGGGATGGAACCGTGATCTTTGACGACATAACAAAAATCAAGGACGGTCAATCGTTCTTCGGCCATGGGGTTGAGGATTTTTTTATTCAAGCCCTTGGCGCGTTTGATCTGTGAAAAAGCATAACCGGCAAAGGTTGAATGGCACAGTTTGCTGAGGAACAATCGCGGGTGCAATGCATCAAACAAAGGGTGTTTATATAAAATACATGCCGCAGGCATAGCCAGTAATTCGAGCATGCCGGGATTATTGACAGATAGCAGTTCAAAAAAACGTTTTAACTCATAAAACACAATATCATTGGATTCATTTTGCACTTGCTTGACATATTCAAGACCATAGAATAAATCGCGGGGCAATACGAAGACACCTTTGATATCAGTATCAGAACCGGGTAAATCGAGTCCATAGGCTTTACTACCAGCAATGCATTTGAGAAGGAGGTGGTGGGGATGTTCCATATCTGCTAGTTTCATTATCGTTTCATTATCGTTTCATCATCCGTACTCATAGGGTGATAATGCCTCTGAAAAAAAGGTCTAGTTTGCTGGTATCCTTTTTTTTCGTAGTCAAGCTATTGGCAATAGCGTGGCATCTGGCGTATTGGGTGTCGAAGAATTCTTGAATCACAGGAATGGACCGGATTCGTTCTCCTTCCGGGGCCAGTTTCTTTTTTTTTAATAGTTGGACGATTTCTTTGAGCACGTGTGGGTGGTCTTCTACCACTACCAGCAGTTGGCGAAACTCCATGGGAGGAATGTCGCAGGTATCGGCAATCCACATGGCAGCCAGGAGGGGTCTTAATATATAAAAGTAAGCTTTGATTTTGATTTCACCATCATGAAACCCGGCCAGCAATGTTTTTTTACTCAGTCCCAGGTAATGATGGATGGCTTTTTTGGGGTTAAAGTACTCCGCGGCCAAATCATAAAAATTTTTTCGAAAAGTATTTCGATCTATATAAACTACCGGGGATTGCAACCATTCAAAAATAGCGGCATTGGAATAATATAACAAGCTCAATGCTTTTTTAATATCCCAGCCGCCGAAATCCAATTCATCGACAACGGGATACTCGATAAAGTCAGGTTTGGTTTCTATAGAGAGGTAAGAGTTGATCGGTCTGTTATAGATAAACCTCACATCATAATCGCTGTCTGGGGAATCAAAACCCCATGCCCGGCTGCCGGATTCGCAAGCGAAATGGATGGTAATCCCCTCGACTCTTTCAATCCGTTCAATTTCCTGTTGTATCCGTTGTTTTTTAGTCACTGCTGTACTCCTATTATCCGGTAGTTCCCATATTTTGATCGCAACACTGCGATTATACCAGAAACAATTTTTTTTTGCACTGGAAAATTCTTGGGAATAAATAAAACCATTTCCGATTTTATTTCGTTATGAATAATGTGATATGATGTTTAAAAAAATTTAAATGCAGGAGGCTGTACATGGTAAAATTCTTGATCTGGTTGGTGGTATTATTTTTCTTTTGGCCTATCGCCCTTTTGGCGCTGATTCTTTATCCTATTGTGTGGATACTGACGATTCCTTTCCGGTTATTGGGCATTGCGGTGGACGGCGTGTTTGAACTGATACGGGCCGTTTTTATGTTCCCCGCCCGGCTTCTAGGCGGCGGCAGAGCGAGGAATTAAATGAAAAAATTCGCGATGTTTTTTCTGTTGATTTTTTTATGTTCACCCTTTTTCCTGCACGCTTCATCCTATTTTCCAACCTGGTTGATTGGCGCTTGGCAAGGGAAGACGGGTGATGGAACATATTATGAAAGCTGGACAAAAACGGATGACTTTAAATTGGTTGGCAGTGCCTACCTTGTCAAGGATGGCAAAAATGTCTTAATTGAAACTCTGCAAATCGAAACTATTGGCAGCCACACGGTATACATCGCTTCCGTCAATGATAGTGCCCCGGTTCTGTTTACTCTCAAACCCCAAAGGGTGGATAATGAATGGGTGTTTGAAAATACAGAGCATGATTTCCCGCAACGGATTATTTATACAAAAAAGACACCCACCACCCTGGTGGCTCGCGTGGAAGGTCTTCAAGAAGGAAAGATGGGTTCGGAAGAGTTTGTTTTAGAAAAGAAATAGGGGGAAACAATTTTAGAAAACATACTCCGGTAGGAGGAGAGCGACTCTCTTCCTCCTACCGGAGATAGCCTATCAAATATAACTTATCCTATATAATCTTTAAACCACCGCTTTATGAAGTTTTCGTTTCAAACGATGGATAGCGTCCAGAGTAAACCTGAGTTGCACCGCATCACGGGCAGCCGTGACTTCGGTGCGTTTTTTCTTCAATACTTTAATCTGGGCCTTAATCTGCGCCTTGTTTTGGACTACCGCGACATGGTGCTCACGCATGTCGATTTTTAAAGTGTCACAAATTTCTTTCAGGAGATGCTCTTTGTTCATCTGGGTGTAACCATGAATGTTGGGTATTCCTTTGGCTATCTCCCGTAAATCATTGACCGTTTTTTTCTTTAGCTCCAGAAATGTATAACTCATAACTTCATTCCTCCTTTTTTTTTCTACCATAAATAGAGGAAATTTTATCCTAAAATTAATCTTAAAGCAACCCTTTTTCTGCAAAAAAAAAAGGAAAAATTTTTTTTCCTATTCCCGTTTTCTGGAAACAGCCAGGGGCGACGTTTTTTTTTAAATAGTATTTTACTATCCTCTCTGAATATATTATAATGGTATTTTGAAGATATATTAACAGACGGAGGAAAAAAAATGCGCATGCAAAAAGGACGAATGGTCTCGGTAGCATTGGGGTTCTTAATAGCTTCAACCATATGGCTGACCGGTGCCCAGATTAAGAATGATAACACGTTTAATTATAATGCACTGTTGGAAACAGCGATAGAAAAAGGGTTGGTGCGGGTAATTGTGGAGATGAATGTACCAGACATGGAACAGCTCACCTCTGTTTCTACGAATTACAAAACCGGTGAGGCACAAAAAGCCTCGGTCCAGTATGCTCTTGATGCAGACCTGGCATTGGATAAGGCTATTTCTCAAAAAAGAAATGAAGTACTCCAGCAATTGAACGGCACAGAATATCATGTAAATAGGTCCTATTCAACCGTTCCAGCCATTGCAATATCTTGCACGCCGGAAGCACTCCAACGTTTAATATCAGCTTCTGGAGTTCTGCGCGTACTGGAAGACAAGGCGATGCCACTACCAAAGACTGAACAAATAATAGAAACCAGTTTGGCTGAACCGGATAAACCTATGTTAAACCGTTCAACAGAGATCGTGGGGGCGAATGTGGCGTGGAGTTTGGGGTATGCAGGCCAAGGTTGGTATGTGGCGGTTCTGGACACCGGGATTTATCGCAATCATGACATGTTCCGCAGCAAAAACATTGTGGAACAGTGTTATTCTTTAGGCGAAGATGAGGGCTACGGTGGTTATGGAGACTGTCCCAATGGCAGATCGGAAATGTCCGGTCTCGGCGCGGCAGCCCATTACCAACTCCGCTTTAACCATGGCACCCACGTTTCTGGAATTGCAGCCGGGAACGACTTGGGTTCCCATTTCGGCGTCGCCAAGGATGCCGGTATTATCGCGGTTCAGGTTTTCAGTTATTTTCATTCAGAAGATGACGTGATGAGTTGGAGTTCCGATCAACTCAAAGGTTTGGAGTATATTTATTTGCTCAGAAACACTTACAATATCGCCGCCGTGAATATGAGTCTGGGTGGTGGTTATTATACCGATTTCTGCAATTATTCCTCGCTGACTAACGCCATTCAAAACTTGAAAGCAGTGGGTATTGCCACGGTGATTGCTTCAGGCAATGACGCCAATTGCGACGGCATCAGCGCCCCAGGCTGTATTCAATCCGCTATCGCGGTCAATGGAACAAATAAAGTGGATGAAGAATACTACTGGGGAAACTGGAGTAATTTAATGGTATCGCTGATGGCTCCCGGGCAATCTATTAATTCTGCCGTGACTTCCAGTTCCAGCAGTTACGCGTCATATTCCGGCACTTCCATGGCCACTCCGCACGTGACTGGTGCCTGGGCCATTCTGAAAAGCTTCGCAGGAAACCTGTCAGTCGATGAAATCCTAAAACTTTTTAAAGATACCGGGACCATGATCTCCAGTATCCACTGCCCCGGAAATACACCGAAACCCAGGATCAATATCGGGGATGCACTAATGACTCTGTTTAGAGTCGCTCCCCCAGTGAATGCTTCCGGTACACAGCAAAGGAACAAAACGTTCCTACAAGTTGAATTTATCAATGTGCTGTCCTGGCAAGATAACCCTCTCAATGCCAATAGAGAAATCATCCATTACCGGGTATACAAGTTGAATGATAACCAGCTATCCCTTCTGAGTGAGATGCCCCCCACCACTCACACGTACTGGCATCGCGGTGTCGGAGAACGGGTAACCACCCAATACGCCTTCTCCACCGTCGACAATAAAGGCGAAGAAAGTCCCCTCAACTATTATACTCTCACTTTATAATTAACCCCCCTGGATTCACCGCCAACTTAATGGGAAGAATGGGAATGATGGGACTTATGGTACTCTCAAAGATTTGGTGGTGAATTTAGGCCCCATATCAGGATTGACGGATAGCGGTTTATTTGGTACTATTAAAAGATGAAAAACGGTTTAAAAAAAATAATTAAAAGTTTTAAGAATAAACGGATCATCGTGTGGGGTGATTTCATTCTGGATGAATATATTTTTACCACCACCAGCCGAATCTCCAGGGAAGCACCCGTATTGGTAACCGAATTCGAGTCCAATATATTCAGGCTTGGCGGGGCAGGGAATGTCGTTATGAATATAAAATCCCTGGGCGCCATACCAATCCCTGTCGGATTCATCGGTAACGATGCCGATGGTCAAACATTAAAGAATATCCTGGAAAAGAGTGCCATTATCACGGACCACATGATTGGTCTGGAGGCTTATCGGACCCCGAAAAAAAGCCGCATCCTGTCAGGTGGCGAAAATACCAAGAAGCAACAGGTCTTACGCATTGATACGTTAAATAAATCAGGCATCAATCCCGCTTCCTACGAGAACATCGCCGGGGTTCTGGCGCGGCTATTGGCAAACAGCGACATCTTGATTATTTCCGATTATCTCTTCCAATCCGTGATTCCCTCCGTGCAGAAAAAACTACGGGAAACGTTCCCAGACAAAACATTTATCATTGATTCACGAAACAATTTGTCCAAATTCAAAGATATTTCCATAGCCACACCCAATGAACCGGAAATAAAAAAACTTTTTCCAGGCAAGACTTTTTTGCAGGAAAGTGATTTTTATCATGCGGGTCGTGAACTCTTAGAACGGTTGAATGCCAGGGGTATCATTATCAAGCGGGGCCACAAAGGCATGATTATTTTTGAAAAGAACATCGAACCCAGGGTGATGGACATCCACGGTTCAGCCGATATCGTTGATGTTACCGGAGCTGGGGACACCGTTATTTCTGTTCTCAGTTTGTCATTATCTACTGGTGCCGATTTATATTCGTCCGCCGCTCTCGCCAATATTGCCGCCGGATTTGTCGTGATGAAAGAAGGTGCTTACCCTATCAATATGGGAGAATTGGAAAATGAGCTTGAATAAATTCTATCCACTCGAAGAATTACGGGAAAGATTAAACAAGGAAAGAGAACAACATAAAACCATCGCCCTGGCCAATGGTGGATTTGACCTGATACATATCGGCCACATCCGTTATTTAAAGGCAGCCAAGGCAGTGGCGGATATTCTCGTGGTAGCCCTTAATTCAGATGCGTCTTTAAAAAAATTGAAAGGCAATGCGCGGGCTATTCTGGACCAGGAAGCACGCGTCCGTGTCATGGCTGCATTCGAATGTGTCGACTATGTCACCCTGTTTAATGAAGCCACCGTGGATAACGTGCTCTTGACCCTCAAACCTGATTTCCAATGCAAGGGTTCCGATTATACCGTGGACACTGTGCCAGAACGAGAGACAGTAAAATCCTACGGCGGAAAAATTGCGATTGTCGGAGGCGATAAGATTCGTTCCACATCCCAGGTCATCAAAGATATCCGTCGATAATCCCTTCTTTTTTTTTATTTATCCTTGACATTTCTTTCTGAATATTCTTTAATTGTACTTATGAAAGAAGGAAAAAAAACAAAGCAAAAAAAAAGCGAGTTGGCGATGAATTACCATCAAAAAAGAAAAAAAGATAGTATTATTGAGATTCTGAAAATAAACGAAAAAATCAACCACATCAAGGATGTGGATTCCATGTTGGACAGGGTATTGACTGAAGCCAGGGCGATTTGTAATGCCGATGCTGGTTCCATTTACTTGACCCGGGGTAATACCTTGACTTTCGAGTATGTGCAGAATGATTCCTTGATGAAAAATGACACCAGTAGCAACCGCTATCTCTATTCCAAGTTAGAACTACCCATCAGCAAAGAGTCCATTGCCGGTTATGTCGCGTTGCATAAAACCCATCTGGTGATTGACGATGTGTACCAGTTAGGCAATGATGTTCCCTATTCGTTTAATCGTTCTTTTGACAAATCATCATCTTACCATACCCAATCTGTATTAACAGTTCCGTTGATGACCAGTCGCGAGAACATCATCGGCGTGATGCAGATTATCAATGCCCTGGATGAGATGGGCCGGGTTGTGCCCTTTTCCAAGGACGATGAACTTTTCGTGACTATTTTTGCCAATCAAGCCGCAGTTGCCATTGAACGGGTGCAGATGACCCGGGAAATCATACTACGGATGATTAAAATGGCGGAGTTACGTGATCCCCAGGAGACAGGTGCCCATGTTAACCGGGTGGCAGCTTATTCCATTGAAATCTATCAACGCTGGGCAGAAAAGCGTACTATCCCCTCCGCTGAAATTAAAAGAATAAAAGATATCCTGCGTATTGCGTCTATGCTCCATGATGTTGGTAAAGTCGCGATTAGTGATACTATCCTGAAAAAATCCGCTAAATTGAATGATGGTGAGTTTAACCATATGAAAATGCACACCCTTTTTGGAGCCAGGTTGTTTAATGATTCCAAATCGGATTGGGATGATATGTCCGCCGAGATTGCTTTAAATCACCATGAAAAATGGGATGGTTCTGGATATCCCGGTCATTTGGAAAATATTTTCAGCGATTTTTTCTCTGCTGGAGCGGTTAAGAAGGAAGAGGAGATACCCTTATCTGCACGAATTGTCGCATTGGCGGATGTGTACGATGCATTAATGTCCAGACGTTCTTATAAAGATGCATGGCCCGAAGATTACGTGTTGGATTATATTAAATCACAAAAATATAAACACTTCGACCCTGAAATTGTCGATGCCTTTGTCGAGATTTACGACGTGATCAAAGCCATCCGAAATAAATATTCCGGTTAACTTTGGGTAATGCGGAGTATCAGGTGATTCCCTCTAAACACCCAATGAATAGGAGAAACCGATGCATGAAGTAGAAAAAATTGGAAAATTAATTTTAATCACTCTGGAAGACCATGTAGTGAGCGATGAAATAGAGATAGTAAAACAGAAACTTCTAGGAATCTGTAATGATGAAGATGAAGCGGTAGTAAGTCTCAATCTTTCAAAAATAGATGGTTCAAAAATTCTTTTGCGTGAAGACATTAAAAGGGGATATCACCATATCATTGAATTCTGCAACACAGCCAATATCAGAATCTATTCCTATATATATGAATAATGGTTGAATCAGTGGCATGAAAGGTAACTGACAAATAAACCTGGATTCACCATCAAATTCGTGAAAAAACATGGACGATGTGGACAGAGTGGACGATATGGACGATGTGGAGCAAAAATAAAGAGCATTTTTTTGTCCATATCGTTCCTAATTTTTTCTTAATTAATCAGTGTCCGAATCTCTGCCTCAGTGAGATTGGTGTATTTACTGATAACATCGGTGTGAAAGCCGTCCATCAGCATCTCTTTGGCAATTTCGAAGTTTCTTTCCAACTTGCCTTCCAACTTGCCTTCTAACTTGCCTTCTAACTTGCCTTCCAACTTGCCTTCCTTTTTGCCTATTTTTTCTCCAATTCTTTGCCAACTGGTCACATAGTGCATTTTATAGTCCTCCTCTAATACGGATATTTTCTCTTTTAATTGCTCATCAAGATACAGCGGTAACCGGATGAGCCAATCAATAAACTGCAATAACTCAGCGATTGCCGCTTTATCATACCCCCGGGTATAACACTCCTTGATGAGTTCATATTTCACTGTAGACTTCTGATTCCCATCGGCCTTTTTCAGTTCATGGTTCTTTAATACGGCCTTCACCACCATGACCATCGGATTGGTCGACGTTTCCAGCTTCTTCTTTAATGCTTCATTGTTTTTATAGTCAATCAACTTGACCATGGGAATCTTCATCAATAACTCGAACCCCCATTTCTTGAAATGATACTGGTCAGGGCGGTAGTTTTCATCTTCATCGGTTAATACCGCCAGGGTAATCACTCTTGCGTTTTTGACTGTTTCCACGGGGTCACCGCCGGGGTGACGGACGATGTTCTTATCGAAGATGCGGTAATTATAGATATAGGAACGTTCTTCGAATAGCCCGGTTATGAGCCTCGTACCCTGCACTTCCAGATGGGTAAAAATACAGATACGCGCGGCCTCGCCTGAACGTAAGGTAACCAACGCCAATTTGTCAGCAATACGATTCCCTATCTTCCCATAAGGCTTGATGGACCGCAATTCGGTGTCAAGAAACTGCGGTGGCTTGGAAAAATCGATATCACCATGAATTTCTGGAAATAAAAACTCCAGAAACCCTTCAAACATATGCTCGATGATATCCTTCCAGGCGGAATCATACATGACCCGCTTGGTCTTGGCTTTGCGTCTTGTTTGGACTGGCCCGGTTTGTCTGGTTGAATTTTTCATAATGTAATAATACATGAAACCGGACCAAATTACAACTTTTTTTTTAGTATCTATTCCGTTTATGGGAAAGTAGTGACATTGGTTGGGGACAGGTGAATTAAGCAATGTATTGAAGAACTGACTCCGCCTTGGATGCACTATTTTTTTTATATGGCTTCTGGTGGTCATCCCTTCTGATATTTATTCCGGGATTGAACAAAAAGACTCAAGCATTCCCACATTCCGGTGAACGGCTTCCTCTTCTTCGGGAGCAAGAAGTAAAGAAGTAAATCACCGTCCCCAATTTTTTTCTTAATTAATCAGTGTCCGAATCTCTGCCTCAGTGAGCGTGGTGTATTTACTGATAACATCGGTTTGAAAGCCGTCCATCAGCATCTCTTTGGCAATTTCGAAGTTTCTTTCCAACTTGCCTTCCTTTTTGCCTATTTTTTCTCCAATTCTTTGCCAACTGGTCACATAGTGCATTTTATAGTCCTCCTCTAATACGGATATTTTCTCTTTTAATTGCTCATCAAGATACAGCGGTAACCGGATGAGCCAATCAATAAACTGCAATAACTCAGCGATTGCCGCTTTATCATACCCCCGGGTATAACACTCCTTGATGAGTTCATATTTCACTGTAGACTTCTGATTCCCATCGGCCTTTTTCAGTTCATGGTTCTTTAATACGGCCTTCACCACCATGACCATCGGATTGGTCGACGTTTCCAGCTTCTTCTTTAATGCTTCATTGTTTTTATAGTCAATCAACTTGACCATGGGAATCTTCATCAATAACTCGAACCCCCATTTCTTGAAATGATACTGGTCAGGGCGGTAGTTTTCATCTTCATCGGTTAATACCGCCAGGGTAATCACTCTTGCGTTTTTGACTGTTTCCACGGGGTCACCGCCGGGGTGACGGACGATGTTCTTATCGAAGATGCGGTAATTATAGATATAGGAACGTTCTTCGAATAGCCCGGTTATGAGCCTCGTACCCTGCACTTCCAGATGGGTAAAAATACAGATACGCGCGGCCTCGCCTGAACGTAAGGTAACCAACGCCAATTTGTCAGCAATACGATTCCCTATCTTCCCATAAGGCTTGATGGACCGCAATTCGGTGTCAAGAAACTGCGGTGGCTTGGAAAAATCGATATCACCATGAATTTCTGGAAATAAAAACTCCAGAAACCCTTCAAACATATGCTCGATGATATCCTTCCAGGCGGAATCATACATGACCCGCTTGGTCTTGGCTTTGCGTCTTGTTTGGACTGGCCCGGTTTGTCTGGTTGAATTTTTCATAATGTAATAATACATGAAACCGGACCAAATTACAACTTTTTTTTTAGTATCTATTCCGTTTATGGGAAAGTAATGGAAGTTGTTGGTTGCGTCTTTTCCTGCCATCCACTTCAAAGAAACTTGCCCGAAATTTATTAATGCGCCAGGATGGCGCGTCTACGTAGACGCGACATCCTTGTCGCATTATTTTAATCCACTGTTTCCAAGTTCCTCGGCTTTTCAAAGTTTATTGTAGAAGATTGCCGTGGATAAGTTTTAATAAATTTATCCTTAATAGGGATGGAATTGTCCTTGATAGGGATATTTTATCCTTAATAAGGACAATTTCTTCCGCTTCGCGGAGATTTTCTCCGCATCACGGTAAACAATGTTCTTATTAAGGATAAATTCTTCCGCTTCGTGGAGTGAAATGTTCTTAATACGGTGCGCATTCTCCTTAATACGGCGTACATCTTCCGTGATACGGTATGCAATCTCCTCTTGGTGGTAAATTTCTACTCTTGTACAAGGGTACAGTGATTATATGCAGGCATAAATGGCACCCAAAAAAAAACCGGAGGAAAATTTATCCCCTCGGTGCGTTAAAATGTTTAAATATTTACCCATTTACTCCCACCGAACGGTATGCTCGGAAAATCCTTTCAAAAATTGAATAGATACTTTTTATATTATTCATAACCTCTAATCTACTTCTTTTCTGTTATCCGTTTCTGCACCAGTAACGCGACCATGGGGTCAATGATGGTTGCATTCAAAAAATAAACGAAGAAAAAACTCAATAGATAGATAAGAAATTTCAGGTGCGACGACAACCCCATGGTGAATAGAAAAGAAATCAAAGCAAAAGGCAACCACACCAGCAAAACAACAAGACATTGCAGAAAGAAATAAGCTAGAATTAATTTTTTTCCTTTTTTCAACTCCAGCGGAGACCGCATGGTGTTTCCCGCTGTGACCTCTGCCGTTAGAGCAGCCAATAATTTATGGGAACGAAAACGGTAGCCCATTTCTTTTAGAGATTGAGACACTTGTTTTAAGGTTACCCGGAGGTCGCACGGTACTTCCGTGTTGGGCAAGACTCCCCTATTCCCTAAAAAACGCACATAAAACAAATTTAAGATCAATTGATGGCGAAAAAAAAGGAATTTACGGATAAAATAATTGAGCACCACCAAGAGTACCATGTATCCAACAAATAGATAATGGTTTCCAAAGGATTTAAATCCCGTAAAATAAACCACCAAGGTTAAAAACAGGGCTAATACCAGATAACTGAGGTGGGAAACAAAATTGAGAAAAAATCGGCTAAAGGAAAAACTGATAAAGACCAGCACTTCTTTAATATTATCCATAATGTCCATGTTCTCCATAATACACGGTATTACCGCAATTTGATACTGATCAAGCTAATGAGGGCAAATAGGACAGCCACGATCCAGAACCGGATCACGATTTTAGGTTCTGCAATACCCATGAACTGAAAGGAGTGGTGAATAGGCGCACGGTAAAAAATACGTCGTTTCAGCAATTTGATACCGATATAATCCTGGACGAAAACAGAGAGGAATTCAATCACAAAGACGCCACCCGCAATCAGGAAAATAATTTCATTTTTTAAAAGCACGGCAGTGGTGGCAATAATGCCTCCCAAAAAAAGAGAACCGGTATCCCCCATAAATATTTCCGCCGGATAGGTGTTGTACCAGAGGAAAGCGGCCAACGCTCCCACCAGTGCAGCCAACACGACCACCAATTCACCGGAGCCAGCAATATAAGGAAACAGGAAATGCTGGGCTAATTTTGAATTGCTCAAAATATAAGCAAAAATGGCATAAATGATGGCCAGGAAGGAAACAGGAACAGTAGCCAAACCATCCAACCCATCGGCAAAATTGATGGAATTGGATATCCCCACAATGACCAGGATAATAAAAAAATAATAGAAATAAGAGAGATCAATCACAGGGTTTTTCACAAAAGGGACATACAATTGCGTGACCAAGTCCGCAGAAAAAGGAGTGGAATTGGGTGATAACACCAAAAACCCCAGAATAAGACCAAAAAGAACCTGGAACATCAGCTTGACACTGCGACTTAAACCAGCATCGCTGGAACCCCTGACACTTTTTAAATAATCATCGAAAAACCCCAGGGCAGTAAACCAAAAAGCGGCAAATAACACGGTTTTAAGAAAAAAATTATCCAGTTTGCCCCATAATAACACGCTGACCAGAAAGGAAAGAAAAATAATCACGCCACCCATAGTAGGTGTACCGTCTTTGTTTTTCGGGGAGATATCACCGTAATCGCGGGTTTTGTCGCGAAAATTTAACTGGTAGATAATGGTAATAAACTTCCGCCCAAACAATACTCCCATCAAGAAGGCTGTCATCATGGCGATTAAAGCCCTGAACGTGATATAACTTACCAGACGGTGCCCGGGAATAAAGGCCAGGATTTCATTGGGCAAATGTTCCATCAACCACATAAGCATAGTTATTCAATCTCCTTATAGATCTTTTTGATGATCAATTTGAGCTTAAATTCCGGGCTCAAATTATTGGAAGTGATCAGGATTTTCCCGATATGCTCCCGCAGTTCATCGGCGGTGATTAGCTTTCTCCGGTAAAAGGAGTGCAACAGTTCCAGCAATTCCTCACGGACCAGTGAATTACTGCGCAGGTAAAGATAACTCAAAAAATCCAGTTCCTTTTTATCGCCGATTTTGGCGATTAATTTGAGACAAGCCAGTTTTTCTTCCAGGGAGGAACGTTTCAGTTTTTGGTGTATGATCTCTTTGTATTCCGTGAAATCGTTGGCCGTACTGTTTTTAACCAGGAACTGAAGCGCAGCCACACGAACTTCATAGTAGGAGTCCAGTAATAGAGTCAGCAGTAATTTTTTTATATCTGGGTTCCAAGGATTCAGTTGGCGCAGTGAATGCAGCGCATTGCGCCGGACAAATCCATTCTCTTTATTGGATTCCAAAAGATTGACCAGATAATCGACCTTGGCAGTATCCTTGAACAATCCGATCAATTTGATGCCGATATTGCGGATTTCCCAGCGGGAAGAGGAGAGGTAGATATTTATTTTATAGAAATAATCGTCTATGTACAGATCGCTGTTCTTGGATACCTGTTCAATAAATTTAAAGGGGGATAACATGGATATTGGCGTAGCCTTTCCTTTTCCCGTTGTTTTTTTCCGAAAGATCAGTAGCTCCGTATTTTTTAACAACAACGAGGTGAGCAAATACACCGAGGTCCCAATAAACGAGAGGGAGATTAATAGGGCCAGGTTCCCCCCCCACTTCGAGCGAAACACGATCTCATGAAAGATAAATTTCGCTTGCACCAGTACAATCACCATCAACAATGTGGAGACAAAGGTTTTAAAGATGGGGTGCAGAAACTCGGAACTTTTGATCACGATGTCCTCTTTTTCCAATTTTTTCTTAAGCACAAGCACACGGATAAAAGAGGAGAGTAAAAAAGAGATGGAAGTGGCCAGTGCCAAACCGGCAAACGTGAGTTTTGTTTTGACCAGTACAATACTCAGGCCGATATTCACCAGCAACATGATGCAGTTTAATATCGTGGCTGTTTTGGTATCAATACGGGCAGTGAAAATACGGGCGGTAAAGGACTGTATCCCCCACCCCACTAAACCGATGGCATAGAACTGCAAGGCGTTGGCAGTATTCATTGTTTGCACGCTGTTGAATTGTCCCCGTTCAAATAACAATGAGATGATGGGATGGGCCAACACGATCATCAAAACCGATACGGGGGTCAACAGGAACACATTGGTTTTGATACCATCTAAAAACAGTTGTCTGGTTCTGTGTTTATCAAAAAGCGCGATTTTTTCCGAATACTCTTTGAGTACCACGGCATTAATGGCCTGGGAAATAACGGCAAAAGGCAACCGGTATATGGCCAGGGCAAAATGGAGGTAAGCCACGGAACCAATTTTTACCCCGGTTGCCAATATCTTGGTCACGATTTCTGTGGTTTTGGAAAGAAACACATCCATGGAAATCGGCCCCAACTGGGAATAGTATTTTTTATTGAAGGGGCTATCCAATTTAATGGTGGGTGTATAGGAGAATTGCAAGGATTTGAGCCGCAGTGTCCGAATGGTAAAGGGGATCAAAAAAAGAATCTGCATGAACCCGCTCAACAACACGCCGTAAGCCAGGGAATAGATTCCTTTGGAAGAATAAAACACCACAATACCAATAATTGTGCCAATCGAAAAGAATACAGAGGACGCATCAGCAATACTAAACTGGTTAAAGGCTTTTAAATAGGTGGACAACACTGCGGCCACAGTAATCAGCACCAAGTACGGCAAAATAAGCCGGGTCATTTTAATCGTTTGCGCGCCAATAGCCTTGACTGCCAGGGCAGGAAAGAACGTTTGGATGATCAAAGGTGTAAAAATCAGTAATAGACCTGTCAGTAACATCGACAAGATAAGGGTAAAATTCACAATGGAAGAAGAGGCTTCCCAGGTTTTTTTCCGGGTCGTGCGGTGAAAAATTCGCGAGAAAATCGGGAGGAAAGCATTTTCAAGAGCGTTTTCTGCCACGATACGGCGCATAAAATTGGCAAAGGTCAGAGCAATCGCAAAAATATCAGTGGCCCGGCTGGCACCAAAATAAGCGGCAATAACAATGTCCCGGATCATCCCCCCAAGCCGGGAGAACATCATGCCCCAGGAAGAGCCCAACACTTGGGACGGGGTGGTCTTTTCAACGGGTACTTTTTGAACCTTTTCTAAATAACTCTTCAATACATACCTTTTTTCCGCTTTGCCCACGACCAGTGGGTTATCCTCTTTTATTTCCAACCATTTGTTTACTGGAACACCATCTACTGACACGTGGCCTTTAAGACGTCGCACCACGATTCGTTCAGCCGTTTTGTTTTTATCGTTGCCGTTGCACTTGTATATGCGAAATTCGATGATAGTGGATTCTTCGATTCCCTCCAGGTGCGCATCGCATAAATAAGAGTTCCCCACCGTGGTGGAGTTAAAAATCAACTCGATATTTTTTTCATTTTCCAGAGATTGCAGGTAGAACACTTTTAATTGGCTTTCTTCCGCGCTCTCGTTTCCTTTCATCAGCAGTTCCAGTTCATTGAGAATCAGTTCCGTGCTGTTATGTTTTTCTACTTGGCGGAGTTTTTTTCTCATATCGAACAGCGTGTCGCTGTCCAAGAGGATTTCCTTGATCGTGTTGAGCAGGACTGTTTCTGGTACATAGATAATTTGTTTATTATCTTTCAGTTGCACTGTTTCATAGACAATTTTGGCGCCGCCGATTTTTTCTACTTCCCTGGCATTAAGAATCTGGTGATCGCCCGGCAGGTTTATTTTAGGGATAAGGATTGCGGGAATACCCAGGGTAGTAATTTCCTTGATCGTGCCCGCGCCTGCACGGGACACAACCAAATCCGAGATAGAATATATTTCGTCGATGTTATCAAAGTATTCCCTGATTATCAAACGTCCTTCTACTTCCGAGGGAATGCCGATATCGTTGAATATTTTTAAGGTATCGTCAAAGGCTTTGTATTCGTTGGAATAACCCCTGCCAGTAGAGAGGATAATAGTGAGATCATTCATGGCCAGTAACATGGGAATGATTTCTGCCAAGGCGGAATTAATGGTTCTAGAACCACCGCTACCACCAAAAATAAAAACCACCTTGTTCTTTTCCGGGATATTAAATTTTTCGCGGATATTTTCACCCTTGGAATAGCGGATGGATTTTCGTAACGGGTAACCGGTGACCACGACTTTGTCTTCGGGGAAGAAGTTGGTGGTGGAAGCAAAAGAGACGCCTACCCTGGAAGCAAACTTGGCGACAAAACGATTCAAGCGACCGGGAACAGCATTCTGTTCGTGGATAAATACTTTTAAACGGAGTATGGAAGCGGCAAATAAAACAGGTGCCGCCACATAACCCCCACTGCCTACAATAATATCCGGCTTGAATTTTTTTAATATAAAATAGCTTTTGATCGTTCCCAGGAATATATAAAAGAGTGCGACCAGTGTTTGCAGACTTTTAATGTTTTGCGGAAGTCCCATGGACAGTACATCGACAAAATCGATGGGTTGTGGGATATTTTTGACAATCCGGCTTTCCGCGCCTTTTTTCGTGCCGATATAAAGAAATTGGGCGTCCGGGTACTGTTCCTTCATCCGTTCATATATGGCTATGTTGGGATAAACATGACCGCCAGTACCGCCACCAGTGAATACGACTCTTATTTTTTCCATTTTATCAATGCATAAGTATACCACAAAATCAATTTGCTGGTAATAATCCTATAGGAATTTTTTTATTTCTAATGTTTTTCAGCGACATCTCCATAGAGAAAAATCGACATTTTATTGAGGTCCAGATGGTGTTGAAGCAGGCGGTGGATATCGTCCTTGGTGACATGCTTAATATTATTGATAATTTCAGCCGTGGACAATTCCCGGTTCAGAAACAGCTCGTTATTGACATTGAATCTCATTTTGGAGACGTTGTTTTCCAAGCTCAGGATAATGGAGGATTTGATGGAATCCCTGGCACGCGTTAATTCCGCATCGCTGATGCCCTCTTTTTTTAACAGGAATATCTCCTCTTTTACCGCATCCAGACATTCATTCACATTGTCTGGTTCCACGATCGAGTAGATCATCTGAAGCCCGCAGTCCAGATAAGAATCGGTAAAGGAGTTGACCGTGTAAGCCAAGCCTTTTTCTTCCCTTATTTTTTGAAATAAGCGGCTGCTCATCCCGTTCCCCAGGATATCGTTCAGAATCATATAATAGTACCGCTCCGGCGAAATCACGGAGATCGCATCAAATCCCAGGATGATATAAACCTGGTTTAAGGAAGCATTGGCTTTATTAAAATTGAGGTTCAGAAAACGTGGGACTTCCAGCGCATAATAGGCAGATGGGTGGGCAGGGAAATCTTTAAAGGCCTTCCTGGCCAGTTGCACTAATTCCTGATGGTTTATTTTTCCCACCGCAGCCAGGACCAGATTATCCGGTGAGTAATGTTTTTTATAAAAGTCATAGACATCATCCCGTTGAAGGGAGGAGACCGGTTCCACTTGCCCGCCTACCGGGTAGCCCAGTCCGTTCTGGGGGTACACGCGCTGATAGAATGTTTCAAAAGCATTGTCATCAGGTGTATCTTCTGCTTCCAGAATTTCTTGGATAGCCACGCTTTTTTCCTTGGCAAACTCGTCTTCCGGGAAAGTCGAGCATAAAACCATCTCTGTTAGCAGATCAAAGGACTCTTTGATGTTTTCATCTACCGCTTTGATATAGAATTGCGTCATCTCTTTACTCGTAAAGGCGTTTAGTTTCCCGCCCAGGCGATCCGAGATGTCGGCGATTTCTTTTAAATTGTATTTCGTGGTCCCCTTGAATAACATGTGCTCAATGAGGTGATAGATGCCGTTATTTTGGGGTGATTCCATACGGGAACCACCACGAACCGTATAACTCATGGCAAAGGAAGGAAACGCCGGTATATATTCACTAATCACGACCAGACCGCAGTCCAGTACAGTTTTTTCTACCATATTATTTGAACTCCTATGTGTTCTTTTATTTTATTCTTCAGGTTACGATTTTCTAAACCTTTTATTCACGGCTTCAGTACTAAATTCAAGGGGATCATATTTCATGTCCCATTCCATTCTGGCCAATTCTTCCACTGGGTTAGCGACGATTTCATTAAATCTCCAGACTCCCCCGCAATCTTCTATTGGGTGGGCCCGCTCGCCGTTAATACAACGGGGATAAAAAGTACCCGCTTCCAAGGGCAATTTTTTTTCAAAAAGAATCTCGTGTTCCCATTTGTCACCGAAGTCATAAAGATACTTGAACTTTTGCCCTGCACGGGTGAGCATTTCGTTAAGACTCACTTCATTGGCATACACGCTATCCTCCTCATCATTCATTTCTGGCATCAGGATATGTTTTTTTTTCAGGGTAAAAACATACATGTGGTAATTCCCCCAGCCCAGAACATGTTGGATAATGCGGTGAAAGCTTTCAAAGGTTTCATCGTGGCGTACTAGAACCTGACGCCAGACCAGGGGTTCGCTCCCAGGCAAAGATATTTTGAACTGATAAATTTCGTCTTTCATAAACTGTTTACTCCGTGGTATTACTGCTTAAACGCAGTGATTATGAGTTTTAGACTTAGAGTATAGCGCAAGATCGTCTTAAAATCAACAGGGATTCTTTTTCGCCCGCCCGTTTTCCTGCGAATCTTGTCTTAATTTACTTTTAATATTTGACTAAATTGGGAAAAAAATATAAAATAAACACATGGATACAAAAAGCAAAACAAATAGAATCAGAAGTACCACGGTATTGTGTGTCAAGCATAAAGGCGCAGTGGTCATCGGCGCAGACGGCCAAGTATCACTGGGAGAGACGGTTTTAAAACACGGTGCGAAAAAAATCCGCCGCTTATACAACAATAAAGTATTGGCTGGTTTTGCCGGTTCTACCTCGGACGCTCTCTCCTTGCTGCAACGCTTCGAAGGAAAACTGGAAGAATACAACGGCAATATTTCCCGCGCCGCTATCGAACTCTCAAAAGAGTGGCGCACCGATAAAGTCCTGCGCCGTTTGGAAGCCATGTTGATTGTGGCCAACCACGAGAGATTGTTTATTCTATCCGGTTCCGGCGATGTCATTGAACCCGATGAAGATATTTTGGCCATTGGTTCTGGTGGCCCATACGCCATGTCTGCTGCTCTGGCCATGAAACGTTTTTCCGACCTGGAAGCCAAGGATATCGTTGAAAAAGCACTGGATATTGCCGCTGATATCTGTATATATACCAATAAAAAATTCGCCATAGAGGTACTGTAATGGAAAAAGAAAACGCTAAAAAAAACCTGTTGTATTTAACCCCCAAAGAGATTGTAAAAGAATTGGACACCTATATCATTGGTCAGAAAAAAGCCAAAAAATCCGTGGCTATTGCGCTGCGTAATCGGTTCAGACGGCAGCAGCTTCCCAAGGAAATTGCCGATGATATTATTCCCAAGAATATTTTGATGATCGGACCCACGGGCGTGGGCAAAACAGAGATCGCACGCAGACTGGCAAAACTGGCTGGCTCGCCCTTTATTAAGGTGGAAGCTTCCAAATTCACCGAGGTAGGTTACGTGGGTCGCGATGTGGAATCCATGGTCAGGGACTTGGTCCGTATCTCTATTGATCTGATTAAAGACGAAAAAATGGAACAGAACAGGGAAAAAGCCCAGCGCAACGCGGAAGAACGCATCCTGGACATTCTATTACCCAAACCACCCAAACCAAAAGGCCCGGCTGGAGAACTGGATATTGAGAAAGAAGAAAAAAATTCTTATACAGTTACCAAAGAAAAATTTAGGAAAAAATTAAGAGAGAATAAATTAAACGAACGGTTCATCGAACTGGAAGTTAAAAACGCGCAAATGGCCCCTTTTGAAATCTTTTCCTCTTCTGGTGTCGAAGAGATTGGTATCAGCATCAGCGAAATGATGCCCAATATGTTCAGTGGCAAAGCTAAAAAAAGAAAAATGACCGTGGAAGAAGCCATGGAATATATTATCAAAGAAGAACAGACCCGGCTCATTGATATGGATCAGGTCTCTTCTGTAGCGATTCAACGTGTTGAGCAGATGGGTATTATCTTTCTTGATGAGATTGATAAGATTGCCGGGCGTGAGGGTGGTGGGAGTGGTCCCATGGTTTCGCGTGAAGGTGTGCAACGCGATTTACTCCCTATTATTGAAGGCACTACTGTCAATACCAAATACGGCATGGTCAAAACCGATCATATTCTTTTTATCGGGGCCGGTGCGTTTCATGTCTCCAAACCCGCCGACTTGATCCCTGAATTGCAGGGTCGTTTTCCTATTCGTGTCGAACTGGATTCCCTGAGCAAAGACGATTTTGTCAGGATTCTAACTGAACCTAAAACCGCCCTGGTCAAACAGACCATCGCCCTGATGAGTACCGAGGGACTTGAAATGGAGTATACTGTCGACGCCATTGAAGAAGTAGCCCGAATCTCCGAACATCTTAACGCCACTTCCGAAAACATTGGTGCCCGACGTCTCTATACCATTATGGAGAAAGTGATCGAAGAAATATCTTACGACTCCTCGGAAATTGAGGGCGGGAAAATTATCATTGACAAAAAATACGTGCTGGATAAAGTAGAAGATATCTCTCAAGATACTGACCTGAGCAAATATATATTATAACCTCTCCGACAGTTTGGGGTGCAAGAATTGGAGTGAAGCATGACATTTAAACTTAAAATTATCGGTTTAGCCGTACTGGTATTATGGGTAGCCGTGAACTGCGGGAAAAAAGGCCCGTTGGTATTAGAACCCGAATTGTTACCGCAACAGGTGACCAATTTAAAGTCCACCCAGGTGGGACAACTCATTAAATTGCAGTGGGATTTCCCCGCGCAACTGAGCGGGAATAGCAAGGATAAAGACGCATTGAAGATGAACCTGGAAGGTATCCGTCAAATCAAAATTTATTATTCCAATAAGGAGATTCCGGGCGGTAAGTTTCAGAAAAAAGCCTCTGTATTACGCAAGCTCGTCTTCTCTGAATTAACCGAGGTAACCACCACCACTGCGGCGACAGCAAAACCAACCGTACCCTCTTCTGTTGTGGTTATTGCCCCGGCGAGAAAAAGTCTTTCCTTTTCTGTGACCCTCCCCTTTCAACTGAAGCATCTGGAGAACAAGCCGCATTTTTTCGCCGTTGAATATGAGTTTCGGCGGAACAAATCGCCATTGAGCGAGATTGCTTTTATCCAGACCGTTATTCCTGTCAAAGCAGTGGAAGGTTTGGCAGTCAGTCGCGAAAATAAAATGATCAAACTGACCTGGAAACGACCCGATAAAGATGTGGCCGAAAAAATAACCACCGCCATTGCCGGATACAATGTTTTTAAAAAAATCGAGCCCGATGAAGCTGAAAAAGCCAATGAATTGAATGAATCCAGCGGTGCCAAAAAAGAGAGTCCCGATAAGAAGCAAAAAAAAGAGGCGGCCCTAAAAATAACCCCCAAGACCATCGGGGTTTTTGAAAAGATTAACCAGGACAAGGTATTGATGGAATATTATGAAGATACCGATACCGGGACCAATGGCAAATACTTTTATTATGTATCTGCTATAGTAGCCAACAATATTGAGAGTGCGCCATCCACCGAGGTATCCTTGCAAGTCACCGATACTTTCCCGCCGGAAATACCCGCCAACCTCGTATGTTTTAAAGCTGCCGACCACATGTTCCTCACGTGGCAAGCGGTCAGTGACAAGGATTTTTCTTTTTACCGGGTTTATCGCAGTCTCACGCCCGAAGATGATTTTGTCCTGATTGCCGACAACGTGCCTTCTAATCAATTTAAAGACAAAACCGTAACCAAGGGAAAAACCTATTATTATATGATCTCTGCCGTGGACCAAAAAGGGAATGAAAGTCAATACTCCAGTATGGCCAAGGAACAGTTTTAAAGCCGTTAATTATGACCTCAAAAGTTGCTCTGTTAAGATGCCAAGGTTATAATCCGGCCCAGGTTTACCAAGCTATAGCCGAAGGGATCGAGTTATTGGGCGGCATTGCCGCCTTTACTCGTCCTGGCGAGAAGATACTGTTGAAACCCAATTTACTGGTGGGAGATCGTCCTGACAAGGCAGTAACCACCCATCCCGTGGTATTTAAAGCAATAGCCGAGGTGTTTAAAAACGCTGGTGCTATTTTATCCTATGGCGATTCTCCGGGAAAAGGGAATCCCGAACGAACCGCGCAACAGGCTGGTATTAAAGAGATAGCCGATAACCTTGGCATTCCCTGTGCCGATTTTCGTACTGCCGTCAAAGTCTCTTTTCCTCAAGCCTTGTTAGCCAAACAACTCTTTCTTGCTGCTGGTGCTTTGGAGGCCGATGGCATAGTCAGTATTTGTAAAATGAAAACCCATGGTTTCACCCGTATTACCGGAGCTATAAAAAATCAATTCGGCTGCATTCCTGGACTGCGCAAAGCTGAATATCATGTTAAGATGCCCGATGTTTATGACTTTTCACGGGTACTCGTGGATATCAACTCGTATTTGAAGCCGCGATTGTACGTGATGGATGGAATCATCGCCATGGAAGGCAATGGTCCACGGGGTGGCGAAACCAAAGCGATGAACGTCCTCTTATGCTCCACCGACCCTGTGGCATTGGATGCCATTTTCTGCCGTCTTATTGACATGGACCCGGAAAACGTGCCTACCGAAACTATCGGCCTAGAAGCGAAGCTAGGAACTTATTACGCGGACGACATTGAGATCGTGGGCTTTCCCGATATCAATGATCTGGTGGATAAAAACTTTGCAGCCGTGCGTCGCAAGCCTGAACGTTTTGCCTCTGCCCGTGCCTTCCCTACTTTCCTAAAAAAATTAATCTCACCGCGACCGGAAATCCATTATGATTCTTGTGTCAATTGTGGTTCCTGTATTCTACAGTGTCCAGTCACTCCCAAAGCGTTGAATTGGCCGGGAGGCAATAATGCGGAAAAACCAGTGTATGATTATAAAAGTTGTATCCGTTGTTATTGTTGCCAGGAAATTTGCCCGGAAAAAGCCATTCACATTAAAACGCCGTTATTGGGGCGGCTTATCTACCGTTAGCTTAGAATTTGCGCTCTGTTATTTCTTCTTGTCTTTAAAGCCAGCGCTTTCCAACCAGATATAAATGGGATAGAGTTTGTTGACAAATTTATAATAACCGCGTCCTTTTTCTATGTCTTTGATGATAATACCCAGCTCAGTCATGCGCTTCAGGAAGTTGCCGAACACTTTTTGTTCCGTTTCATTCAGTTTATCTAAAATATCATGTTTATGGAATTCCGGCTGGATCGCTTCACCTATTTTGCGTAATATGGCGCGATATCGTTCGCTACGAATGGCACGGTATACTTTGGGGTCCAGGTATTTTTTGCCGATGCGGTCAGCAGCTTGTAGAATTCCGGCCAACACGTTTTTATTGGTGATAGTGTTCGCCGTGGCATCCCAAAACACTGCATCGCCGATTTCATGCATTAAAATCGGTAAGCCGTTGGAGTATTCCGTCATGGTCTGCAATGCATCGCTGTCTATTTTCATCTGCACACTGTCAAAAGCTTTATTAAAGAATTGGATGACTTCATCGTTATTGAGTTTTTCAATCTCGATGACCCTGAAAATTCTCAGTAGTGAAGGTTGGTGTTCGCTCAGGGCGTCTCTGATCTCGGGAAGGCCGATCAGCATAAAAAAAACAGGGAACTCCAATTGATGGACAGCCACATAATCCACAAAACTTTTATACCAATTGGCAAAATCGGGTTTCTTACAGAATCCATTGATATCATCCAAGATAATAAAAAGGGCTTTTTTATCGCCTTTTATCTTCTCGGTAATATTATACAATGCTTGCGGAAAGTGATTCACCAATTGGGCCAGTTTTTCCTCTGGGGGATTAAAGGTCACATCAATACCAAAGAAGCCCACCTTATTCACGTGATTACCAAAATAATCGGAAATTTTCTTAAACCAATTTTTATTATTGTGATCTTTATAAATGGCTTCAAATATTCTGCGCACCAATTCGTTTAGCGTTTCCGTGCCGCCGAGGAAAACGTGGGTGGCGAGAAAATTCTCCTTTTCTTGGAGAAAGAAACGGGACAAAGATGCCAGTGAACTTTTGCCGATACCACGGTCGCCAGAAAGAAAGACATTCTCAAGTCTCCCACGGGTAGATTGGTGGGCATACCGGAAAATCTCGGTAACCAGCTTCTCCCGGCCAACAAAGAATTCCAGGGGAACAGGGTTTCCTGGGGTAAAGGGACTGTATTCTTTCATTTAAAACTCCTTATCGTTCTGCCTATCCAGCAATCTATTCATGCAAGCTCCAAGTAATAATCAAGGTCTATATAATATTGTATATAATATTAAGATAAACCGTGCCCCCTGTCAAGTGTTGGATAAAAATATTTTTGCCTTGACAAAGGAGTCCACTTTAAATACTGAAGGTACAGATATTCCACATGAAGATTACTAATGTTCGTACTGAACGATAACGTAGACGCGGCGTCCCGCCGCATTAATAAGCGGTGAAATATAAGAATGTGGCAAGATGCCGCGTCTACAATCCAAAGCGTAATAAATCCCGTGGAAAAGCGGTCAGGAAAAAATGCGATCTCTTAAAGACCGCAGATAATAAAAAAGACTTTTACTAAATGTTTTTGGTTTTTCTGACCTAGCACATCTTCCCAAGGATTCGGCGACATTCTTTACATCAGGATGGTCATCTTCAAAGAATTGCTTATATATTGCCTGCGCATTCTCAAAATAGCTTTTTGCAATTTCTATTTGCCCTCGAGATAAATAGGCAGTACCCAGATTATTCAATCGGATAGCTACCTTGGGATGCTGCTCTCCAAAAACCTCCCTATCTATGGTCAGCGACTGTTGGAAATAGTCAATCGCTTTTTTGAATTTGCCTAAAGATTTCCATGCCGAACCTAGGTTATTCATCCCAATAGCAACCTGTGGATGATTCTCACCATAAATGCTTTTCCATATGGTCAGCGACTGTTGGAAATAGTCAATCGCTTCTTTGAATTTGCCTAAAGATTTCCATGCCAAACCTAGGTTATTTATTCCTCCAGCCACAATGTCATGCTGTTTTCCAAACACTGCCAAATTTATAGTCAGCGCCTGTTGGTAATAGTTGATGGCTTTTCGGGGGTTGTCATACTTTCTCCATGCCTCTCCCAGGTTATTCAAGACGATTGCCACATTGGTATGCTGGTTTCCAAACACTGCCACATTTATAGCCAGTGCCTGTTGGTAATAGCTGATGGCCTTGGAGTAATCGCCTAAAGTTAATATCGTGGTTGCAGTTTCGGTTAATAGAAACGCACCAAACTCCTTGGAAAATGCCAGATGTTTTCGCTTTCTTTCTAAGAGTACCCATTCCCCTACTCGTTGCGATTCCATGTAGGCTAAACATTCCCGTAAATAATTGACCAACCTCCCTCCCAAGCAGGGAGCAGCATCGACTTCCCCACAGGCCAAGGCATGGTAAATCCACTCTTCCACAAGAATGGGATATATCTTGTCCCCCTTGGCAGTACATATGATTCCATAATAGTCAAACGCCGCCGCATGAGCATCTCTTTCCTTTTCCCCGACCAGACCACTCAATAACTCATCCTGCAAAAGTGGCGTGACACAAAAACTTTGCCGAGCTTGCAGGTGCTCCACCAGACTTAAATCCAAACTGCGATTTAATAACGCTTGCCAATTCGCCACCCCTGCTTTCTCTGCTACCAACCGTGCCCCTTCCATTTCCACCGGGATACGATAAATACTGAAACAACGCAAAAACTCAGCCAAATTAGCCCCGCCCCGTTCCAGCAATTCGCGTATTACATGCTTACGGATAAACTCCTCCTGCTTATCTCTCACAGCTTCCAGCAATTGCGTTACTTCGACGCCATTCATCTGCTCGACCAATTTATTCAACCATTCCATCAAACGCGGATTGCCCATGCCCGCAATCAACAACTCCGTTCTCGTGGACAGGTCTGGATAACAATAAATATGGATCAACTCCCGCTCCTTTTTGCGTAACTCGGCCTCTAAAAATCCAGTGAGCCAGACTTTATCCAATCTTTTTGCCACTGCATCGTGACCCAACGGGTCAGTCAAGGAGAATCCATAACGGCTGGTCACAATCAATTGCGTCTGTTTTCCACTATAGGGCAGGTATTCCAATAAAACAGCAAGCAAATCCTTGGCTTCCAGTAGCAATTCGCCTGGTTCACCTTGGGTGACGCCTTCCAGATTCTGCTCAAAATCATCCAATAACAGCAAGTAATTTTTCTCTTTAAAACTAGTCGTACACAACTTGGCTAATTTTTTCTTCATTTCCAAATGTTCCGCCAGGATTTTTTCTCCCGATTCATCTTTGGTCACGAGAAAAGCCTTTTCCAATGCTTTCTCCATTGTAATTGCATTCAGTTTCCCGTATACTACAATCGGCGTATGGTCATTGAAGCGTTCGCATAGTTTCCCACCCAGACAACTTTTACCCAACCCACCTGTTCCCAGTAGTAACACGCCTACTTTGTTCTGATTTTGCTTCAGAGCCCGCAGACTTTGCTGAATTTGCCGCCGTCGCCCGATAAAACCTTGTTCCAACACTCTCACTTGGCTTTCTTGTAGGTAAATGTGAGTCATACTTCGTGGTTTTGGTTTTGCCTTTTGGTTCGTCTTAATCAATGCGGCCATGGATTCGCCGTTACCAAAGAGACGTAACAGCGACCAAGCGGGATGAGAAGAGCTATCAAACTTATGTAACAATTCATGACGGGCACGCATGACCGCTTCAGGGATAGATTTTCCCCGACTCAATTCACGGTACAACATTTGTTCAGCATGAGAAGCTTGCTGATCACTGACAGAACGTCCCCACCCGATGACCGCGGGTATATTGTATTCTTCCACCAATTCATGGGCAAAGGAAACGGTGGCTTCTTTCTCGGAATCATGCATATCGCGACTATCAGGAGTTTCACCAGTGCGACAGCCGGATAAAAAAAGCAAGTGCGGTGGGTTCTCAATCAATGCCTGCTGCCACAACTCTTCAGTAAACACCTTCCGTTCAGCGCCAGTCTCTGTTTCCATGATAAAAAAAGGTCGCCCCTGATTATCAATATCGGCATGACCGGAGAGATGCACAATATCGTAGCTATTTTTCAGTAGTTGGTCCCGCAATCCTTCCAAACTGCCAGAATCCTCCACTTCCATATCAATAGGCAGGTTTGCAGTAACATTAAAAATGGTCTCTTCTTCCCGCTCGAAGTCCAATTCAGGCTTGATATCAAGGGCAGAACAGGCCATAAACAGCAATTTTAAGGGCCGATCTTGGGGAATCATCTTGTTCTCGGTCCCCCAATCAGATACGCAGCGCACGAGGTGCAGTCGTTCTGTCAAAAGGAAGGAATTTTCCTGGGCCATCAGTTCAAAAGGCCAATCGGCGGTCCGTTTATCGGGGCACAATAACAGGGTTAATTTTTCGCCCTGTTGCGCAGCATGGTCCATGGCCTGTTGCAACAGATGTTTCTCGCCGTTTAGGAAAGAAAAGAGCTTAAGACCGACTGCCAACTGAAAACGAGGGTGTTGCCAGTTCTTTTCGACATCATCGGGTGTAATGGTGGCAGTGGTTTCCGTTGTATGGGTAGCCATGTTTTCCCAAATGAGTGTAAATGGTTCAGGTGGCGTGCCAGATTTGATAGTTACTTTAAATACGATGGTCATATTTTCTCTCCTTTAAGATTGGGTATATCTATACACAGCCTTCGTCTGCAAAAAACTTATCCATTACGAAAAGATTCTCTATGAGTCTGTTTGATGGATCAGCGTTTCAATCTTGCCTATTAACTCATTTAACTCTTCTGTCATCAACACCAGTTCCTCTTTTTTGAATTCTACATAATCGGCATAATCAGCCTGAGAACGTTCATCAAAAGCCTTATGAATAAATTGCCCAAACTTTTTATCAATTATGCTCTCTTTGACATATTTTTTATTGAACCAGCCAATCAGTTGCTGGTGTTTTCGGGTTTGAAATTTGTCTTTTAAGGCGATGGCAGATAAGATATAAAAGGTGCTGTAATAAATACGGTTCATAGCCAGATGCAATTTATCGTTCTCAAGAAGAAACCGGACATCTTCCGCTGCCGTTTTGGCTTTTTCAATTCGGTAGGCGATTAAGGTTTGTCTATCGTTTTCTTCTATAGTCATACCGCTATCCCGTGGGCCATTGCATTCAAGATGAATGGTTGTTTACCTTTGATGGTTTTCAGTTCCGCTTTTGAAATCAGTTTGACATCCGTCAGGATATCGTATTTCAGGTCTATTTCATAGCAGGAGGCCAGAACGGCGTTTTTCAATTGCCAATCATACTCATTTTCCATGATTACCAGGAAATCGTAATCGGAGTAGTCGCGGGCGTTCCCCATAGCTTGAGACCCAAATAGTATTACTTTATGAATTTGCCCTGCAAATTGAGCCATTAACAGTGCAGTCAGTTCTTTTAAAATTTTTTTCTTTTCCACATCCTTAATATGCAATATCTTTCATTTTTTGTCAATAGTCTCCATGGTTTTTCTGACAATAGGCAACCCACTACTTGAAATCCCCCAACCACTTCTCTGTTGAAAAACACACCACCATATGATTCTTCTTAAAAATCTGCTACAATGTTCTCTGGAGGAAAAAATGCACAAAACAATCGGTCTTATCTTATTATCTTTGAGTTTGTTTTTCTTTATCATGGTTTCATTTTCCTGGGCTGCCAAACCACCGGTACGTCCAGTTACCACCTATTCCATCGTGGCCTACGATGAAACCACCGGACAGATGGGAGTGGCAGTTCAATCCCATTGGTTCTCGGTAGGGTCTGTAGTGGCCTGGGCCGAAGCAGGGGTGGGCGCGGTAGCAACACAATCTTTTGTCGAGGTTTCTTACGGCCCCCTGGGTTTGGAGTTGATGCGAGCGGGGAAAACTTCCCAACAAGCATTAACTGGTCTTCTGGCTACAGATATGAATGAAGCGGTACGCCAAGTGGCCATGGTCGATGTTAATGGCAATGTGGCGACTCATACAGGGAAAAAATGCATTGAAGCCGCAGGCCATTTTCAAGGCAAAAACTATTCCTGCCAAGCGAATATGATGGAAAAAAACACGGTCTGGAACGCGATGTCAAAAGCCTACGAAAACACCGGCGGCGAACTGGTTGACCGCCTGATGGCTGCCCTGGAAGCAGCACAAAAAGAAGGAGGCGATATTCGCGGTAAACAATCGGCTGCTATAATCGTGGTCAGTACCAAATCCCCAGGCGCTGCTTGGAAAGGACGTATTTTTGATCTCCGTGTGGAAGATAACCCGGAACCACTAATTGAAATGAAACGCCTGATTACTATCGCAAAAGCCTACAATCACATGAACGCGGGCGACGACTGCCTGACACAAAACAACATCCCCGGCGCACTGAAAGAATATTCAACGGCCATGGGAATCTACCCAGGAAACCCGGAAATGGTGTTCTGGCCCGCCGTGACTATGGCAGCCCAAGGTCAGGTGGAAGAAAGCCTGCCGCTGTTTAAAAAAGCCTTCGAAAAAGACATACGATGGGCGGAACTACTCAAACGATTACCCGCAGTAGGACAATTTCCCAATGACCCGGAACTATTAAAACGAATTTTAACCCAGCTCCCTGAATAAAAAAACAAATGATGCCTCCGGCGGCCAAGAACCTTTTCAGAGAAAAGGTTCCTGGACCTCCAAAAGCTTTTGCTATTTTAAGAACTCAGTCAATTGTATCTAAAAAGGTAGGCAAACAAAGGTGACATAGGAGATTGGGGACGCAGTCCCCTTCCTGGACCTCCAAAAGCTTTTGCTATTAAGAATTCGTCTTTACCCTGAGGGTTTGTCATTGATTAGTTTCTTGCCTCTGAGAAGAGTTCTTAGATTCTCTTTGTCTATTGCTTTGGAAATCGCTTCATCCGCATCAACGATACCTTTTTCCGTTAGTTCCAGCAGATGCGAGTTGATCATTTGCATACCAAGTCCTTTGCCTGTTTGCATCAGCGTGGCGATCTGGTAATTTTTTCCTTCCCGGATCAGGTTCGTAACCGCAGGGGTAACGACCATTACTTCATACGCACCGATTCGCCCACCCTTTTTACGTTTTAACAGCGTCTGCGACACCACACCAATCAACGCATCAGACAACATCGCTTTAATTTGCGCCTGCTGGTCCGAAGGGAATTGATCAATGATACGGTCCACAGTGCCAATAGCGGTAGACGTGTGCAATGTACCAAACACCAGATGGCCAGTCACAGCCATTTCAATGGCAATGGCAATCGTTTCCAAGTCGCGCATTTCCCCTACCAGGATGATATCCGGGTCCTCACGTAATGCCGCACGCAATGCTTTTTTGAAGGATTGCGTATGCGTATGAATCTCCCGTTGATTAATCAAGGACATTTTATTCTGATGCACAAACTCTACCGGGTCTTCAATCGTGATGATGTGTTTTCGTTGTGTATCGTTGATATGATCAATTAATGCGGCCAGAGTCGTGGATTTGCCACTGCCAGTCGGACCCGTAACCAAAATCAAACCCTTGGGAATTTCACACATCTCGACTATAGCGCGCGGCACCTGCAAATCATCAATCGTCAGTATCTTTGTCGGGATAATCCGAAACACGGCACCCACGCCCCGGATGTCCCGGAAAAGATTGGCTCTGAACCGCGCTGAACCAGTCACTGAATAGGCAAAATCAGTATCATTGGTCTCATTAAATTCAGTGATATTCCGCTCAGGCGAAATCCGCTTGACCTCGGTGAACACCATCTCCTCGGTGAGTATAGGGAACTCATCCAATACTACCATATCACCATCAATACGCATGGAAGGTTTGCATAGAGTCGCCAGATGAAGGTCCGATGCTTTTTTTTCGATCATCAATTTCAACATCGTATCCAAGTTAAATGGAAGCATCTGCGCGGGGGGCATAACCGTTTTAGGAGACCGTTCTTCAAGCTCTTCAAGCGGTTCTTCGCCGGGCATGGATTCCGGGACCACGGCGTCCGGCTCTTTTACTGGCGCCTGCCCGATCGTATTCATATCTTGCACCTGCGACCCAGGAACCAAAAACTCCCGCCGTAAACCTTGTCGCTTGGATAGAATAACCTTGCCATTGTGGGATATCTCGGAACTATTATTAAAAATCTTGGCATATTCCGCTTCCAAGAAATTGAATTCTTTTTCGCCAATTGTTTTGGGCATGAGAGGATGTTTTTGATTCGCTTTCAAGATATAAATCGGTTCTTCAATACCTACTATTAATTTTTCGCCGCCCACCTTTAATAGTTGATCCAGTAATTTTTCTATATTGCTCATTTTTCGTTCACTCTTATGATCTTGTGTTTATTCACAAATATTTTCTGTTCATGGTGACGAAACAGGATAAATTGACTCTCCTGGTTCAAATAATCCAGGACCCTGGATTGGGAATCGGGTAACTGGTTAAAATGTTCGACTTCCAACAGGACATTATTTTCTAAAAAGAGCGTAAGGGATTGCGATGTAGAGGCGTCGAAAATTTCTTTTTCCCTCACATAGATCAGGGCATCAATGTTGAGCGCCATAAACTCCCCCGAACCACATGCTTTCAAAGGAATAAATTTCTTTTTTTTATTGAGAAATTCATAGACTGTTTCAGGGCCTTTCCGGTAGCGGGAGAATTCATTTAAAAAGAGTAAATACTCTCCTTCTTGGCTTTCTTTGCCCATCACGTTATGATGGACCATAATATCCACTTTAATCTGAATCTTTGGAATTTTATAATCAATTGTATTCATGGTCTTTATACACCTCGCAAAATTATCATATATCTTCAAAAACGGAAAGTCAAGTTAATTTACCAGATTAAAGAAAATAGATTAAAGAAAATAAGGTAAAAAGAAACGGCAATCATGAACCTAACGATTAACCATGAATGTTCCCAGTCCCGGTTGTTGCCTGGGAAAAAGGATACCGTTATGAATGGTCACACAGTCCGCAGCCGGGTCATTTAACAAATCCAGATGACCGTCCAGATCCGCATAAATCACATTGGGGGAAGCGAGCGTAAAATGGAGGGCTGCTGCAATAGCCAGCGAGGATTCATCCATACAGCCGACCATCGACTGTACCCCACCCACCCGCGCCACATGATCCATGGCCATGGCTGCCGCAATGCCCCCGACTTTCATTAACTTGATATTAAACAGGTCCACCATTTGACCTGTAACCAAGAACAAGGCATCCTCCAGATTCATTAAACTTTCATCGGCCATAACCGGGATAGTTTGCCCACGGCGAAACTCTTTTAGTAACGCCGGGTTACTTTTGGGCGTGGGTTGTTCAATCAATTGAATACCCTCATGTTTTACCCCGGCAGAAAAAGCCAGCGCTTGGTCTAAACTGTACCCCTGGTTCGCATCAAAACGGATTTGAATCGATTTTCCCACCGCTTCCCGCACTTTAATAATCCGTTCGATATCTGTGGCCACATCCAAGCCGCCCTTGATCTTCAAAATCCGAAACCCTTTTTTCACCCACTCCTTGGCAAACGAAACCGTTTTTTCCAGCGGTAGAATGCCGATGGTGGTACTCGTAGGAATAGAATCACGGTAGCCGCCCAGTAATTTATACAGTGGTAAGCGGGCCGTTTTCCCCAGAATATCCCACAACGCCATATCAATCATCGCCGCAGCAGAAGGATGGGGGTGTAGCAGAGGTCTTAGTTCTTCCATGATGCGGGTCATCATCAGTGGGTTTTGTCCTTTGACCGCCGGAACAATCGTATCTTGGTAGACCTGTAACACCGAAGCCGGTGTTTCACCTGTAACCGGTAAATCCGGGGCGGCACAACCGTACCCATTGATACCGTTATCCGTCTCTAACCGTAGGAATATATTGGTCATCGACTCGATAGCGTCATAGGCAATGATATATGGAACCGCCAGCGGTGTTTCCACGGCCCACGCTTCAATGGTCGTTATCTTCATCGTTTATCACCAATTCCTTCACCCTTACGGTAATGGGTGGAATATGAATGAGTATCCAACTAAAAATGTACTATAAACCAAAGGGAAACGAATGTCAAGAGCAAAAAACAACCGCGAATCACCGCCACGTTTCAGAAAAAACTGAACGCGCTGGACATTCTGGACTTCACAAAACTTTTACTTTTTCCAGCTTGTCCAGTTTGTCCAGTTTGTCCAGAATGTCCAGTTTTTCCAGACCGTCCGATTTCCCTCCAATCTTGCCTTGCAGAAATGTTGAAATACAGCCTGGAAAACCCTTTCAGCGTAGTTTGGGCACTCACCAACCTGGGGGTGCTTAACCGTGTACAAAAAAAAAAATACAACATTAACATTTTTTTTGCCAAAAAGCATTGACTTTTTCTGAAACTAATATTATATATTATTACCACGAATCAAAAAAAAAAAGGAAAAAATATTATGCTTGGATTATACGGTGATTTTTTTGCGTCTTGTTGTTTGGCCAGATTGAGAACAATGGAGAACCTTGATCCGTTCAAGACAGACTCCCTATTCTCAAAAGGGTCGATGTGTGGGAAATATCTAACTACTTACTATAAAAAAAACGTAGAACATTTTTATGTTACAGAGAGGTGAACAATGGAAAAAGAAAATTTTTGGGGTCCAGACGATGATGTGGATGATTATGATGATTATGCCACGGATTACGATGACGATGAGCAGGATGAAAACTACTACGATGACTTCGATTCCGAATTAGATTTAGATGATATGGATGACGACGACGCCATGTATGAAGAAGACGATATGGATTTGTACGAAGATGACGACGAAGAAGTCGACGAGGAAAAAACAGAAGCCCGAAAGGATATTTGGTCCAATATGGATTGGGATAAAGATTAGCGGTAAAAAATAAAAACCATGGAAAAAAATTAAAGTCACGGAGGTAGGAAATATCCAAGAAAATGGTGCAAAGGGTGCAAAGTTTAGGTAATCACTTGATCATTGAATTGTATGACTGTGATGAGGTCATCATTAATGATGCTCAAGGTGTTGAAAAGGCAATGATTAAGGCTGTCGAAATTTCTGGTGCTAAGATGGTCCAATCAGTATTTCATCAATTTAACCCCCATGGAATCAGCGGGGTAATCGTGATAGAGGAGTCACACTTTTCAGTGCATACATGGCCAGAATATGGCTATTGTGCATTGGACATATTCACGTGCGGTGATGAAATTGATTATTACTCAGCTTTGCAGTTTTTGAGGAGTGCATTTAAGGCTAAAAATATGTCCGTCACGGAAATGAAAAGAGGAATGTTGGATTTACCGATCAAACTCCTACACAAACCGGAATCCGCCAAGGAAACATAATATGAATGGCAGACCCCTTTATAACTCGAACGCTCAATCGACAGGGTTCTGCCAAGGATACTCCGGGTAAGACATCATGGTTTAAGTCCCCCGGCCATTAAAAAACACAGACTCCCATGGATTGACTTTACCCATCAACGGTTAAAAAAAAGTCAATCCGTGGAGCTGTGTTTTTTTTTGTTTTTTTATGCTCATTGTTAAACAAAATAAAATCAGGAGATGTGAGAATTGACCAAGTGGTTTGAAGAACAATTAGATGTAAATAAAGGTCGAATCGTGAAGCTCGAATACAAGGAATTACTGGAGACCCACCACTCTTGCTTCCAAAAAATCGACGTCTACGATACAGTGGCTTACGGTAAGATGCTGGTTCACGATAACGTGATCATGTTAACCGAGTTTGATGAAGCGCATTATCACGAGATGATCGCCCATGTGGCCATGAACACCCACCCCAACCCGGAACATATCGCAATCATCGGCGGTGGCGACGGCGGCACGCTACGGGAAGTATTAAAACACGGCTCAGTAAAAACAGTTCACCTGTGCGAAATCGACGGCGCTGTCATCACAATCTGTAAAAAACACTTCCCTAACCTGGCTGACAGTTTCGCTGACCCCAGGGTCGAGGTCTTTGAGGAAGACGGCGCCACATTCATTCAAAAAAGACAGGACTGCTACGATCTGATTATTGTCGATTCCTCCGATCCCATTGGTCCGGCAGAAGTGCTGTTCCAAGAAAGATTCTACAAGAACATGTACAACGCGCTCCAGGCGGACGGTATTGTGATCACCCAATCGGAGTCCTTCATGTTCCACGAAACTATCATTGCTGATATCGTGGCCTTCAACAAAAAAATCTTTCCCCTGTACTACTATTATTTCACCATGGTCCCCACCTACCCCAGCGGGGTTATTGGGTTTAGTTTCTGTTCAAAGCAATATGATCCCATCCTGAACTTTAATGCTGAACGGGCCCAGACGTTACCGGGTCTGAAGTATTATAACGCGGAGATTCATAAAGCGGCGTTTGTACTGCCACGGTTTGCCGCCTCCTTTATTTACGGGTGGCTCAGTTAACAGGGAAGTGGCAGGATGACAAACGAGACGCATGAGACATTAAATACCGGGTGTTTTGAACCACTCTATTTGGTTACATTGGACGAGATTTACCACAGCCATTGGGCAGCCAGAAAAAGACTACGGATAAAATTTTTGCGGGATGTTGTTTTGTCTATCTGGCCCAACGGACACCCCTCGCGGTTGATCCAGGTGACTGGCACCAACGGGAAAGGGTCTGTAGTATACTATTTAGAACAGGGTTTACGTTTTGCCGGTAAAACAGGTTCATGGACAGGTCCGCATGTTTTTGACTATGCCGAGCGGTTCCATTTGAACGGCCAAATTGTCTCCCATCACGATATGATTTCCATCTATCGTGACACTCTGCTGCCCATACAGGACCGGTTCATGCAGCAGCACCCCGGGGAATCGTTAAGTTTTGCCGAACTCGGTATATTATTGAGTTTGTTTTTATTTGAAAAATACGCGGTGCAATGGGGCATCATGGAAGTCGGCGCAGGCGGACGTTACACGCCCTTAATGGCATTAGATATGGCCGCTTGCATTCTCACTAACGTGGGCTACGACCACCCGCAAACACTGGGTACCGAACTGTGGCAACGAGCCTTGGAAAAAGCCGGTATCGCCCGCCCAGGTATCCCCTTTTTCACCGCTGCCGAAGGCCCCGCCCTTGCCTATGTACAAAAAGCAGTGGCAGCCGAAGGCGCACCGCTATGGAGTACACAACGGGAAGAATGGGAGGCTATTGCCAAGGTAACAGGCAAGCTGCCCGAATTCAAATTAAAGAACCTAGCTCTGGCAGTAAACGTGATGCGCCACTTTTACCCTGAATTTGATTTTAAAGACCATGCTCAGCAGATGACCGCCTCTTTACCCGCCCGATTCTATCACGTGGCCCCGAACATCATCGCGGATATGGCCCACAATAAAGATAAAATCGCACGGCTGGTAGAGCAATTAAAACATGCTTATCCCCAGCGGAAGTTTCGTTTTTTAATTGGCTTGAGCCGCAGTCGGGATGTGCGCGATGTGTTTGCCCCGGTTTTAGAATTGGCGGACCATATTGTGGTGACCAGTGCTTCCTATGCCGGACAAAATCCCCATGAAGTGGCCGCATTGCTCCGCCAAGATTTCCCGGCGGTTACCGTCATAGAAGATCCTAAAACCGCTTTTGAAAAGGAAAAAGAAGCGTTGGGCGAGAATGACATGTTGGTATTAACCGGATCCGCTTATATGATTGATCAGGCCATTAATCCCAATCCGTATATTAAACACCTCAACGCCACGTTTGGGCGGCGTGTGACTTCCGTGTAGAAGTACTGCGATTATTATGGACGAAATGGACAATATGGACGATATGGACTACGTGGACATAAAAAGCGTTTGCTTTGCGTCCAGAATGTCCATTTCGTCCATTTAGTCCATATCGTCCATATGTTTTAGGGAATTATATAATTATTCCAAAGACTGGCCAATCCCCTTCTTAAGGGCCTCGTTGAGATAGTAGCTGCCCATGGCCATATCAAATACAGCCATACCCATCGGATTGAACATGATCGGCGCATCCGCCGGATACCCCGCCATACAATTATTGATTACCATATCCACAATCGATTTCGTGTCTTCTTTTTGCAACCCATTGTCTATATGCATCATCTCGATATCCGTTTTCTCACGGCAAATTTCTTCCCAATCGTCCACGATAATACTGTTCTTGACATAGGGGAAGACACTGGTTTTAAAATCCCGCAGGGACACGTTTAATTGCAAGGAACCTTTTTTAGGGGCTGTATCAATATAAGGAGCCTTGGAAACAGTGCAGGTCATAAAGATATCCGTATCTGCATACGCCTCTGCCCAAGAGTTGACTATCTTAATTTTATGCTGCGGAGCAAAATCAATGGTGGACTTGTCGATACCACGAAGATCAAAAAGGGTAATCTGTTTGATTCGATCACCCAGCAGTCCCAGGGCCATTTTTAAATGATTCTGACCAATCGGTCCCCAGCCAATAATAGCCAGTTTCACATCCTTGAGCGGTCGGACTTTATCATAATAACGGATCATCAACCCGCTAACTGCCGCAGTTCTTAAAATACTTAACAGGGCAGTGTTGATGATACCAATAGGCTGCCCCGTATCCGCTTTGTTTAGGATCACCACGCTGTGGGCACGGGGTATGCCATTGTGAATATTATCGGGGAAACTGGCGATCCACTTGATACCCGCCATATCAAACTCCCCGCCAATAAACGCGGGCATGGCAATAATCCTGTTCTTCAAATCCCGGTAACGCAAATAAGGCTTCACTGGCTGGGCGAAATCACCTTTACCCAAACACCGTACCGCACCTTCAATCACATCCGTTAGCTTTTCCCAATCCACTCCGATTTGATTCAGGGCGTGTTCATTCAAGTATAGCATTTTGACCTCTCTTCAGATTATTTTGCTTGATTATTTTGCTTGCTTAGTTAGACTATAATTTTTTCATCCCGGCCTGATCATTGATAAATTTGGTATACCACTCTTCATTGTAAACAGTGGTAAAATAGCGCTCTCCTTTATCAGCCAACACCGTCAGCACATTCACCGGTTTATCCACCGGGTGTTCCGAAAAATACCGCTGGATGGCACCATACACCGAACCAGAAGAACCACCCGCAAATATATTATGCTTTCTCAGCAATTCATGGCACTTCTCTATAGTGGTGACTTCATCCATCATCACCACATCATCGATCAGCGAGTGGGCCAGTATTTGCGGGACCATGCTGGAACCAATACCGGGAATATAGCGCTTTTTAGGGGGATGACCAAAAATCACCGAACCCACAATATCCACGGCCACTACTTTTACAGCCGGGAAATTCTCTTTCATGCGCCGCGACATACCCGTTATCGTCCCACCCGAACTGATGCCCAAAAAGACATAGTCCAGCGTCTTGAATTCTGCGCAGATTTCCAAGCCCAATGAATTGTAATAGGCCTCCGCATTGTACGGATTACCATATTGGTTGACCCAATAGGAATTATTTATTTCTGCCAAGAGTCCTTTGACTTGCCTGATCCGCGTTAATAAATAGCCGCCATTCTCATCCGGAGTGGTTACTTTAATCACTTCCCCCCCGAAAGATTTAATCAACATCTCATTGAGCGGCGAAATACAAGGGTCCACCACGCAAATGAATCGTAACCCGAAATACCGGCAATAAGCAGCCAAAGCAATGCCGAAATTCCCAGATGAGGATTCAATAATAGTCGTTTCCAAGTTTATCTCTTTACCCTGCAACAATTTTTGCAGAACATAATGCGCAGCCCTGTCCTTGACACTACCAGTCGGATTAAAAAATTCCAGCTTGGCAAAGAGATTAATATTCTCCAACCCTTCCAATTTCATACGAATAACCGGTGTATTACCGAGATTGTTTAAGATATGGTCATAAATCATGTTTTCCTCTGACAATAATCATTATATATTGGTTTTTTTCGCAAATAATGGAGTTTTACAGTCGTATAATTTACTCTTTAATATATCATGATTTTAGTCATTATGCAACTGCAAAAAAAACAATTTTGCACGGCGGCGACAAACCCGCATCATAATTAATCGGACGAAAAGCTTTGACAAGAAGTACCAGTTATGAGATAATTGGAACCTAATAAAGTAGAGGTCACGCGCATAGATATGAATAAAAAAAACACCTTTTTACAGATCAGTCTGAGTAGCAAACCGATGAAAGCTCTTGCTCTTATAGTAATGATATCGCTGTTTTCCAGTTTCAGCCCAGCAGAAGAGATATTTTCAACGCCGGATAATCTCAAGGACAATGTAGCGTTCTGGAAGAAGATTTATACAGAAGTATCCTTGCAGGCCGGAATCATCCATGACCGGGATTATCCCCTCATTATCTATAAAATCATCACCATTGGCAACCGGAGCGGTCGACAGCGCAATCTATTCATCCGCCAGCATATTGATGAGATCAAGCAGTGGTTGAGTCACATCGCCAAAGCCCCGGAAAACGAATGGACAGCCAAAGAAAAGGAGGTTGCAGCCCTTTTCCGTCAATATGCGCCCTCCGAAGAACTCGCCACCGCCCCCGAACGAATTCGCTTCCAACTCGGCCAAAAAGAACGTTTCCGGGAAGGTTTGGAACGTTCCGGCGCGTATCTGCCCTTTATTCAAGCCATATTTCAAAAATACCAGATACCCCTCCGTATCGCCTACCTGCCCCACGTGGAATCCTCCTTTAATATTAAAGCCTACTCCCGCGTTGGCGCCGCAGGCATGTGGCAATTTATGCGCAGTACCGGAAAGATATTCCTAAAAGTCGATTACCGCGTCGACGAGCGACTGGACCCCTACCATGAATCCGTCGCTGCCGCACGATTGCTGCAACAGAATTACAAGAAACTGCAATCCTGGCCCCTGGCCATCACAGCCTATAATCACGGACTCGCCAGTATGAGCCGGGCTGTAGAAGTCACCGGTTCCCGTGACCTGGGAGTGATTATCGACCAATACAAGAACCGCAACTTCAAATTTGCCTCCAAAAATTTCTACGGTTGTTTTCTCGCCGCCTCCGAAATCGCTGCCAATCCCGCCCCGTACTTTCCCAATCTCACCTATCATGAACCGCAAAAATACCATGAGATTGAATTAAAAAATCCCCTTCCCCCCAAAATTCTGGCCCAACAACTGGGCTTTTCCCAGGAGCAAATAAAAGCCTTAAACCCGGCTTTGCGTCCCATCGTATTTCACCGTCAATTAGCTATTCCCAAGGGCTATAAAATCCGTTTGCCCCTCACTTTAACCCCTGATTCAGTGACTGAGAAACTCGCTTCTATCCCAGCCGCGCCTAATAATTCCCCCATGGATGGCGAGCATTATTATTCCGTCAAAAGGGGTGACACCTTGTTTGGGATTTCGCGGTTGTTCGGCGTTGCCACTGAATCCCTGATTATAGCCAATGAAATCTCCACGGAAAGCCGATTGTATATCGGTCAAGTGCTTCGTATTCCCCGGCAAGAGGGAACGGAAAGCGGAGGCACCAATGTCAAGGGTATACCCGCATCAACCGCGCCCACCAGTGCAAAAGTGCAGATTCCCTTGAAAGAAATAGCCATGAAAAAGGCAGAAAAGATTCCTGACCCTACCATAGTCACTTCAAACCTAAATTCAAATATAAAAACAGGTACCAAAACGCTCCCCCAAAAAGGAAGAAGTATCGGTAAACATTATGTGCCTATTTTTGATGCCACTTTTTATACACTTGATACCCAATCGCTCCCTGATTTGAATCAGGCCAAGCTGACCGCTTCCGTCGAAGAATCATTGGGACTCTATGCCGAGTGGCTTGGTATTTCGACAGATCACCTCCGCCAGTTGAACAACAATCAGCGGGGCATTAAAATCGGTCAAGAGATTATTATACCTTTAAATAGTCCCGGTTCCTTGGAACAGTTTAATGCCAAACGGTTGGAATATCATATGGCCCAAGAAGAGGATTTTTACAACAACTACCGTGTGGTAGATACAAAAATCCGCCGCGTACTGCAAGGGGATACACTCTGGAGCATCTGCAATCGCGACGATGAAGTTCCTATCTGGTTGTTCAAAAAATACAATCGTGAAATCGACATCGAAGCATTAACTCTGAACATGCGCTTAACCATCCCCGTGATTGCAGCTATCGAATAGGAATGAATATAACCTGCATTCGCCCCCAAGTTTTAGAACTGTACTTATTAAACAACCTAGAAAAATCAAAGGTTTAGTGAAGTCCAGTTAGTCCAGAGTGTCCAGTAAGTCCAGTAAGTCCAGTTTAAATCGACCCAAAATACTAAATTTAGATTGACAAAAATAACCATTCCAGAAGAAAGTGGTTCATTGCTCGTTTTTGCCTATTTCCACCTATTCCTGGTAGAAAATAACTGCCAAAAGCTCCAAAACATTGATTAATTCATGCTTTTTTGGCGAACCTCTTAAAGGGCTAAAATTCCAACGATCTCCCCAAAACGATAGCAAATAGTGCTTCAATTAAAAAGGGAAATTTGGGGCATTTACAGGGGTTCCCCTTAAAACCTTTTATTATCAACGTTCTTCATGGTCACTTAAAAGCTAAAAAAACCGCATCCGACCGTTTTAACTCTTTGACCATTCGCCACAAAAAGAGGTGTGACCCAGAGAGGAAGTACTATAGTTCGTCTTTATCATTTTTATTCTTTTTCCTTGCGTTTTAAAATCCTAACCAGACACTTCCCCAATCATCGGCGTTAAAAATCGAGTTATAGCCTTCATCACCGCAACTGATCGCCGATCACTTCTCAACTGATCAGCGATCCTTTGACAAAGCATCACCGATCCTTTCATAAACCATCAGCGATGCTTTCAAAAACCATCAGCGATGCTTTCGAAAACCATCAGCGATGCTTTC
>CAZCVI010000035.1:45177-70872 GCA_964502145.1 uncultured Clostridia bacterium
GCGATGCTTTCAAAAACCATCAGCGATGCTTTCGAAAACCATCAGCGATGCTTTCGAAAACCATCAGCGATGCTTTCGAATACCATCAGCGATGCTTTTTAATACCATCGGTGATGCTTTCGAAAACCATCAGTGATGCTTTCGAATACCATCAGCGATGCTTTTTAATACCATCGGTGATGCTTTCGAAAACCATCAGTGATGCTTTCAAAAACCATCAGTGATGCTTTCAAAAACCATCAGTGATGCTTTCGTAAATCATCACCGATTACTTGGCGATTTATAGTCTATCATTTCAAAATGATCACCGGTCATTCATCCACTTCTTTGCTTGTTTGTAGTAACCGATAGGCAAGCATTTTATTTTTGCTTACTACCCCTACCAGTATAGTAGGCTCACAATGTACTAGTAAAGCAAACCCCATTTCCAAATATCTTTACTTTTTTAGTTCCTCCATTCCCCAAAAAAATGGCTTAATCTTAAAAGCAGTGCAGCCAAGAAAACCCGCAATCTTTTTTTTGCTGCTGAAGTGTGCTATACTAATAATCTTGAAGAAGAGTCTGATGGGATATTTTCCCAAATTCAATAAATTAAAGGAAAAAATATGACAAAAAAAACAAAACGGTTTGTGTTGATTTTACTGTTTTTGACTTTCGGTTGGCAGGTCAGTTTTGGTTGCACCTTGATCGCCGTCGGTAAAAAAGCCACCGCAGATGGTTCCGTGATGGTTTCGCATACCGATTGTGGTGCAGATTCGCGGATTTATGTCGTTCCCGGTCAGAAATACAAAACCGGTGACAAAGCGCCGGTGTACTGGGAAATCCAGGACCCCACCCGGCCCTTAAACGATGACGGTGAAATTCTCGGCTATATCCCGCAGGTAGCGGAAACGTACCGTTATTTTCATTCCGCTTATTCTCATATGAACGAGCACCAACTCGCTATTGGCGAAAGTACCATGTCGCAACGCGACGAGTTGATCGTGATCCGTGATAAAGATAATAAACCCGCACAAATAATGACTATTGAGCAAGCCCAGATTTTTGCTTTGCAGCGCTGCAAAAAAGCACGGGAAGCCGTGCGCTTGATCGGTGATTTGGTGACTACTTACGGTTTTTTGCCTTCCACCGGTGACGGTTCCGAAGCCCTTATCATTGCCGACACCGACGAAGCCTGGGTGTTTGAAGTGTTTTCCGTGGGCAAAGACTGGACCCCCGCCAGCAAAAAACCCGGTGCCATATGGGCCGCGCAGCGGTTAGCCGATGACCAAGCCACCATTATTCCCAATTGGAGCATTATTAAAGAGATTGATATTAAGGATACCGACCGCTTTATGGCCTCGTCCAATTATCAACAAGAGGCCATAGATCGGGGCTGGTATGATCCCGCCAGTGGTAAGCCTTTTATCTGGCAGGATGTGTATTCCCCTATTCCCAGAGAATGGGCTACCGTGCGTTTCTGGTTGTTTATGGAGACCTATGCTCCCCATTTAAAACAATGGCCCGAGCGCCACTTAAAAGGGAATTCTTACGAAGGCATGAATCAGTACTATCAATATGTCGAACCGCTGTCACTGTATCCTTTTTCCATCACGCCCGAAAAGAAAATTTCCGTGTCTGATCTGATCGCTTTTCAGCGTTCCACGTTGGAGGATACCATTTATGATTTGACTTCTGGTCCCCAGTGGTTGGTGCCCGATGACAAGGGTGGGTTTGTCAAGAGTCGTTTGGCCACTCCTTTTCCCGGCAATGAATTACGTAAACTCTTGCGTTTGACCAATCGTCGTCCCGTCGCGCGTCATCGCGGACATTACGGGATGATCAGCCAGTTGCGCGGCTGGTTGCCCAACCAGATTGGTGGCGTGTATTGGGTGTATCTCGACAATCCCTATATCAGCCCCTATGTGCCCATTTACGCCGGTAATTTATCCATAGACACCAGTTATAATATCTATGACCCGGAAAAATACTCCGATTTATCCGCCCGTTGGGCCATTGATTTTGTGGATAACTTGGCCCGTTTGCAGTTTCAGGATGCCATCAAAGATATTAAAGCCGTGCGTGAGCCTTTTGAAGCAAATTTTTTCGCCAAACAAAAGGAAGTGGAAGACCATGCGCTGAACCTGCTGAAGAAAAAGCCCCTGGCTGCGCAACAGTATTTGACAGATTATTCCAATGGTTTGATGAAAGGCGTATTGGCCATGTACCTGGAATTGCGCAACACGTTGATTGTCAAATATACCAATAATAGGGAGTAAAAGACTAATTGAGAATTGTGAATTGTTAATTGTTAACGAAGGTACCCTGCGATCATGCTTTTAATGCCTGCGGCGGAAAAAAAAATGTAGTGCAAGCATCCTGCTTGCGTTTTTTTGCCTTTCAAGCGGGACGCTTGGGCTACATTTGCCGATTGCCCGCGCCGATAGGAAAAAGAGAAAATAAAGTTGAAAATCTATAAGAAATATGATATACAAAGACTATGAAGGAATTAACGAAAATGAAAACTCAAAATACACGGGCCAATGAAGTGGCGATTGAATGCAAGAGAAGACTTGAGGGATATTACGGTGCCCGGTTTAAAGGTCTGGTATTATTCGGGTCTACGGCACGGAATCAAGCATTGCCTACCAGTGATATTGATTTACTGGTATTGTTGAACCAGCCTTTCGACTATTTCCATGAACTCCGCCGCATTATTGACTTGCTCTATCCCATTCAATTGGAGTCAGAGCAATTAATATCAGCCAAGCCAACTCCGCTGGAAGACTTCGAAACAGGAAGCATCCGGCTCTATCGAAATGCCCAAAAAGAAGGCATCCGCATATGATAGAGGAAAAATATAAGGAAGAAATATCGGCAAATCTTGAACGGGCCGAACAATCTATCCACGCTGCACAAGAGTTGGTAGGGAAAGGTTATTTCGATTTTGCCGCTTCCCGTGCCTATTATGCCGCTTTTTATGCTGCTACAGCAGTATTGCTTGATCAGGATATTGAATTAAGCAAGCATAGTGGTGTCATCGCCTATATTCATCAAAAGCTGGTTAAGACAGGTCAGTTAAATAAGGAGCAAGGAAAAGCGTTGAATTGGCTTTTCGAATTACGCAGTATCGGTGATTATGGTGTTACCGCCCATGTTTCAAAAGAAGAATCAGAAAAGGCAATCTTGACCTCACAGAATTTTTTAGATTCTATCAAGTCATTGCTTGGAGAAAATATAAATCAGGACGTTTAATCTTAAAAATGCACTGTCACCGATTTTTTAAGTTATCATACAGCCTGTAATGGGTCCAACTCAATTCGGTACGCACTGCGTTCCAAATTGGACACACATTATAAGCGGAAAAAAGGGACAAGCGAGAACGCCCTAACATTTCTTTTTCTATTGTTTTTCGATGCTCTTTTGTTTATAATAATGTATTGTGACGGCGACCCATCCGTCACCCTTACCGGTGATAGACTCGATATTGGTTGGAACACCGTTAAAGTAATATCCCGCCAAACCGGCAAACCCATTCAAACCTTCACCAACATCCACGGCCTATTCATCCAGGGTTGTTCCTTTAAAAACCTGCACCTGCCAGCGATTTATCAGAGGAAAGCAAGGAGCTGTTGCGGCAATATGGGGCCTTCCTGAAGTAAAAGATGGAAGTGAAGAAGCACCCCCGCCAACGTCGCTACGCTCCGTGGGATTATAACCGGAAAGAAACACATGCAATTCGGAGTTCTTGGAAACAGTTGAATAAAATAATGCGACAAGGATGTCGCGTCTACGTAGACGCGCCATCCTGGCGCATTAATAAGCGGTGAAATTAAATAATGGGATACGATTTCTGGAGAGTTTCTTAGAAACTAGGAAAAAGACCCGACGTACCACCTCCGCAGCCGCTTCTTCTTGGGAAAACTTTTTGGTATCCCGGTTTTTCCATGGATGGGAAGGGTAAGGGTTTTCTTTTTAGATGGGTCCTTGAATTTTTTCTTTTTATATGGTAAAGTAAAAATATGCCTGAATTAGCAAGGTTTCTCGGAATTGTGATCGGGATTTTCCCGCGCGAGCACCCGCCGCCGCATTTTCATGCGGTCTATGGGGAATATCAGATTACCGTTGACATAGAGACAGGTGTTGTCCATGGAGATTTTCCCAAGCGGGCTCTGCGGCACGTATTAGAGTGGTTTGATTTGCATCAGCAAGAACTTCTCAATGCCTGGGAAAGTGTTCAGGAAGGTTTTTTACCAAAGAAAATAGCACCATTGGAGTAGAAAAAATGATACCGAAGGTAATATCTGCAAAATATCAACGCGACTATACGATTCACGTCCTTTTTGCTGACGGAAACGAAGGCGATGTAGACATGAGTCAGGAACTTTACGGCGAGATGTTTGATCCACTTAAGAACCAAACTACCTTCCAGCAATTCACTATCCACCCAGAATTCCACACTCTCTGCTGGCCAAATGGGGCTGATATTGCCCCCGAATTCCTGTACGAAAGAGCAAAAGTTCCTGCATAACAAAAGCGGGTGATCATTGAATGCAAGAGAAGACTTGAGGGATATTACGGTTCCCGGTTTAAAGGTCTGGTTTTATTTGGGTCTACGGCACGGAATCAAGCGTTGCCTACCAGTGATATAGATTTGCTGGTATTGTTGAGCCAGCCTTTCGACTATTTCCATGAACTCCGCCGCATTATTGACCTGCTCTATCCCATTCAACTGGAGTCGGAGCAATTAATTTCAGCCAAACCGACTCCACTGGAAGATTTCGAAACAGGAAGCATCCGGCTTTATCAAAACGCTCAAAAAGAAGGCATTCGCATATGACAGAGGATTTTGCCTGTAACCAAGGACGTACTTTTTTCCGCCACAGGCGTTAATAGATAACGTCCGCAGGACACCTCTTCCCGTTTATAATTTATCGTTTATAATTTACAGTTCAGGCCACAGCCTGAACTGTTAATATTCTTTTTGGCTACTTCCCAGTCTATGAATTCATCGGCACCAAGTTGTATGGCTTCCTCTCTATCACTTAATACATCTCCATGCCATAAAGGGGATTCTATACCATCGGCATTATGGCATAAATCGTCCCAGATGAGTTCCATTGCCTGAATTTTATCTTCCACAGACATGCTTTTTAAAGGTACCGAAACTGACATAATTCCTCCATTCACCCGGTGTCCGGGCTGATCATTAACGACAGCATTACTTTAACATGAAACAATGCGTTTTTCAACCTCTTTTTAAAGTTTTTTGGATCACCTTTTTCCGGTTCCCATTTCTTTTCACCCCGGACCCAAAATAGGGAAAAAAGGGCACGGTAATCTTTTTAAATTTTGCCGGTTTGAATGAATATAGGATACACCATGACCTTGTTTTCCGGGTGTGTATACGGGGTTTGGAACTTTTTCTGGCTGGTTTCGTCCATGCTTTCCACAAAGGAGATCAGAAAAATCTACTGCAATCCCAGTTGCTGACCATACAAGGCCGTTTGTACCAGAGAATCGCGGTATATCGGTGAAACTTTTTAAAATGCAACGGCTAAAAAAAAGACATAGCCACTTCCGTTGACAAATCGGACTTCATGCGCTACAATAAAATTATGAAGGAAAAACAAAACAATCAAGAGAACAAGGCCTATCAAAGGCAAGGCCGATTTTTTGAAAATTCGGGAGTTGTTGCTCCTGAACGCGCTTTCTTTGTTCCATTGGATAATGTTGTTAATACAATGGGGCAAGACATCCAAACCATGATTGATGGAGGCCGCTATTTTTCCATCTTCGCTCCACGCCAGAGTGGCAAGACCACCTTTTTTAAAAGATTGTGCGATCACTTGCACCAAGACCTGACCTATATCGGTATTCTATTAAGTTTTCAGCAATATGAAGGGTTGGAGAAAAGCCAATTTTATGCAAAGATTGAAAAAGAACTCTATGAACAACTGTCTAACCGCCTAAAAGAGGTGGGCTGCGATAAATACGATACTGTCACTCAATTCTTGAAAAATTTCCATCTCACCGACCATCTCTCTTTCGGGGAGCTATTCACGGAATTAAATCGCATCCTGTTATTCAAGAAAATCGTTATCTTCATTGATGAGTTTGACGGTATCCCCCGCATCGAGCTGGGAAATTTCCTGGCCACACTGCGGGATTTATATCAAAAATATAAAGAAGTGAAACAAAAAGCCCTCTACTCCATCGCGCTGGTAGGCATCCGCAACATTACCAAATTGGTGGTGGGCGGCGTGTCTCCTTTTAATATTGCCGATCAGGTCCATCTGCCGCCCTTCTCCCTGAACAACATCCGCGACCTGTACAGCCAATACACGGCAGAAACCAACCAACCTTTCACGGAAGCGGCAGTCAAACGAATCCACACGGAAACCGAAGGCCAACCCTGGCTGGTGAACCGCTTGGCCACGATCCTCACGGTGAATATCAAACCGGAAACGGTGGAACCGATTGACGAACCAGACGTGGAAAAAGCCCTTTTACATCTCCTGGCAGAAAGCAACGACCATTTTGATAACCTCTATGAGAAAGCCAAATTATACAAGGAAACCTTTGTGGAAATTGTCTTCGATCACGTGGAATACTACCCTGACGATGAAGACCAATCCTGGTTAAAACAATATGGCTTGATCAAGCATAAAGATGGCAAAGCGGTGGTGGCCAATCTCATTTATAAAGAGCGGTTTATCAAGACGTTTTTCCGCGAGGTAAAAGCGGGGCAAGAAATCGCACCAGCCACATACCTGTTACCCAATAACCGGTTGGATATGGTAAACATACTGCAAGATTTTAGCGCATATATTACCCGAATTGGGGTGCGCGCCTTTTATGAGAAAGGGAAACCGGATGAAAAGACGGGTCAATTTCTTTTGACGGCGTGGCTGTACCAATTCGTTAAAGGTGGGGCCGGGGAACTGGGTTATGAGGTGGTGACCGGATTGGGCAGGATGGATGTTCTGCTCTCTTATAAAAGTATAAAATATATCATTGAAACAAAACTCAATCAATACGGCAATATTTCCACGATACAAAAAGAAGGAATTCTCCAACTGACCCGTAAATATTTGGCAACGGAAGCAGCGGACGAGGGGTATCTGGTTATCTTTGACACTCAAACCCCGGTGGGTACGGATTGTCTACCACAGGTTCTTCGGGATGGCGAAAAAATAGTGACCAGTTTTTCCATCGGCATTGGGAAAGAACCGAGAAAAGATTAATTGATAAGTAAAAATTGTGAATGGTTAATGGTTAACGATGGTGCCCTGCGGGCAAGCTTTTAACGCCTGCGGCGGAAAGATTGCCCGTAGGGGCACCTATCTTATCAAAAGCCGAAATAACCGGGTTCAGCGCTGGAAACAATTCATTGATCTGCATATATTCCTTTTTCGATCATCCGTTTTTTCACTTTTTCTGCTATGTCAGCGCCGTAACAATTCTTTAAGAAAAGAATTTTTAGTTCATTATCGTTTAAATCGGGATGCGCTTTTTTCAAAGCCTGTTTAGATAAAGCAATCACCCCTTGAGATAAAGAAAGGGTGATGGATAATCTTTTAGCTGGCCCTGCTTTTCTTAACAGATTGACCTGGACCTTTTCGACTTCAGGGTGCGTGTCCTGATAATATGATAAACCGGCGATCTTTTCTGCTAACGTTTTCATACTTATAACTATATATGAAAAAGGACTGGATTTCAAGAGAACAGAGGGAAAAAACAAGAGACCCGCCAAAACGTATCTCCCAATTCCAAGAAACTCGCCCACGTAGGCGCGGGTAGGGACACAAAAAAATAAATAGTCAATTTTTGTGCGGGTAATTGAAATATTAATGATTTTATGATATAAAATGATCTGTTATAAAGTTAAGGTCTTCCCTATCCGTGGTAAACAGCAACGGGGTTTAAAATGGGTATGGGATATTTACCGGATTATAGAGGTTTAAAGATGATTAAAAAATCAGTAACCCTTGAAGCCGACCATGAGTCATCATGAATAAATACATACAAACATGGGGAGCATAACTCCCACGAGGAAAACATGAGCAAAAAAAAATTAACCATTGACTTAGAAACGGCCCAATGCACGATCACGCCACTGACAGCCCTTCAATACTATCGTTTATGGCACAAAAGCCTGCCAATATTTAATGATTACGACTGCTTCATGCAAATCTCATATTTGTTGGAGCACGAAGACCCCCCATTTGAAATGGCACATCTCTATGCGGCATTAAAAACCATTTTCGGCGAAAGTACCAGTATGTATGATGATTACAAATGTTCATTTGGGTACACCTTTGCCGTGGAAGTCAAAAAGAATGGGCAAAAATCAAAGTATATTTTCAATTTTGTTGATATGAAAGGCGGTTTGGATTTCTATTTCAAGAGGGTGATACAAGACAAAGAAGAACTGAAAAAATATGACACGAGTATTCTTTATCACCCGTTTGAAGAGGAATTTTCCAAAAAAGAAATGGCATACTTGATGCGCTGGTTTACTTTTTACCTGGTGGGATTCATGGAATCCTATCGGGAGTATTACAGCGAGGAGTTTTTCAGAAGTAATTCCTCTTGTTTGATGGTTTATGGATATGTGGACAAAACATTTTTTACCGAGTATTACGAGGGAGAGGAAGAATTTCGCAGTGCTATCGAGGAATTAGAAAAGAGGAATATTCCCTATAATCAGGAAAAACCAAATCCGAAATACCCCCGGTAAAAAAAATGGGAATGCCAGTCTCCCCGCCAGCATGGAGTATCTTAATTTTCATCCAATTTTTATTCTGATATTCTTTGGGGTTTGGAACTTTTTCTGGCTGGTTTCGTCAATGCTTTCCACAAAGGAGATCAGAAAAATCTCCTGCAATCCCAGTTGCTGGCCATACAGGGCCGTTTGTACCAGAGAATTGCGGTATCCCGGTATATCGGTGAAACTTTTTAAATGCAACGGTTAAAAAAAGACGTAGCCACCCTCGTTGACAAATCGGACTTCATGCATTACAATAAAACCATGAAGGAAAAACAAAACGATCAAGAAAACAAGGCCTATCAAAAGCAAGGCCGATATTTTGAAAAATCCGGGGCTGTCGATCCAACGATGTCTTATTATGTTCCCCTCACGAAAGTGGTTAATACGGATGACCAAGACATCCAAACCATGATTGATGGAGGCCGCTATTTTTCCATCTTCGCCCCACGTCAAAGTGGCAAGACCACCTTTTTTAAAAGAATGTGCGATCACTTGCACCAAGACCGGACCTATATCGGTATTGTTTTGAATTTCCAGAAATATGAAGACTTAGACAAAAACCGATTCTATGCCAAGATTGAAAAAGAACTCTGTGAACAATTACTCAACCGCCTTAAAGAAGTGGGCTGCGATAAATACGATACCGTCACCCAGTTCTTGGAAAGCCATCGTATTACCGATTATTTCTCCTTTGGTGAATTTTTTGAGGAATTAAACCGCATCCTGTTATTCAAGAAAATCGTTATCTTCATTGATGAATTCGACGGCATTCCCCGAAGCGAGCTGGGAAATTTCCTGGCCACATTGCGGGATTTATATCAAAAATATAAAGAAGTGAAACAAAAAGCCCTCTACTCCATCGCGCTGGTAGGCATCCGCAACATTACCAAATTGGTGGTGGGCGGCGTGTCTCCTTTTAATATTGCCGATCAGGTCCATCTGCCGCCCTTCTCCCTGAACAACATCCGCGACCTGTACAGCCAATACACGGCAGAAACCAACCAACCTTTCACGGAAGCGGCAGTCAAACGAATCCACACGGAAACCGAAGGCCAACCCTGGCTGGTGAACCGCTTGGCCACGATCCTCACGGTGAATATCAAACCGGAAACGGTGGAACCGATTGACGAACCAGACGTGGAAAAAGCCCTTTTACATCTCCTGGCAGAAAGCAACGACCATTTTGATAACCTCTATGAGAAAGCCAAATTATACAAGGAAACCTTTGTGGAAATTGTCTTCGATCACGTGGAATACTACCCTGACGATGAAGACCAATCCTGGTTAAAACAATATGGCTTGATCAAGCATAAAGATGGCAAAGCGGTGGTGGCCAATCTCATTTATAAAGAGCGGTTTATCAAGACGTTTTTCCGCGAGGTAAAAGCGGGGCAAGAAATCGCACCAGCCACATACCTGTTACCCAATAACCGGTTGGATATGGTAAACATACTGCAAGATTTTAGCGCATATATTACCCGAATTGGGGTGCGCGCCTTTTATGAGAAAGGGAAACCGGATGAAAAGACGGGTCAATTTCTTTTGACGGCGTGGCTGTACCAATTCGTTAAAGGTGGGGCCGGGGAACTGGGTTATGAGGTGGTGACCGGATTGGGCAGGATGGATGTTCTGCTCTCTTATAAAAGTATAAAATATATCATTGAAACAAAACTCAATCAATACGGCAATATTTCCACGATACAAAAAGAAGGAATTCTCCAACTGACCCGTAAATATTTGGCAACGGAAGCAGCGGACGAGGGGTATCTGGTTATCTTTGACACTCAAACCCCGGTGGGTACGGATTGTCTACCACAGGTTCTTCGGGATGGCGAAAAAATAGTGACCAGTTTTTCCATCGGCATTGGGAAAGAACCGAGAAAAGATTAATTGTCACGTAGAGGCGTTGCGCTCAACACCTCTAACCTCCTATTTTTTTAAATTGCCCGGCAATATAATCCTGGGGGAGGTGTTCCTGTTCCAAGCGGTAATTCTCTGCGGCAATATAGCGGTATAGTTTTAATTCTGCGGGGGTTAAATTCAGCTTTTGTTCATCCTTCTCCGGGGTCACGACTCCCCTACCACATAGGTACTTGTGTAAAAAGAAGGTTTCTTCATCCATCATAATACTCCATGTATCGGGAAAATACGACCTGAACATGGACAGGATTAAAAAACCATGAACATCGATATCGCCCCAATAAATAATGGTTTTAGTCTTAAGCCAGAAAGCTTTTTTCAGGACTTCAACTTTAAAACCACCACCATAAATAGCCATGGTATGTGCCAATGGGGGCAGGGTTAAATAGGTCATTTGATTCTCGGTGATCACGACAAAACGGCATTGGGATTCGAGTTGGAAGAAAACTTTGGCAGGGAGAGCGAAATCATCGGATAATGCAAAAATCCGGCTATCCATGGTATTATCCAAACGACGGAAACGAATTAAAGGTTCGGTGGATTTGAGAAAAAAACGTTCCTCAAAATGGATTCCCTCGGGGTGGATATGGTCGGGAATAAGAATCTCCAATAACTCTTGCAAAATACCTTTATGCTGCTGGATGAACTTGGTATGAACCTGAATAGGTAATTCCCGGATGTACATCTGAGGCCGTGGATTTTCCTGGAAATGATGCAGCACCTTGATGATATGTTCCCAAACCTCAAGATATTTATAGATTTTCTGCGGGTTCTGTGCTACCCATAGACGCAACTGGGGGAATATGGCGGAAACGGCTTCCGCCGCTTGCATTATTTTTTCCGCCTCCTTTTTCCTGCCAATAAACTTGAAAAAATCGCTTGGGGAGTCAAAAGAAATGCAAGAAGGGACGGATTGATTGCCATACTTGCCAGTATAACGTTGTTCAAAAGTTAAACAATACCCGTAACCGAGTTTCTCCTTGGAATTCTCCACCAATTGCCCGATGAGCTGACGTAAATCCTCGTAATTCCCGGGTAGTTTCTTATCAGCAGGAATAATTAATGGGAATGGGGTTTCCCCTTTGATAGAGGAACTTAAAACATCCCAATATTTGCGGATGGCTTTTTCTTTGAGTTGGGGGACGGAAATCATGTTAGTGAGTCACGGTTTCAAATGAGGCGGCCAGAACGGCTTCTTTTTGTTCTTGAAATTGTTTTATAGGCATATCGAAGAGGAGGGACTCGCGGTTAGAACGGCGTTGCACGTAGTGGACGTAAGAAATATAAGGTTCGACGATATGGATTTTATCGCTGGGAGTGACAACCAGCAATTGAAGATGAAGTTGGCTGCATAAATCCATTAAATAGGTGGCCCGTTCATCGTCCTGGTTGCTGAAAGACTCATCAACAGCAATAAAACGGAAAGAATCGCTATCGAGGCCTTTATGTTTGATACCGAATTGATAGGCAATGGCAGAACCAAGAATAGTATAGGTAAGCTGGGCTTTTTCACCGCCGGATAGTTTGCCCATATCCTTGTATACTTTCATGGGAGCGTCGTTTTCCCGGTAGTATTCCTCGGCATAATAGGATTTCCAATTCCTGACATCAATGACCTTGCCACGCCACAACTCATCCTTATCGAGTTTGTCAATGAGTATTTGGATTTGTTTGAATACCTCTTTCTTATATTGACCGCTGTCCTCTGAATGGAGGAGTGCAGCATTGGGAATGGCGTCGCGCAACATTTTTTTGAATTCTTTGAGTTCCACTTCCTGCTGCGCGGGGCATTTCAACTGGATATAAGTGGAAGGCGTACTTTTGAAAGATATTTTTTCCAGTGATTTGTTGAGGGCGGCGATATTCTCCAGAATAGATTCTTCCCCCTCATCCAAGAACTCCTTAAACCCGGCAATTTTATTGATCATGGTGGAGGAAAGATAATCCTCGAACTTTCTACGATAGGAAGGGAGGTCCTCCTTTTCGATGCGCTCCAAGAGTGAAAGATATTCATCTGCAAAACGAGTATCCTCGGATAATTTGAGGGTATCGGCCCGCCAATCAGGGAAACGGTCGGTGATTTCAGGGCTGGGATTACGAAAACCATTCATTTTAACACTGAGACGTTGGACATTCTTTTGAATCAAATTATCCAGTCGCTCCTTGGTATTGACCTGTTCTTTTTCGACGGCCTGTCGCACCTGCGGGTAGTTTTGAAAAGAAAAATTCTGGATGAGCCGGGGATAAGCGGCTTCAAAAAGTTGGAATCGTTCGGGCCATAACTCACGGGCAAAAGAGGCTTGGTTGATCTCTTCCTGACACTGGGCTTGTGCGGCTTCATGTTGGCGAATGGTATTTTTGGACAAGGTCTGAAGTTCCAAGTGTTGGTCATGTTCTTTTTTTAAAGCTTTGATTTGCCCTTCTACTTCACGTAGTTCTTGTTGCAGTTGTTTGATGCGGTCGCTGGTTTCTTCGAGACGTTTCTTCTCCTGGGTTAAGGCCTCGATTTCTAATACCACGGATGACCAGTCAATTTCTGCGAAGCTTTCATATTCGACCATTTTGATGAGGCTTTCACGGTTATTTTCCAATTTTTTTAACTGGCTATCATATTTTTTTAATTGGTCTTTGTGCTGGTTAATCTCTTTGAGTAATTGGGTTGCTTTTTGAGCGAGTGCGATAATTTTTTCCTTGTTATCCCAGCCGAGTACAAACCGTTCCCGGCTGATGATTTCGGGACGATCATCCTTTTGATGATGGTCGGCATTTTTAATCAAACCCTGGATGGTCATGGCACGTTTGTATTTATGAAAATCAGCGACGCCAGCAACGCAAATGTAATCATAGTGTTTTAACAATTGATCTTCCAGCCAACTTTGATAGAGGGTGCGTTTTAAATCGAGTTTCTCAATTAAAATTCCGGTAGGCCTGGGTAACATCTGATTCATGAATGATTCGTCTTTAACGCGGTGATACACGATCCTACCCCTCAAGTTATTTTCATTGACATAACGGTTCACGCGGTCATAGTATTTATCTGGAACCAGTAGTCGCAAGGCAAAATTATGGAGTAACCGTTCAATAGCGGGTTCCCATTCCTTTTCGGAATCTTTTACTTTGATGGATTCACCAATAAAAGGAATCTCATCGGGGCTGGCTTTAACATGTTTAAGAATCTCCTGGCGGATTTCGGAGACTTGACCAGTAATTTTATTCTTTTGTTTACGGAGTTGTTGGATTTCCTTTTCCAGTTCCTGGTACGTGTTCTCCCCCTCATCAATGGATTTACGAACTTGGTAACGCTGATCCCCTACCCCGGCGATTTGAGCGGCAATATTCTCTTTTAATTGAATAGCATGCTCGCGGTTTTCAGCAAACCTGCCTTCATCAGGGGAAGGATGAAGCGCTAATGCATCGGCCAACTTATTGTATTTTTCCTGTTTGAGTTTACGGGTCACGACCTCTTTTTGTTTTTGGGTTAATTGCCGTTCGATCAATTTTATTCGCTGGCCGGTTTCATCCTGGGCAATAGAAATAGACAGATCGGTTTTCCGTTCCTCATGGTCAGACAATCGTTGGTTCACGACCTGCATTTTTTGTTCTGTGGTCATCAGAGCACGTCTTTCCCGTTCTATTTCTACCGCCAGAAATCCTTCCAGCCGATAGCTGAAATAGATATTGCCAGTTTGTTTGAGACTCTCCAGTTCTTTTAATTGCGCTTCTGTTTGAGCGACCTGTTGGGCCAAGTCACGGATGGGAGTCAGTAATTTAGCTTGCTCGACTGCTTTTTCGATTTGGCGGTGCGCGTCTAAGAGGGTATTGTAATTCTCCTTTAAATTAATAAATTCTGCTTCGGCTTCCTGGGGTTCAAGCATATTGGTACGAATAAATTGGTCAAGGTTGCCCAGAACCTTGATACCGACGGTTTGATTGAATAGGCTCAAGGCTTTCTCTGAACGCATCCCAAAATACTTGACGACTTTTTCAGCATATTTGTTCCCAGAGTCAAAGAATTCGAGGATCTCTTTCATTCCCTGTTTGGGAAACCGTTGTTTCAAGACTTTTTTCCATTCGCCCTGGGGATCAAAGGGCCGGAAATCAGCTTCAATCGATAAGGGTTTAAAACAGATGCCATAGGTTCGTTTTAACTCGCCATTGTAAAACCAGCGGGCTTGGAAAAGAGTGATGGGCTGATGTTCAACATTGGCAAAACAAGCAAGCAAAATAGAATATACCTTTTTGCGCTCGGGGCGGATATACAATGTTTGGGAGTGGAGTTTTCCTTCTTCCTGGGTCTCGCCGTAAGCACCGAGTACATACGATTCCTCGGTGCGTTCATTTTTTTTATCGGCACCGGAACTGCGATTGTAGAAACGATACTTCTTGATGGGTACAAGCAAGGTAAGCAATGCATCGACATAGGTGGTTTTCCCGGAACCGTTGGCACCGGTTAAGAGGGAGTTATGACCATCAGGAGAAATACGAAAAATCTCTTTGTCAAAAGTTCCCCAGTTAAAAATCTCCATGTACTCCATGCGGTACCCAGCGCGGGCTGGATCAGTGGAAAAAAGACTATGCATCAGGCGTATTCCTCCATTTTTCGTCTAAAGGTCTCAATATGATCGGAGCTGACCTTGGCTTTGATGATTCTCCTGATTTCATACACATTCTCCTCGTCTTGGTCACCGCTCTTGAGAATGTTTAAGAACCCGTATTCAACAACCCGGCGGATATGTTTATCAATCTCGCGGAGAAACTTTTTAACATTGGGTTTTTCTTTGAAGAAAAGTTCGATATCCTCTTTGAGTTGTTTGTGACTGACAGTGCAGCGATTATTAAGGTGGTCATGGATATCAAAATCGTCGAGTCTTTCACGCAGGAAAATGCAAATCAAACTGGCTTCATAAGTCATAGCGGTGCGGCGCACAAGACCGACGGTATTGCCTTCATCATCCAATAGGAATTGGCGGATATAGGCGTAACCATCTTGGGAGTCAACTACCAATTCAATGCCGATTTTCTCCAGGTATTCATAGATACCGACCTGGTTTTGCAGGATATCGCGCCAGGAAGGGTCATCGTTATACACGACACCTTGCAACAAATGGCCAATAACGCCAGCATAGGGCAGAATATTCATATTTGCAGTTGCCATTTAGGTATTCCTCGTTTTACCGGGTAAAAATAATTTGGGGGACCTGGATATACTTTTGATTATAGGGATCAAAAAGAATCCATTCCAATGTGGCGGGATTAAAGATGTGCTTGTTATCCTGATCTGCGAGCGAAAAATAAGCCAACAGTTCCGATAAACCTTTTTCCAGGGGGAAAATATCAATGATTTCTTTTAAGGAGACTTGTTCTTTGAGTTCCAATAATTGGTGCAAACGATCCCGGTGTATTTTTTTATCGACGACATGGGGGGAGTAGAGTTCCAGCAGTTTTCCTGCGTCCATGGGAAGTGAGGCCGGGCCGGGTTGAAGGTCAAAGACGGGGATTTCTGCGGTTTCCAAGTTCAATTTCTTTTCCAGCGGCATTTTTACGGTGACATTCTCTTCGATTTCTATACCAATCGGTGGAAATTCATCTCGTTCAATAAAGGTGAGGGCCAATTTCTTGATGCGATCAATAGCTTCTTTGACTTTGAGTCGTTCAGCCAGTTCTTTCTCTGCAATCACGCGGCTCAATTTTTCAGACATGCGATCATTGGCGTCATTGACCTTTTGACCGGCACGATAGAGATAGTGTTTGATTTTTCGCAGGAACACATCATCAAAGGAGATATTACGATCTTCGAGCATTTGGAACACAGCCTGCACCAATTCTTTCCAGAGGTCCTGGCGGTTTTGCGAAATGAGGAATTCCCAGAAAGCGTAAAAACTCTTGCCCTGGTCACTCTCTTTGAGTTCATCCAAGGAATCGAAGGTATAACCCAGAATGGCACCTTTGGTTTGGTTGGGGTCGGTGTGTTTGAGGTAGATGTTGCGGGTAATGGTTTTGAAATTGTCTTCAACCTCTTTGAAATCGGAAATGAGTTCTTTAGCAGAGCGGGTGAGTTCCACTACCCTTGATTTAATTTGATAATCGTCATAGATACTGACTTTTCCGGTGGTTTGGATAGTATTAATTTCCTTATCAATGATTTTTTTCCGTTCTTCCAGCTCGTGGATTTTGGCGGCCTTGTCCTCGGTGGTGTTGGCTACGAGTTCTTGTAATTTATTAAAAATATCTTTGAAACGGGATTCGGTGCCGACGAATTCGCGGGTTTCGAGTTGTTCCATCCATTGGATGACCCGTTCGGAATGGCTGCTCAATTCATATAATATGTCATTATCGGGGCTCTCGTAATTTTTAAGAAAACCTTTATCGGTCCAATGCGCTAGGAGCAAATGGGCTTTCATTTCAAAATCGGGTAACAACACACCATTGCTGTCTATCTCTTCTTCAATGTCATATTCTTTGAGAAAATCGGCCAGTTGAGCAATGATTGTTTCTTCGGTGAGGTAGGGTACTTGATTCTCTTTGAAGGAGCGGTAAAAAAAACTGAGGATTTTGGGTGCGGATTGCGCCCGCAACAATCGGACAGCAGGCGAGGTGTCAAAAAAAGAATGAATACTTTGAATCGTCAACATTTTTAATAGCAACCATGTTTTTGTTCAGGTATCTATTCTATTAAAATTATCGACTAAAATCAAGAGAAAAGGATATAAATGTTATTTTCTACAGCAATTATGTTTTTTATTGGCACCCAGGACGCTGGGTGAATGGAGTGAATACAAAATAAGGGGTGAACACAAGGTTCACCCCTTCGCTTTTCTTCTTATTTAATGTTTACTTCCGATCTTGTTTTTGATAAAATTGAATGCGTTGATCACATCATTGACATGGTTGGAGGTTTTGCAGCTAAAGGTTTGTTCCTTCAGGGTATCTTCAAGGATTCCCTCTTCATATTGTTCTATGCCCTTCCAACTTTGAACTTCAACAGCGATAATACTGTTGGATTTGGAAACAAAGATCGATTTGATGACGCTCCAAAACGTATGTTTTTCCTCGGCGACCTGGAATTGGCAGTCTTGAACATAAAACCGGAAAATATCTTCGGCGGCATTCATGGATACGAAACCTTTGTCGTTGATACTCATAATAATTGAGATAGTCAAGCGCTCATTGATATAATCTATGGCTTCTTGAAGATTGGAATAGGTATAGGTTTTATTTCCACTCACATTTTTCAGGGCATTTATTTTGAGTGTATCCAAGCCTGTAAAGAAGCCTTTAATGTAATAAAGAGCTTTTACAATTTGGTGGGCGGCATTTTTTGAGTTGCATTGAAAGGATTCCCTGGCTATTTTTTTGACATCTCGTTCATCATCATAGATTTGCATACACCAATCCCCATAAATACGAATCTGTGGGCGGCTACTGATATCGGTGAAAGAAAAGTCAGCTTTTTTAAGATTAACCTTATAAATACAATCCGGGCCGTTGATAACCATCATGCCACTTTGATCAACGTTCAAAATTCCTGAGTAGGTAAGGTTGTCGTTAATAAAATGAAGCGCTTCACCCATGGTGGAATAATTCAGAGAAGAATCGCTTAGGTTTATGTTTGTTTCGAGGAACTTTGATTTCTCCTCATTGCTTAAACTATTTTTTTGCAGACCTTTCAGCATAGCGATGACTTCAGTCACGCCTTTTTTTGAATGGCATGAAAACGATTTTCTGTGGACGATCTCATCCACTTCGCCATCATCATAATACTGAAGGCAATAATCACCCATAATCCTGAGCCGATGATCATCATTACTGCCGTTATAATTAAATATGACGTCTTTCAGATTGAACTGGATCACATCGTCCGGGGTTTTTATACGAATCAGTCCATCTGGTTCTATCTGCAATACTTTTGACACAGATAATCTGGAATTGATGAATTGGATGGGGTCATCGGTGGTGGGGTTTTGTCCATAAATCGGGTTCATATGAAAAATAACTACCGTGGTTATGACACATAACAAATAAACAAATTTTTTCATTTTATTTTTAACCTCCATAATTTCTTGCACTAGATTCTTGAATATAACATGATTATAAAAACGTGTGGAGGAGGGAAAAAGTTCCAGAATCTACTGTAAAATTTCTGAAATGGTTGTGGACGATATGGACTTAATGGACGATATGGACAAAAAAATGGTTTTGTTTTCGGTTCACATGGTCCATACTTTTTTAAGAATCTGAAAAGCAGTTAAAAACTACTCTCTAAAATCTCTTTTTTAATACGGGGTCTGGTCCAATCGGTTTTTTTGAACCAGACGGCCAACATCAGCAACGACACACCATTGGACAACACAATACCCCACCAAATACCGATGGCAGCATCGGGATCATGGGGACCGTTTAATAATACATTGGCGAAAAGATAAACGAGGGGAATCCGTAATACCCAAAGACGAGCAAGCTGAGTGATCATCACGGGCACGGTATTCCCGGCTCCTTGAAAAGCACCTTCCAAAACAGAGGCTAACCCGAAAAAAATCACGGATGGCGGGATAATATAAAACATGATTGCTCCGATACGTTCGACCTCTATATCACCGGGGATAAAAAAATGGGTCAATTGCTTGCCGAAAAGAGAGATAATAATAACGGCGGGAATAACAATCCACAACATTAAATAAAGTCCCTGGGTCACGGCCTTTTTGGCCCGCTCAATCTGTCCGGCCCCGATATTCTGGCCAACAATGGCAGTCACTGCGGCAGAAATACCCATGGCGGGGAGCATAAATAAATGAATCACCTGGGTACCAATCCCATAAGCAGAAACAACGGGAGTACCAAATTGATTGACAATCCCTATCAAAACAATAAAACCAAGCGAAGAACCGGAAAAACCAACGGCAGCAGGTATACCAATCTTAGCAAGCAAACGAGAAAGAGAAATATCGGGTTTTAGGTCAGCAAGACGAAGTTTAATGCCTTTTTTCCCGGAGAAAAAGTAATATAAACCAATAGCTGAAGCGACACCGCGTGACACGACGGTCATAATGGCGGCACCTTTCACGCCCATGACGGGAAACCCAAACCACCCGAAAATCAACACGGGGTCCATGGCCATGTTTAAGAGGGCGGCAAAAAGAGAAATTTTCAAGGGCGTCATGGTATCACCGTATCCATTCATGGAAGACTGAAACACGAACATGGGAAAAGTAAGGGGCATACCAGCCATAACAATAAGATAATAATCAAGGGTATATTGAAACGTATCGGCAGGGGTCTTTAACAATACCAAAAGTGGACGGGCGAAAAGAACCCCGAACCCACCGAGCACGATAGACATCAACATGAGATACAACAAAAGATTCCCAGTACTGGTATTGGCTTTCTGCCGCTCTTTGGCCCCGGTATATTGAGCAACGAGGGCAGTACCGGAAATAGAGAACCCAAGACCAATGGAAATGATAAAAAATATTAAAAAGAAGGAAATAATGGGAGCAGACAGAGCTTCGCGACCCAATTTCCCAAGCCAAAACGCATCGGCCATATTGTACAATGTCTGCACCAGCGAAGCGAGAGCCATGGGATAACCAAGTCTGATTATCGCTTTTAACAGACTTCCTTCCATCAAATTCAATTCATTTTTTTTGGCCATGACCGATCTCCTCTCTTGTTTTTAAGCAGGAATCTCAATGATAAAACGTGAGCCACAAGGGGAATTATCGACAACTGAAATCATGCCATTATGTTCTTCAATAATGTTATGGGCAATAGCCAACCCCAAACCAGTACCGGAACTTTTACTGGAAAAATACGGGATAAATAGCTTCTGTTTATCTTCATCGCTGATCCCGGGACCTTGATCGGCAATCTCGACACTGATGAACTGGCTTTCCTGGTTGTATTTGGTGGATATTTCCAGAACTCCTTTTTCATTCATAGATTCAATGGCATTATCGAAAATATTGACGAAGATACGTTTCATCTGTTCGACATCCATCTTGACGAGGATAGGAATCTCCACATCGAGGTTCACTTTAAAATCAATACTACCGTAAATAGAGATGTAAGTAGCGATCAATTTTTCGAGGACGCCGTTGATATCGCCCTTGGTGAATTTGATTTCGGGCAAACGGGCGAAGTTGCCGAATTCCTCGGCAAGGGATTTGATGGAATCGAGTTCCTGGAGAATAATATTAAGACTGTCTTCGACAATCTTGCGAAATTTATCGTCGGGAAGTTCGAGAGCCTTGAGTATCCGTTGGGAAGAGATAGTAATGGGAGTCAAAGGGTTTTTAATTTCATGGGCGATACGTTTGGCAACCTCGCGCCACACCATCATCCGTTGGGCTTTGATGAGTTCGGTAAGATCATTGAGCACGACGAGCAAACCGGAAAAATGGTTGTTGATGGGATTACGAATCTGGGTGATTTTAGTGGCGAGGTTTAATATTTTACCACCGACCTTGATATCGAGTTCTTTTTCAATGATTTTAAAATTGGTATTATAGGCTTTTTCAATGAGGAGATAAATATCCCGGTAAGATTCACTGGCAATCACTTCTGAGAAATGTTTTTTTACGGCATCGTCGGATTTGATAGAAAGCATGCCCTCTGCACCGGGGTTCATATCAATGATCTCGCCCTTGGAATTAAGGGCAATGACACCGGTAGTGATGTGTTTGAGGATTGTTTCGGTGATACTGCGACGCTGCCTTAATTCGATGGTTCGTTTGTTCAGTTTGTCGCGGTTCTCCTGTAAATCGGATACCATGCGGTTGAATTCCTTGATCAGGGTATTAAATTCGTCCTTGGCTTTATAATCAATGCGGAAATTGAGATTGCCCTTGGTGATTTCTGCGGCAGCGGCAACTACCTTCTCAATGGGAATGGTGATATCCCGGGCGAGATAAAGTCCGAGCCAAGAGGCAGAAAAAATAATCAAGATGGTGATAAACACAAAGAGCAACATATAAGTATTCTTTACTGGGTCTTTGATAATTTTCAGTTGCTCGTATTTTTCCACCATGGTGGAGAGGACGCTGAGATTGCTGATATATTTTTCGGGGAAGAATTTCCCGATGATGATAATCACGCGGTCACCATCCTTGGTTTCAAAATTAATACCGCTACGAATGAGCAAACCGTCTTTCATACGCTCGCTTTTAATCGGATCACCACCGCCCAATTCGCTGTAAATAAATTTCTGGGGGAGGTCATTGTACTCTTGGAGGGAGATAGTGGGGTTAAAAAGGGATACTTCCTCAACACGATTGAGATAGATATTGACGACGTCGAGGTTATAATTGCGCATCATTGTTTTAGTGGAAGTATGCAAATAACTGCGGTTTTCACGGGTGTATTTTTTAAAATAGAGGATATCCTCTGAAATCAGGCGGGCGAAATGTTTCAAATCGTCTTTGGCTTTGTCATAATAGCTTTTGCTGAGGTCTTCGAATTTATTCATGATGGATTCGATGTCAGCTTTGAACCATTTATCAATACCATTGGTGATGAGGTCGGTGGCAAAGAAAAAAAGCAGCAGGGTGGGAATTATTGAGAAGGAAATAAAGAAGAACACGAGGCGGTTCTTAAAGCGCCCCCCGGTATAATCTTTGTGCTTGTCGTAATAGAGCTTGATGAGATTGCGGATCAAGATAAAAAGAAAGGTGAGACTGAACAGGATAATAATAACCCATAATGCCAAAAACATGGTAGTGTTATTGATCAATGGGGCAGAAAAATTCTTACTCTCGTCAAAAAAAATCCGCAACAGCACAAAAAAAACAAAAAATAGCGCGATGCCTGCAATGATTAACCGTATACCCTTGATATTGCTCTTTTTCATATGGTTTACCCCTATGATCACTGAAGATCAATTAAGCTATAAAAAGATTTTTAAAAAACAATGAAAAATTATTATACCATGATTTAAAAGATTTTTAAATGTGGGGGTTGGGTTTGGGATTTTATGCCAAGCTTCAGAAAAAACTGGACTATCTGGACTAACTGGACTTCATAAAACCTTTAATTTTATAGCATGTCCAGTTAGTCGAGCACGGCAGGGTAGAAGAATAGAGTATAAAAGGGGCTTAAAATCTGAATTCGAGGGATAGGCCAGAGTGAATACCATCCATTTTTATATCGCCAACGTCATCGCCACCTTTCTTCCCGGAACGAAACCCAACAGACGCTTCAAGATAGAGGAATTTACCGATATTATAAAGGAGAGCACTATCAATGCTGTAACCGATAAGAGAACCTGAGGCACTGGTATCAAGTGCTTCCTCCTTGAACTGGTAATTGCCGAGTCCGATTTCGATTTTAAATTCCATTTTCTTGGAAAAGCGGCCCATGAAGCCAAAACCGGCGGACAAAAAACGTTGGGTGACGCTGGTGCTTAGATCGGAATCGGGAATCATGCCATTGGCGGTGAAGAATCTGTAATCAGCCCAGAGAAATACTACTTTCCCAGGCATGTAACCTACCCCGAGGCGGGGCTGCATGTAACCACCGGAATAGATATCACGGAACCGTTGGTCCAAAAGCATGGAGTAAGATACACCGGCTTTTACAAAAAACTTCTTCCGCTTGACATGTTTGTCCTCGATGACAGTCGCCTTTGTTTGGATTTGTGCTTGATAATCGCCGGGTTTCTTCTTTAAGAGGTCAAATATATCCACGAAGGTTTTATGGTAATAAATCGGGTTTGTTTTTAGGGCGGGATTGTTTGTCAGGGCTTCATCCATCAGGGGTTTATATTCTTCCACGTTTTTTTTCATCAGGAAGAAGACATAGGCCTTATTGATAAGGGCCTCAGCTTTGATAACAGGATTTTTTGCTTCACGGATGGCGGCTTCGAGAAGTATTAAGGCTGCGGGATAATCTTCTACTAGGCCATACTGGTATTTGGCCTTATCTATCAATTTTTCAGCCTCAGTAGTATCAGGGCTGGGGGGACAACTGCCGCCGTGCAGAGCAATGGCTGGAAAAACGATCAGCAACAAGAACAACACTGCTAACACGTGATTTATTTGAGTCATTTTTTTTATGGTATTCGTTTTCATGTTTATTTTCTCCGGATCAAGGTGAATGTCATGTTTGCAGTTACAGAATTATGTCGATGGATCTGCCGAGGACCAATTGGGCATCATTATAAGCGATGACACGATAGGAATACGGGAGACCTGCATCTAAATACTTGTCGGTGAAAGTATACTGGTTATTGACCATTTGGGAAGGAGTGATGGACTGTATTTCACTATACTCGCTACGGTTGACGCTGCGATAGATGACGATGGAAGAGATGGTGGAGTTTTGCAAATCGGGAATCGTAACCGAGAGATCGGCGTAATGTCGGCTGATGAGCCAGGAACGATATGCCTTGCGTTCACCTGTTAATGCGACATAAAGAGAGGGAGACTGGGTATAGGCTTTGATGCATACATTGGTGTTGGGGAATAATTGGGTGAGGTCGCGCCAACTGCTGCCATCAAGACTGACGTAACTCTCGCCGGGATTGGCAATGGATCTGGAATTATGATCGGGAATGGGCATTTCAATGGACACGGCGTGAGGGAAGACAGGATTGTGCCAACGGACGACTACGGAAAACTTTTCGCCTTGTTGTAGGGGCACGACGCTATCCAACGGAATAGTATAATAACCGGGATAGGTAATTGTACCGGTTTTATATGCGGCGGGTTGCCCTTGGATAGGACTGGTGGCTGTGGGGGAAAGATTCTTATAGATATAAATCTCATAGGCGACATTGGAATCATTGGTAAAAAAGCCAACGGCTTCTATAGGACGGACGTTGCTAGCGGTAAATACATTGGCTCCCAAGGAATCCTTTTCGCCCCAGGTAGTGGAGCGACCGAGGATATCATATTGGTACACGGAATCATAGTTTTCGACAGATTCAGCATTATTATAACAGGTAAACTCTTGGAGGGAAAGCTCATAATAAGAGATATACACATATCCACGATCCCCCCAGTCTGAACCCCAGCTATTCCTGGCAAAAAAAGCACCATTACCCGGAGGGGGCTGGAGAAAATTGGCAGCAGAATAATTATCATCCCAGCCACAAATAGCAAGACGGTGATTCTGTTCTTCGGGAAGGGGGGAGTAATAACTGCTGAACCCACTATGATAAAATGAGCCCCAATGCATGGCGAAATCGACAGGACCATAGTTGGTGACAAAGTATTTTATCGTATTATTATCTAAAGGCCCGCTACGATCGGGTAAAGAGACTATTTGCTGGATATGCTTGGCAACGGGGAAATCGACGGCCATACTACTTAATTTACTGTTCTGGGGATAACGCACGATTTGTTCTTCAACGGGTCCGCTCCAGCGAAGAAGGTAAGCGCCAGTGACTATAGCATTACCACCTCGTCTAAGATCGTAATCGAACCCATGTTCAGTGCTGAGATGCCACTCGGAAAAATCGGCCCATTCTTCGGGTAACAAGCAGGATTCGAGGGACGCATAAGAAGCAAAAGCCCAACAGGTATAATAAGGGCCCTGGTCTTTGACGGGGGTAGCTCTGCTGATGGTACGTAAATCGTATGACGCGGGATATTGGGTATTCACGGCTTCATCGACTACGCCTGAAACATGGGATGCTTTTAATGGGGCGGGCACATGTCCAAACCTAGAAGAACGAGATGTACCGTTGACTTTTTGGCCCTGTTTCATTGCCTTGACATAAGCGATAAAATCTGGATTAATGGGTTCCAGAAGGGATTTCCAATCATCGGTGGGATGTGATTGCAAAACATTGCCCGGGATTAAGAGAAACAAAACCAACACGTTGACCACAATTATGGCGGTCATCAATCTTTTTTTCATTTTTTAACCTCCTAATTTGTTATTAATACTATTGTACCTTATTTTACGAGAAATGCAAGCTTTTTTTCGAATCTCTGCTGTTTTTTGCGAGTAGGAAGCGGTGAGAGGAGGAGATTGGTTGTGTCAAGTATTTTGTGTAAATTATTTTCCACATATTTTTGTTGAAAAAA
>CAZCVI010000036.1:0-70430 GCA_964502145.1 uncultured Clostridia bacterium
ATCATTTTTCCAGACCACTTTGCCTCTTTGCCACCCAATTTCATCATTTTTCCAGTCTACTTTGCCTCTTTGAATTGATACGCCATCTTTTTCTTTTTCAATCCATGTCTTTGACCAGCAGTTTTGCCATAAAAAAATCGAGCAGTACCTTTTTTTTTCAACAAAATAGCGACAATTTGTTTAATTCACGGGATTATTCTACCAATCCATTGTTCCGATTTTTCGCTGGTTCCATTTTTTATATGAAAGTATAATTATCGAACCACCAAAGTTGACAAATGATTGAAATCATAGTATATTATGAACGGTAGAAAAAGACACCGAGGCATTTATATGGATACGATTGAATTTGAGTCCCCAAAAGGTAAGGATATGTTAACGCTAAATCAAAAACCTTCCCAAAAAAGAAAAAGGAAAACGAATCCCTGGTTCCGCTAAAGGTAAAATCTTCCTGTCCGATGACTTTGAATTACCTCTGGATGATGAAACTATAAAGCTATTCTACCAATGCAATATATGAAGTAAATACCTTCTAACCTCTGCCTCCGGCGGCTCTCCGATTTTAGTGGGCAATTTTAGGGGGCAGGCTGGTTTTTCTTCCTTGGGGAAAATGAAAATATAAAGCCAAGTTGACAAAAATCCGCTAAGATACTATACTGTCATCGGTGAATAACATGATCAGCGAAATGAAAGGTAAAAAAATTTTGGTCGGGTTTGACATTGGCGAGTATAACCCGGAAATTATTGATTTTCTAACACTCTTGGATATCACGTCCAAAAGCAAGGCCACAGATGAAGACATTCATGTCCTCTCTGAGGATATTAATAAGCACTGGTGGCAAGAAAATAAAGAGAGATTCTTGGTTTGACTCTCACTAAAAGATTTCCTCAGTATCCGAATCAAAGTTTTCCTCGGTATCCGAATACAAGTCTTCTTGGGGAATGCAGGGAAAGAAGAAAACAGCCACTGGTCTTTTGTAGAGTTCATAGGCCATTTTCTCAAGAGTGAGGTATGTTGGCGCGGATTGTCCGGATTCCCATTCTTTAATTGTTTCTACAGGCTTTCTCAACTTTTTGGCGACATTGCTTTCAGTTAACCCCTTGGAGGTTCTGGCCCATTTTAAGACTTGGGGATTGACTGGTATTTTTTCTTTCATATGCTCACGCTGCAATACTTTCTCTTGATCATCCTATTTAGGATTTGCTCCTTCATAACGAGAGTATATAAAAAAGGAGGTTCAAAGTCAAGCATTTTAGGCTGCGATTCAGGGGGGCAATGTTTTTTGTCTGTTAGGCTGTTTCGATATTTAGAAGAGAAGGTCGAGTCCGTGTCTGAACCGTGATGCGTCGGATTATTATGATTTTCACGATTTCTTGATTGAAGGGATATGGAGAATGAGGCACAATCTTTCCTTTTGAATATCCTGGTCATCCATTAATCTCATGAATCACGGTTCAGACAGTATTTAGGAAGATAACTATTTTGAAAATTGAACATTTCGTAATTGAATGGTGAAATCCCTGTCACTACGCCAAAATATTTCAATTACTTTTATAAATTCAGCCTCTTCAGAAATCTTGTTAAATGAAATACTGGCTTTTACAGGGACACCTGTAACTAAATTACTATCAGCCCAATAAGTACTTGAATCTTTTCCAATTTGGACCAAATCCGCATTACACTCGTTCCCTGCATTATCAAATATTCTAGAGTTAGTTGTCCCAAAAGTTAAAGACCGATCTTGTTTATTATTGGTAATTATGAAATAAAAAGTTACTGTACTACCAGATCGTTGGCATTTTTGCAATGCGAATGTAAATCCATTCGATTCAATCTCCTGCACTGCTTGCAATGGTGGAGTCGATGTGGTCGATTTTTGCGAAGTCGCACCACTACCCACCCCCTGTATCCCACTTCCAAGAAGTGTTTTTATCGCCTCGGTCGCGGGAATATTACTTGAATTTGCCCCGATCAATTTGGCGGTTTTGGCATCCAAAATTTTCACCGAAAGCCTAACCGTGTCGCCAAAAGGAGTAATAGAACCAGTCACCAATGCATCTACCCCAGCGATCTGTCCTAATTTTTGAGCTGTGGCAGGGTCAATCAGTCCGGTTGATGAAAGTTTATGCTCTTTGATTAGGACTTGAAGATGAGTACGATCTACAATTTCAAACCCCTGCCCAGTTCCCAATAGTGCCACTGCAAATTCCTCGGCGATAAATCTGCCCAGTTCAGTTACATTGCCCTGCAAATCGGTAAAATCTACCACAGCAATACGCGATTTCCCTGCTTTGGTTATGTTTTCAGCCAAAGCTGCAGACAACTCGCGAACCTCTTTCTCATACGCCAATGAAATACTCGACTGCATGAATACGATAAAGAGTATTCCTATACAGAATACTTTACCTAATTTTTTATTCGTCATTCGTTCCTCCTTTTTTGATGGTAAGCTATTGATTATTTAATAATTGGAATATTCCGCACAGAAACCATGTTTTTGAAACTATTTATGCCGATTATTAGTGTGAGATGGGTGGCTTCTGGCTTTACTTCTTTTGCAATAAAAAATACATTAACAAAGAGCTTGGGAAGAAAAATTTCCGATAATCCAAAGGAACTTTCTCTCGCACCGATCCTAACAGAAATTGCATGTTTGTTTCCAAAGTTATCAACCATACTAGATCGTTCAGGGGAACAATTTAAAATTATTTCTTTATCTGAACCGCCATTGTTCATAATATAAATATTGCATATAGTATCATTGCCTTTTCTGACACAGACTCCTGGCTTAAATATAAACCCCTCTGCCTCTACAATTTTTCCACTTGAACTCGGATCCGCCAAGGTAATATTACCGGTATCTGCTTGTGAACCTTTACCGATACCTCTTTCAAGTAGTTCTTCTATGGCTTTGGTTTTGGGAATGTTGGCGGTTACGGCTCCGATTAATTGAGCGGTAGGAATCTCCAAGATTTTAACAGTAATTCTGACACTGTCACCAAAAGCCGTGATGGAACCAGTCACCAATGTGTCAACACCGACGATTTTTCCCAATTTTTGAGCTGTAGCAGGGTCAATCAAGCCAGTAGCCGAAAGTTTATGCTCTTTTATCATGGATTGAAGATGAGTACGATCAATAATTTCAAACCCCTTCTTTTTTTCTAAAAGCGCCACGGCAAATTCCTCGGCGAAAAATCTGCCCAGTTCAGTCACATTGCCCTGCAAATCGGTAAAATCTACTACAGCGACGCGTGTCTTCGCTGCTTTGGTTATGTTTTCCGCCAATTTTATCGACAACTCGCGAATTTCGTTTTCGTACCCCCAAGTCATACTTGGTTGAAATAATAGAAAATAAAGTATCCCTATGCAGAACCAATGCAGATTAACTGTGCTCAATCTTTTATGCGTCATACGTTTCTCCTGTTTGTTTATGGTGATGTTCCGTGATATATGGGAAAATTAGTTCCCAAGACGATCAATGATCTTTGGTATTTGAGTTTCAAACTCCCTTAAAATGTTTTCCTCTGCAATTTTACTGGCATCGGCATTGGAAAATCCTGCGCCTTTCTGAGAAAATGAAACACTCTGTTCTACTGCCCCTGTTTGGGATGATACCACGTGCAATTCAAGCGTCATTGAAGCGGTGATAAGATTTGAAAGGTCTGTATTTTGCATATAGGTCACAGTCTTTTTTCCAAGTATGCCGGTTTTAAAATGTCTGGGTAACTGAGTTAAAGCAATTTGCCGGGAACCGCCATTAAAGAGACCTGAGAACCCACCACCAATCAAAAACGAATTGTTAAATACCGATGGTTTTGTTATCGTAATCCCTTTTTGCTGGAGTGCCTCTGCAATCGTACTGCTGAGGGTCCAATCAATGACCTTTTCATTCTCTACAATCAATACCGCCGTGGCGTGGGAGAGTGGGATGGATTTTTTTAATTTTTCCAAATCAGATTTGGATTGTGCTTTGGGTGGAATCGGGTCATGAAGTTTTGTATCTCCTGGGGATATCTGTGGCGGATTCTTTGCTGGTCCTCCAGATGAAGTCTGTTTTGGTCCTGGAATAAACATCAAAAGTAGCGATATTATTGACGCCGCAACGCCAAGATTCACCCATACGAAATTAATGCCAGATAACCATCTTTTCTTTGGATTATTAGACTCTGCTTTCATTCATGCACCAAACGATGACTTTTTCAAGCTGCCGCCGCTGAGAATTGAAGATTTCCTGTTTCCATCACTCTGCCATGCCAACATGTTTTTTCTCCATCCAATTTACGCTGGTTTTACCAGCAATAAGACATTGTCCCACATCCTGAAGGAAAATTCAACTGCAATCTGAAAAAAAATATTTTTCTCAGTCGACGTAGTAGGGGGCAGGCTGGTAAATTTTCTCAGCTTTTAGAAAGAACAGCGAGGATTGAGAAATAACTGAAGAAGTAAGCGCAAAAAAAAGGCAGTCCGGTGAGGGTTGCCCTTTTTATTTTGTCATATTTTTCGTCGTGTTGCTGACGTCAGCATAACGATCAAATGGTTTACACTAAACATCATGAGCAATTTTATCCATTCCGTTGTTTTATTGTTCTGAATGAATGCGTCTATAACATTCACCAGAATGTAATGCAAGCATCGTGCTTGCGTTTTTGCTTTTCCGCTTATTAATGCGCCAGGATGGCGCGTCTACGTTAAAAATTACCCGCAGGGCACCAATAATCTTTTTCCCCACCCACCTATTTTCATAGCAATATGCAGGAAATAAGGCACAATTTATCCTTTTTAATATCCTGGTCATCCTTTAATCCCACGCATCACGGTTCAGACACCATGTTTGACGTTTTTTTTTCTTATTTTACCTCTTTGCCACCCAATTTCATCATTTTTCCAGACCATTTTGCCTCTTTTCCACCCGGACTCATCATTTTTCCAGTCTATTTTGCCTCTTTGCCACCCAGTGTCATCATTTTTCCAGACCATTTTGCCTCTTTGCCACCCAGTGTCATCATTTTTCCAGACCATTTTGCCTCTTTGCCACCCAATTTCATCATTTTTCCAGTCTATTCTGCCTCTTTGCCACCCAATTTCATCGTTTTTCCAGGCTACTTTGCCTTTTTGCCACCCAATTTCATCATTTTTCCAGCCTATTTTGCCTCTTTGCCACCCAATTTCATCATTTTTCCAGGTTACTTTGCCTTTTTGCCACCCAATTTCATCATTTTTCCAGTCTATTTTGCCTCTTTAAATTGATACGCCATCCTTTTATTTTTCAATCCATGTCTTTGATCTGCGGAATTGCCATTAAAAATTCACGAACGGCCTTTTTTTTAAATCATTCTACCATTAAAATAATAAGTATTACCATTACTTATGAAACAACACTCTTAATTCCTCAGGCCGCAACACCAACTGCTTAAAAAACGCCCGCTTAATCTTCAACAACCCCTCCTCACCCGCACTGGGCCACAAATAAAACCGATCCGGAACTTTATACCGCGGCAACTTCTTCCCCAACCACTCCAAAACCTCCTCCCGTACCAATAATCGTTCACGTTCATTCGTCATCTTCAAAAAAGCGACAGGTCGAAAGCCATACTCCTTTTCCACCACCGGCACGACTACAGCCTGACTTATCCCATCAATCTGACTCAATACGTGTTCAATCTCCTCGGGCATAATATTCTCCCCACCCGAAATAAACACGTTGTCCTTCCGCCCTAATACATACAAATAGCCATCAGCATCGATCTCCCCCAAATCACCCGTCGCAAACCACCCCCGCTGATCAAACGGCTGCACTAAGTCCAACCCTTCCACATACCCCCTAAACCGCGTCCGCCCAGTAACTAAAATCTCACCCATCTCATCTATTTTAATACGCCGATACGCCAACCGCCGCCCGGAAGTAACCAACTGCGCCAACGTCGCACCAGCAGGCGTGGTGGTCACCTGCGACGACATCTCACTCATGCCATAACTGGTATGAATGGGTAACCTAAATTCCAATGCACCACGAAGGAAACTCTCAGAGAACGCACTACCCCCCAATAACATGGCTTTTAAGGTGCTAAACTTCTTCTGCTCGCGACTACTCTCCAATAACCGATACAACTGCGTCGATACCAACGACACATGGGTAATCCCATGCCTGGGAACCGACTCTTCCAACGGTTCACCCGGTGCCGGAATGACCAACGTGGTCCCAGCCAGAAAAGTACGAAACAATATGCCCAATCCACCCACATGAAACAACGGTAACGTTAATAACCAGCGATCACCGGATTTTAAAGGGATGTTCCGGTTAGAACCCAACGCATTGTAATAATGATTGGCATAACAATGCAACACGCTTTTTTCCACTCCCGTACTGCCGGACGTTTGGATAATAGTGGCATCGTTCTCCAAGTGAATAATCGACGGAACAGCAGAACAGAACCAATTCGAGTTGAAAAAAACCTCTTCACAGGATAAAGTAGTATGCACTTTTAATTTTTCTTCAATGACCGTCTGAACCGTGGCGGGCAAACGAAAATTCAAGGGCACAGCAATGGCCCCAATGCGCCACAATGCGGCCAATACGGTAATTAACGGCAAGGAATTCACACTGCTCAACCCCACCCGCATACCCACAGTTAAACCCGACTCGCGCAAGGTTTTTTCCACCGCAGTAATCTTGTTGTCCAAAAATTCATAGGAATAAGTGCCGGTAGATGTTAAAACAGCGGCGTTGGCAGGGGTTTTTTGCGCCCAGTAGTGAATCGGGCAGGGGATAGTGGTGCGCATCGTTTATTCTTCTTATGGAATGGCCGTTAAAAAATCGGTGCGCCAAGCGTCAGAGTCGCTTGATCCGTGGTTTTGCAAGCCATGAATCGCCCCGTGCGCAATCGTCAAGGGATGAACAAACAAATCCTGCGCGAAATATTTCATGGTATCCAAACCAGACGCACTATCCGCAAAATTGATGGCGGCGGCTATATGCACCAACTGGGCAAACCCTGGGCCAGCTTCAAAACAAGCACTAATCACCGGTTTCAAACCACTCTGCCGCGCTATTTCAATAAATTTGCAGGTACGACGAATCCCACCGAGTCTCGTGGGCTTTAATATCAGTGCCACCACTCCCTGGGGAAAGATGGGTGACTGCTGAGTCATATGAATCAGACTTTCATCCAATGCGACGGGTAAACCAGTGGCACGATAGAAATCTTGGAATTGGGCGCTATCTTGGCAGGGTTCCTCGATGTACTCGATGGCTGTGCCCTGTATGCCCAAACCAAAAGTGATGGCACTCTTCAAATCCCACAAACGATTGGCATCCAAACGCAATTTTATGTGCGCGGGCAGCAAGGCAGAGACTTTTTTTATCATGCTTATCTCTGCGGCTAAGGATTGCCGCGCCACTTTTATTTTAATGGTAGTAAACCCCTTGGCCAACAACTCGGCCACCTGCGCTTCGGGTTTCTGGGGGTCGGGGAAAAATAAACCGTTGACGGTTACCTGTTTTAGCGGACAGGCGGGTTTTTCGATGTTAAAAAAAGCGGTTTCCATGCCAAATACGACAGAAGGATAAAATGCGCGACAATGGGAGGGGAACTGGGCTAAACTCATCCGCTTGCCCGTTAATTGCCGGGCCAGTTGGTGCAGTTGCAGCAGTGCCTTGGCCAGTGTTTCCTGGCTGTAGCCGGGTAACGGGGCTGTTTCACCATACCCACGATTGCCCGCCGTATCGGTAACCTCGATAATTAAGCCATGGCGGTGCGTCAAGCGCTGAGTCCCCACCACCAAGGGCGTTTTAAAGGGCAATACATACTGGAACAGTTTTACACTGGCAATAGTGAAGGCATTGGGTTCTGAATTGGTCATAGGAATCACTCCTAGGCGGAAATAATCCACCCAATAGAAAAAAGGAGGCCGTAAATTAATAAAAGTTTCCCTGTCTGAGCCAACGCACGGTTAAGGGAAGGACCATCACTCTGGGAAAACACGGTGCGCAACACGCGGGGCGTAAATAACAACATGAGCAAGCCGAGTTGGGCTCCAGCATGGTGGCGGCTGAACCAAAAAATACCCACGGGCAACAATGCGGCACCAAGCAAACAAAAATAATACTGGGCCATGGTAAATTCCCGGCCAAACCGAACGGCCAGGGTCCGTTTCCCCGCTTTTCGGTCGCCTTCAATGTCCCTGAGATTGTTCACGGTTAAGATGGCCACAGAAATCAACCCGGGCCCACACCCGGCTAAAACAACGACCCAATCAAGGGTCAATGCCTGTACATAATACGCGCCAGCAAGGGCAACAGGCCCAAAAAATAAAAAAACAAACACTTCCCCCAACCCATGATACCCCAACGGAAACGGCCCGGCTGTATAACACGCACTACTGGCAATAGCGAGCACGCCAATCACAACAATCGGCCACCCACCACGATAAACAAGGTACACCGAGAACAACAGCGCGAGCCCAAACACGACAAAAATCGCCCGCTTCATCTGTTTTGTAGTCACCCACCCGGCCTGCGTGACACGCAAAGGCCCAATCCGCCCGGCATCATCGGTTCCTTTCTTAAAATCAGCGTAATCATTGACAAAATTAGCCGCGACTTGCAACAACACGGCACAAACAAAAGCAACACCAACAGCTAACCCATGAAACACTGAATCTCCATACGCCATAGCTGCTGCCATCACAACTGGCACTATAGCCGCAGGCAAAGTCTTGGGCCGACTGGCTACCCACCACGTCCGAACTACTCCAGGTCGCTGCTTATCTGTCATGTTACTCCTTATGCCTTATGCCTCCGGCGGCTCTCCGAGGGCCAAAGGACTGCGTCCCTTGGAACCCACTATTTTTTTTTCTTAACTTCCTTCTTTTTACGGGCGGCGTGGGAATTTTGAGAAATCCGGTTTGCGCTTTTCATTAAACGCATTACGCCCCTCCTGCCCCTCTGCTGACATGTAAAACAACATGGTGGCATTACCCGCTAACTCCTGCAACCCGGCCTGACCATCACAATCGGCATTCAACGCGGCTTTCAAACAACGAATCGCCATGGGCGAATTGGCCAATATCTCACGACACCACAACACAGTCTCAGCTTCCAACTGCGCCAACGGCACCACTTTATTCACCAACCCCATAGCCAACGCTTCCACAGCATTATACTGCCGACACAAAAACCAAATCTCCCGCGCTTTCTTCTGCCCTACTATCCGCGCCATATAACTGGCGCCATACCCACCATCAAACGACCCGACCTTGGGCCCGGTCTGCCCAAAAATGGCATTCTCAGCACAAATCGTCAAATCCGCCATTAAATGCAACACATGCCCACCACCAATCGCATATCCGGCCACCATCGCAATAATGGGCTTGGGACACGTCCGCATCTGCCGCTGAAAATCCAATACATTCAAACGATGAACGCCCTGGGCATCCTTGTACCCGGATTCACCGCGAATTTTCTGATCGCCCCCAGAACAAAACGCCTTGTCCCCGGCCCCGGTTAAAATCACGACCCCAATCTGCTCATCCTCGCGCGCATCGGCTAAAGCCCGCGCCATCTCGTCCACGGTTGCAGGCCGAAACGCATTGCGCACCTGGGGACGATTAATGGTAATCTTGGCTATACCCGCATACTTATGATACAAAATATCCGCAAATTCACCAACTTGTTCCCACTTTATATCTGTCATTCCTAACACTCCCTAGTGTAACATGCCATCCACTGTTTTGGTAATTATTTCTTGTAAGTCCCGATGAAATTCGTGGTTTTTTTGCCGCTCTGTTTTTACCTCGATAATCGTGGAACCCTCTTGCACCAATGCTTTTTGGTAGACTTCAGCCAATTGGGCCATGGTTTGTGGTGCCACGTGGTTTAAGCCGAACATGGTGGCGGCAGCCGTGAATTGCAAACCATGCGGCGTGCCAAAACAAGGTTCAAATAGCGCTTTGACACTGGCAGATTGGGCAATAGGCAGAAAAGAGAAGATCCCCCCGCCATCATTATTGATCACCACGATAATTAAGCGCTTTTTTAAAGATTTTACCAGTGCCAAAGAGTTCAAATCATGCAGGAAAGCCAGGTCACCAATCAATAAGGTCGTGTCCCGATTACCTGCGGCAGTGAACCCACAGGCTGTAGCAATAATCCCATCAATACCACTGGCACCACGATTGCCGCCAATAGCCACGGCGTGCCCGGCTGGTAAACCATACATATCCATCTCGCGCACAGGCATACTATTGGATAAAAACAAGCCGTGCCCGTCTGGCATCCATTTACTAAGCAATCGCGCCACCGCGATTTCATTCACCGTCGTGATCGGTTCCAAGAATTTATCCACCATGTCCCCCACCCGTGCCGAAGCCTGTTGCAAGAAATGAAGCCAGTTATCGACGGGTTTGGCACACACAGCCTGCATCATGGCACAACAAAAGTCCTGCACTGTCGCTTTTACCCGCATGGTCACCCGATGCAGCGGATCATTGCGCAACGCATGCGACAACACCGCGATATAATGCGCTGGATCCTGTTTTTCAATGAATTGATACAACCGTTTGGAGGTAATCCGTCCACCCAGATGCAACACCGTATCCACGGGAAATCGGGCCGGTAACTTTTCACTCAATAATACCTGATCGTAATAATGAATCAGGTACGCGGAGCCGTTCCCACCCATACGCAAACCAGAAACAATATCAGGAAAAATAGGCCAGTTCAATTTTTCGGCCAACTGTACGACTGCTTCTTGATCAGCGGTGGAACCGAGTTTGCCCACCAGAATAATCCCCCGTTGGCTATGCGTGAGAATCTCCACTACCGGACTGGTGGAAGAGAATTGGCTATGAGTATCCCCGGTGGTGTATTGGGTATAGGGTTGCGTACTTTTTTGCCAGTGGGCCACCGAGTGGAGGTAGGATTGCGCCGTAAAATGGGGGGCCGTTACTTCGTCTATTCCTTCCGGGGCCAATGGTTCGCGAAACATGCAGTTCAGATGAACCGGTCCGCCCATGGGATGCTTGGCCAGAAACACGGCCTGGTCCACCGTGGTGAGCAGCACTTCCGGTTTGATATGCATATCCGGGGCCGGGAGATCGGTAAACCAGCGCGTATAGTTCCCGTATAGTTTCACTTGATCGATAGTTTGTAGTGCGCCCGTGTGGCGTAGTTCCGGGGGACGGTCCGCCGTGAGCACAATCAACGGAAGTTTTTTCTTGGAAGTTTCTATGATGGCGGGTAAAAAATTGGCAGCGGCTGTGCCGGAACTGCAAATGAGTGCCACGGGTTGTTTGGTGGCGGAAACGCGACCCAGGGCATAGAATCCCAAGCCCCGTTCATCGAAGTGGATCACGGTTTCAGTTTTACTGTGCTGGGCGGCTGCCACAGTGAGGGGGGCGGAACGGGAACCGGGGGCAATGCAAAAACAGGTGACGCCACAACGGACCAGTTCTTCAATGATCAGGTTAGCCCAGAGGTAATTTAAATTAGCAGAATCTTCTAATCGGGTATGATTGTTCATCGTGGTTATCTATTGTGGGTTTTGATTGATGATGTCGAGGAAATGGCTGATTTTATATTCCACTTCTTGCCATTCCATTTCGGGCTCGGAACCTGCGACGATGCCAACGCCGGAGTAGAGGGCGAGGTGGTGATGGTGTGTTCGTCCGCAGCGCAGGCCTACCGCAAAATCGACGTCTTTAAGACCCACGGCGCCAATCACGCCAGCGTACCAGCCCCGTTTAAAGGGTTCCGCGATAGTGATGGCGTGTAATGCCTCTTGCAGTGGACAACCCCCCACTGCCGGGGTAGGATGTAATGCAGCCAGCAATTGGGCGTCGGTCACGTTATCGTTTAATTCACCGTTAAAATGGGTGATCAGATGTTGACCCTCCTTTAATTTTAACAAGCCTTTTTTTTGTTCCACTTCCAACAAATCACATAGCGGTTTTAGTGTACTTTCGATCGTGTGGAGCACAAAATCGTGTTCCCGTTGTTCTTTATCCGAGTTCATCAGTTCTGTGGCCAGTTGCAGGTCGTCCTGTGCTTCTTTTCCTCTGGAGCGTGTCCCAGCTACCGCTTCACTGAGAATGTGGCGCCCATGGCGTTTGTACAGCCGTTCCGGGGAAGAACCGACAAAGGCGCAACAGGAATCAAATTGAAATAAGAACGCATAACGTCCAGCAGACATGTTTTTGAGAAAAGAAAGCAACGCCACCGGGTTGAGCGGGGTACTAAATGCCAGTTCCACCTTGCGGGCCAGCACTGTTTTCTTAAAACGATTCTGTTTGATGTTCTCGATGGTCTGGTTCAGTGTATTTATCCAGGTATCGTGGTCCGGGGTGTTGGTACGGGAGAGAGGGGGGCCGGGGGAGTGAAATTCCGGGGTAGTTTCAAAATCCAGGTGTTGCAATTCTGCCAGGATTTCTGGAATAGAATCTTTTTCTTTGATCACATTGCAGGCCAGGATCGTGTGGTTCAGTTTATGGTTTACCAGCAGTTCGAAGCGGGGCATAATCAGGTGACAGGCGCCAAAACTTTGCCAATCGTCATCGACATGTCCAGGCGCAAAAGCGAAACCGCCGTAGTATTTCAAGTTGGGGTAGTCCAGGGACAGGTATTTATGCATACGTGCGAACACCGACGCGTAGTCCAGGTTTTCCGGTTCAAATATTTCGTCTGCTGCGCCAATAGCCGCGACGTCGCGGTCGTTTTTCTCGCGGCCCGAGAAATAGATTTTTATTTTTTGGGGTTGGGCGGCCAGCCATTTTATCGCGTCTATTTTTTCAATCGCAACTTCTACCCGTAGCACTCCTTGGCCAGTCATTTGTTTGGAAATTCCTTTTAATTTGGCTGCCAGTACTGCCGGGGCGTCTTCTGCCAGATAGACCCAATGGTCGATTTTACCTATATTATCTATACTATTATCTACACTATTATCTATACTCATTTTAGTATCTCATCCCGTGTTTTTTGATTTATATTTTTTTTTCTCCCTGATAGAGTGTGGCCACGCCGAAAGTGAGCGGGGCAAAAGTAACATTGCCAAAACCGGCCTGCTTCATTAAATCGCAGAAAGATAAGCCATAGGGAAACGTTTCAATGGTTTCATTCAAGTATCTATACGCCCGTTTATCTTTGGATAGTATCGCGCCGATGAGTGGAATAATATTTCGCAAGTAGAAGAGGTGCAGGCAGCGTATGAAGGGGTGTGTAGGCATAGAAAATTCCAGAATGAGGGTTTGTCCCCCCGGTTTTAGCACGCGGTGAATCTCTTTTAATACCACTACGGGGTCCACCACGTTACGAATACCAAAAGCCATGGTCACGGTGTGGAACCGTTCACTTTCAAAAGGAATGGCACCGGCATCACCCTGAATAAAAGTGACACGGTGCGCCATTTTTTTTTGCAATGCTTTTTTTCTGGCCATTTCCAGCATTTTTACCGCCATATCGCAACCGTAAGCGTGGCGAATTTCCTGGCGGCGGGATAAGATAGCAAAAGCCACATCACCCGTGCCCGTGGCCAGGTCCAATAGTTCTTGGTTCGCGGTGACGGCAATTTTTCGCGCTGTTTTATGGCGCCAAACCATATCTTGGCCCAACGAGAGCAGGTGGTTGAGCAGATCATAACGTTTGTAAATGCGGTCAAACATCTGGAAGGAATCCGCTTTTTGTAATTCCAAGGGTATGAGCACTTCAGAATTTGCCATTCGGTTTTGTTGTTCGTTCATTCTTCCTGTCATCGCAATCATGCATATATTATCATCACCACTAGTTTTTATAGTATCACAAAACCCCAAAAAAAGAAAGAGGGAGGGGGGACTGCGTCCCCATTTACTAGGTCACCATTGTAGGCGTACGAAATTGGCGACGTTGGGTTGAGTTCTGGGGATAGTAAAAGCGTGTTTGATGTTTGTAAAGCATTTTGCCTAATGGTTTTTGGGTGATTGGGGGACAAGGAGCGGGAAGGATTGGGATTGTTCAGCGATTCAATATCGTTTCTTTGAATATTTGATTCAATTTTTTGGATTGTTTGTCTTGATTTTGGGAAGAACTGCTGCTAGCCATACTTTTTTAATTGGACACAAATATGCTTTAATAGATTTATCACTATAAAAAAAATAAATGGAGGTTAATTATGAAAAAATGGTTCAGTATCATGTTGTGTGTGTCCCTGTTGGTTTTAGTGGCAGGAATTTTATTTCCTGAAGAATCTGCGGTAACCCTCGAAGGAGTTGTCATGTTGGCGGATGGTTCCGTAATACCCGGCGTGACCGTTACCCTTACCGGGAAAACAATAGGTGTCAAGACGGCGATAACGGATGAAAAAGGTTACTATTGCTTCTTTAATATCCCTAGCGGCGCATACCAGATAAAATTTGCACTGGCGGGATTTAACACTCTTGAGCGGAAAGGCATTATTTTAAAAGCCGGGAAGACCAAGCGTTTGAATGAAGTATTGCAACCCGGTGCAATATGCGAACAAATTGTGGTGATGGGATCAGTTCCTTCAGTCGATTGTCGCAAGAGTGCCACTGCCGTGAATATCACCGCCGGTGCAGTTAACACCGGTGCATTTAACACCGAAGAGTATAGTCTGATTAACGAGAACCAGTTCAAAAATGCCAAGGATAATCCCCTTTCTACCTTTTCCATTGATGTAGATACCGCTTCCTATTCCAATACCCGGCGTTTTCTCAAAGAAAATGCCCTGCCCCCCAAAGATGCCGTCCGAATAGAGGAATTAATCAACTATTTCACCTATGATTACCCGCAACCAGAAGGCGATCATCCCTTTTCAGTGACCACCGAATTGTCGACCTGCCCGTGGCACAAGAAACACTTGTTGGTTCATCTCGGTTTGCAGGGTCGAAAGTTCCAATCTGATCAACGTGGGGCTTCCAATCTTGTTTTCTTGTTGGATGTGTCCGGTTCAATGGAAGACCCAGTCAAATTGCCATTGTTGCAATCTGCATTTAAATTGTTGGTCCAGCAATTGGATGACCGGGACCGCGTGGCTATCGTCGTGTATGCCGGCGCGTCAGGTTTAGTATTGCCCGCCACGGCTGGAAATCGCACCCAAACCATTATTGAAGCCATCGATCAATTGCATGCCGGTGGCACTACGGCTGGTGGCGCAGGTATTGAATTGGCCTACAAAATCGCGACCGAGAACTTCATTAAAAACGGCAATAACCGCGTCATCTTGGCAACAGACGGAGATTTTAATGTAGGCATATCCGATACCGCACAACTGGTGCGTGTGATTGAGGAAAAACGCGAAAAAGGGATCTTTTTAACTGTTCTGGGCTTCGGTGGCGGGAATTTAAAGGATTCCCGCATGGAACAATTGGCAGATAAAGGCAATGGCAATTATTATTATATTGACAACCTCTTGGAAGCCAAAAAAGTTCTGGTCGATGGCATAGGTGGCACGTTATTCACCATTGCCAAAGACGTCAAAATCCAGGTAGAATTCAATCCCGCGCAAGTTAAAGCCTATAAACTAGTAGGTTACGAAAACCGCTTGTTAGCCAAAGAAGATTTTAACGACGATACCAAAGATGCAGGCGAAATGGGTTCCGGTCACAGTGTCACAGCCCTCTACGAAATCATCCCCGCCCATTCCAAGGAAAACGTCCCCGATACGGATGCTTTAAAATACCAGCGCACGGAAATAAAGCCCAAAGCCAACCATTCGACAGAAATAATGACGGTCAAACTAAGATACAAGGAACCGAAAGGGGAGACCAGTAAATTATTCTCGGTAATAGTTCAGGATAAAGTGGTTTTGGTGGCCGAAACCAGTAAAAATTTCCGTTTTGCCTCGGCGGTAGCGCAGTGGGGGTTGTTGCTGCGTAACTCCGAGCATAAAGGTACAGCCTCTTTTAATGGTGTGTTAGCCTTAGCCAAGGGTGCCAAAGGCAAAGATGAGAGTGGTTACCGTGCCGAGTTCATACAACTGGTAGAATTGAGTAAATTACTGACGAAACAGGAAAAAGAAAGCAGTGAGTAGGCAGTTTCATTATTCACTGCCATGAGGAGTAACCAGTCAGGCCGTTTTCCAAGGGCCTGACTGGTTACATTTAATCTATATTTTTATTCTGCTTCCACTTCTTTCATTGCTTTTTGCAGGAGTGTAAGAACCCCGCGTTGTTGAGCCGCATTTTCAAGATAGAGCTGATCCAGTCTATCGTATTGAACTCGTATAACTCCTAAGATGGGATGTGCTCCATTTTTATCTCTGTGATAATATCAACATCCTGTGTTGCCCTGGGTACCCCATGAAGCGAACTGGCCAACGATCCTCCTACAAAATAGCGAATATCCAAACCATCCAATATCTGAGCGATTTGTTGCGTAATTTGGATTGGTTCTGCAAGGCCCATAATAATTTAATACCCCTCCACAACAGGATCCCAATTAAAAACCTTGATCATGGTCTTTCGATCCAACCATAAAGAAGCCAGCCGGAGCTGTTGCTCTCGCTCTGAAATCGCACCATATTGCTGTTTGATGCGGACAAGAGCCATTTGTTGAACCGCGATTGTTAATTCATTCACTCGTTTCAATTTCTGTTGCGGAGACATGAGGCGATACCCTGCAATCAATATCTTCTGAATATGTGGCGGGGTATCAGAGGTCTGAAGCTTGGAAGCCGGACTGCTGGTATCGATCTTTTTTACTATATTACTCATAACGGTATTATATCCCAGTTTATTTGATTTTTCAACTTTGTGACGCTTCCCAAATCCACCGCCAAGTTTTTGAAATCGTTGTGGACGATGTGGACTAAATGGACGATGTGGACAAAAAAAAGCTTTTATTTTTGGTCCACATCGTCCACAAAGTCCACTCTGTCCACGTTGTCCATATTTTTTCAAGAATCTGGCGGTGAATCCAGGTTTTGTTGCTGTTTCGCGGGCAGGGGTGGTTCTTCAAAAGAGACTTTGCTGGCAATTTAGGCTTTTACCCGGACTAACTCATCATCTTCAATGCGGTACTTACCTTTTTTGAGGTCATTGAAAAAGTTTTCCAGCCATTCTTGAAGGCTAGAAGCAAGAACCTCCCGATTGGGAGTCATATGCCAAAAGGTGACTACCTGCCCTTTCTTTCCTCCGGACGCAGGATCAAAATCCAAACAAAACAAATCACCCCCCCCATTGGTGGCAAAACCGATCCACTTGGGGTTCCACCAATCTGCGCGCACCGGACCGGAAAGCGTGATGGTTTCGTCAGAATTCAGCTTTCCCGCGTCATAGAGCTCTTTCATCCGTTTCCAATCCAATACCATGTCTTGCAGGGAAAGTAATTGCCATTCACCCACCATTGGCGTGGCCAGTTCATGTTGACCATTATGAATCCGATAACACGCTTTAAAGTCATTGGTAAACGTAACCCCCAAGGCAGTTTCTGCTTCCTTAATTTCTGTGTCCACCGCACCCGGTAATAAATTGACAGCCATTTCTGGGACATGCTGCTTTAACCATGTTTCAATACGAGTCCATATGTTTTGCATTTCAAGCCTCCTTTGTTAATTTTAAAATTTATTTCGTTTTGCCATAATATAAATGGTAGACCGAGTTAAATTAAATGTCAATCACTTTAAAAAACTTTTCCACAAAAATAAATGGCTGTACCCTTGTTCTATAATTTCTCTTGGACCTCTTTTTATTGGACCTCAAACAATTGATAGGCTGTAAACACATCACCTTCTGAATCGGTTACCGTGATATCCAGACGGTGGATGCCAGCGGTCAAGTCCATGGGTAAGGGCGCTTCCCAGATGTGGGCGCAAGGAGTGGGTGTCATCCAATCAGTGTAAAGGCTAGGGTTATCCAAGATTAATTGCGCATAAAACGGGTCTGCCATTATTTTTTGTTCCATGTTGACCGCAGGATTCTGGTCCAATTGAAAGGATACCCGGGTACGCGGTGTACCCGCAAATACATTAACATTAATGCGTCGGGTTGACAGTTCCTGTCTGGACAACGTGCCTCTGGGACTGTTGATGCGCATCTGTTCCGATGGACAAGTTCCTGACGGCACAAAACGGTACTTAAATTGATCGCCTGTAAAAGTGAAACGAAAGAAACCGTTGGGTGAGCCATCGGTTCCAATTCCCAGGGGTAATCCCCACGCATCTTTAGGACCGTGCCACCATGTGCCGCACCCGGAACCCGCGGTCAAAGTTGGAAACACAACTTTACCATGCCAGCCATCCTGCTCAGTCAATTCCAGATATTCCACAAAATGCATGTGCCCGGACAGGGCGAGAAGTGTGGTACGGTTCTCCAATAATTTAAAAAGTTCCTGGCGGTTCGCAATGATGGTGCTGGTTGTGTCATCCAGCTCCACCTTTGACGCGGGTGGAATGTGCATGGCTAAAACCACCAAATGATCGGCTGGAACCAAAGCCAAATCCCGCTGCAACCAGGTTAACTGCTGCGCGTGAATACCACCGGTATATCCATATTCGGTTCTTTTTTTCTTGGCCACAGGGTCCCACCCCTCGTATTTAACAGTATTCAACACCACAAAATGAACTTTCCCATAATTAAAAGAATAATAATCGGGCCCGTAAAAACGTTTGAACGTTTCTGCTTGGTGCGTATAATCCAACGCTTGGAAATTCATATCATGATTTCCCTGGACATGGTAAATCGGAATTCCTACCCGCGCCAATACCTTATTCATGGCAGGATAGAGACTCAGATCATCGTACATGATATCCCCCAAGTCTAGATAAAAATCTGCATTGGCACCCAACATTCCAGTTACCACTTGGTCACGGTAAAACCCCACTTCTTGCTTATTTTTGGTCTGGGGGTCACCTACTACAATGGCATTAAACGTGTCCCGGATTTCCCCCTGCCACAGCGGAAAAAAAAGTTTCGAAGGTAATTTACCTGTTGGTTCGATTCCTTTAAATGCCAGATCAGTCGGAGACCCCGCTGGTTGATGGATATAATAAAAGCGTGGCAGGTTGTTTTCATCCAATGGCGTGTTGTATCCAGCAGGTTTACTAATAAATATAATGGATGCGTCCCCCACGGGTAATCGGAACTGACCGCGTTCATTGGTTTGTACTACATCCACCTGATTGGAAACCACCACGCTGGCAATCCCCGGTTCGCCACTATCCATGAACCCATTCCGGTTGAGATCCTCAAAAACAAAACCCTCGGCTACCTTTTTCTTGGCTTCCAAAGGATTTGGAACCATAACCAGGATCATCGTTAATATTAAATATAAAAAAACAGCAACACTCTTTGTTTTTACCATGGCTACCTCACTGTTATTTTACTTGAAAAAACCTTTTAAAAAGTTTTACTGTACCCTATTACACGGATGATTTCAATTGAAACACCCCTTGCCGACCCGTGATTATTTATGCCTTGTATAATTGAAAGGAGAATGAAAATCAACTTGTTGATTTGAATATAGAGTCAGCTAAGCAAAAAAAAATTGTGACAGCACGGGGTCACTATGCCCAGTGCTGTCACTTTCATAGCCAATAACCAGTATTTATTGAACTGTTTATGAGAGACAGTTCGCGGTCTTATTTTTTGAGATCGGAAAAATAGCGCATAAACTGGGAGCGCCCATATATGGCTTGATCTTGGTTTTTGGAATGTTTATAGCTTAATTTTCCGATGAAGTCGGCTGGGGTTTTGAATTTATGGGTTTTCATCCACTCTTTGATCTGGTCCAGCATGAGGTTGATGTGTTGGGGGCCGTTTTGATAGATAGTGGTGGCGATTTGCACCGCTTTAGCACCGGCCAAAAGGTTTTTGATGACTGCGGGACCATCATGAATCCCGGTAGTAGCAGCCAAGTCGCATTTGACTTGGTCCGCCAGTAAACCGATCCAGTGCAGTGTTTTTGTATTCTCACCGGGAGTGCTGAACACATTGGCGGGAATAAGTTCAATCTTTTCTATGTCGATGTCGGGACGATAAAAGCGGTTGAATAAAACAAGCCCATTGATCTTCCGCACTGAAAAATTAAACATGGAGTGAGCCAGCCCGGAGAAATAATGACTCAATTTTATCGAGATAGGAATTGTGATCTGACGTCTGACCGCTTCAATAATTTGAAAATAAACCTGTTCGATTTCCTCTCCTCTGATCAGGGGATTGGTGGGCAGCACAAACATGTTCAATTCAAGGGCATCTGCTCCGGCATCCTGGATTTTCTTGGCAAAGAAAGCCCATTCCGTGGAACTGGCGCAATTAATACTGGCAATTATCGGGATAGCGACGGCTTTCTTTGATGCGGCGATTACGTTTAAGTATTCATCCAGGTTGTGTTGGCGGGTGTAATTGCGGATGTAGTCTAATTCTTCGGTGTGAACAGCATGTTCACTGCTGATATGCGTGCTTTCCATTAAAATCTGTTCTTCGAATATTGATTTCAAAACAACCGCACCCGCACCAGCCGCTTCCAATTTCTGGATTTTTTCGGTGGAATCGGTTAATCCGCAACTTCCAATAATGATGGGATTCTTTAATGTTAGTCCCATGTATTTGGTGGTTAAATCAAGCATTGCGACCTCCTGAGTCTCTTTTTCTATAGATTTATCTAGGGGGTACACCGTGTTTTATTGTTTCTTGGCAAAAACACAGGTAACCTTATAGATAAAGGGTAAGAAAGAATTTTATCATAGAGGGAAACCACTGTCAATTTATATTTTGTTTTGTTTGAATTTTATAAAAGGGGGGAATTTAATGAGGGTTAAACGCACCCGGAGCGGCTCGAACGCCCAACCTGCTGATTAGAAGTCAGCTGCTCTATCCATTGAGCTACGGGTGCTTGATTTATTACTTATACATGTAACTATAGACCTTGATATGTCCAAGATAATCGGGGCGAGAGGATTCGAACCTCCGACCCTCGGTTCCCAAAACCGATGCGCTACCAGACTGCGCTACGCCCCGCTTACGCTTAATTCCAAAATATCATGAATATCAAAAATACCACGTGATATTTAGATATCGGAATATTCGCGGCGCATTCTTTTCCGCATTCTTTTCTGAGCTTGCGCCACTTTCAAACGCTTCTTCTCGCCTGGTTTTAGGTACACGGAATGCTTTTTGATCTCTTTAATGATCGCTTCCTGCTGCACTTTTCTCTTAAACCTTCTGAGAGCACTTTCGAACGATTCGCCAGTATTAACTTCCACGGTAGCCAAAGTATATCACCATCCTTATCATTTTAAAATAACTTATGAATGCTAAATATACCTTATTTTCCTGTTATTGTCAAGATGTTTTTGAAAATCCAGTGAATTCCTGGGAAAAAAAATGGATAGGCCCTGAATAGGGGGGATATGCGGGGATGGGAATTATGGGAAGTATGGGAAGAATGGGAGGGGGATTCTGGAAAGAGTAGGCGAGGAGAAGCGTTACTCTTCTTTTTCTAGGGATTCGATTTTTTTGGTGAGACGGTTGAGACGTTTTTCGAAATCTTTGCGTTGCCCGTCTGTGAGGGTGATGGCTTCTAAGGCTTGACGGACGTAACGGATAGCCAGGGTATAATTTTTTTCGCGATGCTCGAAATGAACCGACAGTTCCCGAACGGCCTGGATATGAGTGTCTTGAATTTGGGTGACCAGTTCCCAGAGTTGTGAGGCTTCCAAAAAGAGTTTTTCACGCTTTTTCACGATGGCAAGACAGGCGATGGCTTTGGAAACAATTTCGTTGCGGGTGCCGCTTTTTTTCAGCAGTTCGTACAGGTGATTGGCTTTTTCCAGGTCGCCGTATTTTTCATATAATTTGGCAATCCCCAGAATTTCTCCTTCATCATCGGTATATTCGATATTTTCCTGGTATTTGATAACCAGGAGAACAAGCGCAGCCAAACCGAGGAGGTCCATGGCATTATGTTCCACAACTTTTTGCAGTAAATAGAAGGATTTACTACGCAAATAATTAAAATAAATGGCGGGAATCTGAGCTCCATCAATATCATCGGCTCGTGAAATACCCAGCAGAATATCGCCCAAGTACCCGAGACGACGCGACTCAAAGGTGTTTTTCCATACTATCCGCGCGGGAAAAAGAAAGTCCAGGTGGGGAAGTTTTAACAGCGGGAACCGCTTACGCTGCAAAATATACCGCGATTCCATTAAGGGAAAATCGAAACTTTTGCCGTTAAAGGTCACGGTGGCGGAAAACTGCCGACTCTGGAGAAACCGGTCCACTTCCTCCAAAAAGAAATCCTCACGGTACAGATCATTAAGAATAAATATTTTGACGTGAAAGGAATCATCATCAAAGAACCCGAATCCCAACATGAAGGCGATGGTCCCAGTGCCACCGGAAAGACCAGTGGTCTCTGTATCGAAGAATAAGAGTTCCATGGGGTTGATTTCGTTCTCCTCGCAACTTTCAGCCCCGAAAGTGAGGGGCAAGTGGTGAGCAGAGACTGTTTTCCATAGGGATAAGGGAAATTTTCCATGGGTTACATCCAGGGGATAAGTAAAATCCTGGATGATGATGGGGGAATTTTTATCTCCGGGGTCGTGGGAACTCTGCGCATCATGGGAATCTTGCGAATCTTGATTTGTCTGCTGTAAGGAGTGTTTAGAAGTAGCGACCGGGTCTTTGGGGATGACGGGTTTGTCTCGTTTGAGGCTGAGATTGACCAGCTTTTCCAATTTGTCCCGGGTGGTGAGGGTTTTCTCGCTGGTATCTATCTTTTCCCAGGTTTGTTTTATGTTGTCCTTTTCCAGAAAGTTTAATCTATCTCTTAATTTGCTCATGCTTTTATTTCACGTTTAACGTCCATCTTCAATATACCTTAAAATGAACCTGTAGATAAGCTGTGGGAGTATTTATATCTTGTATAGCGCGTATATATTGAGTGTCTTAAAGAGAATGGGTTAATCAATGATAAAATTCATGGGGTTTTGCGGTTTATCATTGTACCGGACTTCGTAGTGAAGGTGGGGTGCAGAGCTACGTCCGGAGTTTCCGACAAAGCCGATGACCTGACCTCGTTTAACACGATCCCCTTCTTTTACATTGAAGGTGGCCAAGTGGCCGTACCGGGTGGTATAACCAAAGTTATGATCAATGATGAGCAATTTCCCATAATAGTCTCTATTCTCTGAGACAAGCACCACACCGTCAGCGGGCGCGATGATCTTGTTACCGTATTGGGTGGCAATATCCTGACCACTATGTTCACTTCTTTTGCCGGTCAGGGGATGAATTCTCCAACCGAAAGGAGATGTCAGGTATCCCTTGGTGGGCCAGATGGCAGGCGTGGAGGCCAGGCGAACTTTCTGCTTCTCCATGACGACTTCCACAAACTTCAAGGTATCTTCAATATTTTTTGTACTCTGCCGAACATCTTTGACTCTATTCAGGATGTTCTCATCGGTGATAGGTTGTTCCTCAAAGGGGGGGATTTGTACTTCTTGGGGCGAGGTCATTTGGATGTTACCCGGATTAATGTCCAGTGGTCCGCCGATGCCGACATCTTGCAAGGCATTGGGGGAGGTTAACCCCATGGCCACGGAGATTCTATCTTTATAGATAGCCATTTTTTGCAACTTGGCTTCAATGGCTTTGAGACCATCACTCAGTTCGGAAATGGTTCTTTCTTTTTTCCCGTAGTCATTCTCCAAGCGAATCATCTTCTCTTTGTTAAAGGATATGGTCAGGTAATCGAAAATAATGTAGCCGAAGATCGCTGTCAATACGACAAAGGCAACGATAGCGTTCTTTATCAACTTGGACGAAACAACGAATTCCTTATTTGTGGAGGTGGCACCAGTAACAATAATAATAGAATAATTTTTTTCTTTTGCTTTCATGTTCATCCTGTTATTTTCAAGTTTATTTTTTTGCAACCTATCATAGTTTATATTATTACATTATTTAATAGAAGAAGTCAAGGAAAAGGATTATTTTTTTGGCCGGGAAAAAATTTTTTTTCTTTTTGGCCGGGAAAATTTCCCCTCAAGTCGGGTGATTTTTGGAAAAAAACGGCAAAAAAGCAAGAAAAAAAATATATATCGCACTTATGACTTGACATATATATGAAAAAAATGATAAAAATACTAATGAGCATAGGAGGACGTATGAGCAAAAAAACGATTGTGCTTGCAGACAACAGTTACACTATCCGTAGAATCGTCGAATTATCGTTTTCTGAGGAAAAAGATATCGAACTGAAGAGTTTTGAGAATAGCTTGAATTTAAGAGAAAAGTTACTGGAATTGCGGCCGCAAGTTGTGATGGTAGATATCAAACTCCCGGAGTTCAATGGATATCAGGTCTGTAAGTTTATCCAGGAAAGCGAAAGTTTGCGCCATACCAAAGTCTTTTTATTGAAAGGTGGTTTTGAACCGATAGATGAGAACATGTTGAAGAACCTTCGCTACGTGGATATCATCACCAAGCCTTTTGATTCCAACGCCCTGGTATCCAATGTAAAAAAGTTGATTGATGAGATGCCAGCTCCAGCCGCGGTATTGTCAGAGCCGCCGCCGCAGATGGATTTGGATATGGACATGCCGTCGTCGCTTCCCGAAGAAACACCGGAAATTGATACCTTACCTGAATCCGAGGGCGATATTAGTTTCTCGGACATAAAGGATGAGATTGATTCGGACAGTATTCTGGGGAGTGATGAATTCTCTGGGAGTCCGGCACCGTACCCGTATTCTGATGATGATATTTTACCTTCTGAGGAAATTACCCAGGCTCAGGGAACGGGCCCGGATAGGGATAGTTTGGCTACTCATGTCGCGGATGAGATTGATAACCCTTTTGATGATGATTTGGGTTTGGATGCTGGAGCTTACGATTCTGATTCATTGAAGGAAGAGGAACTCAATATCAAACGAAATATTGAATTTCAGGAAAAGGAGTTGGAAATTGGTTCCTTAACCATGGAAGAAATTGAGATTAACCAGGATATTGAACGGCAGCGGCACTCCAACCACAAGCAGCAGTCGCTGGGTTTGGATGATGATCTGGATGGTTTAGACGATCTCAATATGGGGATACCGGATATGGAACCTGAAATGGGGGATGATTTGCCCATGGATTTTGGTTCCAACATGCATCTGCGTGATGTGCCTGAATTTGATGAAGAAGAATTGGACGAAGATAGCGAATCGTCTGATGAGGCGGTAGCAGAACCGGATACTTCGGAACTGTTCCCCGATGTGAATATGGAATCGATTGATTCGATGATTGGCAGACCTCATGCCTCTCCCGCCACTGGTCCTGAATTGGACGAGGTGGAAGCGGTCTTTTGGACAGAGAATAAAAAGACTCCCCAAGCAATGGATGAAGATATCTTTGGTGCCGAACCACAGAAAGCAATATCGTTTGCTAGTGTGGATTCTTTTGGTGATGCAGATGAGAAATTGTTTGCTGATGACGCAGATATGCCGGACGTGAATTATCAAACCGATTACGGGCACGGCGCATCTGTTCACGAGGAAGAGGTAAAATCCCATCCGAAAAAAACGGATCAAGATGTTATAGAGTCATTTCCCAGCGGGAAACCGGACATTGCAGACCTGGAAATAGGGGATTATGAAGCGGACACTGCTGCTGACGAAGAGAATGAATATGTTGTTCCTGATATGGGGCTAGAATCGCCAGCCACGATAAAATGGGATGGCTTTCAGGAAGAAGAGGAAACGCCTCCTCCCAGTATTGAAGAGTTTCCTGGGTTTGATTCACTGGATTTGCCCAGGTTGGAAGATTTACCGGGCGTAGATGTTCCGCAGGCACCCAGGGTACCGTTAGTTCCGCAGGCGCCGGAAGTTACACCTTCGGTGCAGGTGACGCGCACGCCTCCAGTGGCACCACCGGTACAAGTCCCTCACACACCGCCTGTAGTGCCACCCGTGCCAGTGCCCCACACGCCACCTGTAACACCGATAGTGCAAGTACCGCGCACGCCACCTGTGGTTCCGTCTGTACATGAACCAAAGAGGCCACCGGTAGTACCTATCATGCAGGAACCGAAAGTAACGCCAGTAGTGGAACCGGTTAAAACGGCGTTTATTCCACCCGCGCCTTCGGTCATACGGCAGGCTCCTGAAGCACCGGTAGCTCCACCAGTTGCACCTGTGACAACAGGGGTGATTCCCCATGAGGAAATTCTTCGCAAAATCGAGGATAAATTGACCCACGCGATTAAAGAGATGTTGTGGGAGATTGTGCCTCCTCTGGCGGAGAAAATTATTAAGGCGGAAATTGCAACTTTAAAAGCGGAAACTGAAAAATCTTTAAAATGATTTCCTAACAATTGCCGGGTAATGACCGCATGATGGTGCGGTGATTACCCGAAGATTGCTTTAAAACAATGGCGTTAAGATAAAAAAAGAAAAGAAAGAAATTTAGACGTAAATTTGCATAAAAATATAATACTGAATCGGAGTTTAAAACGTGAACGAAATATCTATGGAAAAAGCGTATAATCATACGGATACCGAGAAAACTTGGTACGACATCTGGACAAAAAACGGGTTATTTATTGCCAACAATGAATCTAAAGAGGGGACTGGGGCACCTTTTTCCATGATCTTACCGCCCCCCAATGTCACGGGCACGCTGCACATGGGGCATGCACTGACATTTACTATACCGGATATCATTATCCGCAGAAAAAAGATGCAGGGGTTTAACACGCTGTGGCTACCGGGTCTGGACCATGCGGGAATTGCCACGCAAATGGTAGTGGAAAAGAATCTGAAACAAGAAAAAGGGCTGACCAAAGAAGACGTGGGCAGGGAAAAGTTTCTGGAAATGGTCTGGGCATGGAAAGAGAAATCGGAAAACCGTATCATCGAACAATTGAACACGTTAGGATTGTCCCTGGATTGGAGCCGCAAAAAATTTACACTGAGCCCGGAAATGTCCAAGGTAGTGACCCAGGTGTTCGTGCAATTATATAATGAGGGCGAGATTTACCAGGGTACTTATATGGTAAATAATTGTCCTTCCTGCAAAACGGTGCTTTCGGATCTTGAAGTGGAACATAAAGAATTAGTGGGAAAACTGACTTACATCAAATATCCACTGAAAAATAGCGAAAAGCAGGAAAAATATATTGTTGTCGCCACGACGCGCCCGGAAACGATGTTGGGCGATGTGGCAGTAGCGGTAAACCCGGATGATGAGCGCTATAAACATCTGATTGGCGAGGAATTAGTGCTGCCGCTCACGGGGCGAACTATCCCTATTATCGCGGATGAGGATGTGAGCAAAGAGTTTGGCACTGGCGGGGTTAAGATTACGCCGGCTCATGATCCAGTGGATTTTAATATTGCCATGCGACACCATCTGCCGCAAATTGTGGTCATTGATAATCTGGCGCGAATGACAAACGAAGTGCCAGAGAAATACCGGGGACTGGACCGCTTGGAATGCCGCAAACAAGTTGTGGCGGATTTACAAACCCTTGATCTGATCCTAAAAATTGAAGATTATACGCATAATGTGGGCCACTGCCAACGCTGCGAAACAATGGTTGAACCGGTGGTGTCCAAACAGTGGTTCCTAAAAACAAAACGCATTGCCAAACCTGCTATTGACGCGGTAGAACAAGGCGATATCACGTTTGTTCCTGAAAAATGGAAGAAGGTTTATTTCGGTTGGATGTATAATATTCAAGATTGGTGTATTTCCCGGCAATTATGGTGGGGACATCGTATCCCTGCTTATACTTGCAGTGCTTGTAATCATTTGATGGTGGCAGAGGAGAAACCGGAAACCTGTATAAAATGCGGGAACACGACTATTGTGCAGGACCCCGATGTGTTGGATACCTGGTTTTCGTCCGCGTTGTGGCCGTTTACTACGCTGGGCTGGCAGGATAATGCCAAGGATTTTGCTTGTTTTTATCCGACCTCGTTGATGGCGACTGCTTTTGATATTATCTTTTTCTGGGTCGCGCGGATGGTGATGATGGGGTTGCATTTTGGCAAAAAGATTCCTTTTAACGAGGTGTTGATCAACGGTTTGATCCGCGACGAGAAGGGCCAGAAAATGAGCAAGACCAAAAATAACGTGGTGGACCCGTTGGATGTCATCGCGGAGTATGGCGCGGATGCGTTGCGTTTTACACTGGCTATTCAGGCTGTGCCGGGCATGGATATCGCGCTATCACTGAGCCGGGTGAAAGGATACAAAGGGTTTGCCAATAAATTATGGAATGCGTCCCGTTATGTGCTGATGAATTTGCAGGGTGATGAGGATTATAATATTGATTATACTAAATTAACGGATACGGATAAATGGATTCTGCACGCGCTGAATAACACGGTGGAGAAAGTAAACGAGATGATGGACAGTTACAGGTTGAATGAGGCTTCGGATCAGATATATCACTTTATCTGGCATGAATATTGCGACTGGTACTTGGAATTCTCGAAAAGCGACAGTGATAATCTGGATACGCGCAAAGTGTTAAAATATACGCTCTATACCTTGTTGCAATTGCTCCATCCGTTTATGCCCTTTATCACGGAGGAAATTTATCAGAAGATACGGAGTGCTACTGAGCAGCCGTTCTTATTGCAAACGAAATACCCGCAATTCCACAGTCATCTGGTATTTATCGCGGAATACACGGGTGTGGAGGCATTAAAAAAGGTAATCAATGAAGCACGAAAAACGCGCACGGAAAACCAGATCGATCCTAACCGCCGGATTTCTATTTATCTTAAATCAGAATCAGAGAAAGAACGTGTGGCCTTGAACCGTAACCTCAAGTATTTTGACTTTTTAACCCGCAGCACTAAAACTGAGATCGTTTTGGATTTTTCCACGGTCAGCAAGGGGTTCCGTGGCGTTTGTTTGAACTGGGAAATCTTGTTACCTTTCGATAGCGACGAAGACCGCTTGAACGAGTTGTCCCGCTTGAAAAAAGAGTATGACAAGATGGAGAAACAAATTTTAAGTCTGGAACAAAAACTCGACAATAAAGGTTTCGTGGACAAAGCACCAGCAGAAGTGGTGAGCAATTTTAAGAAGAATCTCCAGGAGAACATGGATAAGCGGGACAAAATCCGTAAAACTATCGACGATCTGTCCTAGGAGCACTAGGTATGGCGTATGGCGTGAACCATGGTTATCCTCCGGGTTTAAAAATTATTGAACTGGAGAGTTGCCAGTCGACGAATAGTTATCTGAAAGAGAATTATGGGCACGTGAAGTTTCAATGGCCGGTTCTGGTGACTGCTAAACACCAGACTGGCGGACGGGGTCGTGACCAACGCGTTTGGTTTTCGCCTGAAGGGAAGGGGTTGTATTCCTCTTTTGGTTTCGAACTGCCAAGGGTGGATACGTTGCACCTGCTGCCATTGGTGGCGGGAATCGCTATCATTCAAACCTTGATGAAGTTAACTGGTCTTACTTTTGATTTGAAATGGCCTAACGATGTACTGTATAAAGGAAAAAAAATCGCTGGTATTCTGATTGAAAATAGTATTGGTGACGGACACGCGTTTTGTGTGGTGGGAATGGGTATCAACTTAAACCAGATGGTCTCGGATTTCCCCGGGGAGTTGGTCAATCGTGCTGTATCGTTGAAGATGATTGCGGCGGAGGCTTATTCTTTTAAGGATATCAATCCTTTGTTAGCCACTCTATTTTGGGAATGGTTGGATAAGCTGCAGAACAATGCCCATCATCTGATCATCCAAACGGTTAATCGGTACAGTGGTTATTTTATGGAGCAGCCTATTTCCTTTCACCAGCCACCGGGGGAAAGGGTTGTGAAGGGAATTTTTAAGGGCATCAATGCTGACGGTGGATTAATCTTAGGAAATAGTGATGGCAGTCTGACGATTTATTACGCGGGTGAGATCAGGTAAATTATGACATCTTTTTTCTAGAAAGGATGAGTGCATTGGATATGTCTTTAAAATGAATGGACGATATGGACTTAGTGGACGATATGGACGACATGGAGCAAAAACAAACGCATTTTTTTGTCCATATCGTCCACTAAGTCCATATCGTCCATATCGTCCATAACATTTTAGAAACTTGGAAAAGGAGGTAAATAAAATGAGGGAAGAGTTGTTTTGGGACAGGGACAAGGTTTCGCCTGAAATTGAAATTGAACGGGCGATCAATTTTGGCGGGTTTGATTTTATTGCAGAAGTGCAGCAAAAATACGGCATGGATAAATTCAAGGAAGTACTCCTTACTAATCGGAACCTGAGCAGAAAGGCAGTCAATTACTGGTGTCTACAATTAAAAATCGATAAAGCCAATACTAAAACATACCAAAACACGCCTATCTGGTCACCTTTCCGATAAGCGGAAAAAGAGTGGGACCAAATCCCTCTAAATCATTAGGTAATGGGTTAAGGCACGATACAGGACGGCGTCATTGACGTCATTGGCGTCCAGTAATTGCAGATGCTTTTGAATGATCGCGGTTTCCTTGCGTTTGCAGGGACCAGTCAGCGACGCGTCTACACCGTTGACGCGGACATTTTCTAACGTGCGGTAAATCAAAGGCAAAAGCATGTGAATATCGGCTGGTGGCGAAATGGTGTCGGTTTTTTGCAGTTGGCGTTCTGCCAGTTTTAAGATGGATATCAGAAAGTTTGAAGCGGCTACAGCAGCCATGTGAAAATAAACTTTTTTGTCTTTCGCTACTTTAACTAGGTTCGCTGCCAATGAAGTGGCCATTTCTTGCGCCAGTATGAGCGCTTCAGGGTCACCTTCGGCCAGGAAATAAATTCCGGCAAAAACATCTGCCGGGGTATCCATGTTAAACGAGGAGAAGGTTTGTAAGGGCGAGAATGAGGCCACTTGGGCCCCTTTCTCTCTTAAAAGAGCCAATGAATCGGAAGTGAGCGCATTGGCCGTGTGAAAAACAATTTTTCCGTTCAGATCGGAGGCCTCATGCAGAACGTTGACGACCTCTGGAATCTTGGATTCCTGCGTAGCGATCACAATAAAATCTGAATGCGCTACCATATGCTCCGTATTCTCGCTGATTGCACCTGGGAACAGACCATACTTTGATTTTTTATAAATAGTAGTCAACCCATAACCCCGCGCTACCAGGGCGTAGATCAAATGTGTGCCCAGGTTTCCTGCTCCGATTACAGAGAAGTGTTTCATTTTTAGGTCCCACGCATCCGCTGGGAACAATGACTCAATCCTCGAAGATTTTCATCCATTGGTCTATTTCCCCATCGGATAATTCCGTGTCAATGCGTTTCTTGGATTCTTCTACTTTACCGGAGACACGCGAGAAGCGTTTTAACTCGAAATAGAATTCAATCGAGTTAATGGTTTTCGCACCTTTTTTTTTCGCAAACGTTTTTAACTCGCGGTCAGAAGAGACCAAGGTCACGTCTTTGAAATAGTGGAAACCATCCAGGATTCTTTTTATTTCGTCATCGGCAGAAATACCATATTGGGGATAACGAACACAGAATTTTGAACTGATGTCTTCCCGTTGCAGACCGCTTTGGGTTTCCCCGTCAAAAACCAGCGTGACATTGCTATGCTTATTTTCCTGAAATTTTTTGACAATAAAAATAAGCTTTTCCCGTGCTTCAGGATCATCCAAGGCAATATCGGGGGAACTTCCAATCAAGTTGTCACCATCTATGATATAAGGCATTTATAACTCGATAAACTCCCCGGGTTTAAGTATGATCACTTGGCTTTTATTGCCCACCAGTTTTTTAAATTCTTCGGGGGAACTGTTGATAGCCGGGAAGGTATTGTAATGGAAGGGGACAACCTTGGGGACCTTTAGCAGTTCCACGGCTTTGGCAGCCAGTCTGGGACCCATGTTGAATCTACCATCAATAGGCAGGAACGCGACATCCGGCGTATACATCTCACCAATTAACTGCATTTCAAGAGTCAGACCCGTATCGCCTGCATGGTACACTTTTTTGCCGTCCATTTCCACTACTACGCCGGTAGCAGTACCACCCAGGCCAGCAGTATGAAACGCGGGAACGAGGGATATAGAAACACCGTTAATGATAATAGTGCCTCCGATGTTCATGCCTTCCGCTTTGATGCCTTTGCTTGCTGCTACTTCTGCTATTTCAAAAATCGCTACCAGTGTGGCACCTGTTTTCTTGCATATTGCAAACCCATCGCCCAGATGATCGTCGTGATCGTGGGTGATGACTACTACATCGGCGTGACTCACATGGTCCATGGTGAGTTTGGCAACGGGATTCCCCGAAATAAAAGGATCAATATAAACGATTTTACTGCCCTCTAACTTTAAGGCTGAATGGCCAATCCAAGTTACTTTCATTTTTTACTCCTTTCGTTTAAGACAGGCACAGGAGCCTGTCACTTATTATTTTATGGTAGGCACTGCGAGCCTGCCGCCACATGGTCATCCTGGAGGCCACGCCATAAATCGCCCGGCCAATAGATGCAAGTGGAGATGAAAAACAGATTGACCCGCCTCTCTGCCAGTATTGATGATCAACCTGTAATCCGTGCTGTGCAGTTTTTCCGCCACTTGTTTGGCCACGGTAAACAGATGTCCGATTAATCCCTCATCCGTGACTTCTTTAATGGATTGGAAGTGTTCCTTGGGGATGATCAGCACATGGACAGGAGCCTGGGGGTGAATATCTTTAAATGCCACGACGCGGTCATCTTCAAAAAGAAATGGCGTGTTTAATGTTCCCTCTGCTATTTTACAAAAGATACAATGGGTCATATTTTTTTCCTTAGAGCAGTTTAACATCTGCGCCCAGTGCGATTAATTTCCCCGGCATATTTTCATAACCGCGAAACAGTTGATATGGGTTTTCCATAAACGATTCACCTGTAGCCACTAAACCGGCCAGAATCAATGCAGCAGAAGCACGTAAATCCGTGGCGCGAAGTGTAGTGCCAGTTAATGAGGTTTTGCCTGTGATGCGGGCGATATCACCTGCCACGACAATCTGCGCACCCATTTTATTGAGTTCACCCGCATGCTGGAAACGGTTGTTAAAAATATTCTCCTTGATTTGCGAAACACCCTCAACCTGGGTGAGCAGGGTAGTTAATTGGGCTTGCAAATCAGTGGGAAAGCCGGGATGGGGAAGTGTCTCCACAGATACCGGTTTAAAAAGGTCTTTCTTGATAATTGAAATGGAATTATTTACCGAATTGGTTTTAACACCGATTTGTTCCAGTACCTCCAGCAAGCTTTGAATATATTCAGGAACCGCGTTTTCAACAATAATATCATTTTCGCCCAGGCATCCTGCAATTACATAGGTGCCCATTTCGATCCGGTCAGGAATGATACGGTGTGTCGTGCCGGACAACGATGTTTTACCGTGAACGATCAATGTATCACTATTTTTCCCTTGTATATCCGCGCCCATATCCATTAACAAATCGATCAAGTCGCCAATTTCTGGTTCAATCGCGCAGTTTTGCAGTACTGTTGTTCCTTCAGCCAGAGTCGCCGCCATTAAAAGGTTTTCTGTACCTGTTACGCTTTTACTTGGGAACGTATAGTCTATCGCTTGCAGTTGTTTTTCTGTCCGTGCGGTGATACGGTCTGGCGCTTCATCAATAATTGCCCCCATCTTTCGCAAGCCGTCTAAATGGTAGTTAATGTTGCGGTCACCAATCGGACAGCCTCCTGGCTGGGAGACTTCCGCAAAGCCATTTCTCGCTAGCAGTGGTCCCAGAATAAGAATAGACGCGCGCGACGATTCCGTGATTTCTTTCGGAACCAATGCCGATTTCACGCGGGGGATGGCGATATCCACGGTATTGCCATTAAAAAATCCCTCCGCGCCCAGGTTTTGCAGCGCACGAAACATCACTTTGATGTCCTCTACTTGTGGTACGTCAGTAAAATAGAATTGACCATTGCTCAAAAGCACGGCTGCCAGTTCTGGAAGAGCCGCATTTTTAGCACCTGCAATCCTTACAGTGCCCGATAGCGTTTTCTTCCCGGTTATCATTATTTTTGTGTTTTTCATATTGCCCATTAGAGTAGTCATTATATATACTTTTTACTTATTTTTCAAGATTTATTCACCAAAAAAAAACAATGGCAGTTATTGCCTGTCAAACCACTTTTTTAAAAGCGCAAAAACACTGGCTTGTTTAATCGGTTTTGAAATATAATCGTCCATCCCCGCTTCAAGGCATTTTTCCCGGTCGCCTTTCATGCTTTGGGCGGTCATCGCCACAATGGGGATACGGGAAACCTTGTGGTGCATGTTTGGTGGCCAGATTTTTTCAATGGTGCGGATATGGACTGTGGCTTCCAAGCCATTCATTCGCGGCATTTGGATGTCCATGAGGATCAAATCAAATGAATCCGGCGTGGCGCTGTATAATTGCACCGCTTCTTCGCCGTTCATGGCAATCGTTACCCGGTACCCGGCTTTGGTTAACATGCGGTGGGCCAATTTCTGGTTGATGGCATTGTCTTCGGCTAACAGGATGTGGCGGTTTGTGGTGGGAGTGATGGGAAGCATGGGAATGATGGGAATTAGGGGCGTGATGGGCGTTTTTTCCGGTTTGTCTAACCAAGCGGTGAAGTAAAAAGTGCTGCCTTGATTGGGCACGCTTTGAACGGAAATAGTGCCACCCATTAACGCCGCAATTTGTTTGCAAATAGGCAGTCCGAGACCTACGCCACCGTATTGGCGGGTAATGGAGCCATCCCCTTGTTGGAAAGGGTCAAAAATTGTTTCCAGTTTATCTGCGGGAATGCCAATACCCGTATCGCTGACCGTAACCTGGATTTTTACCCGGTGGAATTCTTCCTGCTGGAGTGTCATTGCCAGATCAATCGTCCCTTGTCTGGTGAATTTAACCGAATTGCCCACGAGGTTGATGAGCACCTGCCGGAACCGGCCTGCATCGCCTTTTAGTGTTTCAGGAACGCTTGGTTCCACCTCATAATTCATTGCCAACTCTTTGTCGCCGATGTGCGGGCGGACGATTTCAAACACGTCGCGGATGATTTGTTTGGGTTCAAACAGGTCTGCATGAAAGGTCAGTTCCCCAGCTTCGATCCTGGAGAAGTCCAGGATATCATTTAATAAAGCAGTGAGTGCCTCGCCACTGCGGGTGATGGTTTCGACATAATCCAGTTGTTCTTGATTGAGCGGTGTATTTATCAGCATATCTGCAAAGCCGATAATGCCATTCATGGGGGTACGAATCTCGTGGCTCATGCGCGCCAGGAACTCGCTTTTAGCCAGATTGGCTGTTTCTGCTGATTGCCGCTCTTGCCGCGAAATTTCCAGGGCTTGCTGTAACTCCTGCGATTGTTTGAGAATCTTTTCATTTTGCTTGGTAATACGGGCTTCGGAAAGTTTAAGGCTAGTGATATCTGAACCAATGATCACAAAGCGGACGATATTACCGCCACTATCACAGATAGGCGTCAAGGTAGATTGAAACCAGGCAATAGTTTCTCCCTCTGTATTGGGAGTCTCATAGGTCACTGATTTTTTATTTTGGACACAATTCGCAAAGATTTCTTTGATATTGGGGTTTGCGCTTGCGTCCACGATATTTCTACCGTGGATGCGGATGAATTCTTCAAGGGGCATACCCAGTGCTTTGGTAAAGCGGTCGTTGACCCATTCGATATTGCCTTTGGCATCTAAAATATACACCACGTTTTCTGTTTCCCGTGCCACGATCGAGAGTTTTTCCAGTTCTTTATAGGACTCTTCTAATTGATGCGTGCGTTGCTCTACCAGAGTTTCCAATTCTTTTTTGCGTCTATTAAATTGCCTGACCCTGACCCGGTAAATCCACAGGGCCAGCGAGAGGGCCATGAATCCCATTATGAAATAAAACCACCACGTCTGATAGAAGTAGGGTCGAATAAAAAAGGGAATGGTTGCTCCGACCCAATTCCAGGTGCCGTCGTAATTACGGGCGATCACTTTGAACTGGTAGTGTCCGGGTGGAACATTCGTATAATACGCAATGCGGCGGTTCCCTGCGTCTTTCCACTGGTCATCGAAACCACTCAATTTATACTTGAATAAAATCTTTTCCGGGGCATAATAATGGAACGCCGTATAATGAAACTCGATACTTTTCACACTCGCCGCAACCGAAATAGCCCGTGTTTTAGCGTGTTTTTTCGTCGCCAGTTTGATCGTGTGATCATCCACTACCAGTTGTTCGATATAAACTGGCGGTGGTGTCGAGTGATGGTGAATGCCACTGGGGTCCAGTCTGATAATTCCATTATTGGTGGAAAACCAGAGCTTGTGGTCGCTGCCAATGGTGCCTGCTGGTTGTGTGCTTCTGCCTGAGCATTGAATGCTGACCATATCTTCCGATTCAGTAAATGATCGGGTGGTGATTCGAACCCGTTTCCCTGTTGTAAAATCCAGCAGTTCTTGGCGGGCCACGTAAAAAATTCCCCTGGGAGTGCCGAACCAAAAATTTCCATCATTATCTTGGATTATTTGGAATATGCTGTCATTATCCAATCCATCTTGGCTTGTGCAGGGAGTGAATATCCCGTTTTTAAAACGGTTCACACCATTTTCAAACGTACCGATCCAGAGAACTCCCGGGTTATTTTTTTCTTCAGTAATCACCGTGATATTATCGCCTGAGAGTCCGTGTTCTTTTTTATAAACAGTGCAGGTGTTGTTGCTTTCGTTTAATTTAGCCAGTCCTGAACTCGTGCCAATCCAGAGTTTACCCGTGCCATCACGGTAAATTGTTTTCACGAAGTCGCTTGGCAGGCCCTGAGCTTTGCTGTAGGTTTGAAACACACCGTTTCTGAAACGGAGTAATCCACCATCATAAGTGCCTACCCAGAGTACACCGTCTGGGTCTGAATAAATAATGCGAATCGTATTACTCGACAATCCGTTTTGCCGTGTGAACGTGGTAATCGCGTTATCCTGTCCTTTTTTTATCTGTTTTAAGCCCTTGCTTTCCATACCGATCCAAAGATCACCCGCTTTGTCTTCATGAATTGAATTGATCCCGTAATCAAAGATTTCATCTCTGGCGGTGAAGCGTGAAAATTGTGTTTCCCCTTTCTTTAACCAGTACAGACCATCCAGCATGCCCACCCAGAGCGTGTTGTTCCTGTCGTAGTAGAGACACCAGCTTGATTCGTTCGAGAGCGAGTCCTTTTGCGTGTATCTTTTAAGTGCCCCGTCCTTGAGCCGGTATAGGCCCATGGCTTCTGTGCCAATCCACAGGTTCCCCTCCGTGTCCTCAATGATACTATTCACTAAATTATAGGCCAGTTGTGTATCTGTTAACCAAGTCGCGAATTTCCCCGCTTGCCAGCGGTGTAATCCTTTTCTCGTGCCTATCCAGAGTACATGGTGGCTGTCTTCATAGATGGTGCGGACAAAATCATTCGGTAGTGTGCCGTTTTTTTCATTATAAGCGATAAATTTTTCTTTGCCTTTTTCTATTACAAGTTTGAACAAGCCGCCGCCATAAGTACCAAACCAGAGTGTGCCTTGGTGGTCTTGAAAGATTTTGCGCACAAAGGGGTAGGTCAGGCCGTTTTTTTCTGTATAGTGGTGGAATTTGCCATTATCGAACCGGTCTAAACCTTGGCGGGAACCAATCCACAGGTTGCCCGCGTTGCCTTCAAGAATCGAACGGATATAATTACCGCTTAAGCCGTGTTCCGTAGTATAGGTGATTAGTTCATGGTTAGCCGGGTTAAAACGACCCAGCCCGTTGCCGTCCGTGCCCAGCCAGATGTGGCCTTTTTTATCCGGGTACACTAAAAATATTTTGCTACGCGACAACCAGCCCGTAGTAAAAGGGAGAATTTTTTCATCTTTCAGTAAGACCAAACCTTCTTCCGTACCGATCCAGAGTGTTCCGTTTTTGTCTTGGTAGATTGACCAGACCGTATAACTGGGAAGAACTTTTGAACCGCTTTTATTAAACACGTCGAAGCGTACTCCATCGAAGCGTACCAAGCCAGAGCTTGTCGCCAACCAGAGATAACCGTCGGTTGTTTGGAGAATTTGGCTGACCATGTTATCTGGTAATCCTTCGCGGGTTTGCCAATGATCAACCGTATAATGATCTTCAGTCTTGGACGGGTCAAGAGCCTGCAATAGCGAAGTCAAACACCCAAGCCCAATACAGGTAAAAATGAGTAGCACCCCAAAAAGGAGTGGCTTCTGCTTAGTCATGCATAGCTCTTGGCTGATAATTTTGAAGAATTTTCTCATGTGCATCTTAAGTATACAAAATTTAAAATATTTTTACAACCGTGTTGTTGATTTTTGCAGTTCACTGCCAAGTTTCTGAAAAGAGCCACGGATAACCATGGCAGGCTGGACTATCTGGACTTACTGGACTTACTGGACAAGCTGGACTTACTGGACAAACTGGAAAAATCAAAGGTTTTGTGAAGTCCAGTACGTCCAGTAAGTCCAGATAGTCCATGTCGTCCATGTTTTTTCAAGAATTTGCTGGTAGATCTAGGTCATTCATTACTAGGTGTTTTTTTTAAAGAGTTGTCTCTAGTATTTTCTTTATATATATATCTTTATATATGTTACTTAAATTTTGGTACACTCTGTACCGAAATTTTGGTACAACTATCCCGAGATTTTGGTACAGGTGTACCCAGATTTTGGTAAGTTGGTGGGTGCGCTTTCCAAAAATTTTTTTCCCCCACACAAATCACTTGATCCATCACACGTTGTACCGTAGAAGGAAGTAACTTTGCTTTGGAAGGAAGAGACTTTGCTTTGGAAGGAAGAGACTTCAGTGTGGCAAGTTGAAACTGCAGCAGAACATGTAAAGAGTTTACCTCTGCATGTACAGAGTGCAGCACTACATTTACTAATTGCACCTCAACATTTAAAGAGTGTACCGCTACATTTACTGATTGCACCTCAACATTTAAAGAGTGTACCGCTACATTTTCTAATTGCACCTCAACATTTAAAGAGTGTACCGCAACATTTACTAATTGCACCTCAACATGTGAAGAGTGTACCGCAACATTTACTAATTGCACCCCAACATGTGAAGAGTGTACCGCAACATTTACTAATTGCACCGTTGAAATGACAGTTCATATCCCAACATCAAGAAATCGGATCGCAAAAATGACTCATTGTACTATTGAAGGAAGACAAAGAAAGCCATAACCCTGGCATGTAAAGTAAAAAAGTGAACACTGCACCCTGACTGAAGCACATTTCCCTTTATTTTTATCCAGAAATGACTTATAATTAACCCTATGAAAGCAAACAACCAGTGGCTGCTGCCCAGATTCAACAAAGTGTTGCCCTTATTTCCTTATTTGGGCAATGGAAGCGACTATATTTTCGAAGCCGATTTATCTTTGTCCTGCCCACCAGTCGATTTCTCCCTTTGTTTCCTTAAATCCCAGGCTGCGAAACTTTTAAATCATTGGAATTCTGACACCATCACCCACGAATTTGCCAACAATCCCCTGTGGCAACGATTAAAACAATAAATAGGAGAAATATGACTTTTAAAAAAACAATGTTTATCGTGTTCGGTTTTCTGTTGCTTAATGCATTGGTGTTTGCAAAAAGAATTGGCGTAGTTGAGGAGATTCTAAATCCCAACTTTTTGCGTGTATCTCATGACACTCTTTTTATTTCCGATCAATATTACGTGAATTTTTATTCTATTGAGCGGCTAAATCTCTTGGGCAAAACGGGAGGAAAAGGAGAAGGTCCAAAAGAATACCAATTTCAACCCGCTGTTCGAGTGTTTAAGGACCGCATTTTGGTTTTTGCAGCGTTTAAAATTGATTTGTACACCTTCAAGGGTGAGCTTATTAGTGAAAAAAAATATGATAGGTTATTGTTTGACGTCGGGTATGCCAACGGGAGCTATATTGTTTCTATAGTCGAATTCCAACAGGGAAAAACTGACTTTAATCTCTTAAATTCCAATTTGAAAACAATTAAGACAATTAATTCCGTAAAAAATCCACAGCCCAGTCCATTAACAAAGATAAAAACGTATCTTGTTGAACCCTTAAACAAGTTCCAATGCTTTGATAACAAGATATATCTTGTTAGTAGTAACCAGGAGGGAATTTTCTTTACTGTTTTTGATAACCAGGGGACTCTTGTAAAAACTATCCGCCGAGATTCTGAAAGAATTATAATTCCCGAAGCCTATAAGATCAAAAAATTTGATGAATTTAAAAGTATCCCGGCTGTTAAGAAAAGATGGCAAGGATTATCCAGATTGTATGATTATACTTTTCCAAAATATTTTCCCGCTATTGAGGACTTTCGCGTAACCGATGGGAAAATTTACATCAAAACGTACAAGTCCCTAAAGTCAAATGTGGAATATCTAGTATTGGATTTGGATGGCAAACTTCTAGGAAAATATTTTCTGCCAGATATCCAGGAAAAGTTTTATGATATAAAAAATAATTATTTCTACTATCTACAAGAGGACGAAGAAGCCGAAACCTGGGAAATACATGCAGTCAAAATACAATAATATTTCTGGATAAAACAATTAAAATGACTTATAATTAAACCTATGAAAGCAAACAACCAGTGGCTGCTGCCCAGATTCAACAAAGTGTTGCCCTTATTTCCTTATTTGGGCAATGGAAGCGACTATATTTTCGAAGCCGATTTATCTTTGTCCTGCCCACCAGTCGATTTCTCCCTTTGTTTCCTTAAATCCCAGGCTGTCACTCTTTTAAATCATTGGAATTCTGACACCATCACCCAAGAATTTGCCAACAATCCCCTGTGGCAACGGTTAAAACAATTTGTCTCAGAATGGCAGGAAGAAGGAACTCTATTAAATGCCCATATTGCTGATATATGGTTTGAATTTGATCACCATCAATTGCAAAAGGAGTTACCCGAACCCTGTTTCTTTTTTTCTCCCAGGCCGTTATTTCAGTTCCCAGATCAGAATTTAGACAAAATGAACCACCGATGGGTGTTCGATATTGCATCCGTTTTATTCCGTGGCAGTTTTTTATCTCAGAAGGTGAGGCAGAATATATCTCTTTGTTTCGCTTCCTTGCCTGCGAGAGGTAATGTGTTTCAAGTCGGTTTGATGCTCTCCAGAAACAATCCCGAACCACTCATCCGGTTATGTACCAGTTTACCTATTCATCTGTACACTTCTTTTTTGGAAGCGATTGGTTGGACTGGTTCTATAACAGATTTAAAGACCCAACTCAGGACTATTGCCCGTTATGTAGATTCCGTGTTTATTGACATTGATGTCGGCGAAAAGATAAACACGCCCATTGGTTTGGAATGCAGTTTTAAGAGTGGCACCGATACAGAACAGCGATTACAAGATTTTTTATCATTTTTAATCAGTCAACAACTTGCCACCCCAGAAAATGTGGACTATGTTCAAACTTGGATACGAGACATCCATGTCCCGGTTCTGTTTGCCTCCCATGTCGAAGAAAAGCGATTCAAACGCGTTCTATCTCACGTCAAACTAGTTTTAAATTCAGACAACTCCCTCAAAGCGAAAGCCTATCTATCGCTTTCTCACCAGACCGGGTAACAATTATTTTTAAATTTATTGCCAAAAGGTATTGACTTTTTTTTGGGAGTTTGATAAATTTTATAATTACATTTACCAAAAAACCTGAGGAGGTATTGCTATGGTAAGAAAGCTTGATTTGGCGATGATGAACAAGAGTGATGACGAAATGAACGCGAAAGAGATGAATGCTGTTAAGGGAGGGATGCCTAAGTGTGAGTGTGGTTTGGTATGCAGTGAAAAAAACGAGTTTAATGCTTATTATGCACAGTTTGATAGCATTTATGATGCTGGTTGGTTTACAATTTGCTCATGCGGGAGTATTTGGAACTATTATGGACTGTCAGATTCATATACATAAAAAAATCCATTAGAGAAACAATCATCTATTAATTAAGTAACAATTAGGACAACTGCAAATGAAAAGATTGAAAATACTATTATTGTTATTTCTCTCAATACTCTTGTGTTCCTTATCTTCAGCATCCCAAGCCAAAATCCATACACTTAGGGAACTCTATAAAAGTGGGAAGATTACCTTAAAGCCAATATTAAAAATTTCCTTGGATTCAATCCCTGATCGAATTTCTGCTAAAATGATGTCAGAATTGATGCCAGGAAAAGATAAACTGTATGTATCGGATAGTGGGGTTCATGATATAAAATCGTTTAGGTTAGATGGAACATTTTATAAAAAATTTGGTATAAAAGGTAGGGGTCCCGGTGATACATATTTACCGCGGTACATGTGTCTATCAAATGATAGACTTGTGGTTTGGGAAATTGGCAATCGAAGGTTTTCCTTTTTTGCTCTCGACGGTAAATTCCTTAAAATTGAGAAATACCAACTTAAATCACAGGAACAAGTCGTCGGTATAAAGGGTTTGGATGATGGACGTATTATTTTGGAAACCATAGCCATAGAATTAAATAAAGAAAAGCGAGATGCTTTTGAATGGCATGTTTTGACATTGTATTCTTGCGAAATGAAATACATCAAGGAAATTTACCGTCAAAAAGAACATAGCTTTAAGTATTTCGAGAATGCAAACCCTCCACGAATTGGATTACCCTTTCGCCCCCAACTATTGTGGGATATATTGAGGGGTAATAAAATTGCTGTTGGTTTTTCCGATAAATATGAAATTAAATTAATTGACATTAATACTGGCGTAACAAAATCATTTTCACATTCTAAAACTCCCGTGCAGGTCACCGATAAAGACAAACAAAAATACCTCGATTTGGTACTAAGTTATTTAGAAAAAGATGAGAATTTAAAGTTAATGAAATTCATGAGGGACAATGTCACTTTTCCTTCATTTAAACCGATTTTTAAGAAAATACGTTGCGATATTGAAGGTCACATCTTGGTTTTCCTGGATTCAAACTCTGATGAAGGCGGAAATATTCAATACTCTGATGCGTTTGATGTTTTTGATGACCAAGGCAAAATGATCAACCATGTCACAATCACTAATCGTGAATTTTCTGCGGATATGCTTTTCTCTGTAAATAACAATGAATTTTGGTTCAGAGAATCTGAAAAAAAGGATAGTTTTGACTTGTTTTTCATGAAGTACTTGGTTATGTGAGCAAGATGATTCAGAAACAATTGAATTCAATCATTTGCACTGATGGGGGAAATAATTACTATTTGAGCAGGAATCGGCAAGGGGTTTTATTCCTGCATCCTGTGCTAAAACATCTGATCGTATTGTATGAACAGGGCGAATTGGATTCATGGTTGAATGCGCAAACAGCAGAATCATCTGATCAAGTAAAAATTGACACCAATACCTATGTCTCAAAAAGCCAGCTCCAGTATTACTACCGTTATTTCCAGTTCCTTGTCGAAAAAGGATTTTTTGATGGGGTGGAGAAATACCCCATTCCACTTAACCGATATAATTCGGAAGATATAAAAAAAAGTTTGGCAAGTTCCCAGCAAATTATTTTTGAAGTTACCCAATCCTGCAATCTAAACTGCACGTACTGTGGATATGGCGAGTTTTATGATGGTTTTGACAAACGGGATAATAAAAACCTTGATCTTGATACGGCCAAGAAACTACTGGATTATATGATTGTTCTCTGGGAATCACCCCAAAATCGACAATATTTTAAAAACGTTTACATCTCTTTCTATGGCGGGGAGCCACTTCTGAACATGCCGTTTATCGAAGAAATTGTGAACTATGTGAAGAGTATATCTTTAAGATATAAGAGTTTTTGTTTTTCCATGACCACTAATGGTATTTTGCTGGAAAAATATATAGAGTTCTTAGTCGCCAATGATTTTCGTGTTTTGATAAGCCTTGACGGGAATAAGGAGAACAATGACTATCGGCATTATTCAGATGGCAGTTCTTCCTTTGAGAAAGTGTACAACAACGTCTTAGAGATAAAACAGAAATACCCTGCTTATTTTAAAAAAAAAATCAATTTTATCTCTGTCATCCATAATAAAAATTCCGACAAAGGGGTAAATACCTTTTTTGAAAAAGAATTTCACAAAGAACCCATTCTCATCCCAGTCAACTCGTTTGGCATCAAACCTTCCAAAAAAGAGGAGTATGAAAAATTATTCAAAGGTATGTATTCAGACTTTGAAGACAAGGATTTTATTGCCACTGCTCAAACGAAGCATGAGTTGTTAAAAGCACCTTTTATCAATTTGTTATGGAGCTTCTTGCAAGGCAGAAGTGGCTTTATATTCAGGCAGTATGATCACTTAATTCGCAACCTTAAAAAACCGTGGATAGTTTCCACAGGTACTTGCAATCCATTTTCGCGAAAGATATTTGTGACAGCCAATGGGAAAATATTACCCTGTGAGCGAATTATGGAGGTTTATTCATTGGGGAGTGTGGATCAAACCGGAGTACATCTTGATTATGATGCAATCGCAGCCCAAGTGAACAAATACTTCGAGAAACTGATACCTCAATGCAATGATTGTATCACTAGCGATGTATGCTCAAAATGTATTTATTTCACTAATCTCAATGATAAATTTCCCACCTGCACTAGCATTACTGATGGAGAAAAATTCAAGGAAAATGTAAGATTTCAATTATCCACGCTGGAAGAAGCGAGGCGGTATTATCCAGTAATAATGAAAAATTATCAGGTTAATTGAGGCGTAAAATGAAACAGAACGATGAAGAAAACACCTGCATTACTGGAAGTTCTTGGTTATACCTGCACCCTTATGTGTACTTATCTATTAAAAAAGAACGGGCCCTGCTGTATAACACATTAAATCACGAGCTTCTCGAATACTCAAAGGAATCACCGATTTTTGCTTTAATTCAGCGTTTGGGCAATGATAACAATTTATATGTGATCAAAATAAAAACCGCTGATATCGACCCATCTATTGAGACCTTTATAAACCAGATCAGAGAAGTTTTTATTGGCGATATAGTCGATACCAGACTGAGTACGAAAAAGCCAATCCAATTAAAACCCATTTTAAACCTACAAAAGACATTTCAATACCTTACCAATAGAGACGACAAACCCAAGTCACTGGTTGCTGACGAAATCCCCGATTATTTAAATACTGTCACTCTCTATTTAAACAATACCTGCCCCCAATCCTGCCACATGTGCCAAGACGGTTATAAACAATTCTTAAGCTGTCACAGCAACCCAAGATTGCCGCAAGAACTGTCCATAGAGCATTTACAAACTCTTCTCCAGCAATCCCAGAACAGCAAACTTTTCAAACTCAACCTCACTGGCGGTAATTTGTTCTCTTATACCCTTCTTGAAGAGACCATGAGCCTGTTAAACCAAATCCCAGTGTTAAAGGAATATATTTTTCACCTTCTGAACCTCCAAGAACACGCAACTTTTTTTGATCTGCTACGAGAGGGTAATAATAAATTGGCCATTCTCGTTCATTTCCCTGTCTCCCCCGAAATACTGGACCAGCAAATGACTATTTTAGAGAATCAGTTCATCATGAAACAGGTAGAAATTCGTTTTATCCTGCAAAATGAGGCTGATTTGGAACAAGCAGAGGCCATCATCTCCCAATTCCATTTGCAACAGTACCGTTTTATCCCCTATTTTAATGGCGAGAATCTGGACTTTTTCAAAGAGCGGATATTCTTAACCCGTGAACGCATCTTGGGCAGTCAACCCGAAATGAATGACTTATTGGCACGTACTGTTTTGAACACTGTGGATTTTAAAAAACTTACCGTGTGCAGTGATCAGACTGTTTACGGCAATGTTAACCATCCCCCAGTAGGCATTTTAGGAAAAGATCATCTTATGGAAATCGTTTATCATGCGCTTCATCATGGTAGATCATGGACTTCGGTACGAAAGCACGTTACCCCATGTAAATCTTGTGCCTTTAATGCGCTTTGCCCACCCATTTCCAATTATGAATACCTCATTGGCCAATACAATCTCTGCCATATTTATTAGAAAAGCGTAGAAGCGCCATCCTGGCGCTTTTACTATCCCTGCCAATTAAAAAAAGACACCGGCAAATAGTACTTGGAATTTTTAAAATAATTTGGAACCATTCACCTGCACCCATCGTTATATACTCATGAGGTACATAAAATGAAAAATAACGAAAATCTAAAGCCATGTAAAATTCGGGAGGTCCGATGAAACTTAAAGCTATCTTATTTTTTTTGTTGATCTTTATCCTGATTATCACTCTCTCTGCTACCGAAGTGAAAAGAGTCAAAAATCTCACTCTCTCCGCCACTGACATTAACCTGTTTGAATTGGAGTGCGGAGCAGGCAACCTGAACATCATGGGCGTCGAAGGCCAAAAACAGTTGGAAGTCAAAGCCACAATCGTTGTCTCTGGCATTGATGAGGATGAGATCGACAACTTCATTAAACATGATGTCCAATTAACCCTGAAAAAAGACGGCAACCGCGCCCAATTGGTTTCTTCTATTGATACCGGTGTAATCGCCACTATCTTCAGTTCCAAAGAAGCCCGTATCGACCTCGACGTTCGTATTCCCAAGTTAATGACACTCCAAATCGAGGATGGTTCCGGTGCCGTTGATATTTTAAATATTACCGGCAATGTTAAATTGGATGACGGCTCCGGCAGCATCCTAATCAAAGATATTTATGGCAATATCGATCTCGAAGACGGCTCCGGCCAAGTTAAAATTGAAAATATCAGCGGCAATGTCTCTATCGAAGACGGCTCCGGCGAACTGAGTGTGAAAAAAATCGGCGGAAACGTAACTGTTGACGATAATTCCGGCGAACTCTCTATCAAAGACATTAAAGGGAACGTCGAAGTAGATGATGGTTCCGGCAGTATCACTATTGATGGCGTTGAGAAAGATGTTACCATACACTCTGCCGGCAGCGGCGACGTCTCGATCCACAACGTCAAAGGGAAAATAAAAAGATAGCAAAAATGGGGCCCACGAATGACTCGAATTTACACGAATTTATTGGAAAAAAACGTTTCTTTTATTTTAATTCATGCCAATTCGCGAAATCCGGAATTCACCATCAATTCTTTGAGAGTACCATAAAATCAAGTGGGAGGAATGGGAATTATGGGAGGAATGGGAGGAATGGGAATTTTTTTGTTTATCCCATATTTCCCATCATTCCCATAATTCCCATTCTTCCCATTAAGTTGGCGGTGAATCCAGGAAATTCGTGGGCCTTTTTTTTAAACCTTCTTCTTCATCCAATTCCCTTTATTGAACCAATATAGCAAAAATACCCCTTTCATCATTGTCGTCACCGCAATCACCACCCAGATCATTCTGACCCCCCATCCCAACGAAACCGCCAAGAAATAAGCCGCAGGGATGCGCAAGAGCGTGATCGGAAACGTGATAAAAAACGGCGGGCGATTATCCCCAGCTCCGGCAAATGCACCGCCCAAAACTACTTCCAAGGCAAGAAAAACTTCCGAGGTGGCCACTATCCGTAAATAACCCGCACCATAAGCAATAATCGCCCTATCCCTGGTAAAAAAAGAAAATAACAACGGCGCAAACAGGAAATAAAGCACTGAAATCCCCAACAAAATTCCCGCCGTGATCTTTAACGACAAATAAACCGCTTGTTTTGCTTTTTCCGGTTCCCCTGCACCCAAATATTGACCCACCATCGGCGCTACTGCCATAGAAAAACCCAGGCAGATGAAAAAAAGCAATGCTTCCAAACGGTGCGCAATACCGACCGCAGCCAATGGTTCCTTGCCGAAGATCGAAACAATCCCCCCTAAAACCAAATAAATCAATGAAAAACCCGCATCACTCAATCCCGCAGGCCCTCCAATCGAGAGGATGGAAATAAAGCGCTTGTAGAATCGTTTTAACGAGAAAGTAAAACGATTCAAGACCAAATCGCGCAGTGCGGGAACCTTTTGAAAGATAACCACAGCCATCAAGACCGCACCTACCGCCTGCGCCAGAATAGTGGCAAACGCCGCCCCTTTAACTCCCAACCCCAAGGGGAAAATAAAGATCGGGTCCAGTACCGCGTTTAAAAAGAGTGCTATGCCCATGATAAACATGGGCGTCCGCGCATCACCCAGACCACGGATCATAAATTCAAAGGTCATCATCATATACACGAAGATCAAACCACTTAAGAACACTATCGAATAATCCACCGCAGTGGCCGCTACTTCCGGGTCCAAACGAATCCATTGAAAAATACCCATGCCAATTGGGAAAAAAATAGCAATCATACCCAACGAGAACAGGAACGTCGCCCCCACGGCATCGACAATAGTAGTTAGGATTGCATTTTCATCCCGTTCCCCAGTGCGGCGTGCGATCATCGCAATCGAACCCGTGGCCACCACCAATCCCAAGCCCCGCAACAACCAGACATAAAAACTCGCCGTACTTAACGCCGCAATTGATACCGGGCCCAATTTTCCGATCCAAAACATATCCACGACCTCGAAAACAACCGTAAAAAAAGTCGATAAGACCGCAGGTACCGCCAAACGCAAGAGCACTCTGCCGATAGGTTGACCCGTGATCCGGTCCCTGTCACGCCACATCGTGGCTGTTTCGTTACTAGGCACCGTGATAACTTCTGGTGCCGCCGTATGGGTTTGTGTTTTTGTTTGACTCATCGTGTTCATCTTATAATATTACACAGACCTTAGTAAAAATCCAGTCTTTTTCTTTTTTTCCCCTGGCTGCCCCGCATTTTTTTTCTGTTATTCTATTCTTGCACCCCAATTTAGTACTATATTTTTGTGAATTAATTCATATCCCCTTGCAATTATGCCAAACATTTGGTATAGATATATATAGAATTTCTCGTGAATGGATGTATGCTATGATTTATAAAAGGAAGTCACTTTTGATGAGAAAAAATGGTTGTTTGACTCTGTTGCCTGTGCATAATTTATTGTTTCACCCTCATGGAGCTTCATAATGGCCCCATATCCCGTCCACATCCTCGTGTTAGAAGAAAATCAAGCTGACATAGAGGCTGTGATTGGTTTACTTGCCCAGGAAACGCCCGCCTATTCTTGGCAGGTTGCAAATTCCGTGGCCCATGCACGGCAAGTCTTGGCTGAAAATAAGTGTGATCTCATCCTTTTGGGGTATTATTTCGGTGAGACCACTGGTTTTGTGCTTTTTCCCGATGCCCGAGATATTCCTATTATCGTTTTGACACGTCATGGTAGCGAGAGAATTGCAGTTGAAGCTTTGCGTCTGGGTGCAGCCGATTATTTTATCAAGGATAATGAGCGCCAATATCTCACCCTTCTACCCCAAGCCATCCGTTCCGCATTGGAACAGCATCGCCACCGCCAGGAAATGGCACAAACACGCTTTTTATTGGCTGATATCTTCCTGTCTATGCCTTCCATGCTCGTCGGTCTGGATGATCGGGGCAAAATAACCCGCTGGAACCGCGAAGCTGAAAAATTCACCGGTGTACCCGCAGATTTAGCACTCGCGCAAACGCTGGATACGGTGTACCCGCCTTTAGCAGGTCAAATGAAGAACATTCAAACCGTTATTGACACCCGTTTGCCTATGCGCGATGAAATCGGTTTTGTGCGTGGTAAAAACGATGCTAGATTATGGAACATTGCTATTTATCCTCTTTCCCAAAGTCTTAATGGAGGAGCGGTTGTTCGTGTCGATGATGTGACCGAGGAAATGCGTGCCCAATCGATAAGTCTGCATTCTGAGAAGATTCTATCTATTGGTGGACTTGCCGCAGGCATGGCTCATGAACTCAATAACCCCTTGGCAGGGATGCTTCATAATGTCCAGGTAATTCGCAATCGGATCACTACCGGTTTAGCCCAAAACAATCGCGTGGCTGAAAGTTGTGGGATATCCATGCAACACATTGAAAACTATATGACCCAGCGTGCGATTTTTCCTATGATTGATAATATTGTGGATGCAGGGCGGCGTGCTTCAGGGATTCTTGATAATCTTCTTTCGCTTAGTAGCAGTGGCGAGAAACGTTCCGCGTCCCACGATATCGGGCTGTTATTGGACAAAGCCGTTGAATTGGCGTGTGGTGATTCTGAATTGATTAATAAATATTTCTTCCAATCCATCGAAATTGGCAAGGAGTATCATGCGCCTCTTCCACCCGTGATGTGTGAGGCCGATAAAATACAGAAAGTTTTTTTTCATCTGCTTAAAAATGGTGCTCAGGCCATGGTCGAACATAATAAAGGCAAGCGCTGTCGTTTTGAGTTGCGTATATATCCCAAAGATTCCTTTATCCATGTAGAAATCGAGGATAATGGCCCCGGAATCACTAAAAATATTCAAAAACGGATATTCGATCCTTTTTTTACTACCCGTAGAGTCGGAGATGGGATTGGTTTGGGGCTGTCTGTTGCTTTTTCTATTATCACCCGTGATCATGGTGGTACCATGGAGGTTAAGTCATCCCCTGGAAAAGGCACCATGTTTCTCTTGCGTTTCCCATTGGATCGCAGGACCCGGTAACCCCGCTAAAAATGAATGTCAGAAATGGACAATAAGAAATAAATAAAAAATATCTGCAATGCATAAAAAAGGAGGTAGTCTCGTGGTCTCAAAATCGGAAGTAGTCGATTTTCTAGCGCAAAAAAGAATGGCTGTTGTTGGTGTTTCCCGGCGGAGCACCAAATTTGGCAATGTCATTTACCAGGAACTTAAAAACAAAGGGTATCAGGTCTATGCCGTCAATCCCAAGCTGGACACTTTTGCCGGCGAGCCGTGTTATGCCAGTCTTAAAGATATTCCCGAACCCGTGGATGGTGTCGTATTAGTGGTATCGCCAGTCAGTAGTGATGTGGTTGTGAAAGAAGCCAAAGAAGTTGGCATCTCCCGTATTTGGATGCAATATGGAGCAAAATCCGTTAGTGCCATCCAGTACTGCCAGGAAAATAACATGACCGTGATTGCCGATCAATGTATCTTGATGTTTCTCGAACCCGTCACCTCTATTCACAAGTTCCATCGCTGGCTCTGGAAAATCTTCGGCAAATTACCAAAATAATAGCACGTCAACTATTTTTTAGTGCCGGTTTTTTGCGAGTAAAAGTTGATCGCCAGACTACGGATCACCGGATTGATGTTCCGGTTGACTGTTACTTGACGAAGGTCTTGAATGTGAAGTTGTTTGATGAATGACAATGCACTTTTAATAGGAGTTTTAGGGTTTTGAACCAGTTCCAGCATGATCGGATAATTTTTGGTCCACTCCCGGTTAATGGAAATTTTGGCAATTATCTCGCTGGGCAGACTCTTGTTTTTGGAGAGAATCGAAATCTCATCAATAGATATTTTCGGACTCTCAATGACAGCCAATGAAACCATTTTATTGGAATCTTTAATCAAGACCATACGTTGTGTTTTCGTGCCACCCAAAGCCAACTTGATGCGTTCTGAAATCGACATATTATTGATCTCTTGGATCAATGATTTGGCTTTTTTTTCAATGACAAGTGCGATGTCCATATCTTCCTCTTCATCGCTTTCAGATTCGGAGTCATTTTCTTCGCCCTCTTCCCCATTTTTCTTTTCCCCATCGAGGAGCATTGTTTCCTTGAGGTCATCAATTACCGCTTCCAGTGGAATCTCTGCTGCATTTTCTTTGCTCAGGTAAAAGGTTCGTATCTCATGGATACGTCCTAAAATAAAGTTGGTAATGGTCGGGTTTTTTTCCATTGCCTCCATTATTTCCGGGTAAGCGATTAATTTAATCTGGTTTTCTAATAACATTTCCAGAATAGCTGTATCCGCCTTTTCAGCGATTTTAATAAGGAATTCAGGAGGAATCGTTTGGTTCTGGATAATTTTGCCAATAATAGCGGTTTGGTGGGCATTTAAGCTTTCCAGTAAAATATAATAGGACACCCGGGGATTGCCATCACGCCGTTCCACGTAACTTAGCTTAGTCGAATCAGTGAGCTCTTTCAAACACTCCAACGCCTGTAACTTAAACATCTCGTGCTTCATAACAAAAACCAAGCTCTCCAAGTATTCCTCTTCAGTAAGTGGGAGCTGCCGCCCCACTACCATCTGGAGAATATCATCCTTTGCATCCCCATCGGCAATTTTTCTGACAATCGGGTTTCTTGAAATAAGTTGCACAGGTGTCATTTTTGCAAAATCTCCGCCACAGTAGCGGGGTTAATTTCGATTTTTTCAGAACGACTCAGAGCTTTTAAATAGGTGACTTCCTTGTTATTTAAAAAGAATTGGACAGCAGTGGGATTACCCAGCACTATCTGATAACGATAACCATCATATATAGCCGTTTCACCCTGTTGAAATACCTTTTCCACTATTTTTTCAGTGCCACGGAACACCTGTGTCCAACAATTCTTTAAAAAACGAATTTCCACGTGGACTGGCGCATAATCCAGGTTGAACGTATTAGGAGTTGCAGGGATTTCCCAGATATCAACGGCAATAGGCGCCTGCTCTGGCGCCGACTCCACCGGGGATAAACGACTCAACTGGTGAAATATTTTTTCCTTGCCACCATAAACAAACAATAACGCCACGATCACCCCAAACATGATTAAAACAATCAGCGTACTGTAAATAAAGCTGTGCTTTTTAAACCGCGAATACTTTAACTTGGGATAATACACATGGTCCTGTTCACCAGAACGAGAAGCAATATCATCGACCTTCCCACCATATTGCTTATAAAAAGATGCTTCATCGCATTCAATGGCGCGGAGATAACTTTTAACATAATTCTTAAAATAAAAACTCCCTGGTAACAGGTCAAACTGACCACTTTCCAATGCCTGCAACGATTTTAACTTGATGTTGGTGCGACTGGCAATTTGCTCCAGAGTCATATTCTTTTTCTGACGTTCATTAACAAGTGCTTCTGCTATAGTTTTCATACTCTATATTTTAATAGTTAAATTAAAGAAGTCAACACCTTGGCTTGAAAATTAGCGGCTTTTTGGTTTTTATTTTTGTTTCGTTCGCATCCGCTGGAGTTGCCAATCCAGTTGAAAGGTATAGGGAATATCATGGAGGTGATTAATAAGCATATTTAATTCCGGTCCTAGCTGCCCATATTCCTTAATAATAATAGATGGATAAGAGTATGTATCCAGTACCCTTTTGGCCAGTGCCTTGATAGTGATGGGAAAAAGAGCAGCCTGGATAAATAACTTTTGACTGGTCAGACTGAACCCGATGACCCCGCTTTTCATCAAATAATTAAATTGAATGACCTCGGCTTTGCCAGCCTCGCCAAAAGGTTCGCGACGTATCTTGTCCACCAGACCAACCACGTAAGCAGTATAAATACTAGTTTGCTCTGCCTGCGAAATTAATCCCTCATCCATTAACAACGAAACATTATGAATAGCCAACACCTGCGTTTTTAACTCTTCCGCCACTGGAAAAAGTGGCCCAATAAATTCGGAAGCCAAAACCAGTTTCTGTTTTGGTTTCTCCCCTCTTTTTCCCCTCGTTGGTTCAGTGGCTTTATCTTTTGTTTGCATATTTGGTGCAGTCGTGGCCGTGGTCATTGTTTTGACTTCCAACACCGGGCCCAATTGATGGGTGATTTTGTGCAATACCAGGATCGCGAGATAAGACCCAGCGTCCACTGGTTGCGGCACTGGCGCGTCAATTATTTTTGCTGCGATAGGCGTTAGAATACATTCAACATACGCTTCTACCATGTTTTTGAAAATAACCACTTTAAAAGTATTGTACTCTGCACTGTAAAAAGCTTCCGGTCCCGGATAGACGAGACTCGTCGTAAAAGGAAACGAAGAATAAACCAGATCGGCCAGTTTCAGTTGCGGTGCAAAACCACTCACAGGAACAGAGGGCCGCGTAGAGTAAGGAAGGTTGTTTTGCATCAACAGGTATCGTTTGGTATATTCCCGGTATTTAAAGGTTTCAGCGTGGTCGTTTACATAGATTACAGAATCTACCGGACCTGTTTTTTCCTGCGTCTGAGGAAAAAAGAGGATTTCCGCTTTGTTTTGTTCCAGTTCAGTCCATGGCGGGGATAGTGGGGCGAAGGAATTCCACTTTACCTGAACAGACATCGCGTTGAGGTATTCTCTGGCACACGGATCCGGTTCCAGGTTTGCAGCTTCTATAAATAACTCCGATATTTTATCCATAGCCTTGGCAGAGCGAACCAACTGCACACGTGCGGCAATTTGCATAAAACAAGCCAATTGCCCCACATAAGCATCTTCAGGGGAATCCTTGGCATAAACCGCAGGATAACCCATAGGTACACTCAAGAAAATATCAGGCCCCTCTTGAGCAGAAGTAAAATCAGGCCTGATACACAGAAAAAACAGACCCAGCAGCAGTAATAGAACTGTTTGCTTAGGCTTCGTCGTAATCGTCATTGGTTTCGAATTCAGTTGTATGATCATAGTTGTTCCTTTTAAAAAATTGCGAATTTTTATAGTATTTAACCACATCTTGGATATGGATTTTTATGCCTGCTGAGGCGGGGATGGCAACCAGCAAACCCCAGAACCCAAATAAGCGCCCAAAAGTCACGATGGCCACCAACACCCACACAAAATGAAGTCCTACTTTCTTGCCCACGATCTTAGGATAAAAGAACCAGTTTTCCGCGCCTTTGATGATAAAAAATACCAAACATACCAACAGCAGTTTTTCCACCGAGTCATAATGACCCAATCCCACGATCAAAGAAATAAGAAAACCCATCACCGTGCCGAAATAGGGGATAATATCACCAATGCCTGCCATAACACCAATAAGGATCGCAAAGGGCAGGCTGATAATACTCAGACCAATGGAGTAGAGAATCGCCAAAATAACCACCACAATCGCTTGACCCCGGATAAAAGAGGAAAGAATCGTGTCCATTTGTTCCACCCGATGGATGACTGCTTTCTTGAAGTGTAACGGGATCAGACTAAAAAAGCTGTCATGAATCGTTTTGGCATCCTTGAGAAAATAAAAGGAAATCAACGGTATAAACACCAGGTAGAGGAGTGCCAACAAGAGGCCAAACAGGCTCGAAAAAATGTTTTCCAAAAGGCCCGACATATCAGTCAGCAGTGCGGTCAGCATGCCCCCGATTTTACTGTTCAAATCAATCGTGCCAATATACTTGGAGAAATTCCTGGTGAGATAGGAGTTGAGCGCATCCATCTTTTCCGCGAATTGCATCAGTGTCTGCGGGAATTTGTCAGCGGCAATTTTAAGTTGGTCCATGATATAGGGGAAAAGATTAATCAAGAGAAAGACAACCATAAAAACCAATATCACCAGAACCAATGCCGCGGCTATGCCTCTGGACATACGGGTTTTCCGCTCCATAAAATTTACCACCGGATTAAAGAGATAGGCGATGACAAGGCTGAAGAAAAAAGGCGCGGCAAGGTGGGTAAAGTATTTTAAGCCGAGAACAATCAGCAGCACAGTCAACAAATAACCGATCAATGCTAGCACCGGTACAGGAATAGAATTGATTTTCTTATTCATACCTTATCAATTAACAAAAAATCGTTATAAAGTAAAGAGGAAAATGAAAAAAAACTGCAAAAAAAAAAACAATCATAAAAAATGAGCGGTTACTTGGCATAGAATTCCTAAATCCACTGCCAAGTTTTAAAAAGAGCCACGGATATCCGGGGCTGACTGGACTATCTGGACGTACTGGACTTACTGGACAAGCTGGAAAAATCAAAAGTTTTGTGAAGTCCAGTAAGTCCAGAATGTCCAGTATGTCCAGATAGTCCAGTTTTTTCAGAAATTTGGCAGTGGATTTAGCTTAGGAATCCGTATTGACTTTCTATTTATTATTGCCTAAAATATAAGTTAAAGAAAACACAGGAAATTTATTTCCAAGGCGGATGAAAAAAAATGAAATTATTGTCCCTTTCCCCAGAACTATCAAAGCAATGGCATCCTACTAAAAATTTACCTTTGACCCCGGATACAGTCGGCGCGGCTTCCGCCCGAAAAGTATGGTGGCGATGTGAGCTTGGTCATGAATGGCAAGCCAGCATTTCCATGCGTAGCAGAGGATGCGGTTGCCCCTATTGTTATGGGCGGTACCCATCCCCCGAAAACAATTTGCTTGTCAAGCGCCCAGATATGGCCGCACAATGGCACCCCACTAAAAATGGCAGACTCAAACCAGAAAATGTATTACCTGGCAGTCCGAATGTGATTCATTGGATATGTGAAAAAGGTCATGAATGGGCGGTCTCTATTTCTGGGCGGGTCAGGAGTGATTGCCCCACATGCGCCAACGATGTAAACAAAAAAACACGCGGGCGGATAAGTCTGGCCTCTTATATGCCAGAACTAATCGAAGAATGGCATCCAGAACGAAATCTCCCCCTGACTCCACACGATGTTACCTTTGGCTCAACTATAAAAGTCTGGTGGATCTGTGAATTTGGCCATTGCTGGTTAGCTTCCCCCAAAAAAAGGGTTAAAGGGACAAATTGTCCTTATTGCTCCGGTCGTTATGCCAGCCCAGAGAATAATCTGGAGATTATTATCCCAAGAGTTGCCGCAGAATGGCACCCCACCAAGAATGGCGATTTAAAACCCAATCAAGTCACCCCGGCTTCCCATCTCAGGGTTTGGTGGCTATGCCGCAACGGACATAGTTGGCAGCAAACTGTTATATGCCGAAACAGCGGGAACAATTGCCCGCAATGCGCCAAGCTAAAATATACTAAAAAGAGCGCCAAAAAAGAAACACCGGACGATGCGGGGAGTTAAAAAACATACGTAATCTTTTATCCGGCCAAATATTCTCGCAGTCCTTCTTTCCAGTGGCGCATGATATTGATGCCTTGATCTTTTAGATGTTTGTTTTCCAATACCGAATAGGTAGGGCGATTGACTTCTATTTTAAATTCTCCTGGCAATGCTTTATTAAAGAGCATCGTCGGTTTCGTAATCGCAAAAATCTCCTTGGCAAATTCATACCAGGAACAACTCCCTTCCGCTGTACAATGATACAAGCCATAAGGCGGGTTACTTTCCACTATTTTGAGAATCTGGCGGGCAATTTCGACCGTGGCTGTAGGCGTCAGGAATTCATCATCTACCACGCGGATTTCAGGTTTGATCTTGGACAGTTTTTGCATCAACTCCACGAAGTTATTCCCCCCTTTGCCAATACAGGGTGCTTTCCCGTAAATACCAGATACACGCAGGATGAAGTATTTCTTGGCAATTGATTCCACAAAAAACTCACCCGCCAGCTTCGTGTTGGCATACACATTCAATGGTTTTGGGCAGTCTGTTTCCAGATAAGGAGCTTTCTTTTTGCCGTCAAACACGTAATCCGTGCTGATATGCATCAAACAAGCATCCACGTCATTGCAAGCCATAGCTAAATGGCGTGCGCCTATCCCATTCACACGAAAAGCAATCTCCGGTTCTTTTTCGCAACGTGGCACATCATGAAACGCGGCTGTATTGATCACTAACTGCGGCTTGATCTGACTAAACACGCCCTGCACCGCTTCCATGTTCGTGATATCTATGTCTTTGATGGTTAAACCGATGAAATCAATATGGGCAGCAGTAAGAACCTTGCAAATATCTGTACCCAGTTGACCGTCAGCTCCTATAATGGCTATCTTCATACTTCACCTCTGTTGAATAGTTTATTTTGCGGTATATTTATACTGAATATTTATACTGAATTCACTGATAGGTGTTTGCGAGAATTGTAAAAGCATGTGGGAATTATGGGAAGAATGGGAATTATGGGAAATATGGGAGGAATGGGAAGTATGGGAGCATTTCTGTTTATCACATTACTCCCATAATTCTCATAACTCCCATAATTCCCATTAATTTGGCGGTGAATCCAGAGACACACGTATACGTGCCTATCTTTTAGGCAGCGTTTTAAAAACCTGGATATTGTAATACATGGGGTTGGTAAAATCTTTGAATTTATCGTAATTTTCTACCAGGTCTTGGATAATGGTTTCCACGTCGTTTTTCGGATGGAAGCTCAGCACTTTTTTGGCTTTTTCGGTACTGACTTTATAGTTGCGGTAGTCTTGAACGTGTTTGATATTCAGTTTTACCTCTTTATTCAAGTACTTTTTAACCCCGCTTTGCACCAGATCGCCTATTTCGCCTACGGTATAGTTTCCCGAGGCCACATTAAAGACTCCGGACAGATCGTTGTTGGCTTCAATAGCGCGAATGTAAGCTGTGGCCGCATCTTTAATGGCCAAAACAGGTCTCCAAATAGCGGGATTATTCACCGTAATAGAACCATCCATCAACGCAAATTTAAACATGGTATTAACAACCAGATCCAACCGCATCCTGGGACTGTACCCGGAAACAGTACCCTGCCGGAAGGCGATAACGGAAAAATCCTTATCCATCATCTGCATGACAGCATTCTCACCCTGCAACTTGGAAATACCATAAGGGTAATTGGAAACAGCGGGAGAGGTTTCGTCGTATAGTTCGTTCACTGTATACCCATACACGGAACAAGAACCAGCATAAATAAAACGACGCACGCCAGCTCTTTTGGCTATATAAGCCAGGAAAGGCGGCGCAGAACCATTGGAAATAAAATTCTCTGCCGGGGAATACTCGGCCATAGGGTCATTGGACAGACCCGCTAAAAAAATCACCTGTTCGTATCCTTTGATATCAGCTTCTGTGAGATCGAAAATGTTTTTATTGATAGTACCTACTTCTTTGGGCAAATGGTTCCCGAACCAGAACAGATCAATCACATCCACATTATAACCCCGTTCCAACAGTTTGGGGATCAATACAGACCCGATAAATCCGGCCCCGCCTGCAATCAGTATTTTCATCGTTTACTCCTTTTTTTTAAAAGTTCTATAAAATCAGTATTTAAAATAATTCGCTTCCTGTTTTTCCAGCCATTGTGCCAGGGTTTGTGCTTTTTCATCTTTGGTGGAAAGAGTTGGATGCATATTTGGCCATTGGATGCCAATGGCCGGGTCGTTCCAGAGGATACCCGATTCCCCCAGGTTGTTATAAATACCCGTGCATTTGTATTGCAGTTCGGCGTAATCTGAAAGCGTATAAAAACCACGGGCAAAACCGGCTGGTGCCCAAACTTGCTTCTTATTGGCAGCGGAAGCTTCAATCCCAAACCACTGCCCCAGGGTCGGCGAGCCTTTGCGGATATCGACGGCCACTAAAAAGGCACTGCCAAAGGTCACGCGCATCAATTTCCCCATTTGCGGCTCATATTGGAAATGCAAGCCACGTAACACGCCCTTTTGGGAACGGGAATGATTGTCCTGCACAAATTCATGGGGCAAACCGTGTGCTTTGAACTGATCGGCCCGAAATACTTCCATAAAAAATCCACGTTCATCCTCAAAAACATCGGGTACTAAGACCACGATACCATTTAAATGCTGCGACTCTATTTTTACCTGCATTAACGCTCCTTCTATGTTTCTTTTATTTCTTCTCTTATTCTATTTCTTATTCTATTTCTTCTTTTATTTATTCTCTGAAAAGAATTTTTGAAATAAATTAAATTGTATACAATTCGGCACTATTGTCAAGTCAAACATGGTTTTTTTCTCTCCTTTACCGGATTTACTCAACGATTTCCATCATGCCAAAGCCAAAATGAGTGTTGACACCGATGCCGTTGTGATAGGCGAATTGGATCAGTTCCGGTTCTCCTTTCAGTGTAAATGGGCAGAAGATCGTTTTATAATTGACATTGCGCACTGTAATGGCTTTGGTTAAAACCGATTTGCGTTGGATGTAGTCTTGATCGAGAATTATTTTGATGTCAGCAGGAAGAAAGCGACCGGGAAAAAAGTGGTGGTACTGGTCTACCAGATGGTGGGCAAAGATATCACTCATATCCGGATCATCCGGGCGAATAAAACGTGCTTTTTTGTTTTCCACCTTGATCAACAACAACGGCGATAACATTTTGAAGCGCATCTCCGGGGTAAATTCCGGGTCAGTCAAGATTTCCATTTTTTTTAAGGAAAGCGTATGGGTAAAAATCTGGAACCGTCCCTGCAATGCAATTGACTTGGCCAGATATTCCATAAAAGTTTCATCCGCAGAAGCAATATAGATGGATAAAAAATTACCCTTGACATGGATGAAGCCAAGCTCAATCGTTCGCTCTGGTATCATCAATTGGGAAAAGGTAAAAGCGGGGAAGTTTTTCTTGTATTTGGTGAACAATTTGGGTTTTTGGTCGCTCAGGAATTCAAATAGGTTCTTTTTGATGTTCTGGTAGATATTAAAATTGTATTCAATAGGAATCGACACATTATCTGGTGCGTGCAGATTGATTTTTATCCTCATGTTGTGCTCATTAGCTTTGGACTGATTAACATCTGATTCACGATACACCTCCATAGGTACGAGATCATTTTAAACATCCCAGAAGAAAAAGTCAAGCTGCATATTTATTTTGAACACAGATTACACGGATTAAAATGATGGACACAGATTAAAAGATAAAAACGGACGTAGATAAATTCTTCATAGTGCTCTCTTTTTCCATCTGCTGTTGAAAAAAAGCGACCCATTTCTTTTCCTCAACCAGGGTCATGGGAAGGGAGGTGATATTATCGGGGGCTTTTTTTCCCAAACGCTGCCACTTGTCTAAACCGGAAGGATTGTACGGGAGTAACTGGCACTGGGTGACTCCCTGCTGAACAAGAAATGCGGCAATCTGGGATAAATTCTCTTCCACGGCTGTAAAACCAGGAATAAGCGGAATCCGGGGCATTATTTTTGCACCGGCAGCACGCAGTTTTATGAAATTGGCGATGATGAGCGAATTGGATTTGCCAGTGTAGGTTTCAAATAACTGGGGGTCCATTACCTTGAGATCGAAAAGAAAAAGATCAATCAACGGTAAAAGTCTTTTTTCCAAATTGTCGAAATCAAAATACCCGCAGGTTTCAACAGCAATGTGAATGTGTTCTTGTTTAATTCGTTGCGCGGTTTCATAGAGATAATCAATACATAAAAGGGGTTCGCCACCGGAAAAAGTCACGCCACCCTGGGAAACATCATAAAAAACGTTATCCTGGGCAATGAGTTGCGCCAGTTTGGCAGGGGAATAATATACACCGGCGGTCTGTCTGGCATGGGTGTAACATCCTCTGGCACACTGCCCGCAATGAATACACTTCTCAGGGTAAAAGAGGGGTTCGGCGTGAGGATGATGGGACTCTGGGTTCTGACACCAAAGACAACGGAGGGGACACCCTTTAAGAAAAACAACGGTGCGCATCCCAGGCCCATCGGCATAAGACCCCCTGGCAATATCAAACACCAGGGGACCTTTATCTGAATCTATATCCTTCATCCTGATAGGTTCTGTACGGCTGAACTAGCATTCTATAAACTGAACTTGAGCTTGAGATGCATGGCCATGTAAGCGAATTTCATGAGGTAATTGACATTACCTTCATAACTGATCTTGCTCTCCAAGATAAACGCAAATACATCGGGGTCTTCTGCCATTAGAAATTCAAAAAGGGCTTTGCTATCCTTGAAAACGACAGTGATGTTGACATCGGGATCGGTGATGGCTTTCTTTTTGACTTTCATCTTGTTGTTGGCGAAAATAGCTGAGGCGGCGATTTTGTTGTCTTCACTCTTGAACACATACTTGGCATTAAACCCCTGGATGTTTTTGGCGAATTTTTTATCAATACAAATGAAGATCCGAATCACTTTCAACAGGGTCTCCAGAAAAAAATCCATCAAATCACCCTCAACATCCTTGATGATTTTTCCAATCTTCCTTAACAACCACTTCTCAAGGAAAATTTTCCTGAAAAAGTTGAGAATGGCCTTGAAGAAATTACCGATTGCTTTCATTTTATTCACCTCCTGCCGCAGGACCGGTATACGGGACGGCCTGACCGTTATGCAGATTGTATTGGGTACGCCGGATAAGCTCGCCTTTCATGGGGTCGTTCAAATCATTAAAATAAGCGGAATACCCTGAGACCCTGACGATCAGATGGGGCTCTTGCTGCGGGTTCTGCCGTGCCTCTTCGAGTTTTTCGTAGGTTTGGATATTGTACTGCACCTGCATACCTCCGAGTTTAAAGTAACCCTCTACCTGTTCGACGAAATGGTTATGATATGAATCGTCATTGCTGTTGTTGGTGGTTTCAGGAGTATATTTCATGTTAAGCGCGACTCCTCCGGGAATGGTGTTGTGTCCGAGTTGGGCGACACATCTATACGCGGTAGTCAGGTCAGGGGTCATCTGTGAACAGGGCGTGATGCCACTGGAAAAAACGTCGTGGGCTTTCCTGCCACTGGGAAGGGCTTGCCCGATTTTACCGAGACCAGCATGATTGGTCATGGTCCAAAAAGCGGGCCGGTATTTTCCACCGCGATAATTGGTATAACTCTGATAGGTGTCATAAATGAACTGGATCAAACGCTGCGAATTCTTAACGGCAATGGGATGTTCATCAAGGGAATCATCGCGCCCGTATTTATGTTTGCTATTGGACACATAAGCATGAAGCTGCTCATATCGTCCGTTATTGCCATTGGAAACAAAGTTATTTTCGACGGCACCCAACATCTCGGCCATAGTAAAGGTCTTGTTCACAAATACGGCATCTTCTATGGCATTGAGAGAGTCGCACACATCGGAGAAGCCAACATGGGTAACACCGGAAGAGTTGTACAAGGCGCCTCCCTGAATAAGGTCCTGCCCTTTTTCCAAGGGTCCCTCAAAGAAACAGGAAAGCAACGGGGTGGGCAATATCTGTTGGTGCATTTTACCCAGCTTGTTGTTGAGCTTAACGGCTTTCTCAATCAGGGCTTGCAATTGGGTTTCAAAAGCGGTTTGGAATTGGGTAAAGGTTAGGAAGTTTTTGGGATCGCCAGTTTGGGGTCCCACTTGCCACTCTTTGCCGCAAATATAGGGACGTTTGCCATTGTACAGGGTCATGTCCATAACCGAACTGAGGTTGAGTAAAATAGACGAAGTGGAGGCATATTCCCTGCCAGCACTGGACAATTCGACGCAACCGATCACGGCATAATCGCGCGCATGTTCGAGAGAAACGCCCTGGTTTACGAGTGTTTCGATGTTGGACTGGTCATTATACAGGGCGGGTATAGCCCCGGTATTGGTGATGACGGTGGTCACTCGTTTCAGATAGTCGGGGGAGTTGACACCGGAATAATAACGGGCGTTCACATTGGGGTCCTTGGTTTTTAAAAGCTCGGTGACGCGGAGCATGATGTAGGTGAGATCGTTCACTGCATCGGCACCGTTTTTATCAACGCCACCAAGAGTGACGGCAGGAACAGAACCAGCGCCGCCGAACATCTTCTCAGCACTACCGGGCACAAGATTGGTGTTGTCGGAAATCTTCAACCACAAACAACCGCACAGGGTTAATGCTTGGTCAACGGTGATTTTGTTCTGCTGGACATCCTTTTGAAAATAAGGAAAAAGAATCTGGTCAAGGCGACCGGGATTTAATGCCATGTTGACATTTTCAGCCATGATAGCGGCATCACAGATCCACAGGGAATTAATAGCTTCCCTAAAGCTCTGGGCAGGCTCGGCAGGAACACGGCTGCATATCTCGGATAGTTCCAGGTAATGTTTTTTATCCTCCTCGGATGTAGCGTGAATGGCCTGTTTTTCTGCTTCTTTGGAGAGACTCTCGGCGTATTCGATTATGCCAAACATGGCGATTTGCATGGCTTCGTAAAGGTCTTTTTTCTCGGGTTCAGCCGGTGTCACTGTTTGCGCCATTTGCCGGGCCTCTTCAATCATGGCTTTTAAGCCCTTGGCCATTACTTTTTCAAAGTAAGGGGTAGTGTGGGTGATCACCGTGGTTTTTCCCGCCAGGAAAAAGGCGATCTTCTCCATTATTTTTAGCGCTTCCTCTACTTCCGTGTTAGCTTCTTTTTTTAACTTTGCACGGGTCATCTCCAGCACTGTTTTGTCCATCCAATAGGGAAAGATATCCAAATTTAATGTTTCTCCATCCTCGTGGTTCAGCAGTTGTGGGTTTACCTTGCGTGTTGAAATGGTTTCCAGTTCCGGCCAGATACTGATTCCCAGCAGTTCCGGGTACACTGGTGCGCCCAGTTCCTTTGCTGAGGATGAACCGGCCAGCAGGTTGTGGTTATGGAAGATGGCTTTCCTGTTGCGCATGTAGTAACGGACTGCTTTGGCGCGTTTTAACTCCATGGAGTCGCTGGGATTTTCGGGGTTTTTCATATATTCGGTGATATATTTGGCCCGTTCGATACACACTTCGGTGGGGACAGCATAGTAACGGTCCAATAACTCTTTGAGCAGGGGCAGGTTGTCCAGTGTATGGTGACTGAGATCCGGATGCTCCCGGATTTCTTGCAGAATCAATTGACTCATTGTTCCTCCTTTATATCTTTCTTATTTAATTCTTTTTTTTACCATTCGGTGATACTGACCGAGGAGATACCTTTGCCTGTTTCGTAAAAGAATATTTCGGCACCGCAGAATTGGGGTTGTTTTTTGTGGCTCATACTGGACAACCAGCCGCCGGTATTGTACATGACAAGTTTTTTCCCTTCGGGTAATTGCACTATGTCCAGCAGGGGGGCTTTGCTAGAACCAAAGGGAATAGGCTTGTGAGTATGACCGAAGATCATGGTGGTAGGGAAAGGAATTTTAACATCGTATATTTTTTCTATTTCGCCGATCTCGTAAATAGAGGAACTGTAATAATCCTGGGTCCGTTCACACACGGCGGGATTTTTCTGAAAGTCTTCCCTATAGCGTGCGGGTTTGGTGCGGCTCAGCGCTTTTAACGCTTCATGTTTGACAAGTTTTAATGCCCAGCGCAGGAAAAGGCGGGTCAATCCCTTATGTTTCTCCTTGATCTCCTTGTCCAAGCGGTAGAAGTAGGAGTTTAAACGGACGAAATATTTCTCTTTGATCTCATGTTCGAGTTTTTGAATAGCAAAGGTTAATGGGCCTGCTTGACCGAGACCGGAAGAGTTCAACTGGCACAAGGGGAAATTAACCTGGACCATCTCTTTTAAATCCATGAGCCTGGGATCGCGTAGGTCGAGGTCACCGTTGATTATTTTTAAACCCCATTTGCCGAGCACGGACCAGTACACGTCGAGGTACTGCCCGTGGGTGATAATGATGGACTCCTCATGGGTGATGAGGTAAATATTAGGATAGACAAAATTAAAGTGAGAGGGGGGATCGGTGATATTATCCATAAACAGTCCGGCATATTTGGGGCCGCCATCCTCATTTTTTGGGGTGACATGGAGCAGGGTTAATCCTTCCATGTTTGTTCCTTGTCGATCATCAAGGATGGCTGGGACGGATTGCCTGAAAGGTATGGGTAATTTTTTATTATTAATCCGGTTGGTGACATTAGTGGCATATTCCACGGAGTGCCAGATGTCATAATCATGATTGCCGGGTACATAGATAATCTCCCTGCAAATGTTATCATCTTTGAGTTTTTGGAAAAAGAACTGGCCAATAGCATAAGCTTCAGGATAACTGGAGATGGAGAAATCGAGAATATCACCGAGTAGCACTAAAAAGTCGACCTGCACACCATTAAATTGATCCCGGACCTTTTTTATGAACTCTCTATACTTGGAACCCACGATAATTTCCCCTGATGTTTTGTCCCTGAAGGCCATCACGGAATTGGTATCCCCCAGATGGGTGTCGGAAATGATTGCTATGCGCATGGTATCTTATACCTCCTTTTTTAATTAGTATTTTATAAATTATTTCATAACTTATTGTTTAGATGTTGCCCACTTTAGGATATAGTTGCAAACATCCTGCCATCCTTCTTCCCTGGCCAGCCAGTGGGAGGCCTGCGCGAAGATGATCAGGGAGGCGTTGTATTTTTTGGCCAGTTGTTGGTTGGATTTGGATGTGACCATCCTGTCTTGACCACCGCCCACCACCAAAACAGGGCAGGTAATATGACGGCTCTCTACCGGGACACGTCCCAGGATGATCTGGCGGTAAGCACGGCTGTATTCGGGCACGACGCGCTCCAACGCGAGCTTCAACTCCTCGCCCGTCATATGATGAAAGGCCAGATAATAAACCTCTTTATCATCGGGTTCGACCAGGGGGGTAAAAAAACTCTTTATAAGATACTTGACAAGAATGAACAGGGTGTGAAACGGGGGGAGCACCAGTATTCCTTTGGGGGCGGCACTGGAAATCAGAACGAGACCGGCCGCAGGGGTGGTTTCCAGTGTTTTTTGCACGATCAATCCGCCCATGGAGTAACCCATGACCAGGGGCGGGGTGTTATCGTGCCTGGCGGTGATGAGTTCCATGGTTTTTTTTAGTTCGGCCACGTATTCACTCACCTGGAGGTTGCCCGGTGGCGGGTTATGGTGGGTATCTGGGCCGTGTCCTACCATGTCCACCGCGTAACAGGGGTATCCAGCATCTGAAAAGGTCTGCACAAAATGCGACCAGACCCAGTGCCAGCCCCACATGCCGTGAACCAATAGAATAGGCTGGGTTTTAGCGGGCACCAGACTGCCGGGAGGACAATACCATAGTGACGGATAATTCTCCACTGGTTCCATCGGTTGTGTCATCGTGCCGCCTACTTTTTTTTGGGGTAGCGTAAGCAGAGAATAAAGCGGATGATTTTAAAGAAGGGGGCGCCATGTTCGGGAAACTGGGGATCAGGGGGTAACATGAGACAGTGGGTAAAAAAGCTGTGGGCGGAATACCACTCTTCAAGGATATCATCAAATTTGGACATAAAAAACACGGGTTTGCACCACTTCTTGTATTGCTCCATGGAGCCGCTCACCTGGTAGGTGGGTTCGCCCCATTTTTTAACGACTTTGCGCATCAATCTGCTGCACAGCGGTTTGATTCCCATTTTTAAAGCTCCCACCCAATCCAGGGCGATGCAGTTTTGACTGGCGAGAATAGTATTGGTGAGCTTGGGTCTTTTGTTACCGCGAAAGCCAAAGGTACCATCGGCACTAATCATAGCATCTACTATCCCAAAATGCAGGGGGAACTCTTCCAACATCTCCATGACGCAGGTATCCCATTCGAGGTATTTATGATAGACCAGATATTTGTTCTGGCTGACTGTGCAACCGAAGATGTTTTTTAATGACAGCGTATAGGTGCCTGCCGGGTGGGTTTTGTTTTTGGCAAAAGAGACCCTGAAATCGGAGTCTTTCCAGACAGTTCCCACAAAATGGTTTTTTAGTGGTCCTTTAAAATGGTGGGGCACCGCATTGTGGGTAATGTCGGCGATTTTATAGAATTCCTCTTTGTAGCCTGCGGCCTGGGCCACAGCCAACACGGAGCGGTTCTCGTACCATTGACCCAGCACGTTTTCCGATTCTGCCACATAGAGTTTGCGATAACCGAGGTCGTGGAATTTTTTTAATAAATAAACTACCATCTCGGTATCTGTATAGTTGCTTAAGTCGGCAGCAGCGGTGAGTACCATAAAATTTGGTTTTATCGTGATGATGAATTCATCGCGTTTTTTGCCTGATTTCTGAAAGATCTCTTCCAGCAGATGGTACAATCCTGCTTCCGTGACAGCTTGATCGAGTAGTTCAAACTTGTTGTCGCCTGTTTTGATTACGACTAGATTATTTTCATTCAAGTTAAACCTCCGGGATATTTTTATTTGAAGTGTTTATCGCGCTTCTTTAACCAGAGCCCCATGAGGATAGACACAGTAACGAGGTAACCCATGATGACCAGCCAGCCGTAGAAAAAGGGGGGTTCCCAAAATGAATAACTGTATCCCATTTTCATTTCCTCATACGTGGCGATGCGCCACCACACGCCATATTTTACCATGAAGGGTAGAATAGTGAGAAAGCCACCGACAATGGCAGCAATCATGACCCATTTATCCTTTCCTTTCCTGTACCAGTGGTGTGCCAGGATAAACCCGAGGTTTCCCAGCAAGATCATGACAATTACAAACAGCACATAGGCGCCAGTCACCAGGGGGTTATTGTAGGGGTTTTGGAACCAGTTGGTCACGTACATGACTTCCCAGGCGGGCCATCCGATCAGGAGGAACAATCCTCCAGGGGCAAAACCACAGGATAAATACAGGTTTATAGGGCCAAGAAGTTTATTGGTAAACTTGTCTGGCTCTTGTTTTAAATACTTCTTGGACAGTAACGCGAAAATCTGGCCAATGGTAAAAGCAGCGGGTATATCCACTTGAATCATCTTAAACCTCCTAATATTTTTTTATGTATATTTTATTATTATAAGAATTACTGTCTAAAAAAAGTCTCCCACCAAGTGAATCATTTGTGTCAGTAGTGGGTACATTTTTTTTTCTCCAGATCACAGGAAATATTTTTCTCCCAGCATGAATATCTTGTAGCATATATAATAGTATATCTTCTTAAAGTAGGATAATTTTTTATCCAGAATGGCGGATTCTTGGAAATCCTTGAGAAAGAGGTCTTTTTTGAGGTCCTCTATGAGGGCGGTATTTTCCAAGCAGACGTTTACTTCCAGGGCATTTCTCAAGCTGGAGTAGTCGAGGTTGGAAGAGCCGATGGTGACCCATTTGTCATCGATCATAGCGACTTTGGCATGGACATTGTATTTCGTATAGTGATGGAGTTTGATGCCATACTCCTGCAATTTGGCTTTGTGGGTAATGACGTAGAAGTATCCCCTGTATATAAGGCGCGTGAACCAACTTTCGATCAGTTTGCCGGGGTAGTAGGTGGAAATAATATGCACATCCACGCCACGGTGACTGGCCGCGATCAATTGTTCGAGCAATTCGCTGTCTGTCAGATAAAGATTGATAATATAGATGTACTTTTCCGCCAGTAGAATTTCCTTCAAATAGGCTTGGCGGATATCGTTAGGGATTTTTCGTGGGAAACTGTATATCGCGGTAATATCAATATTCTCGGCATATGCGGCCAGTAATTCTTTTTTAGGGAGTTGCATCAGGGTGATTTCGTCCGGGCCGAACAGGTGCCAGACTTCCAGGTAGAGTTTGAGTACATCTTTGACAACGTTGCCTTCTACGAGGATACCGATATCGTGGAAGTAGCCCAGTTCGGAGGGTGGGCCTTGGAAGAGATAGTCATTGCCAAAATTCATGCCGCCCATAAATGCGCGTTCATTGTCTACAAGGATGATTTTGCGATGATCATAATATTTTAAGGAACGGAAAATCTTTTTTCTTTGCCAGGTTAAAATGAAACCGCCCTCTTTGCGGGTTTTGCCTTTATCGCACCGTTTGTAAACCTTGTCCATTATTTTTTGTGATTTGGCCGCGATTTTTTCGCCTACTGGTTCTGTGAGGTGGACCTCGTAGCTATCTACGTCTTTGTTTTCGCTGTCGGTTTTTTTCCAGTCGAAGAGCTTTGAAAGGTCTTTAACGATTTTAGGAAGGGGGAAGGTGGAGACCACTTTTACATTGTTTTTTTTCAGTTTGTTGAAGATGTCATAGGATTTATTAAATTCTGTGCCTTTTTCGCTGACCATTACCCGCACGTCGAGGCCTGCTTGGGCTTTTTCCACCAGTTTATCGACCAAACCCATGCCCGATGCATCATCGTAGAAGAGGAACACTTCCACGAAGATGGATTTTTGGGCAGATTCGATTAGTTTGATGATTTGGGGGTAAATATTCTCGCCATCAATAAAATATTGGATACGGTTGTTATGTGTTGAATCAATGGTCATCTCACTCATTTGTTCCTCCTTTTGGGTTTACCCGTATTGTTTGCCTAAATTGGATTGTTTCTTCTTAATTTGGTTTAGATTAAGATATGAATAAGGTTTGCACCCCTTAGCACGTATTGCTCCTCTGCAATGTATCACGAATTCTCTCATGGTGAATCAAATATATCAGAATACAAAAGAATAGTCAAAACTTTTTTTTATTTTTTTTTTATTCTACCAAGAAACTATCCCACTGAATGCAATGGGTTAGTCCAAGTTCCCCTCGACATTGCTTTAAAAAATTCAGAACTGTTTCCCGATCATTGGGGAATGCCTTTTTTCAATCATAGATAAAAAGAAAAGCGTCTTATACAGTATCCAAAAGACCCATCAAATTTTTACCTTCACCATCTCCGAATTTGAAGTGGAAAATGTGCCGGGATGGCGCGTCTACCCCTATCTATTTTCATTTTTGGAGAATCGCTGATTCTTTCATCAGGCGGGTGATTTGGCCTTTTGCCAAGCCAGTGTATTTGATAATAGCTTCAATGGGAAGATTATCCATCAGCATTTTTCTCGCATTCTCCAATGCGTTCATTTTGCTACCTTTGACTATTCCTCTTTTCTCGCCGATTTTTTCAAAACTGGTTACGTAGGACATAATTTTTCCCTCCTTTAACGTTGATAATTCATTGTGCAGTTTTTCTATGTATCGCTCCGGCAGATTGATGATCCAATCAATAAACTTGACCAAAACGCGGAT
>CAZCVI010000037.1:0-65600 GCA_964502145.1 uncultured Clostridia bacterium
CAATGATGAGCGATTTTCAGTCGTGGATGACCGATGGCGGACAATTTTGTCCAACCAGGGACAATGATGAGTGATTTTTATGGAATCGTCACTTATGGAAGACTAGTGGGCGCTGTCGGCTGGGGGGTCCAATTGGCTGACTGGAACGAGCCGTTCAAAGCCACGGAGTCGTTGCAGGACAATTTCTTTATATTGGAAGAGTTCTTTGGTATGATCGTAAACCGGGGCGCTGACAAGAATTTTTTCAGGTTCACAATAGGATTCCAAGCGGTTAGCCAAGTTGACACCCGTCCCAATCACGGTGTATTCCATCAGTTGTTGGGAGCCAAAATTCCCTACCATCACATTATCTTGATGGATGCCCATACGGATTTTAATATTATGGAAAATCCCCTGTTGTCTCCATTCTTCAGCCAGGACCTTCATCTTTTTTTGCATGGCAATCGCCATAGATACGGCACGTACAGCTTGTTCCTGGGTATCCATGACATCCGGCGCACCAAAGAACACCATGAGCCCATCACCGATAAATTTGTCCAGGGTTCCCTCGAATTGCTCGACAATATCCACCATATGGGTGAAATAATCGTTTAACACGGTGCGCATCACTTCAGGCGAGGATTTTTCCCCCAGTTCTGTAAATCCTGACAGATCGGAAAAGAAGATGGTCAGCAGTTTCTTTTCACTTGTCAGCTCCAGGTCTTTTTCTGCCGAGAGAATCCATTTTACCAGTTTTTGGGGAAAGAAACGTGTCAGCCGTTTATTTTTGATAATAATGTCCAATTGTTCGCTGACTTTTTTTTGCAATTCTTCATTCAGGCGTAGCAGTTCTTTTTCTTGCTGTCGTATTTTGATCAGGTTTTTGACCCGGATGAGCAGTTCTTTGTGGTTAAAAGGTTTGGAAAGATAATCGTCTGCCCCGGCGGATAGACTTTCCAACCGTTCTGCTTGGCTGTCTTGGCCGGTGAAAAGGAGCATGGGAATGTGGCGGAGGAGAGGGGAGGATTTGACGTGTTGCAGCAGTTTGTAGCCGTCCATACGCGGCATTTTTATATCGCTGATGATTAAATCGGGAATTAAATCGGGACGGGAGTTCTGCAATTTTTCGAGGGCTTCCTGGCCGTCGCTGGCCTGAATGATAAAATAGTCGGGACTCAATATGGAATGTATAAACCCCCGCACGGTTTCATCATCATCCACTATCAGAACAATGGCGCTGGGTTGCACCCTAGCTTTTTTTATTTTTTGTGTCATGCCAACAGCCTCACTTGAATATCATACCCACTTTATATCATGATACTATCACGCCAATATCACGTTAATATAATACCATTATTCCCCAAAAAAGAAAAGAACGGAATCTTTTTTCCTGTTTCCCACTTTCCACGCCTACTCACCTCATGCTGGATTCACCATCATTTTTGAAAGAGCCACGGATAACCGTGGCTTGCTGGACATACTGGACTATCTGGACTTACTGGACTTACTGGACTTACTGGACAAGCTGGAAAAATCAAAGGTTTTGTGAAGTCCAGTAAGTCCAGAATGTCCAGTATGTCCAGATAGTCCAGTTTTTTCTGAAACTTGGTGGTGAATTTAGGTCATGCACCGCTCATGCCAAAATTTAAAAAGTTCGATTATTTTTGATTGGGGGCTTGATTCTATGTCAATTTTTTTGTACACTTATATCTTGAAAGTCATGTTGCATTATTTGCCTAGAAGAATAAACACGCAGATAAAAGACCGTTTTAAAGAGTCGACCAAAGACAGGTGAAGTTATATAATATTAAATAATATTATATAATTTATAGAAGATATAGAAGATATAGAAGTAATAGAAGCTATAAAAGATAATGGAGGAAACACATGAGCGACAAAAAAGAATTAAACGAACTGGTAGTCAGATTAACCGCATCACAGCCGGTTGAAACAGCCAGACCAGAAAAAACAGCCAAAGCCTTAAAAGAATGTGTGGATAGAGATTATGTCCACGTGATGTTCAAAAAAACAGGCACGGAAGTCGGCATTCAATTGGATAGAAAGGATTGCAAATTCACTGAAGGCAATTTCGAAACGGCTACGGGTACTGTTCACCTGGTAGGCGGTCTGATTCTGAACTATGACAAAGTACGTTGCGTGGCAGATATTGATCTGACTACGTGCGAAGGAACCGGTCACTTGGAACCTGTCAGCGATGAAGAATATGAACAGTTGATGGGCCGTTCCAAAGAATAATCTTAAAATCCCGTTAAATAAAAAAAAACTGGAATACAGCATTTTCGTAACCGGCGTATCATCGCCTATTTAATGCAAAAGGGTGATGCGCCATTACGAAGATGCTTTTTTCCATTCATTTATTTCTTCCTACCCATTTTGAAAATAATTAGAAATCCGATTAAAATAACGATTAAAACAATTTTAACCCCTTGACAACAAAGGAATTTTCCTTTATTATTGCCTTATGATAATAGGTTTTAACACTGACATTAAGTACCGCAACGAAGTCTTTCATATCCAGACGGAAGACAAGGGTGAAAATAACCCTACCGTTGAGACGCTGGTCTACCACAGCGGAGAAATCCTGCTCTCCCGCCGGGTGGCGTATGGGCACTTTATGAAAAAACCAGATGCCAGGAAACGAATCAAAATGATGATGAAAACCCAACACGATCAGGTTATTTCCGAACTGAAAGGCGGAAAGTTCTTGCACCTGCTGTCCCTGGATACCCAGATTGTAGACGATCTCACGCTGGACGAAATGGTCCTGGAATATTTTGCCCAGGCGGAACAGGAATCCTGATTAATATCCATGTCTGAAACCGTTTTTATTATTGATGGCATGTACATGCTATTCAGTTCTTTTTATGCCTACCCCAATATGAGAACCCTCAAAGGCGAACCCACTGGCGCGGTTTACGGTTTTATCACCCGCACGGAGAGTCTAATCAAAGAATTAAACCCCCACCGCATCGCAGTAGCCTTTGATTGCCATGAAAAAACCTTTCGCCATCATTTATTCGCCCCTTATAAAGCGAAACGCCTGGCTGCACCGGAAGAATTACTGCAACAAACGCCGTTAGTGAGAGAATACCTGGAACTGCGGGGCATTGATCTGTTCGAGGAACCGGGCTTTGAAGCAGACGACATCATCGCCTCCTTTGCGGCCAGAGAAGCGCAAAAAGGCAATGACGTGGTGATCTTCACGGCTGACAAAGACCTTTTTCAACTGGTCAAAGACTCTATTTATATATATCATCCCAAATTAAAACAAAAATTAGACGCCGAAGGGATCAAGAACTTTTTCGGTTTCGCTCCCCAGCAGGTAGTGGATTATTTATCCCTCACCGGTGATGCATCGGATAATATACCGGGCGTGCCAGGAGTAGGGGAGAAGACGGCGACAAAAATCATCGCGCAATATGGCAGCCTGCAAAATATTCTTGATCATATTGACGCGGTAGATGAGAAGGTAAGGAAAAAAATTAAAGATAACATGGCTGCACTGGAAATTTCCCGGCAGTTGATCGACCTTTCTTATGCCCCCCATCTGGAACACGAACTCCCCCTTCGCGTGTTCAAAAACGAAATCTGCAATCCTTTATTGGATTTTTTTAGAAAATTATCATTCAGCAGCTTGTTGAATCGGTTTGAAAGTTCCACCAAAGCTGTACCTGAAAAGGAGACCCCGGCCCTGGATGTCCTTTACCATCTGGTAAAGGATACCGGGCACCTCCATGAATTGGCAGGACGTATCCAGCAAGAAGGCTATTTTGCTTTTGACCTGGAGACCACTGCCTTGGAATTTTACCTGGCCCAAATCATCGGGATATCAATCTCGTTTAAAACGGAGGGATACTATATCCCTTTTCTGTGTAACCCGGCTGAGAAGAAAGCTATTACTATTAATTACGATGATTTTAAAAGGGAACTGGGCCCACTGTTTGCGGACCCGGAGATTAAGAAAACAGGACACAATCTTAAATTTGATATCCTGCATTTAAAACAACACGATGTGGTGGTAGCAGGGGTGTGGGATGATTCGATGGTCATGTCTTACCTGAACCATCCGAATCGCAGGGCGCATGGCCTCAAAGATTTAACCCAGGAAATCCTGAATTACAAACAAGTGGAATACCAGGAACTGACGGGCAAAGGGAAAGAACAGCGACAGTTGATCACTGTGGACCTGGACACACTCAGCAAATACTGCATTGATGACTCTTTCCTGGCGCTAAAGTTGGTGGACATCCTGGGCCAAGATATTGCGACCAAATCACTGTCCCATTTGTATCGGACGATAGAAATGCCGTTGATCGAGGTGTTGATTGCCATGGAATTTGCGGGCGTGCGTCTGGACGTGGATTTTTTAAAACGTTCCGCCAAGGTGCTGGGTGAAAAAATCGCGGTGTTAGAACAAGAGATTTATGGGATCGTGGGCTATCCGCTCAATCTGAATTCATCGCAACAACTGGGCGAATTCCTGTTTGAGAAGATGAAGTTACCGAATAAAAAAAAGACGCGTAAAACCAAAACCTATTCGACGGATATTGAAGTGCTCAACGAGTTAAAAGAGTATCCGGTCGTGGCCAAGATCATTGAGTACCGCACCTATAAAAAATTGTTATCGACCTATCTGGAAGGATTGTTGGATACAGTGGACTCAGAACAACGCGTGCATAGTTCCTTCAATCAAACCGTGACTGCCACGGGGCGCCTCTCTTCATCCAATCCCAATTTACAGAATATCCCCTTGGGCGAGGCGGGCGGGGTGAATATGCGGGAAGCATTTATCGCGGATACGGGTAAATATCTACTGGCCGCCGATTATTCGCAGGTCGAATTGCGGGTGATGGCCCATTTTTCGCAAGACCCGAACCTGATGGAAGCCTTTAATAAAGATTTTGATATTCATAAACATACGGCAGACACCGTCTTTGGTGGTGATTTGTTTGCGACTGCCCAGGAGAAACGCAAACGGGCCAAGATTATTAATTTCTCCGTCCTGTATGGCACCGGCCCTTTTTCCCTATCCAAGGAACTGGGCGTGAGTTACCAGGAAGCCAAAGATTTTATTGATACCTATTTCGAGAAAAACGCGGGGGTGAAGCGATTCATTGATGACGTCATAGCCAAAGCAGAATTGGAACCAGAGGTAAAAACGATTTCAGGTCGCCGCCGAGATATCCCGGAGATGTTGAGTTCCAACCGAACGGTCAAAGAAAATGGCCAACGAATGGCCATTAATACCATTATTCAGGGCAGTGCCGCCGATATTATTAAAGTGGCTATGATTAATATTTACCACAAGATGGTTGCAGCGGGCATGAAAAGCAAACTGATCATGCAGGTTCATGACGAACTGGTTTTTGAATACCTCCCGGAAGAAGAAGACGCGCTGTTTCGTTTGGTCAAACATGAAATGGAGAATGCCATAGACTTAACTGTTCCCTTGAAAGTGGCTTTGAAAAAAGGCAAGAACTGGGGAACCATGGAAGCGGTTATTCTCCACTAAGATAACGGTGGATGTTTTTTATTGAACGAGAATTTGTTTATCAGGTCAGTGATTGGTGCTCTTTGTTTGATTTTTTATAGATAGTGAATATGGATTCGTCACTATGTCCCAGTTCTTTTAATTTTCGGTATATGGCAAGTCTGGATGTGATTTCCCGCACAATGGCAACCCATTCCATATCCATGTGGGTGTTTCCCCGTATGCTGGGAATTCTGCCGTTGGAAAACAGGGCTGCCGATCTATTGTCTCTTGTATTTGTTTCCATTATCATTTTTTTTCGCTTCAATGCATTATTGTGGAATGGCGTGTTTACCATTCCCGAATCAGGATTATAACACATGGCGCAGATTAAATCTACCATGGCTTACCGTTTGTTTACCGTGATTTGGTGTTAGATACAAATATATCGACGAAAATAAAAATAACTGTAACACACGGAACAGTTGAAAAAAACATATAAACTGGTATACTGTATTAGTGCAATATCAGGATAGGAGGAATTATGAGTTTACTGAAGAAATTAACCGAACAGGTTGTCGCTGGAGATATCAAACCGGGCGATACGATGCAAGATTGGCTGGATACGCTGGATGTCCCGGAATTTGAAGAACTGGAACGGCTGGTGGAATTATTGGAAGAAGAACCAGAAGACGAGGAAACCGTTGTGCTGGGTCAAGTGGTTATGGCATTGTACGCCATCGAAGCTAAAACCATTGCCATGGAAGAAGACGAACTAGTGGTCCCCGATATAGAGGAAGAAGAGTTTTTCAAATTGCTCAATTCCTTCTTGTTCATGCTGCCTTTTTACTATTGGCAAGAGCAGGAACTGGTGGAAGTGACCCCGGGTTTATCCCTCTTGGCCAACCAAAGCAATAGCATCACCGTAAAATTAACAGAATACGGCAAAGGCGATAACGATACCCATTAAGATCATCGTTACCAGACAGAATTAAACAAGAAAAGGTTAACCAGAGAAGATTAACCAAACTTGGGTAACAGGTAACAGTTAAGCAGGTACACCCTGTAATGAACGCCGCAGGCGGTCGTGACCGGTGCTACGAAGGCAGCTTAACTGTTACCTTACCGATTTAAAAAATAGCGATCAGGAGCGGCATATGGCCGCTTTTTTTTTCTATACAAACCATCTGCTATCAACTCTGGATTCATCGCCAACTTAATGGGAATTCTGGGAAGTATGGGAATTCTGGGAATTATGGGATAAACAAAAAAATCCCATTCCTCCCATTCTTCCCAGAATTCCCATACTTCCCATAATTCCCATTCCTCCCATACTTCCCATTAACTTGGCGGTGAATTCAGGCAACGCTTTTTAAAGCTTTAATAACGATAAATAAAACAGATCATTATTGAGGCTTTCACTGGGAAGCAGGTAGGTGCCATAAGTCTCTTTTTTATAGCTAAAACCCAGTTCTGTTAGGAAAGGGGTTAAATCTATTGTTTCATAGCGCGTCGCGCCAGGGAGTTCCCGAAATATCCGCTGCATCACGCCCTCTGTTTCCTCGTGGCTAAAAGAACAGACTGAATAGAGAATATAAGTCCCTGCTTGGGTAATGGTGGGAAGTAATGCGTGCATCATTTGGAATTGGGTTTGGGCATTGATCCGTATCCTTTCCGGCGTGATATTTTGTTTTAAGTCCGGGTTCTTTCGCAGTGTGCCCATGGACGTGCATGGGGCGTCCACCAGGATAAAATCAAGATGGTCCAATTGGTGCGACAAGGGCGGGTGCAAGATATCTGACACGATGGTATGGATGTTATCCAAAGCGAAACGGTGGCTGAACTCGTTGATCAGTTTGGCCCGACCCCGGTGGATATCATTGGCATAAATAGTGAGCTGGGGATTTAATAGGCTCAGGGTCACGGATTTGGTGCCGGGTGCGGCGCAACAATCCAGAACAGCACGCTGAGCCAAACGGGAAGCAAGCATGGAAATAGTCTGGGACGCGGTATTTTGAAAATAAAAAGGGCCGCTTTGTATTAATTGGTGGATCACGGTGCTGGCTTCTTTGATTTCGAAGCTTTGAAAGTGCGCTAACTCTTTAAAGGGAATCCCCTTTTCAAGCAATAGAATTCTGGCCTGTTCCATGCTCATGTCCCGCGTATTCACACGCAGATGAAACTGCGGTTCCTGGTTCAAGTAATGAAGGTCCGCTTCGAGGTTCGTGGAAATCTCCTGCAAACGGTCCACCACCAAACGGGGCATGGCATATTTAATTTCCAGGTTTTGAAGGGTGGGTAGGGTGGTCAGTAGGGCGGTTTTGCGTCTTAATATGTTGCGCAATAGGGCGTTGACGAAACTCTTGGTCTTGCCACCCGCGCAGGCCACTACCTCGTTGACTACAGCATAATCGGGGTAGGAAGTGGAAAACAACAACAAATAGGTACCGATTTCCAATAGTAACAACACTCGCGCCTGGATTTTATTTAATTTCCGGTCCGAAACCTCTTGAATGAAATAGTGCAGTAATAGTCTCCAACGTACTACACCGTAAACCGTCCGGGTTACCGCGTGGCGTTCTGAAGGTTCCAGTTGCAGACAGTCACGTTCTTGCAATTGACTGGACAACAACAGTTTAAGATTGAGGTCCCGTTCCCCGTAAAACTGTTTCAGGACGTTTAGCGATGGTTTTAGAAACTGCATCCAGTCCTAACGTCGAAGTTTACAACAAACATTCTGGTAACTCGTTTCCCCGACAGTAGCAGTAAGGGGACATCGGTTTTTTTCCCTGCGGTTGGAATTCATGGATTTCCAGTACCGACCCATTACCACAACAAACCTGAAGGCTCGTTTTATCCATGCCAAAGACATCCCCGGGTTGCTGGCGGTGAGTGAGAGTGGACTCCTTGATGATTGTCAATTTGAACCACTTGCCCTTGATATCGCAATTTAATCCCGGCCAGGGTGTGAAGGCGCGGAATTTATTGTAGAGTTGCCGGGCGGTCTGGTGCCAATTCACCTGCCCCTCTTCTTTCTGGATAGGCGGGGCCAAGCTAGCTTGTGTCTCATCCTGGGGAAATTTTTGGATTCTTTGTGCCAGTATATTATCAATGGTCTCACAGAGGAATGCGGCGCCTGCACAACTCATGCGTTCCCAGAGTGTAAGCGTGGTATCGGTAGGGAGAATCGCGATTTCCTGCTGTGCCCAGATAGCGCCAGCATCCAGCTTCCTGACAATCTCAAAGATCGTGATACCAGAAGTTTGGTCGCCATTTTCCAGTGCCCGTTGCACCGGCGCTGCGCCACGATAAAAAGGTAACATGGAAAAATGAACGTTTACAGTTCTAAAGGGTGGAATCTGGAAAATTTGTTTGGGAATCAATTGACCATAGGATACCACCACTGCTAAATGCGGTTGAATAGCAAGAATTTTTGCCGCCACTGTTTCGTCTTTCAGCGTTTCCGGTTGTATGAAGGGAATACCTTGTTCTATGGCAAAGGATTTGACCGGGGGAATGATGGCTTGGTGATTCCTGCCGCCCACCGAATCCGGCTGGGTGATAATCAAGGGCAGCTCAAAATCCTTGTGCAACCGTTCTAAAAAAGGCAAACATATGGCCGAGGTGCCGAAAAAAAGCAATTTGTGTGCGAAAGTCTGAGCCATCTGCATCGGGGTAGTGCCTGTTTTATTGTTTTACAGGCTCACCAATCGCCTATTTTTACCCGCCGATTGATCTCCTTTTTGACAAATTGTCGTTTAAGGCTGGAGACCCGGTCTAAGATCAGTGTACCATCCAGGTGGTCGATTTCATGCTGGATGACTCGTGCCAGATACTCGCTTATCTCCAAGCGTTTTTCTTTGCCGTTCATATCCAGGTTTTTCAGGAGGATGCGGGTGCTCCGGTTAATTGACATCGTCAGCCCAGGGAAAGAGAGGCACCCCTCTTCGCCCGGTACTTTTCCTTCTGCCTCAAGAATTTCCGGGTTGATTAGCACCAGGATCGCATCTTCATTTTCGCCCTGGGAAAGATCGATTACCGAGATTCTGACTGATTCGTTTACTTGTGGTGCGGCAAGGCCGATGGCGGTAGGCGTGCGATGCAGGGTATAGAGCATCTGGCGAATCAAATCCACCGTTTTGCCATTTATGTCAGTGACTTCTTTTGCTTTTAAATGCAAAATATCGTCGCCATATTTGATTATTTTTAGTGTTTTATCTTCCATTTGTTTATTATAATTATTTTAATCAGCAATGTCAATTGAAAAAAAATGCAAGATATGATATAGATTAAAGGTTATGAAGGAAAAAAATAAAATTTATATACTAAATTCGAGCCATCGCAATAAATGGTTTGCCTTGTACAAAGATCAGATGGCATCTGTATCCCTCGACGACCTGACTGTGAAAGATGAAAAATTTGATGAAACCATCGTCTTCATACACAATGAACTGGAATATTGCGCCAAAATTCGCGAGATACTGCAAATCAATCCGGGGATTAATTTTTTTCTTTATTATAAAGAGGAAATCCCCCCGCTCCAACTGGTAGAGTTTATCAAGAGCGGTGTGATTGAATCGGTTTCGGTAGACAACGAGGAACAAATCGGCTCGTTGATTGAGCAATACACCGATGACAGCCATGATTCGCGACTGAATTATTATAATAATTTAATCACCAAATTCAAAGAAGTCGGGATTATTACCACAAGTTTTAAAATGGCAGAGATATTTTCCCAGATTGAAAAAGTGGCCCAATCCAATTCCACGGTATTGATAAGCGGTGAAAACGGGACAGGCAAGGAACTGGTGGCGCGGAGCCTTCATTATTTTAGTGCCAGAAAGGAGTACAAATTCGTGGGCGTGAATACCGGCGCTATCCCGGAAACGCTGTTGGAAGATGAACTTTTTGGCCATGTTAAGGGTTCTTTTACCAATGCCTTAAAAGATCGCAAAGGTAAGTTTGAATATGCGCATCGCGGCACTATTTTTCTGGATGAAATCTCCAATATGCCCTTCCCGTTGCAGGTCAAACTGCTACGGGTACTTCAAGAACGGGAATTTGAACGGATTGGTGAGAACCAGACGGTCCAGGTGGATGTCCGCGTGGTGGCGGCGACAAATAAAGATATTAAGGAACTGGTAGAACAGGAAAAATTCAGGGAAGATTTATATTACCGGCTCAATGTGATTCCCATCACCTTGCCACCATTACGGGACCGACGCTCAGATATCCCGGTGCTGGCCAATTATTTTGCCATGAAATACACCCGGCTCAATAATATCGCGCCAAAAAGTTTTACTCTGCCCGCAGTACGCATCCTGCAAAATTATTCCTGGCCGGGTAATATCCGCCAATTGGAAAATATCATTGAACGCATGGTGGTTTTGAATCCCGCCACTTCTGTATTTCAACCCAAAGATGTGCCCAATGAAGTCAAATCCGATGTGCCCGTTGAGGACACCATGAACTTCGAACCGGATGAAATCCCAGACGAGGGCGTATCTCTCACCGACGTGGTGCGCAATGTGGAACGACGCATGATTCTCAAGAGCCTTGAAAAAACAGACTGGAACAAACAGAAAGCCGCCAAATTGCTGAATGTCAAACGCACTACATTGATTGAAAAAATAAAAAAGTTTCAGGAATGATTGGTTTATACATTATAAAAGATAAATTGTTAGTAATATCTTCTTTTTTTTATCAGAAGATAAATTCCTTTAGGAGGAATCAGACCATGAGTAAGCTTAAAAAAGGTTTCACATTGATTGAGATGGTGGTGGTTTTGGCAGTGATTGCCATATTGGCCGCCATATTGTTTCCAACTATTGCCAAACATATCACCGATTCCAAGGTGACCCGTGCTATTAATGAGGGGCAGGTGATTACTGCGGCAGTAATGATGCTTTACAAGGATACTGGTAAGTGGCCTTCCACGTATCAGGAACCCGTGGTAGCCAATGGTGGGCCTTCGGGACGGGTCGATCGTGTATTGACTGGTATGACTACCGACCCTGTTCCCACTGGCGTGGCACCGGGTGCTCGTACTGGCGCGGCCAGTTGGGGAACATATGGCAATACCAAGCCATTGTACGACTTTCTCTTTTTTAATAACCCCGACTCCGATACCGGTGCAGCAAACCAGAACCAAGCGGGCCAGGATTACCCCCTGACCGGCGAATTTGCCTGGAAGGGACCTTATCTGGATAAACAGACATACCTCGACCCCTGGGGAAATCAATATGTCATCTCATCCCGGTACTTTCCTGGCGGTGCTGCTTCCGGGGCCAAAACCGTGATTATTATTTCCGCTGGCAAGGATGCGGTTTGGTCCAGTCCTTATGCCGATGCGGTTACCCGCCTAACCATTCCCAATGATATGCCCTACGGGCCGTATGAAAATGACGGAACGTATATCCATGACGATATTGGCGTGGTCGTAACTACCAACAATTGATGGTTGGAAATAGCTGGTAAACCACTGGTTTTTGGATAATTAAATTTTAAATGGGTAAGATACGAACACTACGTGAGGATGTCTATAAAAAAATAGCCGCCGGTGAGGTGGTGGAACGCCCCCTGTCAGTGGTCAAGGAATTAGTAGAGAATTCCATTGATGCGGGGGCGGATACCATCACGGTCGAAGTGCTTGACGGTGGCAAACGTTCGATTAAAGTGATTGATAACGGCAGCGGTATGGAGCCGGATGATATTGAAACGGCCTTTAAAAACCATGCCACTTCCAAAATCACGGAACTCTCCGATTTTGACTCCCTGCTCACCCTCGGCTTTCGCGGTGAAGCATTGCCTTCGATCATGGAAGTGTCTAAAATCGAGGTGCTCACGGCCAATAATAACAGTGGGAATGGCATATACTGTTTGTTCGAGGATGGTCAGTTAAAACAACAAGCACAAATCGCCTGCCCCCAAGGCACCACGATCACGGTCAAGGAACTATTTTACAACTTCCCGGTACGCAAGAAATTCTTAAAAACAGACCGCACCGAATTGACCCAGATCATCTCTTTTTTGGAACCGATGACCCTGGTCAATTATGACAAGAGTTTCCACTTGGTGCATAATGGGAAGACTGTATTTGAATATAAAAAAGTGGGGCAATTAAAGGAGCGCATTTACCAGGTACTGGGCAAAGAAATGTTGGACGGGTTGCAAGAGGTGAATTACCAGCAAAATAATTACCATTTGACAGGTTTTATTTCCCGTTTGAATACCGGTCTTACCGTGAAAAAGCACCAGTACTTTTTTATCAATCATCGTGCCGTGCGGGAGAAGACTTTGGTGGCGGCGTTAAACAATACCTTCCAGGTTTTTCTGGAGAAGCATCGTAGTCCTGCCGCCTTGTTGTTGATGGACTTGCCACCCGGCGAGGTGGATGTCAATATTCATCCCATGAAACTGGAGATTAAATTTGTCGATGCCAGTGCCGTGTACCAGTTTATTAAACACGGTATCGAGAGTTGTTTTGGCAATGTCAATGAATTTCGTTATGCTCCTGATATCGGTGCTTTTCCCCGTGCTGGTGCGCCCGGATCTATTTCTACCGGGTTACGTGGTGATTTTAATGATTTTAATGTTCATAATGATCATAATAATTATAATCGTGGCTCAGCAGGTTCTGCGTTGCCTGTGAACCCCGGTTCTGGAAGTAGTGGCCAATATTTTAATTCCCGTTCTTTTCCTGGTCAAGGCCAACGACCTATGCCCGAACCCGCTGACGCTATAACCGGAGATTTTGAGCAGGCCCAGCTTTTTGCCGGGAATTTTCTTGATCAGGAGGGCTTTCTTATTATTGGGCAGTACAAGAATTCTTATATTATTGTGGAGCGCGGCGAGGATTTGTTGATCGTGGACCAACATAATGCCCAGGAACGGGTGAATTTCGATGAATTAAAACGGGAGTACGTGGAAAATAATGTGGTCTCAATAAACCCGCTTTTCCCCGTGGTGATCGAATTGGCGCCCTCGGAAACCGCGGGGCTGGACAGCCGCAAAATGGAAATTCTGAACAAGGCCGGGTTCCATTTGGAACCGTTGGGCGGAAATTCTTTTGATATTAAATCTTTCCCGCAGATTTTGGGGGAACGAAGTATTAAAGACGCGGTGCAAACGGTGATTCATATGAAAGACAAGGACGGAGAAACGGATTTTGAGGATGTGGTTTTGGCCGAAATTGCCTGTAAGAGTGCGATCAAAGTGAATCACAAGTTGTACCCGGACCAGATGAAAACGATTGTGCGCAATCTTTTTAAAACCAGTAATCCCTATTTTTGTCCGCACAAGCGGCCCATTATTATCGAGTATTCGTTGGAGCAGATCGAAAAGTTAATGAAACGCAGGTAAAGAGTACTGGCAAAACATTTAAAATGATGAAATAATAAAACGAATTAATAAATGGAGGTCGTATGAAATTCAACAGATGGGTGGTTCTTTTTATTTTTGTACTATTTTCTGTGTTGGTGACCCAAACAGGTGGGGCCGTGTCGGCCAAGGGTGTCGCAGATCGCACCGTATTTGCCATGTGTCATCCCGAATTGGGGCAGATCAAGAACATCGAGGAGATGGTTGAGAAGGATATTATCCCGTTGCAACGGATCCAATTGATCGCGGTCTATCATGAGGATGAGTCTGACGATTATACGGAGGCCCATGAGTATGTGAAAAAGAACAAGCTCACCTGGGTGACCTTTCGGCCTATCAAGGGGAAGGTGGCAGTGCAGGATGTGTATAAAGAGAATCTCTGGACCCCGCAGTTTCGGCGTATATTTGAGAATACCGACGGCATTATCTTTACCGGGGGCGAGGATATGCCACCGGTATTGTACGGGGAGAAAAATCATTTATTAACCGATGCCATTACCCCGGTACGCAGTTATTATGAAGCCTCGTTTCTATTTCATTTATTGGGGGGCAGTCAGAACTCGGCGTTCGTGCCCTTTTTAGAGTCGCGGCAGAATTATGTCGTATTGGGGATTTGTCTTGGGTGTCAAACCATGAATGTGGCCTGTGGCGGTACCATGTTCCAGGATATTCCTGCCGAGGTGTACAAGTATACGACAGTGGAACAGGTATTGGCTGCCGGGTCGGATCAGGTTCATAGTGGGCGGTATATTCGGGCGCTCTATCCTTTGGACACGGATTTGCCACCCGCCTTTCATCGTTTTAAGTTTAAGAAAGACAGTGTGTTTGTGAAAGGCATGAAGCTGAAGAAAGGGGAGGAACCACTGGTCTTGTCCGCCCATCATCAAGCTATAGAAAAGGTTGCCAAAGATTTGGAAGTGATTGGTTTTTCCATGGATGAGAAGATCGTGGAAGCCGTGGCGCATAAGAAGTATAAAAATGTATTGGGTGTTCAGTTTCACCCCGAACCTTACAGATTGTACCGGAAGGGGCTGATGTTTCAGCAGGAACCCGGGGGCGCGTTGGATTTTAATTTGCGCCAGTATTTAGAGGACAATCCGCCAGCCATGGAGTTTCATCGTAAGTTTTGGGTTTGGTTTGCGCAGGTCTTGCAAGAGTAGGAGACGGTGTACCCGTTTTACTATTTCCCGTTTTGTTCATTCACTTGGCGGTGAATTTAGGGACAGTATTGGAATTGACAAATCCAGATATCTATACTATTATAGATTATAGGTACCGGGTTAAAAAACAAAAACCGGTGTTTTTTTTAAAGGTAGGTGAATATGAAAAGTTATACACATGTCTGTTTTGATTGGGCGGCGAAAAAGCTGTTGCGTAGCAAGGCAAATTTTGGTATATTGGAGGGTTTTTTAACCGAACTACTGAAAGAAGAAATTAAAATTATAGATATTCTGGAAAGCGAGGGCAACCAGGACGTTTTCGATGAAAAATTTAATAGAGTGGATATATTGGTCAAAGATAAAGAGGATAAATTAATCATCGTTGAAATTCAGAATACCCGCGAATTGGATTATATCTACAAGATACTATTTAATGCTTCAAAGGCCCTAGTCGAACATCTAAAATTGGGGGCATCTTATAACGAAATCAAAAAAATAATCACGGTCAGCGTGGTTTATTTCGACCTGTGTCTGGGAGATGATTATGTTTATCAAGGTGGAACTTCTTTTTTCGGGATTCACAAGCACGATAAATTGGAGTTATCCAAAACGCAGAAGAAGTTATTCAATCGGGAGACGATCAATGAGATATACCCTGAACATTATATTATCAAGGTCAATCAATTCGATGATATCGCCAAAGACTCGCTGGACGAATGGATTTATTTTTTAAAGAACAGCGAGATCAAAGATGAATTTAAGGCTAAAGGCATCGCGGAAGCCAGAGAAAAATTGAAAGAGGTCAATCTTTCCAGAGAAGAACTGCCCGCGTATCGGCGTTTCCAAGAGAATTTGAGCACTGAGGCCAGTATTGCCATGACATATCGCTTTGAAAAAGAATATGAAGTGGAAGAAGCCAAGATGCTTGCTCGTCAAGAGGCTCTAAAAGAAGGTCATCAAGAGGGCCATCAAGAGGGTCTAAAAGAGGGTCTAAAAGAGGGGATAGAAGAGGGGATCAAAAAGGGGAAAAATGAAGAGAGAGAACAAATAGCCAGACAGATGAAACTGGCAGGCTTGGACGTAGCTCTCATTTCTAAAACTACTGGACTCTCAAGCGAAGAAATCGCGAAGCTTTAATGGCAGATTTTATTTTAATCTGTTTAATCGGTTTAATCTGAGTAATCTGTGGACAAAAATAGCGATGGTGGATTCAGGTTACACTACATTTTGGCAAGTTTTAGTTCAGTATCCTGAAATAACGGCTACCGATACCATCGAGGTTGCCGGCATTATCGCGTACACTCCATTCCAACTGGTGCAGCCCGTTTTCAAACATGCGCGTATCAAGATCAAATATGGCCATTGAACCGGCACTGTTTAAATGGTTGGGGAAAAGGTTTTTAACATCGTCTCTGGGGAGATTGTATTGGGCATTGCCGATAAATTCTCGATCGACAAAAACCTGGATAGTAGAGCCGTTTTCCGGGATTTTGCAGGGTGGGGGCGTGAGTGCCCAACCGATAATGCGATAGTCCCCGGAAACAGTTTCCCCTGGACGGGGTGAATCTATGGCACCAAAGGGTTTTACCGCATTGGCATTGTCACCGTGAATGAGTGCTTCGCCCAGGTTCATTACATCTCCATAAACACTTTCTGCTTTTGCCAGTAGTTTGAACGTACCGTTTCCCTGGTGGGGCAGGGTATTGGTGAGCAGCATATATCCCCAACCGCCACGGTAGGCATTGGGAAAGTCTGGTTTTAATCGTTCTACATCGGGTCTTTGGTCCTCGACAAAATAGGCATCACCGATAAAGAAGAGTTCACCATTGTTCAGGGTCATATCTTCACCGAATACTTTAACACCTTTGAGGTCGACATTACACAGGGCTCAACCGGTGACGGTGACACTGCCGCTGACTGTCTGGTTATTCTGCGGGGTGTCAAGGTAGCCCAAAAGCTCAATGTTGGCATCGGAAGGCAGCACGCTAAAGCCAACGGTTAATATCTGGGGTGGATTAACGGCTTCCTTGGAACTGAAGGTCACGGTGCTGCTGAAAAGTCCTGCGGGTAAACTACCGGGGGTGACGGTGAGGGAGACATCCTCGGAATGTAACCCCGCGACAGGTAAACATGTGAGCCAATTGGTATTACACGCGGCATTCCATGTCATGGGGGTATTTTTGTGATTGGCAACGGTAATTGTTTGGGAATAGCTCCGGTTATCGCCTTTTTTTATCCCAAAATTCAACTTGGGGCGATTAATGAACAGTTCTGCTTCTAATGTGGGTAGTGGAGGCATTTCTGAGGCAGTGATAAAATTTATAATATAGATTTGAATGGCTGGATTAAAAACATCTCTGCCCACGCGCACGCCGTTTTCGTAATATGATTTTATATAATGCGCTATTCTGAACGTTTTAATGGTCGGATCCTCGGAATAAATCATGTTCCAAACCGCATCGTTTACTTTTTTTAAATCCGGTTGGTATTGATACCATGACGCCATGCCACCAGAGATCCATTCAATGGAATTATCCCATGGTGCATATCCGAATCCGGTCCGATTGGAATAGTTAACGCGGAACCAGCCGTTGGTGCTATCAAAAAAGTTGGTGAAAAGCGGTTTTTGGAAATCTCTATTAAATACACCATACGCAATCTGGTTGGCCAAGCCTTCCATGATTTCCCGGCTCGGAAATAGTTGTCCGGTGATCGGTCGGTTGTGAAAAAGGGTATCAAACACCTGGACATACCTGCGGGCATGGCTGATATCAAAGGAAATGGTCTCGGGAACAGGATATTGTTGGGGATCGATGGGAACACCTGGATGCGCCGGATCGGTTTCTGGAAATTGACTGCCAGCATATCCGGCATATCTCCAATCAGGATGTGTTTTCCAGACGCCGGGGTCCACATTAATACCTTGGCAGGAGTTGCCATTAAAATCAGTTAGAGCGGTCGGTTTCAGCCGGGATTCGATGAGTTGGCAGCCGATAGTGAAATATTCGCGGAATTTAGCTTCCTGGGTAGCATCTAATACAAAGAGATCAGTGTTAATCTTTTGGGCGGCCAGTAGTTCTACCGCGCCGCATAGAATCCACATGTCGTCGTCGCAAATGGCATTGCAAAAGGTTTTGGTGGGAGTGCTTTGGAACTGGTTGTGTAACTTTTTTTCTAAAAATTCGCGGTGATTGAACCTGCCATTGTAGCAGCCCCAGCCTTTGACTTGGAAGATACCCAGTGAATTATTCAAATCGGTAGAACCATTGCTTTGAAATATCCAGCGTGAATAGTGCGCGAAGACAATGGGGGTACATTTTTCAATAAAACTGTTCATATTGGTGGTGCGTTGGTCCGGGTCGAGAGTCACCAAACAGTGAATGGCGTGGGCGATGAGGTAGAGGAACTGGGAGGAATGAAGGATCGTTTCAAGTAAGATAGTACCTTGGCCCATGGTGATTTCTTTGACCCACATGGGGGAGGAGGCTGGTAACGGCAATTGGATATATCCTTTGCGTGGGTTTGCGGTATCGCCGTTGTAATACCAGTAGGTGTCCAATTGTCTGAGGTGCGCGAAAGGTATCTGATATAAAACGGACAATTGGTCGAGAATAGCAAGGTCGTGGCGGCGGAATGCGTAATCGAAGAGTAGGTTGGTCCACATTTGAAGGTCGTACAGAATACTGGTATAATTACTATGGACGGACAATTTGGGCCGGATGCTTTCCCGGAATAAAGGCCAATTGGTTTTTAATATTTCATCTTTTTCTGCCATCATATCCTCATTCGTTATTTTTATTCTATTATTATTACCGCTACACATCTTTCTCTGCTGACACTATAGCAAATAGCAGGGGCAATGTCAACCTGAAGTTAATGGAAAATAGGGGAAATATGGGAATGATGGGCGTGATGGGATAAACAAAACTATGCCCATTTACGTGGTGGTGGATTTAGGCTTCATCCCTTTCCATTTTTTGAAAGGATCACTGCATACCGCTTTTCCCTGATCGGTATGCAGTGCCCGTTAGAGTTGCGGTGCGATCAATTATAAATATTGATACGCGGTTTCGAAAATGGTAAAGTCCATTTCTGGATCAATAAAAGGAGCACATTGTCTTTTGCAGGCAAAGTCACAGGTCATCTGAGCTGTCCTTTCTTCAACATCCATCCTGTTTACGGTTGACTTGGTGGTAAGCTTTCTGAGCATAGTTCCTCCTGGTTTTTTTATTTATTTTTATGCGGGTTAATTAATAAACCAAAATAGGTACCAACTTCCATTTTTCCAGATTGCTGATTCATTTCAATAACCAATGGCCTCATCATTCATTCTTCTTTTCGCCCAAATTAAATTGTTCTTGCACGCCTGATTTTAAATTATTGGCTTTATTCTATGTGAAATGAATGTAAATGTCAATCGTGTTGTTAATTTTTTATTTTTTTATAAGGTGGTTGGGATGCGCACCGAACAGTGCTGCTTTACGACACGGATATAATCATCGACGATCCCCTTCATGCGTTTATAATCAAAACCCTGCCGGACATTGCCAAAAGGAAAGGGGTTATGCCTCTTGTCGTCACTATGAAAATTGCTCTTTTTTAGGAAAGTAACACTGCCTAACGGCTTTATTGAGCCGCTAGGCAGTGCCCAATAAATTTAAACTACGGCTAAAGGATTAATATCCAATATATTCGTAGTTTTCTTCGTAAACCCAGGCGGTGGGTGTCAACCAAACACGACAATCGACTTTACATTGGCTATAACAGGTGAGTTGCGCGGTTCTTTCGCCGACTTCTGCATTTTGAATGGTTGCCTTGGTGGTCAGTTTTTTGATCATAGTTTCTCCTATTTATTTTTTAGTGTTTTATATTGGTGGACGTATTAATGGATAACGTGATAGAAGGGATTATTCTTGATTTACCAGAGACACTGACAATGTTAAGTAATTCAATCCTCATTTTTTAATCGTATCCTTTTTATATATTGTTTTACCTTACTAGTTTCATTTTCGTTTTTCGAATACATGGTAATTGAATTGAATCCAAATGTCAAGTGTTTGGATATTTTTTTTTATTGATATTTTCAACCTCGATTCCCCGCCAGTACTTGATGCGTATGGCAAAAGCAAGTGGGAGGTATGGGAAATAGGGGAAGTATGGGCGGGATGGGAATATTTCTGTTTATCGCATGAGTCCCATAAGTCCCATTCTTCGCATTCTTCCCATTAACGTGGTGACGAATTCAAGAATATAACCACTTAATTAAGGAGCCCACGAATTATATGAACAAAACGAAGGTCTTTCACCTTTGGGAGAAGGAGAAGGGGTTATCACATCCTATAAATTAGCGACAAATAGGGGAATAGGTCCGCTGTTCAGGGTAAACTGGGAAAGATATCTGTATTATTTTCGTGATTTGACCATTTCTAAGCTAGAATCGGTCTGATTTTGGTGCTTGTCAGTCTGTTTTGGGTTAAAATACTGGTCCTGTTGTATTTTTTCCTGGAGCCCTCGTGTTTTTCCCTCGTTTTGTTGGCTTTTTCTTTCGCTCCCCGGTTGTTTTCTCTCGTCCTCTTCGCTATTTTTCTTGTTCAGCGGTTGTTTTCCCTGGGCAGGTTCGCTCTTTCTTTGGTCCAGCGGTTGTTTTCCCTGGGCCTCTCTGTGAATACCGGAAAAATACTGCTGGCTGATGCCAATGGATTGATGCGGTCATCGTTACTTTAATTATACATCAAAAAAGAAATTTATCCACCATGTTGGGGCAGAAAAAAAATTTTATAATTGTTCGAGCGCTAGGAATGGATGATGTAACAACTCTCCTGAAGTGGTAGTCATTAACTGGTCAATACGTTCCTTCCAGGGTCTTTGATAAAAATAAAGGCTCTCCAGTTCATTTAAACCTGTCTCTTGGAAATTAGTTTTGATTTCGGAGATTTCTGCCTGTATCGTTTCAATGGCATGTTGCCGCAGCGCATCAATATTGCCCGGTCCGGGGTATTGCACTCCTTGCTCCATGATCAAAACACTCAGCCCCTTTTTTTCACTGAGCTGAACCTGTTTCCCCGGGTTCAACTCTTTAAGTATCTGCACCAACAAGTAAGAGGTTTCAATCTGATCATTAAAAAAATAGAGATTCACGTGTTTGCCATCCATAACTTTTTCTGCCTTGCCGGTGCTACAGACGCGCGGCGTGCGTGAAGGAACAACTTCCCACTGGGGCGTGATGATGTAAGCGGTGTTGTTTGGCTCATAGACGTACAGGTTGTTCCGGCAAACGTGTTCCCGGAACCCGTTTAGTTCCGTAACCGTGATCTCTTTAACCCGAAGCGCATCGCCCAACGGACTTTTTTCATAATCCGTGCCCATCCAGACAGCACTAAAAAAAGATTCCTCGTAATTGGAACGTTCCGTGTCTATTTCTTTGAGCAATGTCTTGCGGTAACGTTCCAGCGGCATGGCTGCAAAATCAATTTCTTTAAATCCAGTCCATATCTCTTGCGCCGAAAGATTCACCGCGAATAAGATAATATAATCTTCGGTGGTATGCCCGTACACCACGCCACCTTTTGCCCGGTAAGAACCCAACAGGAAGGCGATGATCAGATGTTCGAAAAAATGGGAAATGCCGCTGATCTCCTCATTGGCAGAGCCAAAAGGAATTAAACATACCACTTCCCGCTGGTTATTCACTTTCAGCCCAGGTTCCTTTGTAAGGGTTGTATTTACAATTCGGATTGGCAGCATACAAATCACCACTGTGACGGCGTGCGATTTCGCGGCAATCGAAGCAGACATATCGTAATTCACAATCTTTACAGGTCTGGACTTTCTCCTTGTTGATAACCCATAACTCTTGGATTCGTTCCATCAATGAAGCAAGCGAATCGTGTTGCCAATCGCCCAGGATGATTTCACTAAAAATACAGGGCCGTATCTTCCCGTCAGCAGTGAACGCGATATTCAACCCCCAACAGCTATTGTATTTATGCGTAAAAGTATAAAAGGATTCGGCGATTTTATTAAAGTTCTCGTCAATACAGTTGTTGTCCAAGCACTCCTGAAAGGTTTTTGTCCGTTGCAGGATTGGTGGCATGTGTTTACCCGTTGGTAAATCGGGTGGTAGTTCCCCGTAATAGAGGATTTTTTGCAGTTTGAAGCCCTTCAGTTGCGCCACCTCGGCCAATACTGCTTCCAGATTAACCCCCGCTTCCACATGAATCTCGAACGTTGTATCTATCAGTTCATTTTTCTCCGGTAGCGGTGGGATTTCTGGAATCCAGTCTCCCCGGTCGATTGCCATGAGCAATTCTTCTTGTTCCGCCGACTGCAAAAACTCCCCGATATCCTGGTGCTTTTGCGCTGCAAATTTCTCGATGATCTCCCGGGGTACTTGGTACACGTTACCTTTGAGTAAATCCACTATCGCCGCATTAACCGGCCCCGAGTCTACCTGGACAAACTGATGAAACTTTTTAACTTTTGAATCCGCTGTCATTTTTTTAATCCCTTGTACGTAATCGTATTATAGCAGGTTTTTTTCTTTGCACTCCACATATTTTTCCAATGAACGTTCCACCACTTCTCTTTTATTGCGGCAAAAATCGGGGTTTAATTCAAAACGACCATCACCGCAAAAATTGACAAAGCAACGGCTGCATAAAAACCGGATATCGCAGGTCAAACAGTGCTGCTTAACAACCCTGATATAATCATCGGCAATCTCTTTCATCCGTGTATAATCAAATCCCTGCTCAACATTGCCAAAAGAAAAGCGGTTGTTCATCTTTTCGCAAATATGAAAATTACCGCTGACATCCAGAAACAAACGTCCGTCAAACAAGCAGGTGCCAAATAAAACGGTAAAAACACGGGTGGCGATCCAATCGCCCGCATCTTTAAAATGGTTGAATAAATAGGCTTCCACCCCCGACAGCTTTTGCTTGTTCTCCACCTTGTCCAAAATAAGCCCATTCATTTCCAGATACTCTTGCCCGGCTTTTGTTCTGTCCACCGGATAGGTATCGTAATAGGTCGTGTTGTACGTATTGACACCGCTGAAGCGCGTCGTCTGCTGCTGCAACATCGGATGATCGGTAAAAAAGTGATAGAGGTTGAGAATAGATAAATCAAGGGAATACACGGCGGAAAAGGAAACCTTGGTCTGGAAATACTCGGGGTTGTAGGCATGAATTTTTTCCAGGTTTTTCATGATAGCGTCAAATGTTCCCGTGCCATTGATAAAAACTCGTTTGGCATCATGGTTGACCTTGTCACCATCCAGACTGACCAAAATAGCGATATTGTTTTCAATCAAAAAGTCCAGGATAGTATCTGTCAGCAGGGTGAGATTGGTCGTCAGATTAAAGCGGAGATTCCAGCCTTTGAAGCACTCCCTGCCATACGCGACAATAGCCTGGATGAGTTTAAAATTGAGGAACGGCTCGCCACCGTAAAAACTTAACGAAAAGGTTTTGTTCGCTCGGTCTTTGATAAGATCATGGATATAATCCATTCCTTTTCGCGCCGTTTCAAAATCCATGTTTAAATTCGTCAAGTGCCGCTGATTGATGTAATTGTCATTGTAAATGCAATATTTACAGCGCAGGTTACACCCCTCCGTGACTTCAAAAATCAATTGCGAGATCGTGGCTAATTTTTGGCCTATCATCTCTTCCGTGATTTCCACATCGTCAATGGTTATTTTTCGTGTCGCCCCCGCATGTTCCAGGTACAGGTCTTTGATGCCCCCATTAATGAGCTGGTTATAATCGCATAAATAGAGGTATTTTCCATTTTTGATTTTTATTTCATTGGCCATTTTGTGTTCGCTCTTTTTTTTAGGAAAAGAACACTGCCTAACAACCGTATCGTGTCCTTAGGCAGTGCCCAATAAATTTAAACTACCTCTAAAGGATTAATATCCAATCATTTCGTAGTTTTCTTCATACATCACGATACTGAGCGTGGGCTGGAAACGGCAATCATTACTGCAATAGCCCCCACAGGTGATTTGCGCTGTTCTTTCAGCGACTTCCGTGCTCTGAATAGTTGTTTTGGTGGTAAGTTTTTTGATCATAATTTCTCCTATTTATGTTTTTTTATTTGGGTACCGGTTAATGGATAACTTGGGAGAGGGAAAGAGTTCTGTTTTGCTCATTGTCTATTCATATCCTTCTTTTATCTATTTTTTATCTAGCTATCATCACTTATTAAATTTGTAAGTCCCATATTACCAAAAAATCCAGTAAATGTCAATTTATTTATTTAAATTTATTTAAGCGGCCCTTGATTCACCACCAGATTCTTGCTGCGTATCGTAAAAGCAAGTGGGAGTTATGGGAAGTATGGGAATATTTCTGTTTATCCCATACTTCCCATAATTCCCCTACTTCCCATAACTCCCATTAACTTGTCCATGAATTCAGCCATCTGTTGCATCTTGCAAAATAGGCCCAATTATGATAAAAATAAAGCATGAATAAAAAAATAGCGGCATACTCACAAATTAAAAGGATCAACCGTGTACGATAATTTTTTTGGATTCAAAGAAAGACCGTTTCAACTGGTACCCAATCCAGATTACCTGTTCCTCAGCCGAAGCCACGAGGAAGCCATCGCCCACCTCAACTATGCCATTGCTCACGGCGATGGCTTTGTTGAAATCACCGGCGAAGTTGGCACAGGCAAAACAACCCTCTGCCGCGTGTTTCTCGAAGACCTCGATGAAAACACCGAGGTCGCTTATATTTTTAACCCGCGACTCACCTCTTTAGAATTATTACGTGCCATCAATGACGAATTCGCCATCAACGCCACCGCAGATAATGCCAAAGACCTCATTGATACCCTCAATACCTTCCTAATGGAGAAAAAATCCCAGCATAAAAACGCCATCCTACTCATCGACGAAGCCCAAAACCTGAGCAAAGACGTGCTCGAACAAATCCGCTTGCTTTCCAACCTGGAAACCAACACCAGCAAACTCCTGCAAATCATTCTTGTCGGTCAACCCGAACTCCGGCAAATGCTTGATTCCTATGAGTTGCGTCAACTCGGTCAACGCATGACTTTGAGTTGGTACTTAACTCCCCTCAGCCGCCAGGAGACACGCGAATATATCCGCCATCGTGTGAATATCGCTGCCAAGAAAACAGAGGATAAATTTACCTGGGCCGCCTATTATCGCATTTATTCTTATTCCAGGGGAATTCCCCGGTTAATTAATATAGCCAGTGACAGAGCCCTACTCACCGCCTTTGGTTTCAACCGCCACAAGGTCACCGGCAGCATCGCCGCCACCGCGATCCGTGAATTACGCTCCCGCGGCAATAAAACGCGGATTTTTACCAAAGGACACCTTATCATCGCTACCCTTCTCCTCTGTGTTCTGACCCTGCTCACCATTCTTCTCTTTAACGGGCCCCGATCCGAGCCTATCTCTTCTAAAATCTCTTCCAAAACCAATCGCCCCATTAATACCCCCTTATCACCCGCTATCCCCGTCGTTCAATTTGAGGATTTCCTCCTTCAATCCACCAGTCGTGCCTCCCGGTTGAGCGCCATAAAAACAGCTATTTCACTGTGGGAAACCACACCTATACTCCATTCTTCCCTTAACAATATTAATAAAGACACCGCTTTTTTCCAGCTTGCCGCTACCCAGAATAATATCCAAATCCTGACCGTCATTAACGATTGGCCGCTCATTGATAAATTAAATCTTCCCGCAGTCCTCCAGTTCTTATCTCCCCGCGCATCCGCGCCCTGTTATCTCACCCTGATCCAAATAACCAAGGACCACCTCGTTCTCAAAGGCGGCCAAACAGGCCCTATTTTTAACCTCACAATGGCCCAATTCAAATCCTATTGGACCAAAACCGCGTATATCCCATGGAAAAACTTCCTGAATTACAATGGTGATATTCCCCTCGATGCCCCCAAGGAATCTGTTTTTACCCTTAAAATGCTTCTCCGCGATATCGGGTTCACCTCCCTCAAAATGGATAACAATTATGATAATGCCACCCGGAACGCCGTCAAACAAATCCAGTTTAAATATGGTATCACCGTCGACGGCATAGTCGGCGTCAAAACAAAAATTGCCATTTATAATGAAAAAAAGGAATTTAAAATTCCCCTGCTCCGCCCAGTAAATGTTCCCCCACCCATCACTCCACCCAAACCAAAAGAACAAAGGAGCGTCGTCAATTGAGTTCAATATTAAGAGCCTTAAAAAAACTTGATGCAGACTCCATCTCTCAGGAAAACCCAGAGAGTAGCGCTAAAATAAGCATGCGTCAAATCGTCGACCGTCGCAATCGGACCCCTTGGCGAATCCATAACATACTCGTCATCCTGCTGATTCTTTTGTTAACCGCGTCCTCAGTTTGGTTCTTTTTCAATAACCACCGCAACGCTCCCCATCAAAAAATACAAAAGCCAGAGCCCCCAACCCTAACCTTAAAAAATATCCCCCCGCCACCCGCCCTAGTTCCAGTCAAGTCCTCCGCTGCAACAAAGGAAGCCCCCCCGTTTCTGCAACCTGCCACCGCGCCCACATTCACCCCAATAACGCCTCAACCCCAACCCGTACCAATTGAAACACCCCCCATCACCACCCCACCCCACCCCCAGCTTGTTCTTAATGGAACCCTCTGGTCCGAAATACCCGAACGACGCGTTGCTTTAATTAACGATCGTTATCTTAAAGAAGGTGACCAGTTGAATGGTGTCACCATACTCCAGATCGATAAAAAGTCCGTTTTGCTCCAACAAGGCCAGGAGCAGTGGACCCTCACCGTCAAGAAATAATTTCCATTCCCATTCGTAACTCACCAACTATTCAGTCCCCATCCCCACCCTTTTTTCCAGAAAAAATGCCACTTAATCTTTTCTTAGCGCCTAATCATGATACGTCTTATCATAAAGTATGGTATAATAGGTATGAAATAGCTTTTTATTATTAAAATTAGTATTAAAAAAATTTTGCAAACAATGATGTGGAGTACATATAATGCCATCACGTGAACGATTTATCAAAGCGTGTTTTAAAGAAATCATAGACCGTCCTTTGGACCCGAAGATGCCGCACGCCAGACTCACCCCGGAAACAAAGTCAAAGGTAAGCCCATGTTGGAAGAAATAACCATGAACCCAAATTCCCCTGACAGCAATATTAACAACCCTAAACAAGAACCATTGCCCCATTATTCCACCACCCATCGTTACGGTGTGATGTTATTGAATATCGGTGGTCCCCAATCCGAAGCCGAGATACACGATTACTTGTACCGTCTTTTTTCCGATCCCTTTATCGTGCCCTTACCCGGTTTTTTCCGGCGCAGATTCGCCCGTATTGCCACCCGTTTGCGTCAAAAAAAAACCGCCGCCCGTTATGCAGCCATCGGTGGCAAATCTCCCCTCAATGATGAAACCGCAGTTCAGGCTAAAAAATTAGAGGAAGTCCTGCAATTTCCTGTTGTGTTTGCCATGCGATATACCGAGCCCTTTGTGTATTCCGCCCAACGCGATCTTGAGGACCGCCATGTGAACCGTCTCATTGTGTTGCCTCTTTATCCCCAATATTGTAACGCCACCACCATGTCCGCCCTTGAAGATTTCCTCGAACATCGTGGCAATGAAATCACGTATCGCTTTATCGAACAGCATTTTAATTTCGCCGGTTATACCGATACCATGTCCCATCTCTTGTCCGAGACCCTCCGTAAGTTAGACGACAACCTTGTCACCCGTGTACTTTTTGTCGCCCATTCCATTCCCATGCGACTCGTGCGTGATGGTGACCCCTATGTTGAACAGATTAAAAGCACAGTAGCCGCCATTACCCAGCAAAAAAGTATTCCCTATTCCTATTCCCTCGCCTTCCAGAGCAGCCTTGGTCCCATAAAATGGCAGGGCCCCACCCTCAACCAGGTATTGCAACAATTCCGCCAGGAACAAGTTGAGCAAGTCGTTGTTCATCCCCTCAGTTTTGTGGCCGAGAACCTCGAAACACTCTATGATCTTGATATCCAATTTAAAGAACTCTGTCTCAACGCCGGTATCAAAAAATACTTCCGTGTCCCAGCTCCCAGTAGCCACCCCATGTATATCAATGCCCTTGCCACCCTGGTCAAAGAAGAAATCGATAACTGGGAAGTTCACCATGTTCAATAATAAAAAAAAAGCGTTGAAGCGGTTTATTAAAGATTATTCCAATAACCTCTTTCAAGCCATTCAGCACACATATCGTCAAAAATATCATCAGATAAATCAGCAAACATATCATCAAACAATGAAATTCAATTGGAGCAAAGTGGGTAATAATAATGACCTATGAAAATACGATTAGCGAAAAAATCATCAAATTAGGCACGCGGGGCAGTGATTTAGCCCTATGGCAAGCCAAGAGTGTTGCCTCGCAATTGGGAGTGGATACCGAAACCTGTATTATTCAAACGACTGGTGATCGGTTTATGGATTTCCAGTTACAGAGTCAGCCCATGCCCGGTTTTTTTACCAAGGAGATAGAGACCCAGTTATTAGCCGGTGAGATTGATCTTGCCGTTCATTCTTTGAAGGATGTGCCCACGCAGATTCATCCCAATCTTATTTTGGCCGCGTATTTGCCACGAGCTGCCGCCAATGATCTCTTGTTGATTCATCCCGATTGGTATGATCCCAAAGCCATCGTGCCATTGAAGAGTGGTTGTAAAGTAGGAGCATCCTCGTTGCGTCGTCAGGCTTTATTGCGTTTATATGCCCCGCAGGTGCGGCTCACCATGTTGCGTGGTAATGTTCCTTCCCGCATCGAAAAATGCAAGAGTGGTGAGTATGGCGCCATTGTATTGGCTCAAGCCGGTGTTGAACGTCTTGAACTCCAAGTATCGCCCCTCTTAGCCTATCAATTAAATCCTAAAATATGGGTCCCCGCGCCTGGACAGGGAGTGATAGTCGTACAAATTCGTCGTTATCATCGTGAGCTTATAGAACTCGTGAAAAAAATGGATGATTCTTTTACCCGGGAGTCAGTCATTATTGAGCGGCAGTTGCTTGCCAATTTTCAAGGTGGAAGTTTTACCGCCGTCGGTGTTTATGTCTTGCCCGTGGCAGATAAATGGGATGTATACATCGGTTTAGCTCAACCCGACAAAGGCTGGGGGCAAATCTTTTTATCCCAACAAACCAGCGCGCAAATCAGTCAAATCAAGCCCGCCACTATTGGTGCCTTCGTACCCTTTCCAGTGGAAAAAAAAGAAAGCCTGTGTACTTCCATCCCGTTATAATTCTCACCTGTAAAGCAATCGACGTCCCCAATAGCATGAAGTAATAAAACGTTTTCCCCGGTCCAGGGGCAGTTTTTCCAAAGCGCCCCTGGTCACCCGGAGGTAAAAAAAGATTTTATGATTTTATTGACGATCAAGGGAGCTCCACGTCCCTTCCCTTTATTTTAATCAATCGTTGAAAAAAAATAAAAGGACTGAAGTTGCAATTGGAATTGGCCAAATAAACCAATTCCAACTGCAAGATCAGCGGTCCACATACATACTCAAATTGTACACTCACTTCCTTTGTACTGACAGTCTCCATCAATCTTAATACCCTGCATGCCAGAATTAGGACTGCCACTGATTTCAGCGGAAGTAAAATTAAAGATGGACCAAGCTATTCCTATAAACATCACGATTATCAGAATTAATTTCAAAATTTTTCGCATTTTGTCGCTGACCTCCTTTATTCAATAACTCGATATTGCAGAATGCTGTCGTTAGATAGAGCCCATAAGCATCCTTCAGTTTTGTCATAAAATATATTAGAATTGGGTTGCATAGATGGAATCAATACTGTCCCCTTCAGGTCACGATTCGTAAACAATTGTGCTTGGAAAGAGGATTCACCACTGCCCAGAAATGGACCTTCCACTATTAGCAAAACATTGTTGTTTTTGGTGATGAACAGATTGCGAACAATGGGCAATGCTTTCACTCTTTTCTTTTCGTATTGGATAAGGTCATCATTTTTTCGCAAATCATCCAATTCTGCAATAATTTTAGGCGCAAGAGATTCCGTGGGACTAGCCAGAAGAGTTTTTGGGAAAATTTTGGACACAGTACCGGAATTTGTATCAATTTCAATAATTCTTCGGCTGTTTGCCTCCCAAACAAAATAGGCGACATCGTCTTTGAGATCAAACCATCCCTTTACTCCCAAAGGAATAATGGAAGTCACAAAATAGTTTTGATCCTTTGGTAAAGATATACCAAACTTATCCGAGGGTGTTAACAGGTATTTGCTCTTCTTTCCATTTTTCAAATCCACATAATAGAAATCATAGCCGTTTTTTGCATTATCCTCCGCATACCCCGAGATAAATACTCGTCCATTTTTCAGTTGAAGATCAAACGCGCCTCTCCAGCAAAGTATTTCCAACGGGTCTCGTTCAAAATCGGTTCTACCCATGCGATTATAGATAAAAATCTTTCTAATACCGATGTCCAGCACCACGAACCTGTTCTCTTCCCTACTGTAACTACAAACGGAAGGTCTGATAAATCCATTTGGGCCATAACCTTTATAACCAATCGTCTGGATCAATTCAAGACTCTTCTTATTACTCTCATAAACTTTCAAATTTCCAGCGCCATAGTCTGATATGATGATCAACCCATCATCAATCACACAAAAATCCTTTACTACTTTGGGCTTTTCTGTCTGCGGGGAAAAATTAAACGTTTCCTTTAATTCCACTTTAACCCCGTGTACAGGACACGTCACAAAAACGAATAACATAAATGCTATTACCAGGGTAACATGTTTCAGATTCATAAAAACTCCGCTTTAAATGAACAGCAACTCCGTTGAGGTGAAGTCCACCAACCACTCGCGGAAAGAGCGATTTTTGTTTGATTTTTTATTTTATTTTTTATCGGCAAGCCGATTGATTGCTTAAATTGTGTGGATGAACAAGTGGTCACCTCATGAGAAGGTTTATCTGTTATTGTTTCCATACCTAATTGCTGGCTCCACCCGTTAGCCCAAAAAACAACTTGACTTTTCATTTGCTCCTTCTGGGAAGGAATTCTATTTCTTCCCTTCATTTCTTTGAGGTCGTTCCAAATTTCGGCTGTGATTACTCACAAATAGCCAATTACATTATAGACCAGGATGTTTTTAAAAGTCAAGACTTTTTTGGAAAATAATTCCATTTCCCCAGTTGAATTTTTATCCCTTGCGATTATGTTGATAAAATTCCCGTATCATGAAAAAGAAATTATAAATTCCCTCTTGTATTCTCTTTCAATTTCAGATACAATCTACTATTAAGAATTGAAAAAATAAGGATGTCTTATGGATAGTAATGGAATTAAGGAAGAGGAAATAGGACGATTTACCATTGCCAAAGAGGCAATTGAGGCACGCGGGGATTCCGAATGGGCTGAATTTTTAAAAAGGGTTGCTCGTGGTCCAATTATTGTGGTTGTTGGGCGTGGCCTATATCGGCTTGAAAAAGATGGGCATGAACATGGTCAGTTGTTGTACGACTACTTGGCAGAAAAAATTGCCAGTGAAGTAGAAATTGAAGTCCCTGTGGATGCAAAGTGCAAATTTGCAGAGGCAGCATTTCAATTTTTGGAGGTAAAGAGAAAAAATAAAAATGGTGACATCATTTTTGCAGCCAGTGAGTTGAAGGAATTTTTAAAAAATACCTTGGCAACGGTTGAGCCCTTGATTCACGATGAACCTTTTTTTGAACTAGCCCGCGTAAAATCATTTAAGATTTTTATAAATACCAGTTATGACAATTTCCTTTTCCATGCGCTGAAAAGTGTAAGAAACCATCCGACCCATCCCTGTGAGAATCGCTTTTATGATTCAAACGAGAAAACCCTCAGAAAATTGGATGTGCCTCTTTTTGATATGCTAGATAATTCAAATGGTGCATTAGTATACAATATATTCGGTAGTATCCAAGATAGTGTTGACTGTGCATTTACAGAAACGGATATTATAGAGACCCTGACAGCATTCTTCAGCCTACTGGAACAAAACTCCAATAACCCATTAAGTCAAAGACTTAAATCTAGCCATTTGGTTTTTTTGGGATGTGATTATGACGATTGGCTCTACCGGTTTTTTATTCGTTTTTTTTCCCAAAGATTTTTTCGTATCCCCACGCCCAATGCTTCCCCTACTTATTGGAAGTATGTGAGCAATGTAATTAATGATAAAAAAAAAGAAGCACCATTGTCTCCATATTTGGTCCAATTCCTGAGGCGATATGATTCACAAGTGTTGCATCACAACAGCAGTGAAGATTTTGTGCATAACCTTTTTGAAGGTCTTGAACATGGTTTTCCAGGCGTCATCTTACCGGTTGAAGAATTCTCAAGGACGGCTTTTATCAGTTTTCCTGGTGAGAACCGAGATATTGCCATTCGTTTGGAGAAACAGTTGAAGAGTGATGGAATCCATGTATGGGTTGATGAAGAGGAAATGAAGCCAGGCGATGAAATAGGGTTCAAAATAAAAAATGCAATTAAGGCGGCTCCCGTCTTTATTCCATTGATCTCAAAAGAATCCATAATATTTCATCCGATTGTCGATAATAAAATCGATACTACAAGGGAGAGATATCATTACCAGGAATGGAAATGGGCAATTCTCCTTCAAGATTTAACCCCCCCAAGCAAAAAGACTTTTATACCAGTGATTATCGATAAAACAGAATTTAAATACGATGGATTCGGTGATCCATGTTACGTATCCATTCCTGGAGGAGAGGGCGGACAGTATGAACAATTAAAAAACCGCTTGCTGGAAATCCAACGTCATCCAGAGGTGATTGAATGACGCAATGTAACGATTGTATTTTTACTATGGAATGTGCGGGAGAGGAACGATGAATCTTTATAAAGGTCTGAACTCTTATAGCGAAGATGATAAGGATATATTTCGTGGGCGAGATGCGGAGACAAAAACGCTTTTTCGGTTGGTACGATTCAATTTATTAACCGTTGTCTTTGGAAAATCTGGAATTGGGAAAACGTCTCTTCTGGAGGCAGGTTTGTCTCCTGAACTTGTTGATAATGGCTTTCAACCCATTAAATTGAGAGTCAATTACAATGAACCTGATCTATTGAAACAAGCCAAAGATATCATAACGAAAAGATTCCAAGAAAAAAATATCACCAGTCAGGATAAGGATGGAAAAGATGCCGGATTCGATGAGAAGGAAACTCTCTGGGAGTACTTTCGACGGACCAACCATTTTAGGACTGATAAAAATAAAAAAGACGAGGGGAAAAGAATTATACCGGTGCTGGTATTGGATCAGTTTGAAGAGATGTTTACTATTGGAAAGCATCACAAAGACTTGGCAATCTGGGTTGAGGAATTGTTTTCATTGATTGAAGATGAAATTCCCAATAGCTTAAAGCATCGAATAGTCCATGATGGCGAGAAAAAACCCGATGTTGAAAATCCCATTAATTTGCGGATTATCATCAGTTTGAGAGAAGATTATTTACCCCATTTCACAGAGTTAAAATCGCAGATTCCTTCGATTGATCGAGCCATGTTCAGGGTGATTGGTTTAGATGGAATACAGGCCACAGATGTGGTCAAGGTGGGATTCAAGGATAAAAAGGTTATAGAGAGCATTGTAAACAGTTTTTCCTCAACCAATGTCGAAACTGAAGAAAGTAGCGAGGAAGAAGAACTGGAAAAGAAGAAAAAACTTGAAATAGAACCGATATTCCTAAGCCTGTTGTGCGACCAACTTTGCGATCAATTTTCTAAAACCCAAGAGGAAAAGTTAATAACAAAGGAAGATCACGACGGAATAATTGAGAAGTTTTTCGATTCAATGATGGAAGGAATCTCTGAAAATGTTGAAGAATTCATAGAAACCAAATTGCTCACTGCGGGGGGATTCAGAAATCTATGGCGCTTGGACTCGGATCCCACATTTCGAGAGGATATTGATAAATTAGTGCAGCGTAGGATTCTTAGGAAAGTCCATTGGGAAGAGAAAGAGTACATTGAAATCATTCATGATGCATTGGTTCCCATCATCAAAGAGAAACGGAATATACGACAGATTGAGGAGCAAAAACAAAAATTAGAAGAAGAATTTCGTTGGAAGAAGAATCGTAGGATTGTTATTCTCCTCAGCGCCTTGCTTATTATTGCAATACTTTTAGCTGTTTTTGGCTTTATACAATTGAAAAAAACCGAAAAAGGGAATGAAAATACTAAAGAATTATTAGTAGCATCCATGGCGCTCCAGAAACTTCCAATAGACAATACAAGGGCAGTTCGTATTGCTGAGGAAGCCTATAACATAGGTTTCCCACATCCCCTAATGCGTACATCGCAAATCCTTGCTCAGATAGGGTACTCCTCTTTTGAAAAGCCTTTTTGCATCACCGAAATCCCTTATGACAAAGCGGCTTATTGCGCCATCTTCTCAAAAGATGGCTCCCAAATACTCACTGCCTACGAAGATGGAACCGCACAGATATGGTCTGCTGGAAAAAAGACAGTCTATTTAAAAGACCATCATGATCGTATTACCTTCGCCTCATTCTCTCCTGATCAGTCAAAATTTATCCTGACCGCTTCATGGGACAAAAGGGCAATCCTGTGGGATCAACAAGGAAACATCATTCAAAAATTTGTTCACAATGGACCCGTTACCTACGCTGTATTTTCTCCCACAGGGGATCGTGTTCTCACTGCTTCCCGAGACGGTTCCGCCAAATTGTGGACGCTTGACGGTAAACTCCTGAACGAGATCAAACACTCCTCCGCTGTGGTATCCGCAGTATTTTCAAAGGACGGTAATCGGATACTGACCGCATCTTGGGACAAGACAGCCAAACTGCTGGATTTAATAACCAATAAGACAATTACCTTTACCCATCAGCAGGGCTTAAGTTCTGCCGTATTTTCACCAGACGAAAGCAAGGTTCTTACGGCATCCGCTGATAAAACAGCCAAAGTATGGAATCCAATAAATATAAAAGATGAAGCAGAACTGACGTTGCTCCATGATGCAGTGGTTTCCTCGGCCCAATATTCGCCTGATGGCACCTTAATTTTAACCGCCTCTGACGATTGTTTCTCAAGACTTTGGAGCTTGGATGGAAAAACTACGGTTGTTTTTAAAAAGCACATTGATAAAATAACGTCCGCAAATTTTTCAAACGATGGCAAACGAATACTGACCGCCTCCCGTGATGGTTCGGTAAAAATGTGGAGTCTGGAAGGCAATCTATTATTAGATATGGATAATTTCCAAGGCATTGTCTACTCTGCCATTTTTTCAAAAGATGGCAATAAAATTCTCACTGCGTGCGAAGATGGTTCCGTAAAAGTCTGGAACCTGAAAACCGATATCCTGATCAATCTAAATGACCATACCGCCGAAGTCAATTCCGCCGTGTTCTCAAAAGATGGTAATTTAATACTCACAGCATCCCAGGACCGCACTGCCAAATTGTGGGACAGAAAGGGGTATTTACTTCTCTCCTTAGCTAAACATAATGCAGGGGTTACTTCCCCGATATTTTCAGAAGATAGTAAATGGATCGTGACTCTCTCTCTTGGTCAAGGAGCCAAACTCTGGGACTCTCAGGGTATTTATATGAAGGAATTAACCCATGATGCAGCCGTTACCTATGCGTCGTTCTCGCCTGACTGCCAAAAAATTGTGACAGTATCCGATGATGAATTCGTTGAAATCTTTGATATAAGTGGTGTATCTCACTTTAAATTTAAACCACATAATGAAACCATATTCTCAGCAGTATTCTCCCCGGATAGTCAAAACATACTCACTGCCTCCTCTGATAAAACTGCAAAAATTTTTGACTTGGATGGGAAGTCGATGGTATCCTTAAAAGGCCATGACGATGTGGTTATCTCTGCTGTTTATTCACGAGATGGAAAGTATGTGTTAACCGCATCGTTGGATAAAACAGCTCGTTTGTGGAGCAAGGAAGGGAAATTTTTAAAGACGTTTACCCATAAAGACAAATTATCTTCCGCTGTTTTTTCCCCGGACAGTTTATACATTCTCACTTCTTCCTGGGATAAAACCGCCATCCTTTGGGATTTGAATGGCAAATCAATCACAACCTTTACCGGGCATAGAAAACCCATTCTTTCGGCGGTTTTCTCTGAAGATGGTAAATATGTGATTACCGCCTCAGAGGATGGTACAGCAAAATACTGGAATCTTGACGGAGAATTGTTGGCTGACCTGAAACTTCATCAGAAAAAGGTTAATTCCGCTGTATTCTCCCCGGATGGAACCCGAATACTTACCGCCTCCAGCGATGGCACAGCCAAAATCTGGATGACCCCGGCTGCCATTCAAAATTGGCTAAAAGGTGCAACACTTCCTCGTCTAAGCGATGACGACAAGAATCAATTCGGTATAAAAAAATAAATCATGGTTAAAAAAATAAAGCGAGTCAAAATGTCAGGAAATAATATCAACTCTGCTCCATTACCAGATCACTACCATGGATCCCGAAAACAATACGGATTATTCAGTGCCCTGTTAATTATTTGGTCATTGGTTCCATTAACTCCCACAAACAATAACCCCCCAATCGTAGGTAATATAGAAATAACTGACTTCAGGTTACTTCCATGGTGCTTGCTGATACTCATTATTTATTCTGGTATAAGAATAACTATCGAATGGTTTGCGCTCGATGTTCGGAGGAGAGAGCAAAAGCCACCAAAATATGATTTTTGGATATCCCATTCGATTGCCGTTACTGCAATAATAGTTTTTATTGTCAAAGAACTCTCAATGCTTGAATTATTTAAAAAGTCAACCGCTTCTTTTCTGGAAATCTTAATCCCATTTTTTATCGGCGTGTTCATCCCATTTCTTTTTTACAAAAGTTTGAACTTACTGCTAAATGACAAATCAGGAGATAGGAAATCTATAAACGTCATATTGCCTATTTTATTGGGGTGGTTGGTGATTGCAATCATATATTATATAGCTGCCATTAAAAGCATATCTATTTTTTCGATTATTTCTTTTTTTGTTCCCCTGTGGTTTGGGATAGTGTTGATATTGTTCAGAAAATTGGTTCTTGGAAAAGTTGGGATTAAATAACTTCCGTAAAAGCACAATGAAAAACTATATCATTGCTACATTACTCGTATTCATCTTGGTCTTAGGCACTTTTCTCTTTAAGAATAGCAAGACCCTCGGCACTCCATTTTCGATTGGGGAAGAAACCTGGACACAGGAGGCCAACGGGGTAGACGTACCGCTGTTCCTCTTTGTGTTCTTTAAAAAATATAACTGCAACGACTTTTTGGAGGTTATCCAAACCCTGAACAGTTTCTCTCAAATCATTGTTATCGGGATCGTCCCGAAACCGGAGTTAAAAAATGAAAAAGAATTTTGTACCATCAATGGTATCATCTTTCTGCAGGAAAGCATCAACAAATATTGCAAATTTCACCTTTGGCACATATCCATCCATTGTTAGAAAACCATATAGTTGAGATAAAGACGAGGAGGCCCCATGGCAGACAAATGTGATCAAGATCAAATCCAGAAGGATCTGGCATTTTTGGGTTTTGGCCATTATCGGATAACCGAAGATGGCACATTTCTGCAATGTGATGCAGAAGCCAGAAGGGTTTTGGGCATACCTGACAATGTGGAAGATTTATCAGAGTATTCGATTCAGCAATTCTGCGTGGTTCCATCTGCAAGATTGAGGCAATTAAAAAAATTAGCTGAAAATCCTTCTCGGTCTGTTAGAGATGTCCTGTCTGTACGTATACATGGTCAATATAAAAACTTATTCGATATAAGCTGGTGCTGCAGTGAAATGGATGAAAAACAAAGATGCTATTTAGGAATGATTGCAGAAATTAAACCCCCTACTTTATCTCCTTTGATTTTCGAGTTATTCCCAATCGGGTTGTATGAAGTGGATGAGTACGATAAAATTGTGCATGTGAATGGAGCAATGGTGAGCATGCTGAATTACCAGAAAGAAGACCAATTATTCAACAAACATCTTGAGGAACTCTGGTTAAAACCGGAAGAACTGAAAAAATTTAATCGAGACATTGCAGAGAACGGATTTGCAAAAGGGATATTCAGCTTAAGGGATGCCAATAATTCTAAAATCAAAGTAGAAATTTTCTCCCAGTACATCAGGGAACGAGAACGTTATGGGATGGTTACCAATGTAACCCAAAGGGAACAATACTATCAAGCTATGGAGAATATGCCAACAGGGTATTTTCATATTGAAGATGACAAGATCACCCATTGCAATGACCATTTTGCCCGACAATTTGGTTACGGTACCAAAAAACAAGCGTTAGGCCGATCTACAAGGTTATTGTTTGTAGAGCCTGAAGCTTTTGAGGAATATATGTTGGACTTAAGCGAAGCGGACAGACGCGGCGAACCACTTCAAAATTACCCGCTTAAAATAAGAAAAGCTGATTCCGGTGATATAATTACTATCTCTGTCGATTCATTGCTTGTTAAAGATGAATATGACAGCATTATCGGGCAGGAAGGAACTATCCGTGATATTACGGAAGAAATAGTGCTGAGAGAAAAGGTGGCACTGGCAGAAGAGAACTTAAAAAAAACAACGGAGGATATCAACAAACTTACCCACACCTTCCTTCACCCCGTTATTAAGTTCTCAGGAAATTCCGAATTGCAGTTCCAAATGGCAAAAGTTCTTCATCATACGGTGCAACCAAAAATCTCGACAAAGGTAGGTAAACAATTAGATACCTGTGAATTGGGAGAGAAGCTGTTAAGTCGAATGAATGCCATAAGAAACGACCTCTCGGATACAGACGAAAAAATTCCTCTCTTGGGCAATTCAAATGACTGCTATACCGATGGAGAATCCGCGATAACAATGAGAGAATTAAAGTCTCGGCTGAAAAAAATATGTAACATATTTGACCATAGATTAAGGACGATTGATAGTACTATTTTATTGGAAGATGCGATTCGCGACACTACCCTTCGTCTTTTGGAAGAGCTGAACCAATTGGATTTCTCCAACAACGAATTACTCAGAGTGATTATCAGCAAAGAGTTCATTGAGTTTTTGCAAAACATCCTTTTTAATAGCTTAATTCGTGGCGCCAAGCTTCTGTTGGAAGAGACAGAAATTATGAAACAGAAAGTAGAGGCGTTACGCAGCTATTTTGGCTTTAAAAAAGAGCGGAAGTTTATATTTGTTAAAGAGGATATTAGTCTCATCTTGGAAAAAAATCTTCAACAATTCGAACCTGTCTTCAAAGAAAAAGAGTTAAAAATTGATTATACAAAATCTGGCAATTTGATGGCCTTGATCTCAGCCAATGACATCGATAGAGTCATATGTAACCTTTTACACAATGCTTGGAAGTACTCGCATCATGCTCCGGGTAGATTTGTAAAAGTGCGGGCGAAAGAAATGGGCGATATCAATCAAGTTGCGATTTCCATAGAAAATTTTGGTATTCCTATCAAACAAGAAGAAATAAAGAGTGGCAAGATTTGGGAAGTCGGCTATCGAGGGGAAAAGGCATATGAAAGTGATCGAGATGGTACGGGGGTAGGTTTGGCGGATTGCAGAGATGTAATTGACGCCCATGGTGGAAAAATAGAAATCACTAGTGTTCCTGCTATGGATGAAGTAAATCCGCCAAAATATAAAGTCCCCTATTTAACAAAGGTTATAATTACCATTCCTAAATCCACGAAGAAAAATCAGGAGGATCGTTAGTATGGAACCCTATGAGAAAAAAGAAACTGAGAGTATGGAATTAACCAGAGTGTTGTGGCTAGAGGACCAGTATGAGGATTTTGGTGCATACAGGAGTCGATTATTCATGGATGACTATTGGGTGGATTGTGTAAAGTCCGTTTCTGAAGCCATCCAAAAGTTGCGCGAGGAACAGTATACTGCGGTCATTTTTGACATTAAGGTGCTCCCCGGTTATTTGCCAGAATGGATTAAGCTGGATGAAAGTAAACGGAGAGAAAATCCAAATTTTGATCCCAACCTAGGTTTTGAACTACTCAAATCCATATTCGCCCCAGAAAAAGCAGAGCTTTTATTACGGCCTCCGCTTAAATTCGACCCCCGGCAGTTCATTGTCTTTTCAGTGGTTTTTACCAAAACCGATGAATTCGCTGCCATGGGTATTCCAGCCGATCATATTGTCTATAAAGCCAATAGTGATTTGGCCACACTTCCCAATCTGATAAAAAAAATAGAGAAAATGAAGAAGTAGTGTTTTGCCTCGGTTGGAATTGGCAATTTCCACGAAAAGTGGTAGAATATATTTTATGAAATCGTAGGCTTGGAGTCAATTCCATTTTACTCCGGCCCCAAAATGCACTTCGATAAAGAGAGCCATATCTTATACTCCCTCGGCGGGAACCTCAAAGAGGGGTATTGGATAAAAACATATAAGGTGATTGAATAATATGAAAAACTATATCATTGCCACATTACTCGTAGTCATCTTGGTCCTAAGCAGTTTTCTCTATAAGAATAGCAAGACCCTCGGCACCCCGTTCCCGATTGGGGGAGAAACCTGGACACGGGTGGCCAACGGGGTGGATGTGCCGCTATTCCTCTATGTGTTCTTTAAAAAAAATAACTGCCACGACTGCTTGGAAGTGATCCAAACCCTCAACAGCCTACCACCCCAATTCATCGTCACGGGCATCGTGCCGGAAGAAGAGTTAAAAGATGAAAAAGAACTTCGCACCATTACCGGTGCGGCCTTTCCTCTGGAAAGTTTCAAGCAGTATCAAAAATTTCTGCCCTGGTACACCCCAACCATCCTCGCCGTCTCCCCAAAAGGAAAAATCCTGGTCACCTTGCCGGGTGTCCCAGAGGAAAAAGAGTACTTGGAAAAGTTCCTCAATTCACTGTATGAAAAAATCTATCCCCTTTTCCTCGAAGAGAATATCCGGCACTGAACGGTCGTCTGGTATTTTGTTTTAAACCAAGAAACACACGAAGAAGAAAAAAAACTTCATCTCTTCGGGGGTGGCGTCTTAACCTCCTGACTTTAGGTTTATTTATAATTCTCTTTTGATGGCTTTTTCTTCTTTCAGGCGTTTCTTTTCCGGGTAAACTTTGACTTCGTTTTTGAGCCATTTTTCTGGGTAACCCACTTCTTCCGGTCTGCCTTTTTCATTTTGAATGTATCCGTCATTGTATTTCGTGACCAGGAAATCGGCCAAACGCCACCATTTTTTTATCGCCGTTTCCGCATTGGCGGTGCAATAGTTGGTCAGGTAGGTGGGAACGAGTTGGGGATTGGTTTTTAATAGGGCTTGAGCTGTGGCTTCAATGGCGGGTTGGAGATTGAATTGGAGGTCTTCGATCTCTTGTTGAACTTTTTGTATGTCTTTGATCATATAATTCCAACGGAGATTGGCGTAATTGGCGACAAAATTAAAAGCCCACCATGCCGAGTCACGCGTGAATTGTTGGAGTGTGCCAGTAGTATAACATTCAGGCAGCTCGGTAATAGAAGTATAGAAAGGAACAAATACATTGGTATAGGGATTATCAAAACCGAACCAATTGATGCCACCAATCTCATCAGGAACATGGGCACGGGATTGGGAAATAAAAACAAACCCAGCCTGTTGTGTCGCAATAGGTCGTTCCCAGGAATATTTTTTACCTTCCACCTCCCATTTCATGGGTCGCCAACGATCTGGAGCGCCAAAGGGACCAGCCGTGACATCCTGCGTCATGTCAAATTCGGTGCCCTCGTAATGATCACGATGCAAGGCAATCACATCACGAACAGAAAGTTTCTGATCGGGAGTGATATACAAATCATAGGGGGTGGCGTTCTTTTTGGAAGAACTATAATCAGGGGAAAGATGGAGTGACGGTGCAACGCGATGGAAAATACTCCATACACGACGAAGGGAATAACGGGTTTGTTCTTCCGTGGGAGGATTGTAGGTTTGGGTGAAACTGAAAGGGATCTTACTCTTGGGATTATAATACCCTTTTTCAATGGCGAAAGAGATGGCATTTTTCGAGTAACGGCAATTTTCAGGGTCATTGAGGGGGAACTCACCGATACGAGCCATGTTAGCAGTGGCGCAGATTTTACCGTCAGGAATACGAATGGCAACCCAGACGGCCCCTTTCGTGCCTTTGCCAGTGCCAAAGATTTCAAAGAGCCATACTTCTTCTTTATCGGCGATGGAAATGGATTCGCCTTCACTGGCATACCCGTATTGTTCTACCAGGGAAGTCATGACATCAATGGCTTCACGTGCTGTTTTGGCTCGTTGCAGGGTAATGAGCATGAGGGGGTAATAATCGAACAAACTCTCTTCATCCACCAATTCGGGGCGTCCACCAGCAGTGGTTTCACCAAGAGCCAGTTGGAACTCGTTGATTAAACCCACTACTTTATAGGTATGGGCGACTTGGGGTATTTTTCCTTTTGCGTTTCTCCAACCCATCAGTTCCGCCATTTCGCCGGGTTGATAGTCGGCGGCGGGAATGATGCGGGGACGCGGATGGAACTCACCGTCGCAAGAATAACTGATCATGGTGGAACCATCCTTGGAAGCACCTTTGGTCACGAGTATGGAAGTACAAGCGTGCTGGGGGTGAGGGAGAAACAGGAACACAAACATGGTTAAAATGAAAATAACGATCATGTCTCTTCGATTCATTGGTCTACTCCTTTTTAATAATTTCGTGATAATTCAAGAAAAAATTATCGCACAGATATTGGTCTTTGGCAAGAGGGAGGAAATAAATGGGGAAGAATTAAAAATTAAGCAGACGCTATGGATGATGGGAATAGATATTCGGGCTATGGTGCCTCATATTCCACTACCCGCGCTTTTTCATCAAGAGGAACCTTTGATTGAAATACCGATTCCTTCTGTTTTTCCCATAAATTCCAATAAACTCCCTGCCTATTGAGTAACTGATCATGCGTTCCTTGTTCACAAATTATACCATTTTCCAGTACCATTAACCGCTCAAATTCACTGATCGAATTCAGGCGGTGTGCTATAACGATAACCGTTTTGTCTTTATACTTTTTGAGCAACTCCCTCAATGCATAACGTTCGGATTCATAATCAAGGTTTGAAGTACCTTCGTCGATGATTAATAATTCGGCATTCTGTAGAAGCATATTGACGACTTCTAAACGCTGCACCTCTCCACCGGATAACTCTGCTTTAAATTCATGTTTTCCGTTCAGGCTCAAATTGAACATACTCAGTGTAAGTTTCAAATAGTCATCTTTGTCATACTCTTCTACATCGGCATCTAAGATTATGGAGGATTGGGCAATCACCCCCACTTTACGCCTAAGACTTTTACGTTCTATTTGTTGGATATTCTTCCCTGATATCAGTACTTCCCCCTTTGCAGAGACCAGCAACTTCAGTATCATTTTAATAAGGGTACTTTTGCCCTGGCCATTTTTTCCTATAAGAGCGACTTTTTCTCCGGGTTTTATGATAAAATTGAGTCCATCGAGAACTTTGCCTCCATTCTCTTTCATGCAACTTTTGACAATACTTACATAAAAATTTCATCCATCAAGAGTATACCATATTTCATTTTTTTAATAAACAGAATAAAGCCACCTCCAACCTTCCTTCCATCTCTTTCATTGATTATTTTGACATTGCCTCTTGACTTTTCTTTCAGGTTTGGGTAAATTGATGGGGGTGCAAAAACTATGGGAAAAAAAATAGAACTAACAATTCCGGTTTCACAGTTGAAGTTTCAAGAGGATTACGTTTTGTTTAAATGGGAAAAAACGCCGTTGCTTTTACCCCGGGAAGATTTCCCCATCCATTTTCCTACCGAGGTATGGGAGAAACTGGAATACTTTAAAACGGCTCTGCCAGGACAACTCCATCTTGCCCTGACCTTTCCATGGTTCAAAGCAGGAATTGAATTTTCCGAGATTCACCTCACCCCATCGGACGTGCAAAATTTTAAAGACAAGGTGGCTGCGATAACCGATTTTATCCACACTATCCAAACGGCCATCAACAAAAAAGAATTAAACGTGGAAACTGTACAAGCGCTTTTAAAAACAGGGAACCTGCACCTGGATAATGTCTCTTTGAACCGGTTTCTCAGCCAAATAATTGACAATATCCCGCCCAGTCACGTGATGGAACCACTGCTTATTCCACTCTCAACACTCCAGTACAACGACAATGGCATACAATTTACTTTTAATGGCACGCTTTTGGAAATCCCCAACCAGAACCTGATCTTCACAGCTACGACCTATGGCGAGTTAATTAAAAAATTCCTGACAGGCGACCTGACAGTAGAGTTTCATAAACAACGTATCGTGAAATGGAACAGTAACCTGGGAAAACTCGAAACAATAGATGCTCCGCTTAGAATTTCGGGGAACACTCTGCCACGGATGTCGATGATGGATTATCAGACGGCGATTCAAAACATAGTTAAAATTGAAAAATTAATTAAAACCGAGGCAGAAAAGAACACGTTAACCCGCGAGTTGGCCATCCGTATTTTTAATGAAAATGGATTCACAGGTGATTTTTCCCGCTTTAACCCGATTATCGCCCATTTTGTCAATCAGATTCCACCGCAAGAATCAACGGTGTCCCACACGGTATTACCGGCCCAATTAATCCCCAGACCGGGCGGCGCTCTTTTTAAATACAGGTCCACTTATTTCATGATCTATGACACGCAATTAAAATTGGAACTCTATCACTTCCCACCGGAATTTGTCCAATTCATTAATGGCAGCATTTGCGCGATGATAAAAATTCGCCGCTACATCCACTGGGATACTGCAAAAGAAAAACTTAATGTGGACAGAATCGTGCTGGAGGTGGAGTCGGTGTCAATGAGTTTGCCGGAATTTAACGCCTTCCAAAGACAAAAAATGATGATCGCGGCGATTGCCCAAGAACTGGATCTGTTAATCGAAAAAAACTGCTTGACACTGGATAAAGCGGCAGAACTCTTTAAAAACCTGGAATATGAATTATCCCTGGTTTTACTCAACCGTTTCCTGAAACGTTACATTGATGAAGGACCCCAGGTAGTCAGTACCGAAGTACATACGATTCCGCTTTCCGAACTGGAATACCGCCCGGATACCGTTATTTTCAAATACCAGGATCAACCCTACCCCATTGCCAGCCAATCGTTTCCTTTTGAATTGGGCCCGATCTTGGAAGAGATGAAACCGCAATTACCGGGGTCGATTGAAATCTTTTTCCTGCATTTTCACCACCGTTGCTGGGACGGGGTTAAAGGAGAGGTTTTAGTCGAGGAAACAGCCCAGAACCTGGGCCGATGGGAGATTCCAAACGACACCATCCAGGCCTTTTTAACGTTCCGCCAATCCTCCATAAACACGGCAATAAAAAAGATGTGCGCGGACGGTTCTGTTAGCATGGAAAAAGTAGAGGAATTACTTCTTGCCTGGGGATTAAATGCCTTTCACCAACCTATCGCCAACTCCATTATCGCGGACGTGCCACCCTGGGAAAGTCAAACGGTATCACGGGTTTTCTTCAAAGATATTAGCTATGGCATGAATGAGATCACGGTGACTGTTTCAACCGGTCGTTCATGGAGAATTCCTACCACCAACCTCACCATTAAGAGCGCCCCTTCTCTGGACCATATTAAACAGGTGTTCAAAGGTTTTATGGATGTGATTGAAATAAATCCCCACCGTTTCTTCTGGGATGCAATGATGGGAAAGCTGGTTATTTCAACCGGTCCGATCTCGCTTCAACTGGCCATGGATGAAGAAACCCGCGCTCTTTTTAAAAAGATGACAGCCATCTTCGTGGAACTGTGCAACACGCTGGGCACGGATGCGGCAATTAACCATGTGACTGCTCCCTGGTTTGATTTTGATAATCTCAAGGCTATTCCCTATTCAAAAAAGCAGTTGGAAGAAAAAGGATACGACCCACTTTATGTGAATGAATTGATTGCTATGGCGGAACAAGTGTTTCCCACCCAGGAGGATTTATGGTTCAAGATAAAAAACTGTCTGGTCTGGGAACGTCCCGTTCATGGAGCAGCCACGTATGTTTTTCAATGGCCCGCACAACCCCTCGAACAGTTTATGGGTTCCATCTGGGGTTATCCCACCCTCAATCAAATCGTAAGCAGTCGTGCCACCACGGGTTATCAAGGCAGAGTCATCCATTCCAGTCAATTTGAATGGAAAAGACATCTCGCCACCATATTAGCACGGGTTAAATCCTAATCTACTACCCATTGTTTCATTTTTTGTCCATATAGTCCAGCTAGTCCAGTTTGTCCAGAGTGTTCACCCTGTTTTAAAACATTGGTGTGGCAAGAAAAAAAAATTAATCTCTTGAATTCTACGTCAACTTGCTATAAAATTCCAAACTAAAAGCGAATCGGGGAAAACGTTAAAATAATACGTCTTCTCCAAGGATACTTAAATAACAAATACAAGGAAGGAAATAAATTATGACTTTAAATAGTGACGAAGAAGCAGATAGTAAAAAGAAAAAAGAGACTATAACCCTCCGCGAAATGAACATTGACGACCTGGCCCCGGTGTTTCATCTGGGCGAAAAACTGTTTACCGCCGATACATTCCCCAACCTCTATCGCACCTGGGATGAATTCGAGGTGATCGCCTCGTTTCAAGATGCACCGGAATTTTGCATGGTGGCAGAATTCAAAGGGAAATTGGTGGGCTTTGTATTGGGCACTACTATTTCCAAAAAACAATCCTCTTGGAAATACGGCTACTTAGTCTGGCTGGGTGTCGAACCGGACTTTCAATCCAGGGGTATCGCCGCGAGACTGTTCCACCAGTTCCGCAATCTGATGTTAGAAGATGGTGTGCGTATGCTCCTGGTGGATACGGCAGCAGATAACCTCCCGGCTATTAATTTCTTCGAGAAACAGGGTTTTGAAAAACCCCAGAAACACGTTTACCTTCAGTTGAACCTGGACAGCGACCGCTCGGAACGGTTAAACCTCAAGGATAAGAATCACAATGACTGATGCTCTTAAAAAAAATCCCTTAAAACATGAAACCTTAAAAACAAGACCTTTACGAAAAAAAGCCCTGAAAAAGAAAATCGGGGCGTATGACGATAATACGATTCAACCGTCACGACTGCGATCATTGCTAAAAAACATGATTGATATTTACAGCCCCCACGGCAAAGAAACAGAGATCGCTGATTTTCTATATCATTACCTTAAAAAACATGGCCTGCCAGTGATTCGTCAACAAGTGGAAGAAGACAGGGAGAACATCCTGGTCATTCCCGCGATAGAGGAGCCACAACTGGTATTGTTAGGCCACGTGGACACAGTACCTGCCCCGGATTTTGATAATTATAAATACAACGTGACCAGTCACGACCGCGACACTATTAGTGGTCTTGGTTCGGCTGATATGAAAGGCGGTTGCGCTGCCATGATCGAAGCCTATATCCAGCACTGGCACCAATGCCCTACACCACCACCCGCCGCCTTGGCCCTGGTAGTCGGCGAAGAAGAAAGTGGCGATGGCACCTCTACCTTTCTTTCCGAATACACCTTTCCTTATGCCATTGTAGGCGAACCCACCAACCTGAACCCCTGTTTCAGCCATTACGGCTATATCGAAGCCAATATCAGCACCCGTGGTAAAGGTATCCACGCGTCTCTGGCCCCGGCAGGCGTGAACGCTATTGAAGTCATGATGCATCAACTCCTCAAAATCATGGAATACCTCAAAAACCATCGCCCCGAAGTGATCTACAATATCCGTAATTTATCCAGTTCTCATAAAGGTTTTGTCGTTCCTGAATATTGCGAGGTCTGGATTGATTTCCATGTGCCCCCCCATTCCGCTATCGGGGATATCATTTACGAGTTGGAAGAGCTCTTCGTTAATGAAGGACAGGCAAAAACCGATTTTAACGCCACCATTCATTTTACCTATATTCACTCCGGTTATGAATTGCCGGAAAAAGGGAAATTCTACGATACTCTGCACACTATCTATCAGAAGGATAATCTCCCTTTTGAACCCAGTAGTTTCCGCAGCCATTCCGACGCCAACTTATTATGGGCAGCAGGAGTACGCCCTATTCTCATCGGACCCGGTCAATTGGAAGTCTCCCACATGCCCGATGAATTTGTCTCTTTTCGTCAGGTTCTTCAAGCGACCCACATATACAGCCGTATATTACAATCATTAGAATGAAAAAAAATAACACGTCGGGGACACGCCACTCTTCCCCGTCACATTGGAGAAAATAAATGAACAAAGAATCTTTTTTTACACCGCAACCCATCAATGATTTTTTTTATGATATCTGCCAGAAGCCGCATGGTTCGGGTCAGGAAAATGAAGTAAGGCAATACGTCATCGAAGTTATCAACCAATTCAATCAAAAACATCCGCAACACCCGATTCAGATCGTTCATTATGACAAAAAGGCCAACACTCCGGGGCAACGGGTCATTGTATTGCGAAAAGAAGCGGCTCCTGGCTTGGTGGGAAAACCGACGGTCATTTTGCAAGCACACATGGACATGGTTTGTGTTCCCCACGACAATATATTCCCACTGGCCCTCAATAAATATACCGATGAAGAGGGCATCACATGGTTAAAAGCGGGTGGCAAAACAGAAAAAGATGGCACTACCCTGGGCGCGGATAATGGTATGGGCGTGGCCACTGCGCTGGCGATTATTACGGATACAGAACAGAATTACGGACCCATCGAATGCCTGTTTACCGTTCAGGAAGAAACCAACTTGGCCGGTGCCAGGGAATTCGATCTGAACTGGCTCACGGGTTCAGCGTATATCAACCTGGATTCAGAAGATAAAGATATTATTACGTATGGTAGTGCGGGTGGTTCGGAAGCACTCTATAAATGGAAACCCCAGACTGAGTTTATCCCCGCGAACAATATCACGTATAACATTCGTCTTCTCGGACTTAAAGGTGGTCATTCGGGAGTAAACATCGCGGATGGTAATGCCAACGGCATCAAAATACTGGCAGAACTGCTGAACCACTTGAGAACAGTTATAAAACCCGGTTTTAATCTGGTCTCTTTCACTGGCGGTATTGCCAGTAATGCTATCCCCAACGATGTCGTCGCCATCATTACCTTCGATGCCCAGTACATACAGGACGTTTCTAACCAATGCCATGAAATACTGACTGGCTTCAAACAACTCTATAAGAACACCGACCCCGATTTTACATGGCAAATAACACCGGTTGATAATTCCCTCCAGATGATAGCGACCGTGGATTCAAATAACCTGCTTGAACTATTAACGCTCCTGCCCACAGGCCCGCTTAAAATGATTGCTTCCAGACCGGAAGTAGTGGAAACTTCCGCCAATCTGGCCATCATTAAAGCGAACACTGCCATGGTAAACATCCACTGTTCCACGCGCAGTTCCAATGAAAATTCATTGGCCATCATCGAAACCATCCAAAAAGCGGCAGCCCGTCTCTTCGGTTTGGAAATGTTTTTGGACCTCGATACTTTCGACCCCCAAGACCTGCTCAATGAAGAATATCCGATAGAGAACAGTGGTATTTTAATCATCAGTGGTAATTATCCCGGATGGGAACCGAATGAAAAATCCCCGCTCCTGACTATAGCCAAAGAAGTTTATCAGGACATATACAAAGGGAAATTCCAGGCCCAGATCATCCATGCGGGATTGGAATGCGGCTGGGTAGTTAAACGTTTCGCCGCAACCGGACGCAGAATCGATTGCATCTCCATCGGCCCATCCGCCAGAGGTCTACACACCTGGAACGAAAGATTGGACACGGCTTCGGTGGAACCCTTCTACCGTAGTGTCATCGAAATCATAAAAAAAGTCCAAGCTTAAACCAAACCCATCATATCACTATTTGTCCGGGGTGCTACCATTAGGCAATGAGTTTTCGTCCCAATAACAAGAACCAATGGTTGGGAATATAGTAGACATCTGTTTGCTTGATTTTTTCAATGTGGAAAAGATCGCGATTCAGGAAGAGTGCTTTCTGCGGTGAAAAAGTCTCCAGAAAAGAATGAAAACTTTTGGATAATAGTCCGGGGCGGGCCGAGCCGGTTTTGATTTCTACTGGGACCACATCATCTCCCGTGCCAACCCGCCATAAAAAATCCACTTCCGCACCGTTCTTGGTTCTCCAATAGAATAATTCTTCGTCCAGTAAAGCCCCCTCTTTGGCCAGTTCCGTAAAAATTAAATTTTCCATCACCGCGCCTTTATCCGGGCGAAGGCTAAATTCACCGAACTGCCTGACAGTAAAATTGCGAATCCCATTATCCATAAAATAGCACTTCTGAGCACTTCTAACCTCATTTCTTGGGCTACTGACAAAGGGTGGCAGGAAGGCTGCGACATAGGTTTCCATTAAAATATTCATGTACTTCGTAACCGTGGACATATTACTACCCAGTAAAGAGCATATCTCTGATTTATTAATCAAGTTCCCTGTTTGGGCAGAAAGCACCTTGACCAGATTGGTGAATAATTCAGATTTTCCCAGATTTAAAAGCTCCACGATATCCTTTTTTATATAGGATCGGTATATCTCGTTTAGCTCCTCCAACTTTGCCTGATGTCCCATGGCCTTCAATACCGCAGGATAACCACCATATATAGCCATCTCTTCCATGATTCGGTTTAAATAGAGGCCGTATATTTTCTCCAATTCCTGCCATTGCCCCAGCGACGATTCCGCTAGGTATTCGGGCATCAGGTGAAATGGGACTTTATTTTCATAACGGATATATTCTTTAAAGGAGATCGGGAAGATGTAGGTTTCACGCTTCCTACCCGTTAAGAACTCCTTGATTTTTGAATTCAACTCCAGAGAAGAGGAACCCGTGGCCAATACCTTGATATTTTGCCCCAGATCGTAAACTCCCTTTAAAAATTTTCCCGGGGTATCAAGCCGTTGCACTTCGTCGAGAAATAGATAAACCCGTTCGCCTTTTTCCCGGACATGATTTATTTGCTCAACCAGCAGCATCGGATTATTAAATTGCTCAAATCGGTCGATAGTATCCATATTCACATAAAACACCCGTTGCGGAGTAACCCCCCGCTGGAGCAGTGCATCAATCAGCATCATCAACACGGTTGTCTTCCCACTTTGCCTGGGTCCAATAATAACTTCGACGTGATCCGAATCCAAACGCTCCGTGATCTTTTCAACCCCGGAACGTCGCACCAAAACGGAGGGATCAATATTACGCGAATCCATCCGTAACCATAAACCGTCAAGATCCAGTGTCCTAAATGTGATCATGTACACATCCTTATTTAATAATTTTTCAATACTATTATGGCATCCTTTCAACCAAAATTCAACCCCAATAGCAAAACAACCAGGGTAAATGATAAGTCGACTATCGATTTACCCTGGTTAGATTCAAACTTCACATAGAAATCACCCTTCCAAATACCAAAAGCATAGAAAAAAAAATTATATCGGATATAGTACTTCTTTTTCTCTCTTTTTTCTATTATAATATCACTGATCTTTTGTGCGCAAAAGTACAGAACGGGAGAAAAAAAGATAATATAAAGGAGAGGCAATATGAATCAATCAGACACATTCTTTGAACCCACAGACGTATGCAATCGGTTTATTTCGATTACGCAACGTCCACATCCTTCGGCAGACCAAAAAGGCGTCATTGGCAATGAAGACCCTATAAGAGAATATGTGATCTCACAAGCCCGGGAAATTCCCGGGGTGAAAATAGTATTTTATGAAAAGAACGCTACCCAACCCGGAGACCGCGTGATCGTGTTACGACGTCCCGGTTCCGGGATTTATGCTCAAAGACACCCGGTTATACTCCAGGCCCATATAGACATGGTGTATAATCCCGTGAACATGGCTTTCCCTCTCAATGTGATTATTGACTCCAATCGAGCAGGGCAGGGCAAATGGATAAAAGCCCAGGACAACAACGGAATTCCCTCTACATTGGGCGCCGATAATGGACTGGGTGTGGCCACTGCACTGGCGATTTTAGTTGACGATAATCTTAAAGAGTATCCATTGGAATGCTTGTTTACGGTGCAAGAAGAAACGGATATGGGTGGTGCCCAGCATTTCGACTTGAAAAATCTCACGGGACAATTATTGCTTAATCTTGACGCGGAAGTCCTCAATGAAATCATCTTTGGTAGCGCCGGAGGTAGCGCCACAGAATACCAGGGAAAGATCAACCGTGCCACCCCACCCGCGGGTTATACGACCTTGTTACTCTCTGTCTCCGGCTTACGCGGTGGACATTCTGGCGTGGACATCAATAAAGGAAGACTTAATGCCATTAAAGTCTTGGCCCAAGTACTGGCCCGGTTAGATAAACGAATCACCGCATCTGATATTAACGGTGGAGGTATTCATAGTTATGACCTAGTGCTCTATGATATCAAGCGAAGCGATGTTCATAAATCCAATGCTATTCCCGCCCAAGCCGAAGCTGTTATTGGTGTGCCCAAAGAAAAAGCAGAACAATTCATAGCGGACTTCAAAACCTTCTGCGCCGCTTTAAAGACCCAAAACCTCCCCCAAGAGGATGGCTTCATTTACACGACAACCATTACCAGTGCCACCATTCAACCTATGAATGAAAGATCAACCGACAACTTGCTCTGTGTGCTGCAACAGATTCCTCACGGCGTGATTGGCATGCTTCCCGATGTTCCGGGCGTGGTGGAAACCTCTAGCAACCTCTATGGTATTCATATTGATGGTAACACTATCACTATTGGTTCGTCTAACCGCAGTTCCCGCCAAGTATCTTTGACCGCGCTCAATAATCTCCAGACCAATATTGGAACACTATTTCAATTCACCGTGACCACTGATATTGAAAGTTACCCGTCATGGCAACCGAACCCCGAATCGCGGTTGCTTGATATTACCGAGGAAGTGTATAGTGATCCACAAATGTATGGCGATCACTATAACGCCACAGTCATCCATGCGGGTTTGGAATGTGGCACCATCAAAGACAGGTACAAAAACGAGCTGGATATTGATATGGATTGTATCTCCATCGGACCCACCATCAAAGACCCCCACTCCCCTAACGAAAGCCTCCAGATACAGGCTGTGGATGGAACCCAAACAGTTCAAAAGTTCTATGATGCAGTAAGCGAAATCCTGGCAAGAATTTTTAGCGAATAAAAAAGGAGGTTGGGGGGTGCAGCCCCATTTAAGATTTTTTTTCGTGAATCCTGTTTTATGTATTGCCTTTAACCCAATAATCATTTATCATCTTATAGAAGAATTTTTTACAGGAGAATACGAAATGAAAAAAATCTTCCTTATATTTCTTATTGTGGTATGTTTATTCATCCAGCATATGCCCCTAGCTTCAGAAAAAACATTGGCAGAAAAGACGGTGCCTGAAAATAAAAATGGCAATGAACCCGTTTACCGTTTCGAGTATGTGTTTCATGGTCAGACCAGCGGCGTGTTCCTCTTGATTTTTCGGTATCGCTTTTTATTTCGTGCCATTGCTTCTGTGTTGCTCAACGTCAGTCCATTGGATGCGCAAACCATGCAATTTAGTTTTAAAGATATTTCTGACACCGGGTATCTGATCCGGACCTGGGGATTCAGCGGTAAAACATTAATCACCAGTGCGGCGGATTATGATCAGGCTAAAGTTCAGCGAGTACTCGCCAGTGACCGCATTTTACTTCAGGAAAAAGCGGCTTCTTTTGCCAAGACCATTAAGAAATGGATGGTTTTTCCTTTTGCTATTCTATCCAAGGACAAGAATGCCGTCACTTTCAAACGAAGTATCAACGGGGTACATCGTGACAGTGCTGTCAATTTACCCATGAAATCCCTTAAAGTAAGTGGCAGTTATAATTACAATTTTAAGATTTATCATATCCTCAATGAAATGTTAAAAGCATACAATCAACCTTTTTTTGAGGGCACCAGGGAGCAATTGCTCGCATTAGAGCCCGGTCGACAGTGGTTGAGTCCCAAATTGGATTTCAGCGAGATCATGAATCGTATTGGTGGCTTGGCCACCCCATTGATTGGTAAATATGTCAAGTTCAGACAGTCCTCCCCTATCCAGTTAACCTATCGCGTGACCCTCAGAACCGCCGATAAACTCACTATCAAAGGCACCGCTTCACCGGGCATTACCATCTACAGTAGTTTTAAAGTGATTCAGGTCACCCGTGCCGTCGAATTAAGATTACCCGATGGCGTGTTGCTGGATGATTCCTATTACATTGAAATCGGTAAAGAAAATGGCAAAAGCGGTACCGCCAGATGTTCACTGAGGCTCGTGCAATAAAAATAAATTGGACCCTATAACACGTTTTTGCACCAGTTTCCCCCGTGTACGTGGACTACTTTTCATTTTTATAATGGCAAGACTATTGAAAAACCTGGACTTTTATATTAAAATATAATCTGGTGTGCAAATAAAATGTATTACCAATGGAGAAAGAAATATGGAACCTGCGAAGGTACTTCAATGGATTAGTCAGGGCGAAGACAGTCACATTCAATTTAAAGAGAATTTCACTAACAGCGAGCAATTGGCCGCAGAAATGGTCGCCTTCTCCAATTCCAGAGGGGGTTACATCTTGTTGGGCGTGTCGGACCAAAACAATATCATCGGACTATCCCCGAAAGATATCCATCGCCTGAATCAACTCATTTCAAATACCGCCACTGAAGGTGTTATTCCTCCCATCACACCATTCACCGAAATAATCCCAGTAAACGATAAAAACATCATGGTGGTGGAAATCAAACAAGGTATCAATAAACCCTATTCCACCAATAAAAGCATCTTTTATACAAAGGTAGGAGCGGATAAACGGAAAATATCACGGGAAGAATTACTGCGCCTTTTCCAGGCCAGCGGGCATTTGGCTGCCGATGAAATGCTGATTCCCAACTCCGCTATCAAAGATTTTAACCTGGATAAATTTAAATTGTTCTTTGAAAAAAACTATGAGAAAACAATCGCAGAAACCGGACTCCCCCTTGAACAATTAATGCAAAACCTAAATCTTTTTCGCGACGGTAACCTGAACTTGGCCGGTTTACTCCTGTTTGGGCAATATCCGCAACGGTTCAAACCAGTTTTGATGATCAAGGGAGTTTCTTTCTTCGGTAATGATATGACCGACACCGAGTACCGGGACAGCGAGGATATTCTTGGCGATATGGAAACGCTTTACAATCAAGGTCTGGCTTTTATACTGCGTAATCTTCTGAAGCTCCAGATGGGGCAGAATTTTAATAGTCTGGGAATCCCAGAAATCGCACGCATAGCGCTTGAAGAAACCTTACAAAATGCTTTGGTTCATCGTAGTTACTTTAAAAATGCGCCTATTCGTCTAATGATATTTGATAACCGCGTGGAAATCATCAGTCCAGGAAAACTGCCCAATGGTTTAACTATAGAAAATATCAAATATGGCAACACAGTAGCGCGGAACCATGTGATTGCCTCTTTTGCCGGTAAAATATTACTCTATCGTGGCTTAGGAACAGGCATTCAACGAGCCATAAAAGCACAACCTAACATTCAATTTATAGATGATGCGGATAGTGACCAATTCATCGTCACCATCCCCCGTCCTGAAAAAAGAAAATAGTAAAAGCTTTAGGAGTCCAGAACCCTTTCTCGAAAGGGTTTTGGCCGCCGGAGGCAATGTCTTTATGCACCCCTATTTTCGCGATGGGGAAGACCTGTCAGAATCCCTTTCCGTTTTTGCAATTCGCCTATTTCTTTTGCCACTGGTATTGGTGCAAAATTCGTGCCCACACCCGCGTAATACATCGCCGTGGAAATTGTGCCCGGAGTTGGCGTAAAAATCTGGACATCCGTGGTTTTTAGTTTAAGTTTTTTTAATCGTTCTCCCATCTTTAATACATCTTTTAATGTTTCTCCTGGATGTCCCACGATCAGATAGGGGGCCAATTCAATTTTCCGTTTCAGTTTGTTGTTGATCGTATTAAACAAGCGCACAAATTCCGCGAACACCTCGAAACCTGGTTTTCGCATCACATCCAACACCCCTTGTTCCGTATGTTCCGGTGCTACCCGCAAGAACTTTCCCGAATGGAAGAGCAAAATCTCTTCCAGTAATTCCGGGTTCTTCAAAAGTAAATCATAACGAACTCCCGAACCCAAAAATATCTGCCGTACTCCGCGAATCTTTCGTGCTTCTCGTAATAACTTTAAATAGCGCCCCGTGTTACCGATTGTTTTGCATGTTTCTTTGAGGAAACAGGAGACGCGTTTGCATTTCAGGTTATCGCAATCACTGCCGTACAATTCCGCTGTAGCACCGCCGATATCCGAGACAATGCCTTTCCAGCGTGGATGATCGTTAAAATTCTCAATTTCTGTTAATATAGAAGACATTGACCGTGACAGGATTCGTTTTCCTTCATGTACTGATATCGAACAAAAAGCACAGCCACCCCCACACCCCCGATGCGCTGTCACCGAGAAAAGATTCATTTGTAGTGCTGGAGACATTGTCTTAATTCCCGGATGGTTCCGTAAATAGTCGTATCCATAGACCTTGTTTATATCTGAAGCCGTATAGTTTTGCGGCGGCAACTCCAGCACAAAACGTCCTTCATGTGGTTGTACTATCCCCTTGCCCGCCATATGTGCCGCCTCGATTTGCAGAGACATTTCCACCAGTTTCGCCGGGGCGAACATGATCTCAGCCAGAGAAGGCAGCATCACTATATCTTCGTATCCCGCCACATCTTTAATAATCTTGGCTGTGCCCCGCAGATTTAATTCTTTAATCACTTTTCCCGTGGCCCCTTGTCGTGCGATTTCCACAATTTGCTTTTCCCCCATCCCAGTTACCATTAAGTCCGCCCGCGAATCCAAGAGAATCGACCGTTTCATTTTATCTTCTTGGAAATCATAATGGGCAAAACGACGTAACGAAGCTTCCAAACCACCGATGACAATTGGCACCTCTTTAAATGTTTGCCGGATACAATTGGCAAATACAATGGCCGTCCGGTCCGGGCGTATTTTATATTTAATAGAAGGTGGTAAGCCCGGGAAAAAAGCAATGCCATCTTTTTGATAGAGGTCTTCTTGTCTCCGTTTGCGTGTGGACGTATAATTCAACACCACCGAATCCACCGGGCCTGGAATAATCGCGAAGAATAAACGCGGTGCGCCAAACACCGCGAAGGATTCCGGTTTCTGCCAGAAGGGGGTTTCAATCACCCCTACCGTAAACCCAGACGCTTCCAACGATCTTTTTAAAATCCCTTCGGGGAACGAGGGATGATCCGTGAAAAGATAGGGCAACACAAAGATGACATCGAATTTAGACATACCCAATTCTACCCCATCCCCCACCAAAAAGCAAGAAAAAGGTGTTTTCGTCGGATTCGTGTCTTTGGTGGTTAAATATTTTTTTATCTTTTTTTTCTTTTTTTTTTACTTGCGATATTTAAAATGGTAAAATATAGAAAAAAAGTTTTAAATTAAAAGAGGTGAACAAAATGAGTATGAAAGATATATGGACCAATCGTACAACCCCCACTATCTCCTTTGAATTTTTTCCTGCCCATGATGAGAAGGCCACGCAAAAACTCGACAAAGTGATTGATACTTTAGCGGCTTTGGAACCCGATTTCGTTTCCGTCACGTTTGGAGCCGGTGGTTCAACCCGGGAGGGTTCCTATCAATTGGTGGAAAAGCTTAAATGGGATAAAAAACTCGAAGTATTGCCGTATGTGGCGGCATATGGTTTAGGACAGGAGGAGTTGGTTTCCGTTTTAGAGAATTACCAGCAATTGGGAATCGAAAACGTGTTCTGTGTTCGTGGTGATCACCCCGAAGCAGAGGATTTTGTACCACAACCCGACAGTTTGACCCATGCTTCAGATTTTTTATCTTTTGTGGGCGAGCGGTATGATTTTATTAAAGGCGCTGCCGGGTATCCAGAGGGGCACAAGGAAGCGGTTAATCTTGACCAGGACTTGGAGTACCTCCAACTCAAAGTAAAACAAGGTGCTGAGTTTATTATCACCCAGTATTGTTATGATAATCGTATATTCTTTGATTTTGTGGAGCGTTGCCGTAGCATTGGTATTCATGTTCCTATAGTCGCAGGTATCATGCCTATTTATTCTATCAAGATGATGGAGAACCTTGCCACGCTATGTGGTGCAACTATTCCCCAGTTTTTACAAGAGAAGTTGGCATTATTACCTGCTGACGACAAAGAAGCTGTTCCCAATTTTGGTATTCAGTTTGTTTTGGAGCAATGCCATGAATTAATGAGTCATGGTGTCGAAGGTCTTCATTTCTATACTATGGACCGTGCCAAGACTATCGAACAAGTAGTCAAACAATTACGATTTGAGGGGAAAGTATAGAGGAAAAGCGCGCTGGTAACAATTGCAATTAATTTGTTTCTGAACCGTGATTTATCGGATTAAAGGATGACCAGGATTCGTAGGATGAAAGAGTGGATAACTTTTAAAGCAGAAGGTCTTGCCTGGAAGCCCCACACCGAAAGGTGCTAGGCACCTCGCGATTATTACTAAAAAGAAACTCATTTTGTAAATTTCTTTGAAAGTCCCGGGATTAAATTCCCAGAATTCCCAGAATTCCCAGAATTCTCATAATTACTAATGCATGCAGTGCATGAATTTCTTGGCAGTTCATACTGATAATTCTCTTAATCCCGCCTCGTTTGTAAATCCCTAATATTGTGCAACCTCCAATAAGACGATTAATTCTATTTTGATGTAGAGGAAATCTCGCCAGACGCTCATTGATTGCGACTGCTCGTGTTGCACAAGTTTCAGGATTTACAGTGGTTTTGTTGTATGGTATTTATGGGTTATGGCTATAAAGAAAAAAAGAGCAACCATGTTGAAACTTTATTGGACTAGTTTAATTACCGGGAAGTATTAAACCATGACAGCAAGTACAGAACCCAACAAAAGCACCAAACTTCCGTTCCAAGAAAGCCATGCCTTCATTATCGGCATAAACGAGTACCATCACTATCCAAAACTTAGGACAGCCGTTAATGATGCCAATACATTGGCAGAAATATTAGCAAAAGAGCAGCAGTTTAATGTCCACCCCCCCCTGTTGAATGCATGCAGAGATGAGCTAAAAGAATTTTTGGAAAAGACCATGCTTGAAAAGGTGGGTGCCGAGGACCGTTGTCTCTTGTATTTTGCCGGTCATGGCATTGCCAAGGAAGGCGAAGAAATACCAGAGGGTTATCTCATCGCTGCCGATGCCATTATAGATGATATTTCCAGTTATTATTCCATGAGAGATTTATACAAGGCCATTAATAAGCTCTCCTGCAATCATTTTTTATTGATTTTAGACTGTTGTTTTGCTGGCGTTTTAAAATGGTGGACCCGCTACCGTGGCGACCGGACTCGTATGCCCAAATGCATTTTCAAAGAACGCTATGACCGCTTTGTAAAAGACCCCGCCTGGCAGGTCATCACCTCTGCGGCTAGCGATCAACTGGCCATAGATAACTTCCCGTATATCACCATTGGCAACCGTGAAAACGACGAGATGAACCATTCTCCTTTTGCCAATACCTTATTTGAAGGGTTACGTGGCGCTGCCGATATTATCCCCGTAGGAAAAGGGGATGGCTTGATTACCGCCACGGAATTGTATTTATACCTGAGAGACGCGGTTGAAACCCTCACCATTGATACAAATAGCAAACGCAGACAGACCCCCGCCATATTCTCTTTGGAAAAACACGATAAAGGGGAATATATATTCTTAAAACCAAACCATATCTTAAACCTCCCCCCCACCCCCGATAGATCCCCATACAAAGGATTATTGCCTTTTACTGAAAAGGATGAAAACCTTTTCTACGGCAGGAATCGTGTCATAAATGAGTTACTGCAACGAATAAAGAAACAAAACCTGATTGTAGTGACTGGTGCTTCAGGCAGCGGGAAATCCTCGGTGGTCAAAGCTGGTTTAATACCAGAACTACGTCGCCAAGGATACGATATCCAAGTCATTCACCCTGGAACAACACCAACCTCTGTTTTACAAATCGCGCTCCTTGAATTAAAAATTCGCCACCAAGACATTTTTCAGAGCGACCAAATCGATAATTTGGCCAGCCAGATTGTGTTACCCAAAGCCGTCCTGGTCATCGACCAATACGAAGAACAAATCACAGAATGCCAAGATGAGGAGGATCGCCATCGTTTTAACCAGATTTTGAAAAATCTTCTGCATGTCGATCAAAACAATCTATTTAAAATTATCCTGACCGTGTCCGCCGACTATAAACCACCACAAAAGGGAGACGATATTAAACCATGTTGGCAAGATGCCATCTATGTCGTTCCTTCTCTTGATGTCGGTGAACTTCGCGACATTATCTTAATGCCCACAACGCAGGTAGTAATGGATTTTAAAGACCCAGATTTGGTAGATTGGCTTATTGACGAATTTAACAAGACTCCTGGTGCTTTACCATTACTTTCCTTGATCTTGAACGAGTGTTTTCTGTCCTATATCAAGAGTAACAATATAGACAGAAGTTTAGAAAAAAAAGATTATAAAGAATTAATAGAAAAAAAAAGTCCTTTATATAAACAAGCTGAGATTGTCCAAAATATATTTTCCGATAGCGACCAGCGCAAGACCTTGTGTAAAATTTTAATGCGCCTCGTATCAATAGATGGAAATAACCTAACGCACAGAAAACTGCCAGTGGAAGAATTAGAATTTTCAGATGCAGAAAATAAGTGCGCAAAACAAATTGTCAGTACATTAATTGAAACACGCTTACTGGTTAAAAACGTCATTGAAAATAAGGAAGTCTATCTCGAACTCGCTCATCCGGCATTAATAGAGGTGGGAAAAACATTGGAGGGCTGGCCGAAAGAAACAGATAAGGATAGGATTTTATTGCAGAATTCCCTAGCTGAGGCAGTTAAAAAACACGCCTTCAGCAACGGAAAATTATGGGATGATGACATTAGACTGGTTCCACTCCAAAAAGAATGCCGCCTTCCAGATTCCTGGCTAAATAAACATGAAGTCATTTTTGTTGAAAAAAGCATTGCCCGTAGAAAAAAAAAGAAAATACGGAACTGGACCACTGCCATAAGTATTATTATTATTCTGGTCACCGTATTATTTTTTGCCAATCATAAAAGCAAAATAGCCAGGGCCAATTCTTTAGCTACCATCGCCCAGGAAAATTTAATGAAACACCCCATTGTTCCTCTGGGTTATGCCAAACAAGCCTATGACCTTGATCAAAATGACACCGTCCTGCGCGTCTTGAGTACCGCCGCCGCCAACACGTTGGAACATCCCCTATATAATCTAAATATCCAACATACAGATCATATCAACGACACGAAATTCTCCCCTTCCGGCCAGCAAATACTCACCGTTTCCTCTGATAAAACCGCCAAACTATGGGACTTAAAAGGACACCTGTTAATTACCTTGAATCACAATACCGTCGTTTCCGCTGGTGAGTTTTCCCCGTTGGGCGACCATATATTAACCGTTGCCAGGGATAACTACGCCCGACTCTGGGATTTACATGGCCGACTTTTACTGAGCTTGCCCCACCTGGATCGAGTTATTGCCGCACACTTTTCACCAGATAACCGCCTCATTCTCACCACTTGCTTGGATAACCCCGCCTATCTATGGGATTTACACGGTCACCTGCTGGGTAAGTTTGATACCCAAAACCCGGTTACTACTGCCGTATTTTCACCAGATAATCGCCAGTTAATTACAGTCTCCGAATATCGTACCGCCACGTTGTGGGATGTGCAAGGTAAACTTAAAGCGGTATTAGACAAACATCGAGATAATATCAGTACCGTCGCATTTTCACCCGACGGTACTCGCTTGCTCACCGCATCCCGTGACAAGACAGCCAAGCTGTGGAATTTACAGGGAACTCTGCTCACAGACTTTCATGCCTATAAAGAAATAGTCACTTCCGCCATCTTTGCCCCCGATGGGGCTTCCATCTTTATGTTCTACTTGGATGGCACCATCAAACGCTGTGATCTCTCAGGGAACCCTTTGGCTACTTTCAAACATCAGGGTATTGTGACAACCACGACCTTTTCCCACCACCACCCTTTTATTCTCACCGCTTCCGCTGATCACACCGCCAAACTGTGGGATTTCTCCGGCACTCTTTATGCCACCCTTGACATGCACACCGATCGCGTTAATTCTGCCGTCTTTTCCCCCGATGGCACACAAATACTCACCGCTTCCCAGGACAATACCGCCAAACTCTGGGATTTACGCGATCAACCAGCCATTGAATTCAACGGTTATAAGGAAGCAGTCACTCAAGCCATCTTTTCTCCCAATGGCACAAAAATTCTCACCGTTTCCCGCGATAACCAAGTGAAAATTATTGATTTGTACAACCATCACGAAGTCATCTGGACCCCGCATCAAAGTTATATCAACTCGGCATCTTTCTCACCCGATAGCCGTTTGATCCTGACCGCCTCTGCCGACACCACCGCCAAACTGTGGGATAACCGAGGCATACTGTTGCAGGAGTTGAAGCAACACACAGCCAATGTTAACACCGCCGTATTTTCCCCCGATGGACAAACCATTCTCACCGCTTCCAATGACAGTACCGCCAAACTGTGGGATTTGCATGGTTATCTTTTATTGAACCTGGCCAAACATACTTCGGCCCTGACCTTGGCGATCTTTTCCCCGGATGGGCAGAAAATCCTCACCGCCTCCTATGATCGCACCGCCAAACTATGGGACTTACAAGGGCATTGTGTCCAGGATTTCCCGTTAAACAACTATCCCGTGGAAGCCGCTGTATTTTCTCCAGATAGCAGCAAGATAATCACTGTATCCGATATCGCCTGTATGTTTGATTTAGACGGTAATCCCCTGGCAAAATTTAGCCTGGGTAGCCGTCCTAATGGAGGGATTGATATTCATACCGATTTCAGCGTCATGGCCGCTGTTTTTTCTTCAGATGGTAGGCATGTACTCACCATATCCAACAACAATAATGCCAGATTATGGGATATAAAAGGTAATCTTTTAGCCCAATTCAACGGACATGATCGGAGTTTGAATAGCGCGGTCTTCTCCCCCGATGGAAAAAGAATTTTAACCGCTTCCGCAGACAAAACTGCCAAACTGTGGGACCTACAAGGCCACCTGCTGGCTGATTTTAACAAGCATAAGGGAAACGTATATTCCGCCGTATTCTCACCCGATGGATTAAGAATCCTGAGTGCCTCCGCCGATAAAACGGTTAAACTTTGGTACACCCCGGAAGGAATTATCCGGTGGTTGCAAAAATCAAGAATCCCTGGCTCGTCGCAGGAGTGACAGGATATTAAATGGTAAATTAAACATGACAATTTATTCAAAACAAAAAGGAGTGAAACATGAAGCGAAATTATTTTTTAAAAGTATCCATGGGAGTGGTGGGAATTGCTGTACTGATCATCTTGCTTGTATGGGTGATCGATATATTGAAGTACCCGAGGTTATCAAACGTGGAGGTTACTGAGCGGTTGATCGGATTTCTTAACCAACAATTGTCCGGTACGCAAATAAAAACAGACCCCAAAACCGCCATGGTAAAACCAGCGGGAAAAGGCCGTTATTGGGTCACATTAAAGAATATTTCCATTACCACCGACCTGAGCTGGCTGGTCAATATTCTAGACAGATCCACTTCACCTGAAAAATTCTATCCTACAAAAAAAAACCTGCTTCCCCAGGTCAATCCAACCCCAGAAATAAACACCGCGCATATAGATGAGATATTTCTTCTTTACGGACCAAAAGAGAAATATCTCAGCGCACGTTCTATTAAAGGATTCGGAATTCAACATGATTTCCAGAAATCAGGGCAAGTGGCTTTCCCGAACCAGGGATTCAATCTCAAAAAAATCCGGGCTATCGTCGAAAACATGACCTTTTCCGATTTTAATATTGGCGAACTAATCAATGCGGGTAAACGCAAGTCCGGCCCAATACCCGTTGATCCAGAAACCGGTAAAGAACCGCGTTCCGATACCAATATTGAGCATTTAAAGATAGAAGCCCTCTATATCAACGAAAATGGCCAAGACTACTCGGTTCTGATGACCATTAAAACCTTCCAGCTTATCACTGTCGGGGTCGAATCCTCTTTAGTTTCGAACTATATAATGAAAACCGATGCCCCACTGCCAGATTTAAAAATGATTCTGGAAAAAGGATTGGCTTATACCGATTTTAAAATAGAACTCGGGAGAATAAATATCTCTGTTGGCATGAACGGGATGCCCGTGACAATGGGTGGTTTGGACAACCTGATTTTTTCCGCTTTCGTAAAACCTGATGATAGCAGGGCTTTTTTTAAATGGGGATATAGTGTAGGTTTAAAGAACCTGGCTTTCTCGATCCCAGGAAACAGGGCAATGGAATTGATCAGTAAAATAAACGATTGCCAATTCATGTTTTCCATGGAGCATTTGGGTCCAGAAGCCATGCAGGCTTTGCTTGATTTTGCAAAAGAAAGTATTGCTGGGTTTGAAGCACCAGGGGGCGCAAATGTCCAGGAGGCGCAATTTAGGGCCATGAAATTATTTACTGCTATCCTCGGTTCCAGTCCCGTGATCACCTATTCCCTTTCACCTTGCCGCCATTATTTTGGAGAAATGTCCGCCAAGGCAACTATCCAGTCACTCTTCCCACCAACCGGAGAACTTGAAGTAAAAATCCCCAAGCTCAATGATATCTTGGCCAAAATACAAGCAGCCTACCTATTTTCTCCAGAGGCATTTAAAAAAATATCCGAAACTCTTGAGAAATATATGGTTCGACAACAGAACGGTGATTCTTTAATGCTCATTCAAGTGAGACCCGATCACCCAGGAAAATTCTTTTTAAACGGCAAAACCATAGAAATCAAACCCATGAATATGCCGCAATGAAAATAGAAGGACAATTGGCACGGATACAATTAATTTGTTTCTGAACCGTGATTTATCGGATGAAAGAATGACCAGGATTCGTAGGATGAAAGAGTGGATAAAATTTTTAAGCTGAAAGGATTGTTTGGAAGTTCGTACTGATAATCCTATTCATCCTAAAATCCTGCGAATTTTGGTTTCGACAATTAATAGTAAGGCGACCAGAATATCAACATATTATGAGTCCAAAATTTTGAACCCGTATTAATCAAATGAATGCCAATCTTGACCAATCTAACTGTTCTCCACTTTCCCCACATCCGCGAATCCAACTTTCTTTCCGATTTCCAGGTTACGGAACAGCATAGAGAGTCCTTGCTCTTTCTTACCCGTTTAATCTTTGAAAAAACACAAATCGGGTTTATCGGGACACAGTTGCGAATTTTTTAAGACAAAGTAAAGGGGAACTCTAACATATTACCACTGCAAGTAGACACTTTAGGATTGCAATGACACGTTTCACTATTGCA
>CAZCVI010000038.1:0-62831 GCA_964502145.1 uncultured Clostridia bacterium
GATGCTTTCGCAAACCATCACTGATGCTTTCACAAACCATCACTGATGCTTTTGAAAACCATCACTGATGCTTTCGAAAACCATCACTGATGCTTTCGCAAACCATCACCGATGCTTTCGCAAACCATCACCGATGCTTTCGAAAACCATCACTGATGCTTTCACAAACCATCACTGATGCTTTCACAAACCATCACTGATGCTTTCGCAAACCATCACTGATGCTTTTGAAAACCATCACTGATGCTTTCGCAAACCATCACTGATGCTTTCACAAACCATCACTGATGCTTTTGAAAACCATCACCGATGCTTTGACATGTTATCGCTGATCACTTGATGAGTTGTAGTCTGCAATTTTAGAATTCTCGCCGACAAATCGCCCGAACCTTTATAAGAAACCATCCACCTGTTGGCACGCGTTTGGTTTTTGCCTACTACGTCCATATCGTTCACAACGATTTCAGAAACTTGGCAGTGGATTTAGGCCAACCATGCCTATTGACTTTTCCATTGCCCTATGTTAAAACTTATCACGATGAACACTGCCCCCGTTGTGATGGATGTAAGTATGGATGTGTTATCCTGCCCATGTTTTCAGCGGCGGCAGCCTACAAAAAAATATTGGTTGGAAGCGCTATCCTGGCGCATTAATAAGCGGCGAAAAAAAATAATTTGATAAGTTTCTTAGAAAAAACCGCGTTTCTTTTTCCCCCCGATAGTACGTTTTTTGAAAGCGTTTATCTTTTGTCCAGTAAGTCCAGATAGTCCAGTTAGTCCAGTAAGTCCATAAAGTATCTCACAATAAAAAAAAAGCGAGGAACCCACCATGAAACAATGGTACGAATCATTATTTGAAAACTATGGCGTCACCTATGATGCCGAATGTTTCACCCAGGGCACCCCGGGTGAATGCGATTTTATTGAAAAGGAAATTAATTACAACAAACAGCTCCGCATCCTGGATATCGGTTGCGGTACAGGCAGACACGCCATTGAATTGGCCAAACGCGGCTATGTGATGACGGGAATTGATCTGTCCGAATCGCAACTGAAGCGCGCCAAAGAAAAAGCCCAAGCCGCCAATGTAAAAATCGATTTCCAAAAACACGATGCTCGCCATCTGCCTTTCCAACATGAATTTGATCTGGCTATCATGTTATGCGAGGGCGCGTTCCCCCTGATGGAAACGGACGAAATGAACTTTCAAATTCTGCAACAGGCCGCCAAGGCCCTAAAAGAGCAGGGCAAATTTATATTTACCACTCTTAATGGCTTGTTCCCACTCTTTCATTCCGTCAAAGATTTCCTGGCTACCCAGACCCAAGAGGGAAATGCCACATACCACAAAAATACCTTTGATCTGATGACCTTTCGCGACCATAATATTACCTGTATCGAAGATGATGATGGCCATAAAAGAGATCTCCAATGCAACGAACGATACTATGTACCCAGTGAAATAACGTGGCTACTCAAATCGTTGGGCTTCAAAACGATTGACATATATGGCTCGAAATTAGGCGCGTACAGCAGAAACGACACGCTCACTACCGAAGACTTCGAAATGTTAATCATCGCCCAAAAATAAGGGCATTACAAACCAAATCGCTTATCACTTAAACGCAGTTACACGCTGTGAATCTTCGGGGATGTTCAAGAGTTTTTCAATATCCGTGATCTTTTTTTTGGCTGCATTATAGGTCTTAAGGAGCATTTCATTGGCATTGCGGTACTCCTTTTTGCCGATTTCAAGCAGGACTAAATTGCAGGCGGACACAAAATTTACGAACCCCCCGGAGATTTCACTCTTGATCATTTGATCGGTCGACACCTTTTGGATATGTTTGCCCCGTGTTTCCAGTTCCATGAGCCGGGCCTGGATATTATCTAACATGTCAGCAATATAATCCACTACTTCGCCGTCCACGTCCATATCATTGCTAAAATCAGCAAATAGAGAGGCTTTGACTCCCTTTTCAGACTGGGCTATCGTCTCCATCAGCCCCGCCGCATGGTGGACCGCACTTTTATAAACCACTTCATATCCCGGTTCCCCTTTTTCCGGGGTAATTTGGGACATACCCGCGTAATTACTGTAAAAACGACGATAACTACCAATCGTATCCAATGCTTTTAACACCCGTATCAACCGGTTCATCCGGGCGCGGTGGAAAAATATTACAGCCACACTCTCCGTTGTCCAGCTTGATGTGGCCAGGGTTTTAGTAATGTTTTCTATAAAAACAGGTGCCACTGATTGCTGGAGCACGTGGTGTGCTTTTGCAAAGATAAGTGCGGCTGCACGATCCGTTTCGTTTTTAGAACCAAACCGCCACGTATCGTATCCATCCAGGTATAGATAGGTTTTAAGTGTTTCATGGACCGTTTCGATTTTAGAGCGGATTTCAGAGCGGGCATACTTGGTGGCATTAGCCTGTAGTGCTTCCAGTAATTGGAAAGCAGGCACTTTAGCACGGATTTGTTCGGCCTTTTGCATTTCCCCGGCCATTTGATAATAGCGCATGGCCGCCGTATAATTTCCCCGCAAGTAACAGGATTTGGCCAGAAGTGAAGCCCCTTCTTTCCTGCTGCTGGCTGGCAATTTCGCGCAATAAGCCTCTGCATCTGGCAGAGAATCCCCGATCAGATAACAGGAAATCACCCTGACATGATCACCTGCCTTGGCATAAAACTCAGCGGCTTTTTTAAAATCTTCCAATTGAAAATAATAAACCGCTATCTTGGCGAAACACTCTTTCTGCGCCTCGTTCTCTAAGTTCCCGCAATACTTCTGCGCCACATCCACCCGTCCCTGCTGCAAAAGTTCATCAATACTCTTTTTTTTACAACCCGTACAGAAAAAAACCACCACCATTAAAACGACACACGGCCACTTCATCGAAACAGATGCATATTTCATTAAAAACCTCCTGCACCTATTTGATTACACCAAAGTACTGGATTTGTCAAGGGTGTGTGACCACCAGAATTTCCCCACTACAAAAACTCTGGCTTGGAATGTTATTGATAGAGATTCTTCTTTTCCCTGATGATACGGGTGATCTCCTCGGGTGGCACTGCCGGACTGTAATAATACCCCTGCATCAAATCACAATTATTTTTCACCAGGAAATCCAGTTGCTCCTCATTCTCTACGCCCTCGGCCAACACGTTCAACTTTAGGTTCTTGGCTAATGCGATAATAGAACGGGTAATAGCCACATGATCGCTATTATGAGGAATACCAGCAATAAATGTGCGGTCAATCTTCAACGTATCTACTGGGAAAGTACGCAGATAATTGAGCGAAGAAAATCCCATGCCAAAATCATCTATTGAAAGCTTAATACCAATCTCTTTTAAAGAATTCATAATAGCCACGATTTTTTGCAAGTTCCCCATCAAACTGTTCTCCGTGACCTGAAGGGAAAGAGTATTAAACCGAATACCCGTACTATCAATCACTTTCTGAATAGTAGCCAGGAAATCTTCCCGTAAAAACTGGATGGAAGAAACATTCACCGACACATAAAGAGATAAAAAGTTCTCTTTCTGCCAGCGCAGGGTTTGCTGACAACTGGTCTCCAACACCCACTGGCCCAATTTAAGAATCTGCCCGGTTTCCTCGGCCAGAGGAATAAAACGATCCGGTGGAATCAACCCCAATTCTGGATGATTCCAACGTACCAACGCTTCCACCCCCACCATATTCCCAGAACAAATCTCTACCAACGGTTGATAATGCAACACAAATTGCCCCTCATTCAACGCATGCCGTAATTGATTTTCCAGGTTCAAACGGGTCTTGATCTGGACATTCATCTCCTGCGAAAAAAAAGCATAGTTGTTTTTTCCCAGTTCCTTGGCATGGTACATGGCCAGATCGGCGGTTTTCAACAGGTCGCTGGTATCTTTGCCATCAGTAGGATAAATACTGATGCCAATACTGGCGGTAGTAAAAAGCTCATGCCCCTGCACAAAAAACGAGCCCTTGAAAATATCCATGATCCGGTTGACGACCAGGACAATCTCCTGGGAATTGGATACTTGCGGTAAAATAACGGTAAACTCATCCCCGCCGATGCGTGCCACGGTATCCACATCGCGGACACACTCCAACAACCGCTGCGCGACATCCTTCAATAAATAATCCCCAATAGCATGCCCCAAACTGTCATTGATGTCTTTAAAATTATCCAAATCCAAAAACATGACCCCCAACTTCAGTCTCTTCACACTACGACCCATCCGGCTGATTTCCATTTTCAGCCGATCATTAAAAAGACTGCGATTGGGCAAACCAGTCAGCGGGTCATGATAGGCCTGGTATTCCATCTCGGTTTCGCGCTGCTTCAATTCAACAATATCATTGAATACAGCCACATAATGAATAACCTGACCATTATTATCCTTAATAGTATTAATCGAGAGTAACTCGGGGAAAGTATCCCCGTTTTTGCGGCGATTCCAGATTTCACCCTGCCACTTGCCAGTCTCGTTGATTTTAGCCCACATGTCCTTGTAAAACTGCGTATCATGACGATTAGCTTTAAGAATACTGGGGTTTTTCCCCAGAACTTCGTCGGCGGTATACCCGGTAATCTGGGTAAAAGCCAGGTTCACCGATTGGATAAGCGCATCGGGCCCCGTCACAATGATCCCCTGAATAGACGACTCGTACACGATGGCGGCTAACTTCAACTCCTTTTCCGCTACCTTCTTCTCCGTGATATCAGAGCCATATAAATAAATATAATCCGTATCCGCGACCGGAGTTAAGATGAATAAAAAAATCCGTTCCCCGATTTCAATTTCCAACTCCTTCCTCGTGGCGGTTTGTAATAATCGGTTTAACAAATGCGTGCAAAACACGGTCTGCCGTTTACCAGTCTCGTGTTCCCATTTTTCAATCAGACTTAACGCGGCATCATTGGCATACACCAGCCCACCATCGCGTTTCAAACGCAACACGGGATTGGGACTCTCATCGGGAAAGCGTGCCAAAATGGCAATCGCTTCCTCCCCTTTTTTCTCTGCCGAACGATCAATAAAATAACTATAATAACAGCACCTGTTCCCCGTGACATCACGACTGGCCGCAGTATGTAAATAAACCCAGGAGATTTTGCCAGTCGGGGCCAGTAAACGAAACTCCCCCATAAACGTATTTTTCCCTTTATGATTCCGGCATAGTTGCAACTGGCCATCAATTATGGCCTGACGATCATCGGGATGAATCATATCAATGAGCAACGTTTTTTTCTCGGAAAAATCCTCCAGCTTATATCCCATCTGGGTAATATTAGCAGAGATATAGTCTATACCCCAGCGCTCGCTTTGACTGGGACGCCCACGCTTTAGGAACCGATTCCCCCATTTAAAAAAAATGACCGGACCTGTTGCAAAAAACGCCCTTATCAAAGGCTGAATACTACTAATTGCTGCATAATCATAATCGGTTTCTATTGTGTCCATCTGTGTTGTTAAGTATAACAATCAAAAAAAAGAAAGTCAAATAAATACCGGGTAAAAATTCAATAAAAAAAAAATGACTTCAAGAATAATTGGCCTACCTATTGAAATTTAATGCGGTTTCCGTTAAAATTTAATAGTACAATGGAATAATCTGTTGCAAAAAAAATGGTGCTATAGAGTATCTTCCCAATATGAACATGATGAACAAGATGAACAAGATGAACAAGATGAACAAGATGAGCGAGTGGATGAACGATAGATATGAGACATAAAGAAATATTTTGCCAGTGTGATGTTCCCCCCATGGGTGTAGCCAATGCCTAAAATATTAGTCATTGACGACCGGATAGATAACCTGATCGCCATCGAAGCATTGCTGGAACATCTCATCCCCCAGTGCGAGGTGATTACCGCGCAAAGTGGCGTGGAAGGACTGGTAAAGGCAGACCAACATTTACCCGACACTATCTTACTGGATATCCAAATGCCAGTAATGAACGGATATGAAGTATGCCGGAAACTAAAATCCAGCGAAAAAACCAAACACATCCCCATTGTCCTGGTCACGGCAATTGAGACAGATACCCAGAGTCGCATCAAAGGTCTTGAAATCGGCGCGGATGCATTTGTAGCCAAACCGATTGACGAGGAGGAATTGGCAGCCCAAGTCAATGTGATGCTCCGCATCAAAAAATCGCGCCTAACCCTGGAAACGGAAAAAGAGAACCTGGAAGAACGGGAATTGGAACGTACCAAGGCACTACGGGAAAGCGAGGAAAAATTACGCCTCCTGTTTGAAGGTACCCACGATCTGATTGCCCTGACCGATGCCAATGCCCAGGCCATCTGGGCCAATCCGTCCTGGAAAAAGGTGTTCGGTGCGAACCTGGAAAAACAAAAAGATTATTTCTCATTGCTCCATCCCGAGGATGTAGAGAAAGTTACTGCGGCTTGGAAGGCGATGGTGGCGGGCAATGGCGAGTTACGCAACATGGAATGCCGCCTGAAATCGCTACGCGGTCTGTACAAAACACTGGAAACCACGGTTCATTGGGCCATGGTGGGTGGACAAACACTATTTTACATGATCGCCCACGATATCACGGAACGCAAGCAAGTGGAAGAAGCACTCAAACGAAGCGAGGAACGCTACCGCTCGTTGATGGGGGTGATGACCTCCGTGGTGTGGTCCACAGACGCGGAAGGCCGGGTAGTGACACCCCAGATGTCTTGGGAGAAGTACACGGGCATGAATTGGCGCAATTACCGTGGCTGGGGATGGATACAAGCCTTCCTAGAAGAGAATCGCGAGGAAATTCAGAAAAAATGGGCCAAAGCAGTGGGCGATGGTTCGCCTTTTTATTCAGAAGGTATGGCCTGGTGCGCGGAGACGCATCAATACCATTATGTAGTGGCCCGTGCCGTGGCGATCAAAAATACCGACGGCACTATTCGCGAATGGGTGGGAACGGTTACGGATGTTCATCAACACAAACTGGCAGAGAAAACACTTCAGGAAAGCGAGGAACGGTACCGGACGATCACAGAAAATTCGCCGGATGTTATTCTGCGCTATGATAAAAAATTACGCCACGTGTATGTCAGCCCCAATATCAAGGCACAAACAGGCAGAAACCCGGAGGAATACCTGGAAAAAACCCACGAGGAAATGGGCTATCCCTACAGTGTGCGCCATTCATGGGATGAGGCGATCAAACAAACCTTTGAGACGGGGTGGCAACAAGAGGTGGAGTACGAGTACGATTCCCCCAGGGGATCGATTTCTGTTAGTTTACGTTTAAAACCGGAGTTCGCGCCGGACGGCACAGTGGAAAGTGTCATCGGTGTCTCCCGCGACATCACGGAACGGAAACGATTGGAAGACCAACTGCGCCAAGCACAAAAAATGGAAGCTATCGGCACTCTGGCCGGGGGTATTGCCCATGACTTCAATAATATCCTGGGCATCATCCTGGGGTATACTGAACTGACCCTGGAAGAAACAGAAGAAGGTTCAATTCAACATGAAAACATCAGCCAGATCCTGGTGGCTGCCAATCGTGCCAGCGAATTAGTCAAACAGATACTGGCTTTCAGTCGCAAAAGTGAGAAGGAAAAACGGCCTGTTTATGTCGGCCAAATTGTCAATGAAGTTTTAAAAATGCTCCGTTCCACGTTACCCACCACCATTGAAATCCGCAGTCAAATCAATGTCAAGGCAGGGTTGGTGATGGCCAATCCCACCCAGATTCACCAAGTCATCATGAATCTCTGTACCAATGCGGCCCATGCAATGAAAGAGGGCGGCGGCACGCTGGATATCCGGTTGGATGAGATCGAACTGCACCCCAACCGGCTCGAACAGCGGGAATTGGCTCTGGGAAAATATTTGCAATTAACAGTCAAAGATTCGGGACACGGTATGAAACCGTCGATCATGGAACGGATTTTTGAACCCTATTTTACTACCAAAAAACATGGTGAGGGCACAGGTATGGGGCTCTCAGTGGCGCATGGCATCATTAAAAGTTTGGCCGGAGACATCGTGGTGCAGTCGGAAGTATCCAAGGGCACTACCTTCGATATCTTTATACCTTTATTGGAAAACGCGACCTTCCCCGCCGCTATTCCCCAGGAAAATACCCAGGGTGGTACAGAACATATCCTTTATGTGGATGACGAAAAAGACTTGGCAGAAATGGGCAAACAGATGCTGGAAAAAATGGGCTATTCTGTCACGGTTAGGACCAGCAGTGTGGAAGTATTGGAAGCCTTCCGCCAGGACCCCTTCAAGTACAACCTGGTGATCACGGACCAAACCATGCCTAACATGACCGGCACCCAGCTCACTCGCGAACTACTGCAAATCCGCCCGGATATCCCGGTGATTCTATGTACTGGCTTCAGTGAATCAGTCAATAAAGAAAACTTCAAAGCATTGGGAATCCGTAGTTTCGTGATGAAGCCCATCATTAAAAAGGATTTGGCCAAAATTATCCGGGAAGTGCTAGAAAAGAGTAATTGATAAGGAAAAACAAACCGCCCAAAATAAACGGACTAACCCCGTTTTTTCTCAATATTAACGGATTCTTTTAACTGGGTAATCATGGCTGAAGTTTGTTTTCTGTTTATAATTGTATTGGGGGCTTCTTTGGTTTGAAGCAAATATGCAGCAAAAGATTCGAGTATCGAATTATTATCGGTTTCTACCTCCAATAAAATGGGATTTATATTGGCTGATCGAAGTCGGCGAGTGAAATAGATGCTTTTAAAAACTTTCATCGGTGAACCCTGCCCTTGGCTTTGAAGAAAAATAGACATATGCTGGTTATGCATCCACCAGGGCAGGTAGTATATCACATGGGGGTCAGCAAATTCTACATCATCAATCCCTATCTTACCGCTGATGGCTCCATTTATTGCTTCAATAACTTCCTCTTTAGAGGGTTTCGCTATCATTTCCAACTTGGGCTTTTCGAGGTGGCAATGATGTGTTTCGCAGAATTTATCCAGAAACTTTGGCTCAATTTTGTATATTTTATACAAATTTTTCTTGAATTGTTTTATCAGTTCGTTTCTATACGCTGGATCTGCAACGATAATTGCAATTTTTTTATTATCCCAGTTGGAACTTTTCTCATAGAGCAGCCATTCACCTGTTTCACCAACATGCAACATCGCGTCCCAATCACCTTTGAACAATTTATTCGTATAATATTTTAAAGCCAACATTGTATTTAAAACCTTCGGGCTTGAAAAAATATTATTGTATATATCCTTGTATTGGGGGCAAATCTCGACTTCCGTACCCTTGTAATTCAATTCTAAGGTGGTCTTAAAATCATCATGTAGGCACTTAAGTTGTGATCTAATTGGTTTGGACAAAATATTTTTTGTTGTCAATGCCTTAAATAACTTCGTGATATATATAGTTTCAAATTTATCTTGGGCGACAATTAAATTATCTGGGCGAAGAATATCCTCCTTTTCCAATTTAAAGGCTTCTCTGGCGTACCCGATCTCTTTTAACCCCAATTTCTTGCAAAATTCAAATAGTGCCTCCGGCTTTTTATCAACCAAATTTGTCTTTTTTAGAGTCAGGTTTTTTGAGAATTGTTCTATATATAGATTATAGTATATTCCAACCCGCCCATTAGTTAACTGATGCATATTTATAAAACCCTTTGATTTTGAGATGGAGAGAACCAGTTCCATGTAAGTTCTGTCCTTTAAATATTTCTCAATCTTATTAGGATTTTTTATATTTTTCTGCTTATCGGCAAATAAATCCGAAATAAGGCAATGCCTGTCAACGAACCTTGATTTGTAGTTCTTATTAAAATTCAGAGATATGGATTTCCATAATTTAAGCATTAACGCATCCAAATAGGAACGATTATTGTCGTTAATCGGCTCCTTTGAGAGCATTCTATTGTCCTTGCCTGATATGAAAACACAGCTTTTTTTAAATTTTGCAGGTAGGTTTATGGGATAATCGGGGCCTTTGGGATTGATGTAATAGATTGCAGAAAAATTCGGCAAATTGTCAACCAGGATTTTATTAAATTCGATGCTTTGCATGTGAAAGCCGATGACAATCAAGTTTATCGGTATGTTTTCGTATGCGTCATTGTAGCATGTCTTGCCGGATAGCACAGTTTTGAGAAGAGTTTCTATATCTCTGGGAAGTTTGAAATAATCTTCGCGAGTGAATCTCAAGGTTGATTTATGGCTGGCTGTCCCATGGGGCTTTATATAGAGGGGTTTTTTAAATTTGTTGTCGATCATTAATTTGTTAATGTCATTGGGGCAATTGCCATCGGAAATTACTTTATAGTAATCGGCCTGACATAGCTCGTCCTCAATGGCGCGATCCAATATCTCATCAAAGTTAAAATTAATGATCACATCAATAAACCGATGCTTAAACATGTGCGCAAGCATTTCGTAACACAAACTCGGGTAATACATATGATGATACAACTCACAAATGGTGTCCACAAGATTTTTTCCTTTCCCCTGGGTATTAGAATAAAATTTATTATATGCCAAAAGTTGAGTCTCAAATTCACCCGGATTTAATTTATAAACTGTTTCCAGTCGCACAAGTTCATCGTCGATCATATCAATGATATCTTGATTACCCTTTGTTAACTCTTTTTTTAATAATTCAGCTCCGCTTTTGCCCAATGGGATTCCGTTAAATGCATCATGACTGGCTCCCGCCCCAACCACCACAACGAAACGTTCCGGTCTATATTCGGCATCCTTATATTCACATTTGCCGACTTTGGAATTCATTGTCTCTTTAATCGCATTCTCAACTTCCTTTGAATCAATGGATACATGAATAAGATTCAGGGCAATTTTTCTGGCTAAATCATGAAATTCTTTTGCATTTTGATTCATATCCGGCGTGTCATTTCCATTTTTATCCCCAACAATGTTATCTGCCATTTTTTCTCCTGCATCTTATCCAGTTTAACTTGAGATTGTTTACGATTTAACATTATCGCAGATTTATATTTGTTTTGCAAGAGGTAGATTGCATTTTTATTGAAATTCTTGAACAATTATTAAAAAAAACGTTCCACCACCAATAGCCACATGGGCATGGTGAAGAGCGATAACATGGTGGCAAACGCGATAATCCCGGACAACAGTTCCTTGTCTATTTCGATATATTGAGTAAAGAAGACTGCCAGGGTGGCGTGTGGCATAGCCGCTTCCAATAGGATGACTTTGCGTGATAAGCTGTCCATTGGAAATAGCACCCCTATCACCACCGCCACTATAATCCCCAAACCAAACCCGACAATCAAACGGGTAAACGAGGCGGCGATGATTATTTTTATATTGGACAGCGGCGTCCTGATCTTAAAATTCAAGCCAATAATATAAAGAACCAGCGGAATAGTAAAGCCAGAAAACTGATCCACCACCCCCCACAACGGTGCAGGAATAGGCACGCGGAATATGTTCATAGCCATTCCCAAGGCAGTGATAAGCAACGGAATCCCCGCATTTTTCAACAACACTGTAAAAAAATCCCGCAGACTTCCCTTGCCTTCGGGATGCCTTTGCTGCACAAGCCAAAACCCACACAGCAGGAAAATAGGCCAGAAAGGGATGGTAAAAAAAACGGCACGGGTAAGTCCCATTTCCCCATAAAAAAGATAGGCCACACCCCACCCTAAAAAAGCATAATTACCCATGATGATAGAAAAAGCAAAGGCGTTTTGCTTGGCTCTCACCCCGGAAATATAGGGGGTCAGATAATAGACCAGGAGAGTATAGAATATGGTAATCAGAGTATACGCGCCAGCCATAGGAAACACTTGCCCAAGACTTTCGATATTGGCGTTATACAGACTCTTGAATATTAGAAAAGGCACACTCACCTTGACCACGAACTTGTGCAATGCATCCACCTCTTTTTTTTCAAAGAGCGTGATCTTCCGGGAAAAATACCCCAGCGCCAAGGGGAGCACCAAGGGAAGCAATAACAATGGCATATCCATAACGTTTTTTATCATTCCCTATTCTACTAAATTTATCAGATGATTAAAAGAGGGAAAATAACAAATCTTTATTGCGGGGTGACTTCAACATGAACATTAAAAAATCGGTATTCCCGGTACGCGAATACGGTGCGAACCTGTTCCTCATTGGCTGTCTTTTTGGACACATGTGAAGGAAGCTGCAATGGCAGGAACAAACCGGTAATCTCGGTAAGACTGGGAAAACAAATACCCTCGCGCTTCACATCATACCGATGAATATTGGTGACCTTGAGACGACACCCTTTACGACGGGCCCTCTTTTTGAAGGCATCCAGACCCTTTATGGATTGGGGATGCAATTCGATTTTAACCACACTGCCATCTTGGGAATCTATCCATAAGATACCCTGGTTGGTGGATTGCGATTTTTTTTGCACCGGGTCTACTTTTACTTTAATCAGCATCCCGTCCGGTTGGCTTTCCTGGCCCAGAAGTTGGTAGTGGTATTTTTCCTGGTTCTCCTGCGCCAGCATCGTGATGGGCAGCAATATCGGGTAATTGGAATAGAAACTGGTGACAATATTCGTGTCATCATGATGTTTATCATTTTTCTCACGACTATCTTTTATTATTTTGGCAATAATGTTCCCCCCGGAATCATCCGGTAGCGGTTGCGGTTTTCGGGTTTCCGTCATCTTGCCATCCTCTTCCATCAGTATCTGATAATCGTAGAGGTAGTGCTCATCCTTAACCTGGGTTCCCTGTCGCCAATAACTATCAATGACCTCCTCGGTACAGAAAAAATAAAAGCTGACTTTTTTAAGCTTTTCGCAATACGCGGCGGATTTTTGCAACAGGGTGGCCAAGAAATTCTTTTCATCTTTCTTTTCATCTTTATTGCCAGTAATCGTGGTGGTATTTTCCGGCGCGAGGGAATCTTCCGCTTCCGCCAGTGTGCTGGGCACTTCGATCTTCTGACTGTAAATAGCAGATAGACCTGTTTGCCGGTCCAGTGCTTCCAGAATCAAGGTATATAAACCACCCTTGGGGATAACCATGTCCAAGGAGATAGATATTTCCTCTTGGTCTGGTTCCAGGTCTTTTTCAAAGGTCACCAGTTCTCCCGTGTTATCGACGCGGCTGATTTTATAATTAATGTCCCCGGATAACCCGTCACCATCAAAGAACTGCCGGTAGTTTTTGATGGTAAATTGCAACGTGGGATGGTGGAAGGCAACTTGTTCAATAGTGATTCTACTGGGCGGGGTAATGGTTATTTTCCGGTGAAATTGCAGGTTTAATCCCTTGTCCTTGGATTTTATGTCGATGTTCCGTTCTTTTTTATCGTTTTTAGCCGGAGTATAGGTCAAGCGGTAATAGATATCGTCATTTTTTGCCACTTGTTGCAGTGATTCGGCGAGGTTGTTGTCGTCAATTTTTTGCCCGCCCGTGGCCTGGGCGATTCCCGTGAACGCCAATTCCCAATCGGAATTGATATGCCGGAGAGTCACATGATCCTGTTCCATTTGCCCGGTGGTTTTAGCGGTGGAGAGGAGGAGATGAAATGTCGTATCGGAATCGATGAACGCTTGCTGAATCTCTTTCATAAACGCATTGGAACGGTTGGAGGAACGCATTTCACGGCCAAGTTCAATAAATTCCCGGCGCAGTTCATTCAAATAGTCCTCGGTCTCCTTACGCTCTGCATAAATAGTATCGAGATTCAATTGTGGAAAGGTTTCCATCTGGTAAAACACGATCCCCCATTTTTCCATGTTCACCTGTTTTAAAGAAGCGGCAATCTGCTTGAGCGAGTGGCTTCCCAGGGTGACTTTTTTTTCTTTATACGACCGCCATGCGGCTTTATATTGAACGATCACCTGGGCGATCAGTTTATCCTGGGGCTTTTCTTTTTCCTCGTTGAGTCGAAATTCCTTCATAAACTCTTTGAACATCAATTCCAGTTCACTGACCTCTCTCTCCCGTTCTATTTTTTCCATTCTGACACACTTTTCAAGATGGGCGTTAAATTGTGCCAATACGGTGTCTACTTGCTGCCGGCGGTTGATTTTGAACACCCGGTCGCCAATTACCATCAATACATAATCGCGGTCTCGATAGACGCTATGAAAGAAAAAATCAAGAGCCGCACTGGTTTGCTGATCCGGCTCATATTGCCAGAAATAGAGTAAGAAGAAACGCTTTTTGATAGATTCCCCCTCTTTCTTTTCTTCATATGTGGTGGTGTTCGCTGCATTGTCTATTTGCGTTTGGGCTGTCTCTGCGTTAGTCATCCCGATTTTACGGCGAATTTCCAGGAAACTGGTAATATCCAGTGGTTTTCCATCTTCATACAGGGTAAAATCGGAAGCACTTAAGCCCCCGATGGGTTTCCCTTTTTTGAGCGCCCGCAAGAAAACCTCTACATTGATCACTTCCACATACTCGTGCAGTGGTTCAATTTTCTGTTCCTGGTTTTCCTGGGTTGAGTCCTGCCCTTTGGTGGCGCTATTCAGAATGATTCCGGTGAATAAAATGAAAAAAAAACAGATTGGGATAAAGATTGCTTTTTGACCGCTTTTTCTATTCATTTTAAATCCTCTGTTTTCCCCTGTCTTGAGGGGAATGATTTTACTAGTGATTTTACGTGACTGTGAGCATTTTTCCCACGATTTCTTTAAAAAATTTTGCCGCAGTTCTGGCAGTCATGTCCATGATGTCGCGATTGGGATTAAGTTCCACGATATCAGCGCCCACGACGCGGGCATCAAGGTTTTGCAGCAATTGGATCACTTCGCGGCTGGAGAGGCCACCGGGTTCATGGTGGGAAACACCCGGTGCGAAGGCGGGATCAAGCACGTCCATATCAAGGGAGATGTACAGTGGGCCGTCAAAAACCAGCTTGAGTGATGGGTTCCATTGTTTCATAGCTATTATTTCCACGCCCCAGCGGCGGGCTTGTTCCAATTCATGGGTGGGGAGGGTACGTATACCTATCTGGACAAGACGAACGGCCAGGTTCTCTTCCATTATGCGGGCAAAAGGGCAGGCGTGACTGTAGGGATTGCCATCATATATATCGTATAAATCAGCATGGGCGTCCAGGTGCAGGATATTCAAATTTTTATATTTTTGAGCGTAGGCGGCTATGATGGGGTAGGTTATTGAATGATCGCCACCCAAGGACATCACGGTGGCACCACGTTGCAGAATTTGTGTCACGGGGTCTTTGATATCGGTGAGAAAGTGTTCAACCTTGATATCACCAATATCTTGAAGACGTGGTTCTGCCTCCAGGTGGAGCACATTTTCGGTGTAGGTGTTGGCAGACGGGCAATAAAAAGCGTCCCGTATGGCCTGCGGGGCCAGAGCTGGCCCGCGCATAAAAGAGGAATAGGCATCAAAAGGAATACCCAGAACGGCAACGCTTCCTGCTTTGAGCTGATCTATAGTGATTATTTCTTTTTTCATCGGTTTTACCCAATTCAGACTGAACAGTTATTATACCATAAAACTTTTAAAAAAGTTTTGCTTGACTTTTTTTTCTCGATTCCTTAGAATGCTAATAGTTTGTTTTGGATAGTTGGAATTAAAAAACGGAGGTAATATGGAGCTCAATACAAACACGAATCTGGATGGAAAAACCGTGCATTTATTTGCCGTGAATCTTTTGGAAAAACTGATTGAGGTGATTAAAGGCGGGATGACGTTGCAGCGGTTGGATTTTTGTACCAAGTGGTTGTCAGTCATCGGCCATTTTGGGATTATGGCGGCAGCGGGAATAGGATTTTTGTTTTCGCTGATATTTGCCATTCGGACTGATTCTTTTTCTGGATTTTTGATTGGTTTGGCCTGGGTAGTGTTGATTTTTGTGGTGCAGTATACAGCACACAAGTTTTCCTCTGCGGGTGAAGGACTGATCAAAGATAATCCCTCACAATTGACTTCCAAGATTTTTCTGGATTGTTTTGGCTTTTTGGTTCTGATTGGGGGGCTGGTCGTTTTTGTTATTACTTTGCTTAACTGGGTCAAGGGGAATCCGCTTGCCGATTTTCTGATGGGGTTGGGAATCGTGGTGGTTCTTTTGTTTGTGGCGGCAGTGGCTTTCAACTTTAAAGCGGTCACGGTTGAGATTGTGCAGGGTAATTCCGCGGGCCAAGAAGCGCTGGGTGTGGTCACGTTTTTTATAAAAACCTTTATGAAGTTGGTCCCGATCTTATTTGGAGCGTTAATTGTTTTGGGAACAGTGCTGTTGTTTCTGGAGGGTACGCGTTTATTTAGTGATGCGGCTGCTTTTGCTTGGTTCCGTATGACGCGGAATATCGCTCCACAAATTCTTTATGCAGCTCTTTTACCTTTTCTCAGTTACCTTATTTTTATTTTGGCTTACCTGGGCATTGATATCATTCGGGCCATCCTGTGCATCCCAGAACTAAAAAACAAGTAAAAATTCAAAATTAGCGGCTGCCCTGCGCACAAAACTTTTTTTGTGACAGGGCCGCTGCTTCTTCATTTAGAATTTATTATTTCATGTTCAACAGGTTGAGGAGTCCGATGGAGAGGAAGGGGACGTAAGTGATGATAAGAACGCTAACCACCTGGATAAATAAAAAGGGCAGGACATCCTTGTATACTTTCACCATGGGTTCCTTGAACCGGTAAGCGGCAAGAAATAAATTGAGTCCAACGGGCGGGGTCAGGTAACCGAGTTCGAGGTTAGCCAGGAAAATGATGCCCAAATGCACGGGATGGATGCCGAATAATTCTCCCAGGGGTAATATGAGGGGCACAACCACGAGGATAGCGGAGAAAATATCCATGAAACAACCGGTGATGAGTAGTGCGATGTTGAGGAGCAGGAGGAAGACGTATTTGGAATGGATATTAGCATTCATCCAGGCGGCGAGTTTCATGGGTATTTCGGCATCAATCATATAATAGGAGAGTCCATTGGCCAAAGCCAGGATGATGAGGACACCACCGATGATAGGGATACTTTTTAATACGACATTGGGCAGGTCGCGAATCTTGAGATCACGATTGACAAAGACTTCAATAATAAGTGTATATAAGACAGCAATAGCACTACTTTCTACCAGATTGGTATAACCGCCAAAATAACCAAAAACAATCACCACGGGCAGCAACATTTCCCAGATGGCGCCACGCAGTGCTTTCAGCACTTCCTTGATGTGGAAGGGTTCACGAATAACCGGGTTTTTTTTGGCATACATCACCCCGAATACCACCATGACCAATACCATAAAGAATCCAGGGAGAATACCGCCAATGAATAGGTGTTTGATATTGATTTGCGCGGTGACACCGTAAATAATAATGGGTAAACTGGGGGGGAAAAGCAACCCGATACTACCGGAAGCCGTCAGTAAGCCAACACTGAACCTGCGACTGTAATTCCCCTTTTCCAACACGTAGATCAACAAGCCGCCTAAAGCGAGGATGGTTACGCCAGAGGCACCGGTAAAGGTGGTAAAAAAAGCGCATACCATGATGGCCATGATCGATAAACCACCGGGAATAAATCCGAAAAGCGCTTTAAACAATTGTACCAATCGTTCACCGGCCTTACTTTCAGAAAGTAGGAAACCGGTCACGGTAAACAAGGGGATGGCGGGGATAGTACTACTGGTCAGCAATGCAAAGGCTTGATCGGGAATTGCTTCCAAGGGGAGCCCGTAGCGCGCAAAGAGCAGGAACCCAATGCCGCCGAGCACGATAAAAATACGGGCGCCAAAGATAGCGGATACAATGAGTAGTATTATCAACGGATAGGCAATGGCATGGTTAATGGAGTGATAGGTATCCTGAAAGGCGGTTAAGAATTCGGGCACCTGCTTTAACAGGACAGCAAGGATATTCAACAACGGGTCAAAACCGAGGAAAAGCCCCAGGGGAATTCCCAGCCAAGCCAAGCCGCGGTATTTTGTTTCCTTGGGGACACCCACAATAAAACGAATCCCAATCACGATGAATCCCAACACGATAATCAGCGACATCCACCAAACATGGAAAGGACCTACTTTCTGGGTAAAATCAAAACCGGTAAGAGAAAAAGAGAAGGCGCTACAGGCAAAAGCGATCATCAACATGGAGGCGACGACGGCGTTGGTGATGTCTATCCATCTTTTATAGGGGTCCTTGATATCCAGGTTAAGGGAGAGCGAGAGGTGCTGTTTTTCCCTGGAAGTGATCATGGCGGCAATAAACGTAAGTATCAGTCCCAAGTATTGAGTATAAGCCAGGGAATTGGCAACTCCTGTCTTAAAAAGGCGGGCGACTACTTCAATGGTGGGGAAGAGAGCCAGCAAGAACACGGCAAAAAAGGCGGCGAAGTTTTCGGTTCCATGTATATAAGTAATTATTTTTTCTTTAATGGTCATTTTCATTTTTTATGCTTTTTTTTCTTCTTATTTGGTGGGTTTATTTTTCCGATAGGTGGCAAGGTGATTGACAATACGATCATAAATATCTTTGGAAAAGGCCTTGCCGATCAGTTGGTCCATGCCTTTGTCCGCGGTTTCGCGCCATTTTCCCAGGGCATCGGCTGGAGGATTAACGATCTTGAGGCCGTGGGTTTTCATGGTATCAATCGCTTCTTTTTCCAAAGAGACTGTGGCGTCGTACAATCCGTTGCCCAATTTTTTTGTAGCGGCCAGCATTTTCTCAGTATATTTTTCCGGTATTTTCTTCCAGGTTTGTTCGGGGATGATGATACCGCCCACTAAAGGCGAGATGCGTTGGGAGCACATGTTGGGGGTGAAGGGGAAGTATTGGCCCGATGCAGCGAGAATAGCAGGCAGGTAGAAAGCGTTGACCATACCGCTCTGGAGTGCGATCAGCATGTCTTTTAATTCGGTGGGCACGATATGGAAACCGGATTTTTTCCAGGCTTGTTCCATTTCTGGTTCACCGGTGGAGAAGGCGAGTTTATGCTTTTTCATATCGTCGGGGTAGTTGACGGGGTCCTTGCTAAAAAAATGAAGCCAGCCAGCCATGGTGAGCAGAACCAATTTAAAACCTTTTTTTTCCATTTCTTGTTCGAAAAAAGGTCGCATCTTATCCATGACATAATTAAGTTCGCCGATATCGGTGATCATAAGGGGGATATTGAGTGCGAATATATCGGGGTAGACGTTGGTTAGGCCCATGTTGGTGAGAACTGCGCCGTTGAGCAAGCCGATGCGCATTTTGCGGACCATATCTTGTTCGGTGCCAGCGATACCACCGGGGAATATTTTAATCGTGACCTCGCCATTGGAAATTTCTTCCCATTGTCGGCCCAGGTCTTTGAGGGCTTTGTCCCAAGGGGAGCGTGACGGGGCGATGCTGCCGATTTTGATCACTACAACGGGGTACAGTGGCGTGGCTGATGTTAAAACCAGTGAGATCAGCAATAGTGCCGATAATATTTTAATGATAGAAATTTTCATTTGATTTCCTCCTTCTTTTCTTCCGCTTGGGGTTCTGTTGGAACATCTGGTAATTGTTCTTCTTTGGGTAAGAAGAAATCTTCGACATGTTCCAAGAACCAGCGGGCTTTTCTTTGGTCCAGGGTATTGACCAGCCGGATTTCTGGGCTGGTATCTGTATTGATGGCCACTGCTTTTTGCAGTAGTTCTGTAAATTCGGTGACGTTTTGATCGGCGATACTGACGGTAGTGGCGAGGGAGAGGTAGGGAGCAGCAGCTTTCCCACCGGAAGCGGTTACTGCCAATTGGTAATGTTGGCGGGCTTTTTCATAACTACCGCCCATGTATTCGGGCAGGGAACCGTAGTACAGGATGTAAAAGTTGTGGATATCGCCTATACCGAAGTTAGGGTCGAGTTCAAGAACTTTTTCAATGAGAGCGGCAGCGCCGGGCAGGGTGATCCCCAGGTTCATATCAAAGGGATCGATGGCAAACGCGCCCATCCAACCAGCGCCAGCCCAATATAACATCTTGGCATCTTGTTTTTTAAAGGGGGCCAGTGCTTCTTTGAATTTCCGTTGATCCATTTTTGCTCTGAAGCCCTTGTGTTTGCGTTCCAGTCCGTTGAGAATGATATCGCGACCCCTCAGGTAGAGGTTTTTAGCCCGTTTGAACATGAATTCCTGGTTTTTATAGTCTGCTTCGGAGAGCATACTGGCCGGGGTATGGATGAATGCATTGGCATACATGACATACAGGCTTCCAGTAGTGAGTTGTAGACCGCTGTGGCCGGGGAGGGAAGCGAGTAGGGACTCGTACATTTTTATTGCAAAGGGGAGGGCTGCGCCCACCAGTTCGGGGTCGTTGTCACCGGTGAACACGGTGTTGCTGGTGTCACTTGTCAAAGCGTTGGCCACGGTGTTCATGGCCATTTTTTTAATTGAACATCCGTTTAAAGTCAATACTATTATTAATACTAATACGTAAGCATGAGTGGCGATTTTATTTTTCATTTCGTCTCTGCCTCCAATAGGTTTTTAAAAGGAAATTATATCATATCTATTGCAATTTTGCACAAGAATTAAGTAAATTTGTAAAGATTGCCTTAAATTGGATGGCTGGGAACCCCTTATAAAAATTTTTATGAGGGACCCGCCGGGGGTAAAGGTGGAATTGCGGCCATAAAAAAAGTCCGGTTATGCCCAGAAGGGGATATATTTGGCAAATTTTTTAGACTTTAATCCTGGGCCGTAGATTTTGATTAAACCTTCCGCGATTGTATCGGCGATAATTTTGGAAGCGGTGCGGTAGTTTTCTTCCTGCATATTGAACCGTTCTCTGAGGGACGTATTGGTCATATAATCGCCGACGACAAATTTTAAGGAGCAGTGTTGGTAGCAGGCCCTGATTTTATCGTATTTATCCATGAGTTGGAGGGGTTTGGGGCCATAGAGGATCACTTTGAGAAAGTTTTCGTTGGCGATAAAATTGGGAGCGGGAGATTGGAGTAGTTCGATGCTATTAATAACCTTATCAATGCCGCTACCGCGCTCTTCGCAAATGTTAATTCTTCTCATGAAGTCTGTCAGTTTTTCATTTCGTGATCGGGGGAGATGGTCGATGAATCGTAAAGTATCAATGAGAGGGCTACCGGGGTTGCTTATTTCGATGCGGTCTGCGAAGATTTCCACCATGGGGCCTGCGCCTCTGATGGTGAAATCCTGGTGAATCAAGGCATTGGCTACCAGTTCGCGAACGGCTATTTCGGGGAACATCTTTATTTCTTGGCGAAAGGCGCCAATGATTTCTTCATGGCTGGGTAGTCGTTCGGTGATGTATTCGATCAGCGTGTTAAAACCGGCGGCGTAGCCATTCTTGCCGCGATGTTCTTTAATGGTTTCCAGGCGATCATTTGCCTTGTAGAAAATTACCCGGATTACTTTTCTTGACAGTGTATCGAAAGAATTGAGATCGTAGGCAAAAAGGATGGCGCCCAGATTGGTGATATGGTAACGTCCGAGGCTTGCTTTTTGAATGAATCTTTCCTGTTCCAATCTTTCAAGAATGCCCGTTCTGTTTTCAGGGAGAGGTTGGCGAGTCAACTTGAAATAAGCGGGATAATCCAGTTTATTGATTGCTTCGATTTCATCGACATCTTTTATTGCGAAGTCGGTTTCAAATTGCATACACTCGGTCTCGGAAGGCAGGACTCGCAATTCATCAATCAATCTTTTCAGATTTTCTTCCGTCATGTTAATTACCTCGTCATCAGATTAACGTTTTCATTTTACCAGTAATTGCAATAGAAATCAAAATTATTTTTTCCACTCAATTGGAAGGTAAAGAATACTACTGTTTCTTCCTTCCGGGGAGGTGGAGTTTGGCGTTTTCCAGTACTTTGATGATGAGGGGACCATATTTATAGGCATTGGCTCGGGACAGGAGGGCGGTTATATTTCGGTGGGTCAAGCGGTTATTATAAAAAGAGTGGTCAGCAGGAAAAGGTTTAAACCGTTTCCCCTGTTCTTGGAAACTGAGAATGACGCTTTCCATGGTGAGGTAGGGCACGAATTTTTTTATGATGGGATCGTAACGGAAGGTTAAACGGTCCAGATCCAATACGTCATCATAACAGAAAAGGCTGAAGAAAACGATGTATGAAGCAAGTTTTTGGGTATCAAAATAACGTTCCAATAATATAAGTGGTTCGCTGGTCCTGCTTTGGACCTGATAGAGGATGCGGTGCAACAGCAGCACATCATTACCCAAGCGCAAGAAATATTGACCATTCTCTTCGCGGATTTGTTCGTAAATACGTTCTTCAATGATGTAAATCCCGATGAGGACATTGTTGATTTTTAACTGCACGAGTTGGGGAACGGAACTTTCCAAACCCCAATAGCTGGCAGTTTTAAAAAAATTGTAGAGGGCTTTTCCTGCGGAACCGAGGCTGTAGAGATTGTAGCGGATACCGTCAATGTTCAATTCAAAATCAAACGAATACTCGGTCACATGTCTGATTTTGATGGGAGATACAGCGCGGTTTTTTTGAATCAACCCGACATTGCACCACTTTTCGGCTGCCCCGGCATTAAAGAGTTCTACCAGATCGTTGGCAGAGAGTTTTAATTCAATAGTATTTCGTATTTCCTGCTGTAGTTTAAGGGGATTGCTGTCAAAACGCCCGATGAAGATCAGGAACAAAACAGCGATCACGATAAAAACAGCCAGAATGAGATAGAGAAGTTTCTGAAAGCGGCGTTCTATGGCAAATAAAATCTCATCCCTGACGATCATACGTTATCCATCATCCTTATTATTTAGACCGGTATTTAGCCGGGTATTTCCCCACGGTAGTAGACGATGTTGACGACGGAGACGTCTTCAATATTACGGATGTGATTGATCAGTTCGTCTTCTTGGGCTTCTTCTTGGCCGCCAGTGAATTTGATTTCATAGATGATTTCTGTGCCTACTTTGCTGTTTGAGTTTCGCATTCTGAGGTTGAAGTTCTCGGTGTTTTCCATGACATAACGGCGTACTTTTGCCGCATCGAACTGGCCGCCTTTAACGACCAGGATATAAGGGTAAGCTTCATAGGATTTCTTTTTAAAGATGAAGAGAAGCATGGCAATGATGAGGGAACCGATGACAGCGATATAGTAGGACCCGGTTCCTGAAGAGAGACCGGCGGAAATTCCCCAGAAGAGGAACCCGATATCCCGGGGGTCTTTGATAGCGGAACGAAAGCGGATGATCGAGAGTGCGCCGACCATACCGAGAGAAAGGGCGAGGTTGGAACCAATCACCATCATGACCATGGCGGTGACCATGGAAGTGAGCAGGATGGTGAGGTTAAAATTCATAGAGTACATGACACCAGTATAGGTTTTTTTGTACACCCAATAGATGAAGAGGGCGACGATAAGTGTCATCAACATATTGGCGATAATGGCGCCGATACTCATGAGATCACTGGTACTACGGATATAATCGAACAAATCTACTTTGCCCATATTGCTTGCTCCTTTTTTTTTATGGCATTTTCATTCATATTTTCATTCATATTATCTATAATGAAGAATCCGGGTGAAATAATATTTGCTGATGGCGAAACGTTCGGCCTGGCGGAATTTTAATATCTCGCGGATCCAATCGGGTAAAAATTCTTTGAATTTAACCTCCAGCACGACGGTTTCTTCATCAAAGGCTTGGAGGGTGGTGATGTGTTTGTTATAGAGATCAAAATTGATGCTGCTGCCACGGATGTTTTTATCAAAGGTGATGCGTATATCATCGGATGGTCCAATAAAGGCTTCGCGGTCGTAATCGACGATGACAGCGGGGCGGTACAAATCCTGGGCCATGTAATAATAAACATTATTGAGGGTGGAATCATTGTATTTTAGCAGTACTTCTTTATTGCCAGCGATCAGTTCCAAGGCATCGGGGCGGGAAAGGGTGGCACTTTCTTTAAAGACATATTGTTCGATACGGTTCTTGATTTCAATTTTGGCATCCTGCTGGTCCTCGGCATAAATACGCAGGCGTATCTTTTTGCGGCGGTAATTGCCGCACACTTTTTCGTAGAGATCATCGTTTTCCAAGGTATCAAAATAGAGGCTACGAATCCAGTACTCACCGTTTTCATTGCAATTGGGGTCCACCTGCATGGTATCGGCAAAGATTTTGGCCAGGGACTGGTATTCCCAGGTGCTAATATAGCTGATGAAATACTTTAGTTCATGCCTGTACCGTTCGGTAAATTTATTGTTTTCCATTTTGGGTTGCTCCGGGTTGCGATGATTTGGGGGGCATGTTCTTTTTGGTTTTGGTGTCTTGGAATCGGTAGCGAACGCGGTTGTTTTCCTTGACAAAATAGAGATAGTAACGGTTGTCACTGTATTTGCGGAAGTGGTATTTAAAGAGTTCCTCGCCTTTGCCCAGATTCAGCACGCGAAGTACCAGTACTTCGGCAGTTTCATCGCCATTGCGGTTGTAGAAACGGGGGTACGAGATATTATAGCCACTGAATTGGATATCCAGGTTCCGTTTTCGTTTGAGGTAACGTTTGGCTTGACGGATATAGCTGTCTTTGTCTTTTAATTGGTTGCGTTGGGTGGGGTGCAGCACGAGTTTAATAAAATCGTAATACCGGTCCATGGCACGATTGCGATTGTAGAGGAGATAATAATTGCATTCCAACATATGAACAAGAGCACAAATCTGCCTGCCAGGATCAGGGGTGGACTGAAAACGTTTGACTTCTTTTTTGATCTTGGCTTTGACCTCCAGTTCGGTGCGGGCTTGAAAAGCGAAGGCTTCCACCCTGACGAATACCTCCTCTTTGACCAGCACAAAATCAGAAAGCCACCAGCCAATAGCCAGTAGGATTACAAATATAAATATGTATAGCCATCGTTCAAGATGGGGAGGGATTGGCCAGGGGAGCTTTTTTAGCATTTTGTTGTGGACGATATGGACTTACTGGACAAGTGAAAAAGAAGCGTTTGCTGAATATCTATTGTGCTTTTCATTTTTTTTTATTCTGTGGATAGGTTTTCTGGGTTGTGTATGTTTTTTATACGATTATACAGGAATTGGAGGCGGTTGTGAAGCCAATTTTTTAGGTAGGCGATTTCTTGTTCAAACGTGTTGTTATCTGGATAGCCACCTCTCTGGGTATCGGCGGGCCAACGTAGGAAATTTCTTTTCTGGGCGTCTGCCAAGAGGGTTACATTACTTTCGATCATCTTAAATATATTTTTCTCAGATATTCGACCTTCAGCCAAGTAAAAATCCCAGGTGCTTTTTAATGCCTCGCGGAACCATTTGATTTTCATGCAACGGTTAAAGAGATTGGTGTGCAACCAAATGGCATAAGAACGTTTGGCCATTAAAGAATCACGGCCCAGAATGCCGTCCTTGTCCCAGGGTACAAAATACCATTTGGCCTGTTTACCTTTCTCGCGAACCAGATAGCGGTTCTGGTAGATACCATCGGAATCGTCTATTAATTGGGAGAATATCCACAGCTCCAGATAGCGATTAATATCAAGTTGTTCAAAAATTCCTTTTTCAAACTCCTCGTCTGAAGCGAGAGCGATAAACTTGGATAATTCTTTTACGGGTCCCCAGTATTCGCCGTATTTTTGGGGGTCGGGGTGTCGTTGCTCAAAACCACTACCCCAACCATAAAAAGGGTCCAACTCCTTGTCCCGAGGTTGCATGCCACTGCTAAAATCCTCGTATCCTTCCTGTAAGAGGTCAGCAGGATTATTGTAACGGGAGAAATTAGCATTCTTGTTTTTGGCACGAAAAAGCAGGGCATTATGGCTTTCATCTTTATCAAAGTCATCGAGGCCGAGGAATTCCTGGTCAATATGTTCCATTAACAAATAAACACCGCGATAATCGCCATCTACAATTACCTCTACGAATCGACTTTGTGGCGCAATGTGTTTTTGACCGCGCTCGCGGAACTGGTCCAACAGATCAAAGGCGATTTTAGGTCGCATCAAGGACTTTTCCACGTAGGTACTTTCCAATACCCAGCGTTTTGATTTAGGCATGCCCAGCAGGGCGAGGCGTTTTTCCAGCGTGAACCCGTACTTCCATTTCTCCCATTTATGACCGCGTCCCTCGATATTCATTTCCAGGTAGCGGTTAAAGTCGCTTTCATCCATGACGTTACTCTGGGAATTTTGCGCACTAGTGGGAGGCGCGGTACGGATAAAACGTATCCGGCAGGTAATCTTCGGTTCGTTTTTAATTTTCTGTATTTCACCGGAAGGGTTGCTACTATCAATCTCCACGATAGGAAGACCGCCACTGGTGACAATCAATTCATAATTATCAATCTGGAAATCCTGCTGCACATTCAACTGCCCGCGAAAAATATACGCTTTGAAATCATACGGTGCCACCGGTGTAATCTCGCTCTCGAAACAGGCAGAATTAGGGACAATCTGGTTGCCATAAGCGGTGGGCAAAATGAAAGTCTGGGTTTGCGGCAAGAGACAACGAATCTGAATAGGTTGCAGGGTGGTGGCACCCACGGGTAAATTAACGGAGATTAGCTTGTTCTTTTCATCAATAAAACCGGGAGTTTTTCCAACTGTAAATGAGAGTATCCGGTTGGCCTTGTACTGGTATCGGCTCCTCATGAGAGTGAAGGCATTGAAGATTTCCACGGTCTTGTTGGCACCGATCAATTGCATAAAAAGAGTACTGGGTTCACTTTTTCTTTCCAATTGAAAGCACTGGGAAAACTTATCGATTTGGACGAGGTGTTTATTATTGAGGAGTGTATTTTTTATCAGATAAATCGTGCCGCCGCCCTGGGTTTCCCGTTTTCGGTAGGCTGTGGCGACCGTGCAGTTATTTTGGAAGCTGTTATTCAGAAGTAAGACCCGGCCCTCGTCCCGCGCGGCAATGGCGAATAGGTTGTGGGAGAAGACATTGTCATAAAACATGGCATAGGAGTTCTTGCCGATACTGGCACCTTTATCGGGTAGTTTCTCGAAATGATTGCGCACAAACAAGAGCTCTGAACCTTTAACCACGACACCATCGGCCTCATTATTGGATAAATTATAGGTGAACCGATTGCCTTTAAGCAAACCCTGGCAGAAGTCCAGGGTCAATTGATCGGCAAAATTGTTTTGCAAGGAATTATTCTCGACTAACACGGTACTCTCCTTGATTGTCAGGCCACTGTCTGTATGATTATGGTGGATGGAGCTGTTTTGTATAGATACGTTGAGGTGGTAGATATTTAAGCCGCCGGAATGTTTGATGCCGTCGATAATCGCACCATTTCCGCCAGAAAAATCAAGGTGCTGGATGGTACAGGTCTCTTTCCTTTCATTTCCTATTATCGCCACCACGCCGAAAGGTTTTTCCTGGTTCAGCGCTTTGATCATTACGGGTTGTTTTGCCGTGCCCATGATATCCATCGGGCTGAAGCTGATAAGTGAGACTTTCGGCGCCATACTCAAGGTGACACCGGCTTCAATACGGATACGACATCCCAGGGGCACGACCTGCGTTTGTTCCAGCGTATAATTCCCTGCTGCAAGAACGATGATGTTCTCGTGTACAAGGTAGCGCCAGCCGAGTGTTTTGTTCTGCTGGATAAAAAGATGGGGAGACAATATAATATGGTCAAGATAAGCGGGGGATTGGTTCTTCTGATTGAAGACTGTCTCATTAAAAGCAGGATAGGGTTGTACCAACAGATTAATAATCTTTGTTTTAGCCTTTTTTTGCGCCATCTGTTGGACAAGTGGCGTTATTGGAGCGCCCGATTCCAACAATCGTTTGACCTGTCCTGTTTTTCCTGCTTCCACGGCATCAAGAAGTCGTTGGGGAAGGTATTTGTGCAAACGCTGGTAAATAGCACTGTTAAAATAGGCGGCTACGAGTCGGAGACGCAACCGGTAAAACAAATCACCGGATTGACCACGGTATTTATGAAACAAGCTACGATGCTGTCTGATAATAGATTCATAGCTACTACCCAATTGGAACAAGAAACGATTACGATAGTATTTGACAGTGGGGTGCCGTTGAATTTGTTCGTTTAAAAATTCGAAAGAGTTGCTCTTGCGTTGGGTCAGCATGTTGTCCAGATTGGATTCATCGAGAACGGGATAGATTTTGCCATTGATTTTGTTATAGACGAAGCACAGGTTTTCGTGGAGCACAAAACCTGGTTTGGCTTGCAATAGTTTGCGTAAGGCTTCAAAACGGGCGATGTAATCCAGATCGAAGTATTTAATTAATAGATAGGAATCTTTGGCCTGCATCAGTTCTGTGAAACGTTTCAGGTGGTCCTCGATGTGGCGGTTTTTCGATTCATCGTATAGTATACGAATCCGGGTTCTGCCCGTGCGGCTTTCATCTACCATAAAAATAATGGCCTCGGGCACATTAAAATGTTCGAGAAAGAGGTTGTCAAAAGATTGTTTGAGAGTATAATCACCGTAATCGACATAATTAACATATATATTCACATATTGGGTCTGGGGAATAAAAAGCCCCAATCGCTGCCCCAGATCATACACGAGCTCTTGCTGGAAGAAATCACCATTCTTGATGCGGAAGAGATCAAATTGCCGCGCATTGCTTTCCAACATGCTGCTGGAAGAGAAATGAATGGAAAAAGCGGGCTTGCTCTTATTCAGTTGAATTTTTTTGAAATAACTTTTAAAGGGAGAGAGGGAGACGGTATAGTTCTTATCTCCCATGTTCAGGTCGACGGACTGCTGTTGGCTCTCTTCAAAAGAGGTTTCTTGGGCAAAGCTATCAAAGAACTGCATATCCCGCAACGAGAGATCAAAATTCAGAAGCAACGGTTGGTGACCGCCATCTTTGGCGATGCGGTCAAAGGCGCCGCTCAAATAGTGATGCCGGTACAAATAGCGGAGTATGGGGTCTTTCTTGATATAGAGGAACACGAGAACAATAATTAGAATGAATCCGAGCATGGAGAAAATCTTGCGGTGTTTGCGCCACTGAGCGAACTTTATTTTCATAAGGTGACTTTCCTCATTTATCGCTGTTGCTGAATCCTTTCAAAAAGAGTCCGACGGGTAATTCAGTCTCTGCCCACACCGGGGCGGTCAATGAAAGACATAGTAGCGTGATTATGATGGGGTTCATAAAAATCGCCTTAAATCTTTTCCATTGTTTATTCAAGAACATCTATTACCTCCACGTATCTGCAACCGGCAAGTTTTTAAGATATACAGTTTATTAATCTCCCATTATATAATAATATACAGAAAAATTTAAGTCCTGCAAGGAAAGAAAGTGAAAAAGAATGGCCCGTCGGAGGAGAGTGGGGGAGGCTTCAAGTATAGCCGTTTTAGTTTGGCGGGCGATTGACACGGATGAGTTGACCAGAAAGGGATTTCTTGGATTCAATGACCATGTAAATTCCTTTACTACTGGCATAGGAACAATACAGTTTCGCCATGTATTATGCTTCCTCATTCTCATGAATTTGGCGATCCAGTTCTCTTTTATGTGAACGGGCATAGGCCCACGCATTGGATAAATCTTCAGCGCGTAAGGTGGGGTAGGCGTTTAATAAATCCGCATCGCTTTTTCCCAAGCGTTTGGCTTGGACCAATATCCAGATTGGGATGCGGGTACGAACGATACAGGGTTCACCGCCACACACCCTGGGATTATCTTCAATGCCAGGAAAGGCATCACCCAAATCACGAACCACCCACTGGAGTAATTGGGCTTTTTCTGCCTGATTCATTTTGGTGAGTAATTTCTCTGCTCTTTGCAATGTGCTTACCAATGCCATTCATATCCTCTTTTTTTCTTGTGGTTTCTATTCAAGCCATAATGTATCACATTCAAGAATATAATTCAAGAAAAAGGAAGAGAATTAAAAAAGAAGAAAGGGCGGGAATGGAAGCATCATTATGAAAAAGATTGGTTCTCCTGGCAAATATTATATATGTGAATGGGACGTTGAAGAGAGGCTCTCGATTTCTTCTTTTTTTAATCCGGTAGCATCTGCAATGAACCCGATATCTCAACCCTCAAGTAGCATGTTCTTACTTAATTTCTGAAGGAATTTTCTCTGGCCTATTTTCTCACCCCGTTTGAAACCCCGTTTGAAACCGCGTTTATAACCTTTTTTTACCCCGCGTTTATAGTCATCTATAAGCCATAAGAGTATGTCTTCCATTTTAAATTCCTCCATTGGAAAAAAATGGTGGAGTGGGGGAATAAAAAGAAAGAGAAAGAGTGTGAACTATTACGGTCGGTTTCTTGCTCAAAGTACTTGCCGATGTTAATGGGACGTTGAAGAGAGTTTCTCGATTTCTTCTTTTTTATATCCGGTAATAGCTGTAATTTTCCCAATATCATAACCTTCCCATAGCATTTTTTGGGCTAGCTCCAGAGTCGCTAATTTTTTTCCTTTAACAATGCCATTTTTCTCGCCGAGTTTCACTCCGCGTTTCTCGCCGCGTTTCTCGCCGCGTTTCTCGCCTATTTTTTCGCCGTGTTTATGGGCGTCTCTAAGCCATAAGGGTACGTATTCCATTTTAAATTCCTCCTCTGCTTTAATGATGACTTCTTTTAAACTTTTCTTGTAGGATACCGGTACACGGATGGCCAACGCGAAAAATTTAAGAATAAGATGGGTGTATTCCTGCGAATACTTTTTCTGATAACACAAACGGATCAACTCCTTGAGTGCCTCGAATTTCTGATTATTGTCCGCCCCTTTTAATTCCATGCTCTTTAATTGCGCCTTCACTACCATGACCATGGGGTTATCAGAAGTTTCCATCTTTGCGATTAATTCCGGGTTGTACTTATAGTCTATAAGCTTGACAATCGGGATTTGCATCAGCAATTTGAATCCACAAAACTCATACCCATATTCGGTTGGTCTGTTAGCGGGATTCTCATCGGTTAAGATGGCCAAGCTGATGATCTGAGTTTTTTCGCGCTTTTCCCGATCAAAGGCGTATTTATTTTTTTTGGCCGGTGCTTTTACACTGGTTTTCTGTATCTTCGCGATTGTGCTCATACGAGTATTATAAATCAAAAGTGTGGAAATTTCAATTATGCTTTAAAAAAATAATTCACCACAAAGAACACGAAGTTGACACGGGGCTTTTATTTTGCTATGATATAAGTATGTATTATACAGCCAATAGAAAAAAAAGAGTGCTCGCGGTTGCTATATTAATGGTCGCGGCTGTTCTGCTGTTGTTCAACCAACTGTTCTTTGATGGTGCCACAGCAGAGGCAGTGGATTTCTTCTTTGTATTTTTTGCGCTGGTTGCCTTTTTTTCAATTGGTATTTCCTGCGAATGCCCACCGCTCAGCCGGTGGTGTTATTCTTTTACCCGCAGACCCCCTCCTTCACTCCTTTTTTAATTCTTTAATAAGAATTAAATCATCTTTTCCTAGAGCAAAATAATTCTATACTTAATTGTGTGTTAAAAAAAAGGAGGAACCTATGACAACCCATTCAAAATTAAAACAATATCAACGTCTATTATCAAAAATAAAAGCCCAGAGCATGGAACTAAAGAATGCGGGGGATGGTTGGCTTAAAGAGAAAGCCCACTATTTAACCCAACAAGCTCAAAACGGCGTTGCACTGGACGAATTATTGACGGAAACGTATTCCCTGACCTGCGAAGTCGCCCACCGCGTGCTGGATATGCAACCTTACGATGTGCAAATAGCGGCTGCAATCGCCATGTTTCAGGGCAAACTGGTGGAAATGCAAACCGGGGAAGGAAAAACATTGGCGGCAGTGTTGCCCGCATGTTTGTTCGCTCTGAATGGAAACGGCGTGCATATTCTTACTTTTAATGATTACTTGGCCTCACGTGATGCCCGCTGGATGGGACCTATTTATCGTTTCTTCGGGCTTTCGGTCGCGTTTGTTCAAGAAGGAATGTCCCCACAGCAAAGACGCGAAGCCTATGCGGCGGATATTTGTTATGTCACAGCCAAAGAAGCCGGTTTTGATTTCCTGCGCGATCAACAGTGCCTGCATAAAGATGACGTGCTACAACGACCATTTCATTTTGCTATTGTCGATGAAGCCGATTCTATTCTGATTGACGAGGCACGTGTGCCCCTGGTTATTGCCGGTGATATGCCTATGCCGGAAATAGATCGTTATGGGGTGGCTAAACTGATTCGTACACTGGAACCAGGGAAAGATTTTGTATGCGATGAATACAGCCGCGACGTCAATTTCACGGATGACGGTATCGAACGGGTGCAAAAAGAATGGGGTTGTCCTGATCTTCATGCAGTGGAAAATATTAACCTGCTATCGGCTTTTAACCTGGCCCTGCAAGCGGAACTATTATTAAAACGGGATATTGATTATATTATTCGCGCGGGACAGGTGAAAATGGTGGATGCGTTTACAGGCCGCATCGCGGAAAATCGCCGCTGGCCCTATGGACTGCAAGCAGCGGTAGAAGCGAAAGAAAATCTGGCAATTCAACCGGAAGGAATGATTCTGGGCAGCATCACGTTGCAACATTTTTTAAAACTGTATCCCAAAGTAGCGGGCATGACGGCCACAGCTAAAACTTCCGAACAAGAGTTCGAGACATTTTACGGGCTGATAGTGGAAACGATTCCCACCCACCACCCTAACATTCGGATCGATTTCCCGGACCTGGTGTTTACTCATAAAGAAGCAAAAACCAATGCGCTAGTGCAAGAAATCGCCACGGTTCATGCCACGGGACGTCCTATTCTTGTTGGAACAGCCAGTGTGGAAGAATCGGAACAATTGGCCGGGGAACTTTCCAGGGCGGGCGTGTCTTGTCTGATATTAAATGCGAAAAACGATGAAAAAGAAGCCGCTATTGTAGCGGAAGCGGGCGCGTTGCGGGCGGTAACGATTTCTACTAATATGGCGGGCCGCGGTACGGATATTCGGCTGGGTGGAAAGAATCAGGAAAGCAGGGCGCAGGTGGTCGCGCTGGGAGGTTTGTATGTGATTGGTACCAATCGCCATGAAAGTCGTCGAATTGATAATCAATTACGGGGCCGCGCCGGTCGACAAGGAGACCCCGGTTCGTCACGGTTCTTTATTAGTTTAGAAGATGATCTGATGGTGCGGTATCATATTGAACGGTTGATTCCGGAAAGATTTAAACCGCAAAAACAAGAGGAGTCGCTTGATAATAAGGTGGTGACGCTTGAAATAGCCAGAGCGCAACGGATCATTGAAGGAGAAAACTTCGAGATTCGCAAAACGCTGCGCCACTACTCGTTTATTATTGAAGAACAACGGCAGATTATTCAGCACCATCGCCAGATCGTTTTGTTGGGCGACGAATCTTCTGCCTTGTTATGTGAACACCCGGACACCTGTTTACGTTACCAACACCTGCTTCCCCTGGTGGGACAGGAAATACTGGCGGCAGTGGAAAAACAAATCACGCTGTTTCACTTGGACCGTTTTTGGGCGGATCATTTGGAAGAAATCTCCCGCATTCGTGAGGGGATTCACCTGCAAGGGTTGGCTGGGAAAAATCCCAGCTTTGAATTTTTGAAACTGGCAATAAAAAATTTCGATGAAACATACCGGAAAATGGAAGAGGCTATTGTAGCGACTTTTATTGCTGTCCATATCACAAAGACGGGAATAAATGCGGAAAAAGAAGGCATGAAACGACCCACTGCGACGTGGACGTACCTGATTAATGATACCCCTTTTAATAACCCTTTGAAACAAGCCCTGATTTCCAGTCCTGCTTTTGCTTTTGGTGCCGCGTTCTTTTTCGTGCAGAATATGTGGCTGCTTCCGTTTATCATTCTCATCGGTCTCTACCGTAAACTCCGTGCCCGCATCCATCATAAATAAAAATTTATGGAGTCCAGATGTTTTGCCTACCGGATTATTACAGATAGAGTTCTTTTAATATTTCTTTAATAATCCGGTAGGTTGAGAATGGTTTGATGAGCGGTTTCAAATTGTAGGATTTGAAGGACGAGAAATCCGCTAGATTATCCAGCAGCAGGAACAGTTTTTTAGCTGGTAAAGTATTGTTGAGGATAAAATCTTTGAGTGTTTCTGCGTCGCAGAGTAGCAGATCGCCCTCTTCCAATGGCACGCTTTCGCAAATCACCTTGATCTCCGGGATAATTTCCAGGCATTGTTCGCGGATAATTGCCGTGATGTGCCGCGTTGTCAGCGTGATGACAATTTTCGGTGGATTTTCTGGTAATGAATGAAACAGTTTGGCTAATTCTATTTTTACCGGGCCTTGTAGGAGCCTCATTTTCTGGGCCAGGGTGGCGTGCAAGCGCGCCCCGATCAATGGGAAACGGCGCAACACCCGTACCCAATCCACCATTGCTTCCGCACTTGATTCCCCGATGCTTTTTTCAAAGATTTCTGTCAGCGTGTCGATGTTCATGGCGATGAACATCGAGTTCTTGGTAATAAAATCTTCTATTAGATCAAAATCCAGCACCGGGCGGGTAAAGATATGTTCCAGGCTTTTTGCACCCTCGTTAATTTTGCGAATTTCAAAATGGAGTTCCGTGAAGTTTTTCTTCGCTTTGCGGATTTCATCGCTTTCTTTCACACTGATATTTTTTTCCCTGAGCGTTGTAAAAATACTCATGCAGTCGCTGAGACTTTTGTACGTCGCAGTATCCAACGTTTTCATATGTTTGAAAAGGCCGAGAAAAAGAACATTCAACTCTGGATTATTGAACATGACTATTTTGATCAGCAGTTCGTGAAAGAAATTGTGGTCTTGAATCGCGAGTGTTAATCCCATGGGCACCAAATCATTGATGATCTGAAGATATTTACGTGTTTTGTTGCTGGACAGGTTGCCATCCAGAATCTTTTCAAAGAGTAATTTAAGCGCCGAGATAGGAAATAAGGCCGTTATTGTTTCCAGGTACTGGCGTTCCATAAAAAAGAACTCTTTTTCCCGGGCCGGGTCGAACAATACCTCTTTGACCGAGAATTCATAGTGCTTGCACACTTTGGCCAGCAAGTTTTCTTTCTGATTGAACTGCTCCGCTTGGAAGATCATATTGATAAATTGGCTTAAATCAAAATGACTGCCATAGGGTAAGTGGTCCACGATCATGGCTTGCTCTTCTGCCGGGATAGTGGCGAAGTTCTGATAAAAGTAATCGATTCCCTGATTACTATTAAGTAGCGAGTCTATGAGCATTGTTTTTAATTCTGGAGTCGTCGTGCCCGTGCGATAGAGATTAAAGAGGAAGTTTACCCCGTTTTCGTTCCCTGAATATTCTTTAATAATCGTTTGTCGCAGGTCCGGGTCCGAATCGTAGACTTGACGGACAAAAGTCAGCGCTGGAAGCTGCCCACTACGGCAAAAAATTGCCATAAATAGTGCCCGGATGCGGGGATCTTTTAATAAGTACAACTGTGTACCCAGGTTATCCAGTTCTTCATTGATCAACGCTGGGAAACGGAAGAAGTATTGGCGCAGTTTTAGAGCCAATAAATAGAGTTCCTCGCATTCTGGTAAATGGATGCAGGGAACTTGATTAAAACGGTCTTGAAAGAAAGTCAATATAGGTTTTTTCAGAGTAATATCTGCCGTAAAACATAGAATTTCAAAAGCCCCGTTTTCCAGCAGTTCTTTGCCGCAGGCGAGGTAACTCGTAAACATCTGTGCATCTGTTGTTGAGACGATACGTTTGAGGATATCTATTGTCACGTAGAAATTTTTCAGGTTTTTTTCACCTTCCACGAATCGGGGGAGTAGGGCGAAGAGCGGGTTGTTTTTTTTGATTTTAGAGATTTCGTTGTTAATGGTTTGCAGGAGAAGTGGGTTTTTGATATTGGCCAGTGCGTGGTTAAGGATATTAAGGGCTTGGCGGTCATTGTATTTTGAGACAGAGATCACCGCTTCTCTTTTCAGGTGAATATTTTCTTCCAGGTCAATGATTTTTTTTAAAGGAATCAGGAAGTGTCGGCTTTGGATATATCCCAGCACGCGGATGATATTGATGCGGGTTGCCAGTACCAGGTCATTGGCATTAATGAAGCGTACCAGCAGGTACTCTGCGTCTTCACCGCCTTTGGCTACCAAACCTTCAAGAACCATGCGGAAGGACATCTCGTTAAATTTGTCCGCTGAGCTGATCAGGTTCTCTATTTTTTCTAGATATTCCGTTTTTGTTTCCATTGTCCTAGTATTATATCAAAAATAAAAAAAAAAATCATGCTTTCTCCACAATTCTCCTTTAAAATATTTAAAACCATGAATGGAGCTTCGAGTTGTCCTTTAATACAATCGCGAAACTCTTGTTTTTATTCCCTGCCGAAGGCATTTTAAAGAATTCCAACTGGATGTCAACCTTAACATTAACCATTCGTCTTCCCCCAGATTTTTTTGGCTGCCTTCCAGGTAGACATTAAGAGAAAAAACCGAAAAGAACCATTCACCGACGTAATATCATCATAAAACGAGGTGTTTTTTCCTTTGGCGGGTGAACAATGGGTCATTGCGGTATAAAATTTAGAGACAGATAGGGAGATAGGTCTATTGTCCGGCTTGCATTGAGAAAAAATACTGATTTATCAGTATAAGTTTACCCGATTTGAGTTAAAATCGAGGTGTTTTTAGTGTTTGCAAGACTGTTTTGCTTAAAAAAAGGTGGTTCCGTTGTCTTTTTCTTGGTTCTGTTGTATTTTTTCCTGGGATTCTTGTTTTTTATCTTTGTTCTGTTGTTTTTTTTCTTGATTCCCTTGTCTTTTTTCCCTGTCTTGTTCGCAATTTTCCCCGTTTTGGAGTTGTTTTCCCTGGTTTTGTTCGTCTTTTTCTTCGTCCTGGAGTTGTTTTCCCCGGGGCGTTCAGTCAATGCACCAAAAGGACTTCCAATCTTGCGATCAGGGAATTGGCACAATCATTCCTACAGTAATTATACATCAAAAAAGAAATTTATCCACCATGTTGGGTCAGAAAAAAAAAATTCGTAGTCGTTCGCCTTACAGGCGATTGTAATCCACTCTGTTTGGGCATCCTGCCAGAAGCGAGTGTGGCAAATTTTATTTCATCTCTCTTGCTATTTTTTGCCAGATGTGGTATACACTATTGTTAAAACGTGGAATTTGTTGATGAAAAGAAACGCAAACATCCCTGCAAGTATAGTGGAATGGGTGGTTTTAAAAAGAACGCATCACCCCAATGGCGGAAGCCTATTTGGAAATGATGTAGACGCGACATCCTTGTCGCATTAATAAGCGGCGAAAACATGAACTTGGATACGATTTCGGGCGAGTTTTTTGGTTTCATGAGTGCATTTATTGGTAGAAACAATTTTGGAGAGCGGTTATGAGCCGGAAAGAAAGTGAGATGTTGGACCATTATGATTTCAGTCAAGGAGTTCGCGGGAAATATGCCAAGTCATATGCAGAAGGGATTAACATTGTGGTACTGGAACAAGATGTGACCGAGTCTCTCTCGGATGACCAGTCTGTAAACGGGGCATTACGATCATTGATCAAGATTGCAAGCGAAAAAAAATAAAAAATAAAAAATTCCTTCTTTCCCTATTGCAATTTCTTCTTGGGTGTGGTATGCTCCATTTTTATATGTGAAAATTGTTGATGAAGAGGAGAACTGACATACTTGTAAAAATTGGTGTGAGGGTGATTTTTCGAGAGCGTATCACTCCAATGGCGGTAGCTTATCTGGAGATTGATAATGAGTCAGAAGGAAACTGGGATGCTAAGCCAATATAATTTCGGTCAAAGTGTGCGGGTTAAATATGCCAAATCTTGGCGGGAGGAAATAACCTTGTAGAACTGATGCCTGACGTGGCTAAGTTTATCTTGGATTCACAATGTTTAAAACAAAACATGCGTTCATTGATCATGAATGCAACCGAAAAGAGACAAAATGAAGAATCAGCACTATGAATGGATGAATTCTTTGATAGTGAGGAACACCAAACTCGATTATTATGCGTAGGCGAAAAAACAGTCTTTTTGTATATATGTATATATATTAAAAAATTTATGTTCGCAGGATTTATTATTATTATCATTTTTAACACTAACAATTATTGACAAAAGAAGTTGAATATGATATAGATAAATATTGGATAATCTCTCCCGCATTTATCGTAAATAAAATGCAGACGGGAAAAGAAAAAATGGACAATAAATGAGAAAAACTCAATTCGGATGTGAAGTTTCTTTGCCAAATATTGGAAAAAAAACAGTCCCTCTGAAGAAGGAGAGGATGTTGTCATTCATAGGAGTAGAATGAAAAAGAATAAGTCTTCATTACCAAATTCGCAACGGAGTGAACTATTGCCAAATGAGCCGACAAAACTTCGCATCGGAATTTTTGCGCCCCCCCTCGTTGAAGCATTCCAACCATCCCTCACACTCCCTTATCTTTCTGCCCAAATGGAAGGTTTAGGTTTTACGCCCAATATCCATAACCTCAGTAATCTCTTTTACATTTGGATGTTTCGGCGGGTTCGACTTGAATCAATGGATTTATATCGCTCACTACAGCATGCAATGATGGTTTTAAGAGATTCTTCAAAATTTTATCACTCTGATGACTATCACGAATCTATAAAGTGCTTGGAAACTTATGTTGTGATGTTATCTCAGAAAGATGGAGTTCCTTACACCCTTTATCCTGCGTCGCAATTTTCTATATTAAATGAAGATACCAATTTTAAGTCTCTTGTAAAATCCATGTCTGGAACTTTGTTGGAAAAATTTTTACTTGACTATGTGGGATTTACTTTGCAGCTTGAAACTTTTGATATAATAGGTCTTTCGGCAAATAATACCTTTCAATTCTTATCTTCAATTTTTATCGCGCAAAAATTGAAACAGGCTAAAATTCCGGCCCACCTAGTATTGGGTGGTCATGCAGTTTCTATCGCAAACGCTTCTGTGCTTGAAGATAATGAAATGGCAGAATGTTTCGATTCTTTGGTGCTGGAAGGTGGAGGTGATGTTTTTGCCCAGATATGCGAAGACCTCGTTAAAAACAGGGTAAAAAGAATCTACAGGAGTTGCGATGTAAATTCACACTATCGTCAGACAAAGGGATTATTTCCCACCGAATCACCTTATCGCCTTACACTTCAACACGACATAAACTTTCTTTATCTATCGCCAAATCAAATATTTTCTATTCATTCTGCCTTGGGATGTAGTTACGGCGCATGTGTTTTTTGTAACAGTAACCGAAAGAGTGCTCCCTATGTACCCCGTAATATAAATGTCTTGACAGATGAAATCGAATGGCTGCAAGACCATTACCAGATTTCACATTTCAATATTTGTGATAACAATTTCGCCCCAGACCGTGCAGCCTTATTCTGCGATGAATTGGAAAAACGAGGGAAAAAAATCTATTGGCAATGCACGGCAAGGGTTTATGACGAATATAATACGAAATTGTTAAGACGTATGAGGGAAAATGGTTGCGTCCTAATAAATATCGGACTTGAATCCGCTAGCGATGACATTCTAAAAAAAATGCAAAAAGGGTATTCAGTAAAACAGGTTGAGCGAATGCTTAATGATCTGCACGAAGTAAAAATGCCAATTCACCTATACTGCATTTGTGGGTTTCCTGGTGAAGCGGCAAAAGATAGTGAGAAAACCATCTCGTTTCTAAAAAAGCATATTGGGCAATTCCATAGTGTTTATTTTCAGGATTATGATGCGCAATTGGCAAATAAGGTTTTTTCAGATGTATTGGGAGCTGAGACCCATGGTTACAACGTAAGGCAAATGATGGATATATTAATGAAAGAGCAAAAATTTAGCCGTTCTTTCGCAATGTACGGGAATCTCATACGACTTAAAAATTACCCATTTATAGAAGACCACAACTTTCTATATCTGGCAAAAGAATTTGGATATCCTGAAAAAAATAGTAAATAATTATTTCTAAATGGAGGAATGAATATGCGGTACAAGAATTTTTTAGTAGTAATCGTTGGTATTATTTTTGTCATTAGTGGGAATTTCGGCTGTAAAGAAAATACTGCCACAGCAAAATCGCCCATAGAACCACCTGCAGCGGAATCAAAAATCCAGATTGTAAAAGTGACCATCAATACTTGGCCAGGTTTGGGTCCTTATTATGTGGCCAAAGCAAAAGGTTTTGATCGCGAGGAGGGCATTCAACTTGAAGTAATTATGAATGAAAACGTTGAATCTCGACACAGTTCTCTTGTGGCTGGGGAAGTTGACTTGGTAGGTATTACACTGGATTCAGTCATTATGGCTCAATCACGGGGAGTTCCCATGACTGTTATTGGACTTTCAGATATGTCCTACGGGGGGGATGGTATTATTGCTACAACTGAAATCAAATCCATTAAAGACTTGAAAGGGAAAAAGGTTGCCTGCGCCGAAGGATCACCTAGTCAGTTTTTTCTTTTATATCTTCTCAAAAAAAATAACCTCAGTCCAAAAGATATTATTCTTGTGCCAGCAGATGATGGAGGGCAGGCTGCATTTCTATTTACTTCCGGCAGAGTGGCTGCAGCGGTCACTTGGGATCCCTTTATCAGTCAAGCTGAAAAGTTGACCAAAGGTCACGTCCTAGTTACTACAAAGGATGAACCAGGATTGATACTTGGTATTGTAGCAGCCAATAAGAATCTTATCCCCCAAAGAGCAAACCGAATTATGCATGCCTTAAAAGCCTTTAATAAAGCTGTTGAATTTTGCCGAAAAAATCCCGATGAAGCCAATAAAATCATGGCAAAAGAATACAATGTACCGGTGGAAGATTTTAAAAGAATGGCCGCTGGTGCAAAATTAATAGACCTCAAGGAAACATTTGAAATTTTTGGAACACCTGAAAAGCCCGGATCGATTTACAAACTTGCCGTGGATGCAAGCAAAATTTGGATCAACGCTGGGGTAATTAAAAAAGAAGTACTCCCCAAAGATGCAGTTGATTGGACAATAATCAACATGCTGAAAAAATAAAAAGAGGTGGAAAGATGGCATTAGATTTAAAAAATATTCAAGATGATATTAATTTTGTAAACACTAATATTGCTGATGCTATAAACGAATTGTTTCGCCGTGTAACATCAGTGGAAAACACAAAACATGAAGTTTTGGATGAAAAGGTATATCCTCCTATATCTAAAGGAGTTCTTCAGGATTGTGAATTTGGTATGATTTTACTCTACTCACGACATTGGCTTAATTCGCAAAATGCTCTTTTGGGTCTTATTGCTGAGGAAAAAGATGTAAAAACAGTTGCAATTGAGATTTTTGAGAGAACTATCAATAGAATTTTGGTCAATAATAATAGAGATTATGATGCATTAAATAGTGGAGGGTCTTTTAAAGATTCTCCTGTATTTTTCACTGGAGAACCTTATACCTATTTCACTAATAGATTCGGTACAACATTTTCTGCAAATCTTGATGCTGCAATGATCATTTTAGCATTCTTATCCACCACACTTGTATATTGTGATAAGGAACTTAACGAAAAAATCATCGCTTTGAATCCTAAAGTTAAACAGAGATTACCAGATTGGGTGAATTCGCTTAAAGATGTAGGACTGTTTGTGATTAAGGAAGGACTTGAATATGCTCAAGCATGCAGGGTTTACTCTGAAAATAAATTCTTCGGTTTTACATGTGATCCAACAAGTAAATTAAATGAAAAAGGGGAGATCTGGCTTGATGATTATGATAGATTATTTTTTACATGGACTGCATGTGAAACGATTAATGACTTAGTTAATTGGATTGAATATGTAGAAAAACTCGAGAATAGGAAATTTGCCGAAGAACTAATTGGGTTAATTACCGATCTTCAATCTACTATAGCAATTGCAGGTGAATGGGTTTATCGTTCTTTTTATAATGATCTGGTAAATTTTAAATCAGTCAATGTTAAAAAAATTATTGATGATATTCAGAATGATGAAGTTGATTCTGAAACCAAAATAAAAATTGGTGAGGAACTTAAAAATTACGTCCAATATGTTTACCATCTCTCCCTCTATGCTGCTGTCAGATCACTCTCGCCAGGGATTGTCCTTCTTCAAGAAATAGAGAAAATTTCAACAAGAATAAATGATCTGGTTTTAAATGATATTATTAAAACCGGATTGGATCTAATTCCATATACTAGAGATACGGCCATGATTTTTGCTTCTCTTAGTCGAAATTACAGTCTTGGTAGCTCGAATGATTATTTTTATGCCGATGATGCTTATTATCCTCTTGTCGTTCGATCTTTATCCGGTCTTTTAACTCGTACAGTTTCAACTTTTGATAAAGAAAACTGGGGAAGGTTTTTAGAATTAGTTCATACATTTAAGGCAACTCTAAAAGTGCATGTGGAAGATAACTTAACAAAACGCCGCCCTAAAAAAGAAGAGGATAATAAACTATGGGCTGTTGTAAAGGATCAGCCATTTACACTTTATGCCACCCAAAGAACGATTTTTGCATTAATTACATATGGAGACTTTCTTAAAAAAATGAAAGCTGTTGAAAGTAGCGGAGTAGTTTCAGTGGACGAAGCTCAAAAAAGGTTAGCTGATAAATTTGCTGCAAGTATTGCAAAGAATCTATTAGGGCCTGAAGTACTAAAAGAACTCGTTGAATTCTCCTCATCTGTATTAATGGAAAAATCTTCTAAACCCACTCAAAAAGTACCTCTCCCTGATCCCGAATGGGCACAAATTATTGTACTCGAATGGCTTTCAAAATTCGCTGAAGATTTTAAAAAGTATCAAATTGAAGGTTTTATTAACCAGCAAGCAGAATCACTAAAATCTATTTGGGGTTATGAATTACCAAAAAAAATGAAAAGCGAGAAAAAAGATAAGATTGCAGATATTTTTGCCAGTATAAAATTAGGAATAGAGGATATTAATCGTGAACCATTAATTGGGGAATCACTTTCGGAGATTTATCATTCGGGGATTGATCAATCGAAAAATTGGGATACAAGGAAAATTGTGCCATTGTTGTTTAAGTATATGTTTTATCAGTTTATTACGACTGGCTCAAAATCAATAGCCGACATGAAGAATTCAAGCGCTGATTTATGGGGAAATATCAAATCTGCGGTTGAATTTATAAAAACCATTAACCAAATTAATAATTAAAGGAGGTTTTACCAATGAAGATAATTACTTGTTTCTCTTACAAAGGAGGCGCCGGGCGGACCGTTGCTGTAGCTAATATAGCAGCAGCCTTATCTTCCACTAAGGCAGTTGCCTTTATTGAAACACCACTGAATCATAAAGTTGCTCTTATTGACTTGGACGTATTTTCAGCAGGTTTACATCGCGCATTTGGTATTAATAATGATGTGTTTAATACTGATGTTAAAGTATGTGTACAAGATTACTTGCTTGAACAAATAGAACCTTCTGATTATTTGAATAAATATGCAATTACCCTTTCAAGCCATATAATGAATGATTTTATGGCTTATACGGGAGCGCGGGGAAATTGCAGAGAGGATCTGACTTTGTTTCCAGCAAAGCCTGATCCTGATAGACGTTTTATTGTTGCCAAATATCATGAGAATTTGCTTTTTCAGCTTATAATGGAATTGGAGAAGGAAGGTTTTGATTACTTATTGATTGATGGCGAATCGGGTACCCGATCAATGGCAGATATCGCATTGCGGCTGTCAGATATTGTTTTAATGTTTCACAGACTAACTTGGCAGCATGTAGATGGAACTTTAAATGCGGCTAACTCTTATCTAAAATTTAAAAAAGATTCTTTTCCCCACTTTTATTTGATTCCAACTGTTGTCCCTCTAGTTGGAGAAAAGGATAATGTTTTCAATGATAATGCCCCAGGTTTGAATGAATTGCGTATTTCCACTATTAATCTTCCTAAATATTCTGGTTTGAATAGTTTTGCGGAGGAAAATAAAGGCACCGAATCAGATCCAGGACCTGGCTATTTTTGGGCAAATGGTATTTGCATTCATGATAGTCTTGTACTCAAGGGCGGCGAACGTATTATCGTTTTTGATACAACCATGGATTTATTAGATCAAGCAGGAAAGGATTACTATAGAATTGCTAGAGAGATTAGCCGTTTGCACAAACCAAACGAAGAAATGCATTAAGAAATATCTGGGAGATGTGGTTATGATGAATAAAAAAAATAATATTTTTCTAATAATTCTATTAATTCCTCTAATGGATAAAAGAGAAAAAAGAGAAAAAAATATAATAAAAAAATCACATGAGATGTTGGAGAGTAATTCTTCTATAATGCTAGTCGGGGTTTTAGATCCTTCGCAACGTAATACCACTACCCAGATGGCTTTTCTTGAATGTGATTACGCTTTTTGCGATTTATATAATAATATTCTCGATGAAATGGCAGAATTGCGGAAGTGCTATAGTGAATCAGGTGGATATTTGGCCCGACCTTCGACATTTGGTGAAAAGCAAAAAGAAGATGTACTTAAACGGATCGATTCTATAGGTGTTCGGGTTTATCAACTTCTTGGTGGTTCTCCAAACCCATTTACAAATTGGTTCGATACAATGCTTAGGAAATATAAAGATAATTCGGATACAAGTCTTGACTCTGAAAATGTATCAATCATTACCAATGATTTTTGCATTCCTTGGTATTGGATGAAAAAGATACATAATGGGTTTTTTTTAAACGAGATATGTCCTTTAGGGATGCTTCAATTGGATGATCCAGAAGAGATAATATATGGCGTTCCTAGAAGATCACTTCTTAAAGCTAAATTGCAAAATGTTGTCCCGGATAAAACTGAAGATGTCTTGGAAGAAACTTTGTATGCTTTACTTATTAATGGAGATCCCAAGTTTTCTCTTGCTGATGAAGAACTTAAATCAATTGAAGATATTATTAGGGAACCAATTGAAAACAAGAAAGGTTTAACTTTTGAGATTGAGCTCGCAGACTCATCGGATAAGATTTTTAGAATTAGTAAAAAGTATAAGGATCATGATATTGTCAATCGTTTTAAGATTGTCCATTTTTCCGGTCATTATTCAGATGATGAATTATTCGCGGATGATGAGCGAATTCCTCTGTCTAGTATTTGTGATCATATTCAAGATTCCATACTTATATTGGATGGATGCAATAGCTCCGAGGGATTAGGTGCCGTGGCTGATTTAAAAGGGCTCACATCACGACTAATCAATGTGAGTAAAGCACTGGGAAGTGTTGTGACACTTTTACCGATAAAACAGGATCCGATTGCTGCTAAAATTCTTTGGGGGGAATTTTACAGAGAATTGAAAAATAATGATTCGTATATCGGTCATGCTCTTTTACACGCAAGAATGGCTTTGAAAGAATTCTATATGTCGATCGGTTCAAAAAATCCAGCATGGTTGTTATATCAATTAATCGGACGTCCATGTATTAAACTAAACGAATAGAGATTCCCAAAAATGCCAAAGAATATTGATAAACGTTTGAAATTACTGACCCAGGCAGTTTGCATTCGGCGGTTAGAAAAAATTTTCCCAGGAATTCCTGCGCCAATTACAGCGGTTAAAGACCTAAGTCTTGATATTGCAAAAGGGGAAGTTGCAATTATATTAGGCCCTTCCGGGTGCGGTAAGAGTACTTTGATTCGCATGATTGCGGGCCTCGAAAAACCAACTACTGGCACACTTCTGGTTAATGACAAACACTTTGACAAACCGTTACTTGAGTGCAGCATGGTTTTTCAGTCCTATACGTCATTTCCTTGGCTTACTGTTATTGATAACATTGCTTTTGGTCTGCGATATATCAATAAAACACTTTCTCCTAAAGAGCGAATAGAGAAAGCCCGGAGTTTTGCAAAACTAGTAGGCTTGCAAGAATTTGAAAATGCTTACATTGGTACTCTTTCAGGAGGCATGAAGCAGCGTGTAGCGATTGCCAGTGCATTGGCCACAGAACCTGAAATACTTTTGATGGATGAACCCTTTGGGGCATTAGACTCCCAAACTCGCATGGTAATGCAGGAGCATCTTTTGAAAATTGTTGGAGAAACAGATAAAACCGTAGTTTTTGTAACCCATGATATTGAGGAAGCGTTACTTTTAGGAGACCGTATTTATGTATGCACTTCTAGACCTGCCAAGGTTTTGGAGGAAATCGACGTCCCCTTTCCCCACCCAAGGACGGCCAACACCAGGAACAGGAAAGATTTTTTTGAGCTAAAGCATGTTATTTTCAATCTGTTACGTGACCATATTACTGCAAGAGAATTGGAGCTGGTGTATAAAGAAAGAGGAAGGAAAAAAAATGTCCAAAAAAAAATCTCCATATAAAGTAAATACATTCTTGCTAGGATTATTACCCTTTGTTGTAGTCGCAGTGATATGGAGTTTTATGGTACATATTGTTAAAATTCCTCAAATATTTCTTCCACCTCTCGAAGATATGCCAAAAGTTCTATGGCATATGTTTACACAGGAAAATATATTTGCTGATTTATGGATAAGTATATGTCGCGTTGTACTAGGTTTTTTTATTGCAATAATAATTTCTACTCCTTTAGGAATTTTAATGGGATACAGCGAAAAAATGAGCCGTTTGTTTGATCCCATTATCGGTTTTATTCGCTATATGCCTGTACCGGTTTTTATTCCCTTAACTATTCTCTGGGTTGGAAGTGGCAATACACAGAAGATGGTCATCATTTTCCTCGGAGCTTTTTTTCAATTGGTTTTGATGGTAGAAGATGCTGCGAAATCAGTTCGCAAAGATTTTTATGAGTCAGCAATGATGTTAGGGGCGCCAAAACGAGATCTTGTTCTGAGAGTTTTGTGGCCAGCGGCATTTCCTCAAATTTTCGATAGTTATCGAATTTGTATAGGATGGGCGTGGACATATCTTGTTGTAGCAGAAATTGTTGGAGCTACAACCGGAATAGGCTATTACATCATTAAAGCACAACGTTATTTGTTAGTACCTCAAATTTTTGCTGCAATGGTTCTGATCGGTCTACTTGGAATGTTCACCGATATCTTTCTTGCCAAATTGCACAAGCGATTATTTCCTTGGGAAGAAAAACAAAAAAATATGAAATATAGATTAAGGAGAGAGCATGGAAAATTCAATAAATAAATTATTGAGTGACCTTGAAAAACTGTCAGTAGAATTTGATACCCTCAATGATAATCAGAAGGAGCATTTGTATCCACTTCTACAAGAGACTCTGACTGCATTCAAAAATACGAACAATTTACATGAAGAAGAATTTCTTAAACCTCTTGTAATTTTATCAGAAGAAGTTATCAATATAAGGAGATCGGATAACTCTGGTTTTGGCAAAAGCCTTTCAATACCTTGTTATGATTTGTTTTTACCCTTCAAAGCAAGAAAACTTGAAGATGTTGAGCTTGTAATCTGCCCTTATGAAATACAAGGGATCAAAAATATGAAAGTTGATGGGATTCTTCAAAAAATTCAAAACTCATATCCCAAAGAGAAAATCAATGGAAGCGATCAAAAAGAAAATGATAATTTGTCGGCATAAGTATGATAGTTTTTGGTTTGATCCTAATGAGAACAAAGTCGATAATGTCAAAAATACGAATTCTCTGGCAATCGAGTTTTTAATTAAAAGTCTTGATTGCATGAGCAACTTATCAGGAGTGGGTGATAAGTTGAACGGTGAAATTTATCAAGGTTACGATCCCAAGAAGCTAGATCAAAATGTCACTGCTTTTCGCTGGCTCATTGATGCCTTAATTATTTTGAAAGAAAGAATACCTGATTTTGATGATGTGCCAGACATTAGTATAAGGACGGATATGGACGGCGACCTCTTAAAGACCTTTATTGTTGAGAATAAGAACTTTTCCGAAATATTGAGAAAAGAAAGCTTAGAGGTATTGGTTGATAAGGATGTAGTAAGTTTTCACCGAATTTCATGTTTTGTGACTGATTCCTTAAGTGATGAAGAAATTTTATTGAATAAAAATTTCTCAATCAAAAACGATTCGGAGTTTGATAAACTTTTTACTGCTGAATTCATTCATTATATCGGCTCTAAAGTAGATTTTGAAAAATTGAACTTGCAGGTTAGAGAAATTAAATTTAAAAATTTAATATTTCATTGGGATATGTATTTACCTTTATCAGATTCTGATCTTTTTTATTATAAGAGTAATGTCATCTCAGAAAAAAACGATTTAGTCATGGATAATGGACTAATGCAATGTAAAGATATATTTTTAACAGTATCTAGTTTTTTGAATAAGATTTGTAATTTATTGATTAGTAAGAGTAAAGTTCATTATGAAGCAAAAATTTTAAAAGAAAGCTTTGAAGAAAGCAAGTATTTGCTAAATCAATATGAAATAAGAATCGAAAAAATTAAGGAGGCTTTAAAATCAACCTTTTCACCCACCATCCCACCTTCTGATTTTTATGCAATTCTTAAATTTTATGATGACGTTGAAACACAAAAATATCAAATTAATATACTGGTTAACACATGTATAGTAAACAAGAAGTATTTTAAATATATGTCTCAATACTATTTAAAATTTAATGAGCGCTTTGATTCGTGGGCTATTGATTGCATTGCGTTTCTCGACAAAACGATGGATATTTTACAAACTAATGTGATGATTTTGAGGGATAAAATTAGTCATATTAATAATAATATTAAAGTGCTTATCACTATGGGTACTCATGAAATATCACTTCATTATGCATCTGAGCTTATAGGTTCTGATCAAAAGGAGATAGGTTCGCCTTTTTCTCCGATGATAGACTTGATTTCAAAGGATAAATCCCAGAGGTTTATAATTTATAGACCTCGGAGTATTCGGGATATAAATTATGATAATTTACTCCAACATTATAGTGAAGCCCTTTTGTTGAAATCTAAAACAGAATTGGAGTTTATTATAGAGGAAGTTACAGCATCGGATCGAGAGTTGGTTTTTTCAAGTCAATTTTTATTGGAAGAATTGGAATGTCTTGAGATAGGTAAATTTTTGAATGAGTATAAAGAAAGTTTTGATGCAAGTGTTTCCCTTAAAATTTTAAATTGTAATGTCTGGGATAAAACTAAGAGATGCAAATTAGAAAAAATTTATAGGAATGAAGCAAGGGAACCAGAAAATATGAAGGATCAAAAATGGATTACTATAAATTCTATGATTGCTTTTTTTGAATCATTATGTACCTTGTTTGACAATCCGAAAACTCATGTAAATACAGTTAAAGATAAAATCAATAAAAAAAAGTACCTATTATTTATCACAGGATTACTTTGTCTTAAGGCGGATCAATGTGAAAAAGCCCAAAAATTCTTTAACGATGCTATTGTTTTAGCTCATAAGGAGAATAAATATGATTGGGCGTTTTCAGTCGCTCAAATTGCCGGTTTATGCGAAAGTTGCACCGATATTTCGAGAGGAAATATAAAGAAGAAACTAAAGAATGAACATGCTGAAACAAATATTAAACCATATGAATTTACAGATATGCAAACAAATAAAGATAGTCCTTTTCGTACTAAACTCGCATCAAATTTTTTAGATGTTTTTGACCTTCAAAAAGCAATCGATATCACGCGCTACCCAGATGAATCAAAGCGTTGGTTCCATATATTTAGAATAAAAATACGATCTTTACTTTTACTAGTGACGATACTGACCCTTTCCAGTTTGATAGTCTCTTCATATTTACTCTATAATAGTGTGATCCCGAATACTACAGTAACCCTTAACTTGATTTCTATTATTACCTGGTCTATAGCAATTATTGGAGCGCCGATTACCTTATTTTTGGGTACTATGAGAAAAAAAGCTGGAAAATTACTCCCCGAGATTTTATACCCAAAATATCTTTCGGTGATTACTTTAACTGTTATTTCTTTTTCATTCAGCGGCAATCTTATCTTATCCCTTTCATCTCAAGGCAAATGGGTGAGTATTTTGGTTTTTGGTATTATTTGCATTTTTTTTCCAGCAATTTATCTAAGATTCAAATGGAATACAATAATAAATGACATGAATAGAAAAGAAAGAAGGCGTCGAATATTAGATTTTTTGTCGCTTTCATTTCTTGAAGCCTGTTCACTGAGCGCTGTTTGCATGTTTATATATGGACCAACATTTAAAATTAACAACCAAAGCAGCCAACAATATATACATGATGTTTTTCAAATGGGTATTTTTTATTTTTCCCCTATTTTTATACTTTTAGCCTCATTGGTGGCTGTATTGTTAGGGATTGTATTTAAAGATATCCTCAACCCAGTAGGAACTTATTCGAATTAGTAAGGTGAAGGTTTTGAATATATTTCAATTTTTCTCTGATTTACAAGATGACTTCCCTGATAGTTTTATGGTTGAATATTGCAGTCTATTCAACTTAATATCTTGCTTCAATGATTATGTCAATAATTACGCTCAAAAGATCAATTACATTATAAATAATTTAAAATTTTTGGATGACTCATCTAATTTGGAACTGTTTGAAAAAGAACTCAAGGTCTTTAACCGGCGTGTAAGATTTGTCCAATGTATAGATGAAGTTGAGATTTATCTTAAGGAGGTATTTGAAAAAGCCATTAAATTAAATTTTATGGGGGATTCTGTAGGTGATGCTTCAAAAATTATTGAAGTCGAAAAAAAACTAATCCTTCTAAATAAAATTATTTCCATCGTTATTAGGAGTATTCTCAATCAGGAAGAGTATTTAAAAAAATACAGTGAGGAAAAAAATTTAAAAGAACACTTTGGAGAATGGGTTTCTTATATCAATGAAGAGGCTTCTGTTCTTTTCTGTTACGTGGTTAAAGAGTCTTTTGAGTTTATGGATTCACCGGAAAAACAAGCCGTGATGAATTTAAATCGGTATGTTTTGCCTTATATAAAATATGAAAAACCAACTGAAAATTTCGGGGAAATATTAAATCAGATCGTACCCCTCATCGCTTGTTCGACTTCCTGTGAAGAGATGTTCCGCAATGTCATTCATTTATTCAAAAAAATCACTTGTATCCGATGCATTCAGCTTATATTAAAGGAACAGGATTCAAAGGAGCTATTTGTTAAATTTTATTCTTATGTAGATCATCTTCCAATGTATGATATCGCACACTGTGGAGGTGTGATCTCGGAATCAGTTGAAAAGAATAAAGTTATTTGCATTAATTCGGTATATGAGAACCCGAAATATGATATTTTTGACGCCACAATAAAATCTGAATTAGTGGTTCCCATATTAATCGGTGATGAAATTTATGGTGTATTTAACTTTGAGGATGATCATATAAACCGATTTTCTAAGAAGTTCGTTGATGCTATTCTACAAATTTCCTTGCGTATTTCTAATAAGCTCAGCTCTTTTACTGATTTATATTTATTAGAAAAGAAGAAAGTTTTTTGATCGTTTTAAATAAGGTTCAAAACCATCTAAGCATAAATTTTCAAAAGTATTTGCTTTCAAGATATATTAAACATACTAATAAAAAATGACTTTAGTTTTTTTTAAGACACAAATTAGTTTAGCAAAAAGATTGTACGCACCTTCTACTTCACATCCCGTAAATGGTAATTGTACTGCCGTTGAAGGTTCTTTCTTTTGTGAATATCTTTTCTTTCCAAGACTTCTTTGCCGCTTGGTTTATAATCAATAAATAACCTACCGAAGCTCCACATTTATCCATGTATTGGTAGGTTTGTTCCAAACCTTGTTTAATCGTCGTTTCCAATTTGCCGTACTGGATTTTTAATTCTATTACTGCCCGTTGAATAGAACCTCTATAGGGCCAAAAAACCATTATATCCGTTCTCTGTCTTCCTAATCCATATTCCCGTTCCACCCGCCCGCCACCATTAACAATACGCTGTAAAAAAGCTTGTAATAACAACTGCGGCCCGGCTTCCTTATAATCAAAACCCCCTACCCAACTCTCGAATTGATTTCTGAAAAAATCCTGATAAGCCAGTAATAATTTCCCCATATCCAAACTACCATCTTCTTTGAGATACCATAACGATTCCTGGTGAATGGTTAATTGCGTACTGTAAGTAATTGTCCTGGGGATAACTTCCTGGTATATCCGATTGGCAATCCGTATTTGCCGGTCTTTTTTTACCAAACCCAGGTCAACTACATAATCAATATCGTCCTGCGGTATAGTTTCCGATTTTTCTGAACCCACTAGTAACGGTTCAATCACCCGTCGAACCCGATCTTCTTTCAACTTATCACTCAATTGATCCAAATGAGTATCACGACGCAAGATGAGATTCTCTTTCGCTTGCTCAATAATACTGCGCGTAATCTCTTTATTTCGATCCCGTCCCTCTTTCATGTCAAAACAAGCTTCATAAGCCAGTGCATTCACCAACCAAGGTTGTCCTTCAGTTAAATCCCAGACCAATTGAAAAATATCCTTGGCAAAAGATTGCCCCGTTTCTGTTGTATGCTGCTGATACAATGCTTCTATTTCAAAGGCATTAAAATTTCCCAAGCGCAACGATTTTGTTTTGATATTAAAAGCACTACCGCCAGTTACCACATCTTTCTGTTCATCGGAATAAATCCGATAATCCCTGACATCACGAACACCACAAAGAATAACACTTTGCGGAAAAGCACCAGGACGCATAGTATAACCACTACGCAACTGACGAAGCACAGAAATCAAGGTATCTCCGACTAAACTATCGATTTCATCAATAAAAAGAACAATCGGTTTCTCACTCTGCTGACTCCATTGACTCAACATTTGGTTTAGACCAATAAGTGCCCCATTTTTATTTAAAATTGGCACCCAATTCTCTTCAATAAACGAATCCTTAAGATAGTAAGAAGCGCTTTGCCCCAATGCACTGAGAATAGCTTTAATACCTTCATGAATATTTTGCCGGGCGGCCTGCGCAGCCTCAACATTTACATACAGACATGTATAGTTCCCCTGCTGGTTCAGGTACTCCATCAATGACAGCATGTACGACGTTTTACCCGTCTGCCTGGGCGCATGCAGAACGAAATATTTCTGATTTTCAATGAGAATTTCTATCTCTTCAAGATCAATCCGATGTAGCGGATCGATCAGGTAATGATCGTTCGCGTTGACTGGTCCGGCTGTATTAAAATGTTTTCTGGCTATACTCATGGGTCTATTTTAATGGATTTGAGAGATCGTGTCAATGGTGTAGGGCAGTTTTGACGAATGACAATAGATGATAGAAAGAAAAAGAAGACCACAGATTACGCAGATTTAAATGATTAGACAGATTAAAAAGATAAGGTTTTTTTAAAAAAGTCCTCTTTTAATCCATGTAATCATTTAAATCTGCGTAATCTGTGGTCTTCTTTTTTTTTTTATCTATTACCATGGGCTGAACAGTAACAAAAAAGAATTCTAAAACAAGGTGTATATAAAGGGGGCAATAACGGAACCCTGTGTGACCATCAACAAGACTCCTATCAATACCAATATGATGATGATGGGAATCATCCAATACTTCTTATTCTCCATTAAAAAGTCAAATATCTCTTTTAATATCGCTAATTTCATGAATACTCCATAGTTTTAATACTGCTTCTCTATACTCACGGAACTTTCCCATTGCTCGTAATAAGAGACTTGGGTCTTATCTATCTTGACATGTAATAAGGGTTTCCCAGTCAAACGCTTGAACACGGCAATGGGCGTCAGAATGAAATAATACACCACGGTAGTGATCATCCCAAAAATAAAACTCCCTATCTTGCCGGTATACTTTGAGATGAACTCAAAGGCAGGCACGAGATACGTGGCTAATAAAAAGATCAATACCTGGATGACAATCAGAACAACCCATACCACGGGCGTTACGCGTGACACAAGAAGATGATGCCTGATCATTAAAAAATAGACCAGCAACCATAACAATATAGTAAAAAAAATCGCGGCATTTAGTGCTTTTTGTTTTGTGTTTTTCGTTTTCACTCGCTATACCTCAAACTAATCCAATGGAAACTGCTTGATCCATTCATAATCAATCTCTTGTCGGTCTTCCGGTTTCTTCTCCAACAGAAAACCTTCCAATAACAGATAATCCATATCCGTATTCTTAAACACCCGGTACGCATCCTGCGGCGATTGCACAATGGGTTCACTCCTGACATTAAAAGACGTGTTGATAATCACGGGACAACCCGTGCGCCGATAAAAGGCCTGGATAATAGCATAATAAAGGGGATTAACATCCTTGTTGACAGTGTGAACCCGGGCGGAAAAATCCACATGGGTAATGGCGGGAATAAACGAACGGGGCACTTCTAATTTTTCTAAACCTAGTTTGGTTTCTAAGAGGTTTTGTACATCCAAACGTTTCTTTGGCAAGACATCATATACCAATAACATATACGGCGAGGGCTGATTAAAATCAAAATAATTCTCCACTTCCTCTTCCAATAGGGAAGGCGCAAAAGGCCGGAACGATTCACGGAACTTGATCTTAATATTCATTACTTTCTGCATTTTTTGCGACCGCGCATCCCCGATAATACTGCGATGTCCCAACGCACGCGGCCCATATTCCATACGACCGTGAAAAAGCCCAATCACTTTCTCACTATCCAATAACTCGGCCATCCGTTCGGCGATCTGATTCTCTGCTAATTTTTCGTAAGCAATATTGTTTTCTTCTAAAAATTGCTGCACGGTGGCGGCACTAAACGAGGGACCGAGGAACGAACCGCTTTGACCATCGGGTTTATTATTAACTTGTCGCGGATTCCCCAAATGATGGTACCACATGTGTAATGCGGCACCTAATGCACCTCCGGCATCACCAGAAGCGGGTTGAATCCAGATGTTTTTGAAGATTTGTTTTCTTAATAGTTTCCCATTCACCACACAATTTAACGCCACACCACCCGCGAGAGCTAAATTATCGCCACCGATTTCTTTTTTCGCATAACGAACGATTTTTTCCATTGTCTCTTCTAATACGACCTGAATAGAAGCGGCCATATCCATGTCTAATTGCCGGATTGGACTCTCTGGGTGACGTGGTGTGGCGCCGAAGAGTTTGGAAAACTGGCGGTTGGTCATGGTTAACCCAATATGATAATTAAAATAGTCGAGATTCAAACGAAAGGAGCCGTCGTCCTTCACATCAATCAAAAAATCGTAAATCAGTTGTTTATACTTGGGTTCACCATACGGCGCGAGTCCCATTAATTTATACTCACCGGAATTAACGCGAAAGCCATTAAAATAGGTAAACGCGGAATACAATAATCCCAACGAATGGGGAAAGCGGATGGTCTTTTGAATATCTAACCGGTTCGCTATTCCCTTGCCAATGGTCATGGTTTCCCATTCCCCCACACCGTCAATGGTAATCACAGCGGCTTCAGTAAACGGGGAAGGAAAAAAAGCAGATGCAGCATGAGCTTCATGATGTTTCACAAAGGCAATTTTGTCGTTTTGGGTGTGCTCGTGGATGAGTTGTTTCATAAAAAGCTTCTCTTTAAACCAGACTGGCATAGCACTTAAAAAACTACGCAGACCACGTGGGGCAAACTGCACATATGTGGATAACAAACGATCGAATTTCAAAAATGGTTTCTCGTAAAAAACAACCCAATCGACTTGCGCGGGAGTAATGCCAGTAAATTCATAGGCATTCTTTAACGCTTGCTCTGGGAACCGGGGATCATGCTTCTTACGAGTGAAGCGCTCTTCCTGAGCAGCGTACAGAATCGTACCGTCTTTGATAATCGCCACGGCACTGTCATGATAAAATGCGGATATTCCAAGTATGATCATAAAAAGATTATAGTAAAGTGAGAACAGTTTGTCAATTTCTTTTTTGCCGCTGGCAGCCAGGGGGCTTTTTTGAAAAGACCGCCCCCTGGACCCCTGAAAAACTTTTTATTATGTCTTGAAGAAAGAGAGGGGAATAGTTATAATGGGAGTGAATATGGGACGCAAGGATAAAAAATGGTCTGTTCTGGTGATGTTAGCGGTGATTATTCCTGGCTTGATTATTGGCTTGGTAGGAATATACCTGGTATCCCAGCAAAAAAACGCCCGCTTACCAATGGTAAGACAAGAATATTTCAACCGCCTCACTATTCTCCGCCACACTGTGGAAACGACAACCAAAGAACAACTGGAAAAAGCCTGCCAACATATGGAATCCAATTCCCCTAATCTCACAGCAACGGCAACTCTCCAAGAAAGTATAAAAACACTGCTGCTCCGCTTCCCCATGGTAAAATACCCCTTCTTAATCAGCACAACCACGGGTTTCCTCTTCCCCCTCTCCCAAAAAGCACAACTCCCCTTAACCTCCTCCCCAGTCCTGAACCCAGAAACACAAATTACCGATAAAAAAACGAAACAATTTTATAAACAAGGCTATGACGCGGAATACCAACAGAAAAATTTCACGGCAGCGATTAAAGCATACCTGTTCTGCCTTGAAACAAATTTCACGGGCGCAGTAGCGGTAAAACCCTATATCCTAAATGCGATTGCCCGTTGTTATGCAAAATTATATTTCTTCCCCCAAGCCATCACCTATTACAAACGCATCCTAACCCTTCCTGGGGAACGAGTAAAAAAGGATCCTTTTCTCTATTTTACAGTGCTCCGTCACCTGGCAGTCTCTTACCGACAGATGGGTTATACAGAGGAAGCAGTGCAATGGTACTTGCAATTATATGAAGAATCGCCCCGTGGCGATAATGCGAGTGAACCCGGCCCCTTTTTATTCTATAAGAATGAAGCACTGGATTATTTAAACCGTTTCAACCACGAAACAGGGAAAAGCGAGGATGTGTCAACGCCGGTATCCCGTTTTTCCCGTGCGAAAGCGAAGGATCGCCTGGAAAAAGCTTCGGAATTGGATATCGACTTACAATGGTTCTATTTTGATACGGAGGTGGCAGACGAAGGCGAGATCACAAGAAAGGAAACGGACGGCAAAGAGTCGCGATTCTTCAAACTACGGGAACTGTATGAATCGGATGATGAAAAAACACAGTTCTATCACCTGCTTGATGCGACAGAGTTCGGGGCAGTGAAAATAAACGGGGCCAAAGAATCGAAAGAATCGGCGATTGTAATCAGACGATTGGAAAGAAGAATGGGCAAGCAGGGAGTGGATATTTGTTATAAACCGATTATTAAAAATCATCCTCGTTTGGGCACCGTGTATTTTGGGTTCATGCTTTCCTTTCAGTATGTGCAGCAGGAGTTGTTGCCTTCTCTTGTGCAGCAAGAGTTTAGCGGGTCCAATCTTTTTGTAGAGGCCCATGAGAACCAGAAAAACGGTTTACTGTCCGTTCCGTTTTTGTCTATGTTCAAGGGGAATCGTTTGACTCTTTTTTCGTTGCAACCGGATTATTTTGAAACTATTGTGGTTCGTGAGATTCGCTTGTATTATGGATTGTGGGGGGCTTTGGTGATTGTATTGGGTTTGGGCATAGTTGTTTTTTACAAGTATGTAGCGCGTGAAGCGCAGTTAGTGCGGTTAAAAGCGGAGTTTGTGGACAGTGTTTCGCATACTTTAAAAACGCCCTTGACGCGTATCTCTTTGTTGGCGGAGAATGTAGCCCAGGGTTGGGTAACGGGAGAAGCACAAAAAAAAGAGTTCTTTGGCAGCATTGTTTGGGAAACAGCGCGGATGAGTGAAATGATTGATAACATGTTGAACTTTTCCAGGATTGAAGCAGGAAAAGAACATTTTGAACCAGAATCCTTGTATCTTCAAGAACAGGTGGCAGAAATAGTGGCGGGGTATGTTCAATATGCGTCGAACCATGGGTTCCAGTTGGAAGTGGATTTGGAAAAGACAGTGCCGCAGGTTTTTGTGGATTCTAAAGCGCTGAAATTGATTCTGGGAAATTTATTGCAGAATGCGTTCAAGTATTCATTGACGGAGAAGGTGGTTCGTGTGCGGGTGTTTCGGGAAAAAGAAGCAGGCGTGATCGAAGTCGCCGATCGTGGGATGGGAATTGAAATGAAGTATTTGCCACTGTTATTTAAAAAATTCTCCCGTGTTCCTGACCCCCGCGTGTCTGCGATTGAGGGGAGTGGGTTGGGGCTGTTTTTGGTTCGTTTTGCCGTGACCGCTCATAGAGGTAAAATAGTGGTAAACAGTACCCTTCATCAAGGCACTACCTTCAAAATAACTTTTCCACTGGTCACGGAGGTACAAAAATGAACAAGATTCTGATTATTGAAGATGATCGCACTATTATCGAGGGGTTGGTTAACGCCTTTACGTTTAATGGTTTTGAAGTTCGCGCGGTCGGCAGTAGCGAGGAAGGAGTAGTTGTATTTCAACAAGCAAAGCCTGATCTGGTTATTTTGGATATCATGTTACCCGGTGCCGATGGTTTTGAGATGTGCAAGAGAATCCGTTCTTTCGATTTGCGCACCCCGATCATCATGTTAACCGCCAAGAGTCAGGAGAGTGATAAGTTATTAAGTTTTGAGTTAGGGGCCGATGATTATGTAACCAAGCCTTTTAGTGCCAAAGAGCTGATTGCCCGTGTGAAAGCGGTCTTAAAACGCAGTGTAAAAAACGTTCCCGAACCAGAAGTGGAGCGATGGCAGGTAGTAGTAGGCAGTTCCACCATTAATTTTCGTGATTTTACCATTATTCGGGGCGGTGTGGAGTACCCACTTTCTCCCAAGGAGCAACACATTTTAAAACTCTTGGTACGCCATCCCGATACAGTGATATCCAGGTCCAAGATTATAGATGAGGTTTGGGGTGACGAGTATTTTCCTTCCCCTAAAACCATTGACAATTTCGTCGTCAAGTTGCGGGGCAAGATCGAAGAGAATCCCAGACAGCCCCGTCATATCTTAACCGTTCATGGTGCTGGCTACAAGTTTAAATATTAATGTCGCTCGGCTTGTAATGGTATAATTTTTTGATTACTATTTTATTACCATTTTATTACCTTTATATGGCCATTAAGAGACTTCTTTTTTTGATTTTTATTGTATTATAATACTGGAGGTAAAAAATGAAAAAAATATTAATCATGAGTGTTGCGGTTCTGGTTTTTGTGGTGCTTTTATTTGTAGGCATTAATCTGGTGGATAGTTCGCGAGCGCGGTTAGATATCGGCGTGGAGGTGGATGATTCTTCCCTGGCTAGTTTCAGCAAAAGTGTTGCGTCCGTTCCCTCTTATGAACGAAATAATGGGTTCTTCCGGTTGTGGTCATTAACAGAACCAGTAAACGTCGATATCGAAGCCGAGGAAATATTCCTCAAGTACCGGCGTTTATGTGATCCGCAATTTGATAATGAAAAATATATCAAAGAGTGGGGCGCTGGAAAAGAAAATTTTGTAGCTGGCGAAAAATTCAAGGGCCAATATACTCGGTTCTCCCAGTTGCGTCTGGAATTACTCAAAAAGTATGGCACCTTTGATTCTTTTGCCATCAGCAAGGAAGGTGATTGGGCCCAATTTTTATTAACCGTGAAGCCAGTCGCGCTGGAGTTAAAGCAGTTGTCCGGTGTCTATTTGGAACGGTATGAAAAAGTAGTGACCAGTCCAATATTAATCGAGTCTACCCTGATTCGGAAAGACCCCTTGGTCCCCCACCTTTTAGCATGGCTCCAACAAGCCCGTTTATATAATATTGACAAAATGCTGGAAGCAATGGAAGGGAATTGGGAGAGTGGCGTTTCCAAATTATTGCTCCATGTAGAGATGGCTAAAAAAGCAGTTAAAGGCAGTCGCACAATGATCTATAATCTAATAGCGAAAGCCGTCATGCGGGAATCTTTGCACGCCTTGGCCAGCTTGATGAATCAACCCGAGTTTCCCGATACTCTCTATGATAAAATTATCCAGGGTTTACCTGTCTTGTCTTATGAAGAGTTCGGAACCCGCGTGCCCCTCTTATGGGAAGGGTTCCTTTTCACTCAATCAGAACAGGGTGGGCTCTTTTATCAAAAGAATCGGACCCGTCAATATTATTACAATTTCTTGAGTCAACTGGTGAACAGTGAGACGACTCCTCCCTTCATGTGGAAAAGTGTGCCTTTGGAATATCGTGTCAAAAAAGGTTTCTTCTGGTGGCTGCAAAACCCGGCAGGCAAAGCCGAGTTCGAGAAGAATATCCGTTCGGATTCCTACAGAAATCTTTTTACCACCGTCTTCAAAGCCTATTCTCTCAAAGCCACCTATGACATGGTGCGCATCTCAGCAGAGCTTCATAAACAGTATAATATAGAGAATAATTCAATAAATAATCAAGTCACCGCCAAGAAATCGGTTCCAGAACTTTTACAGGGTTTGGAAACCTATCGTTCCTGGGTAGACGCTTGTACGGGTTTGCCTTATCGTTGGAACGAGCAAAAGCAAATCCTGTATAGTTTCGGTGTCGATCGTAATGATGATGGTGGCAAAGTGGACAGGAGCAGCATGGATACTGATATCCCTGTGCCTGTGGTTTTATATATTAAAAATAAGTAAAAAAAGCGTTGAACGACACGAATTTTCACGAAAAATTGGGGTGATGCCCCTGTGGTCACCCTTTTTTTTCGTGTTAATTCGTTGTTAACTGGTGGACCAAAGAAAAAAAAATAAAAAAAATCTGGAAAAGATTAAAGTTCATTCAGAAATTGACGATGAAAGAGATAAGTAGGTATATATCTTTGTTATGCCTAGAAAAAAAGCAAATAAGAAGTGATAGTTATGTTAGACGCGATCAATACTGGGTATAATGAAATAAATTTTTTGCGTGACCTTCAGGGAATGCAAAATTCTCGCAATCGGCAAATCGAGAGTGCTACAAAACAAAAAGAAGCCGGAGTTATTCCCAATCCTCTTGAGGGAGAAACTGGCGTCAGCAACAAAAAAGCGGTGGACGTCAGTAAATCAGACAACAAGCAGCAAGAAAAAACAACCTCCACCAGTTCCCCAAAAGCCGGGCAGAAAAACGCGGGCGGGCTTACCGAGGAAGAACAACAGGAAGTACGGGAGTTAAAAGCCATTGATCGCAAGGTGCGTCAACATGAGATGGCGCATCTGGCTGCAGCGCAGGGTATCGCTGTTTCCGGTGCCAATTTTCAATTTAAACAGGGACCGGATGGAATTAATTATGCCGTGGGTGGAGATGTTCAGATAGATACTTCCAAAGACAAGGACCCGCAAAAGACCATTGAAAAAGCCCGTAAGATCATTGCCGCAGCAAATGCGCCAGCCGATCCTTCTGCCCAGGACAGACAAGTTGCAGCCCAAGCTCAAGCCATGCAAGTGCAAGCCCAGCAGGAACTGTCCCGCCAATCCCAAGCCGAAACAAATCCCAATCAAACCCCGATTGGAACAACCAAAGGAGAAAAAACTCAGAACAGCACGGCCAAAGAACAAACTGGCACGCATCCTGGTATTAAAGAGTATCAAAAAAATCAATCCTTCGCCTCGGCGTCAATATATATTTCCCAGCCTGGACTCAAATTGGATTTAGTGGCGTAAAAAATATTTTCCACTAATTTATTTCCCTTTAATTCGTGGGCGGTCTTTTCTCCATTAAGCGGATGTTGGAATGGAGGTTATACAATAGAGTGGCAATTCGCTCAAGGCCGTGGAGTGCAGTAAATAGGTTATCTGATGAGTGATGGCAAGAGTTCTGATGGTTTCCATGAATAATCTTAAATCGTTTTGCAGTGCTGTAAATGGACTGAATGGGGACACATAACCCCACATATGTTGCAGGGCACAAATTAATGTGCCCTGTGCAGGAACGGTCCGGATCATTTCCACGAACTCTTGGGCAAGCTGGTTGAATAAATCCGGTTCATGGCGTTTGGCCAGAAGCGGGCCGATTGTTCTGTAATAGGCCGGATTTCTCGCCAGGATAGAATATTTATGTTGCGCCCATAATTCCTGACCATTTCTGGGCAGAGGAATTCGTCCGGGTTCACGGTGCGTATATTTCGTGGCTAATATTTCAAATTGGCGGTGCGGTTTATCTATATAAATGAGTTGTTCTAAGTGGGGTGGGGGAGTATTGGTTCCGTTTTGGTTCACATCGTCCAGGTCTGGGAATGGTGAATAATGATTGTACCCTCGCAATGTCATCTCGGAAACCAAACATTCGTGTCTCTGCTTCAGGGCGAATAATTTTTCCACCCAGCGGAGGGTTTCTGGATGGCGGGAATATCCTTTTTTACCATTTAAAAGGACCGATAATAGCCCATGAATTTCGCGATGTTCTCCCAATAAACTCGCGCGGTTTAAATATCCCGGATTAACGTCCCACACTCTCATGAATTTAACTTCCATATGGAATAATTCAGGAACGTGGCGAACGAGACCCACAGGATATAGGGAACCATCAGGTAACCAGCCAAGGGACGACATAGGAAAAATTGCCAGACTGTCAATAAAATAAAGACCAGCAAAATAATAATCACCACCAATCCAGCCAAAGGATTACGCAGATAAAAAAAACTGTAACTCCATAAAATATTTAAAAGTAATTGCACAACGAATAAGATCATGGCAGGCGTTTTATGAGATGTGAGTTTGGTTGTCCACACGAGGAAAAAAGCAAGTCCCATCATCAAGTAAAGGGAAATCCAAACCGGGCCAAATATCCAGTTGGGAGGATTAAAACTGGGTTTGATTATGGTGCTATACCATGTTTTGACCGAGGCCGCCGTGAATAGTCCACCGATAACACCGGCCAATTGGCAGCCTATAATAGAAACAAGCAATTTTATGATCTGATTACCGTTCATAATATCTCCTTCTTTGGTTTTACGTATTGTCAAAGTTTTACCATTGTACCAGAACCGACGAAGTATTACAACCATGGTGAATCAAATCCCAGGGAAATAAAAAAAGATAATATTTCCTTGGAAGCCCCCCCACGAACGGCGCTACGCTCAGTTCGATTATTACATGAGAGAA
>CAZCVI010000039.1:0-62200 GCA_964502145.1 uncultured Clostridia bacterium
ACTGATGCTTTCGAAAACCATCACTGATGCTTTCGAAAACCATCACTGATGCTTTTGCAAACCATCACTGATGCTTTCGAAAACCATCACTGATGCTTTTGCAAACCATCACTGATGCTTTCACAAACCATCGCTGATGCTTTCACAAACCATCACTGATGCTTTCGTAAACCATCACTGATGCTTTTGAAAACCATCACTGATGCTTTCGCAACTCATCAGCGATCTCTTTCACACGTATCACTGATAAGTTTTTAATTGATCGTCGATCACTTGATGGTTTGTAGTCAATAATTTTGGAATTCTCGCCTTTGGCTTGCCCAATCTCTTATTATCATTCATCCACCTCCCTGCTTATTGTTTAATGCGCCGCTCGGTGTCTGCGAATGATTAACTATTTAAACATTTTTTCGTACCAAGGGGATGAAGGAAAAATAATACCCCGGCTAAGGCTGGATTTTTGCCAATAGTATTGCTATAATTAAAAAATGAAAACAAATACGATGCTCTGCCGCCAAGCTACCACCCAGGAAAAAGAATTCTATTTCGAAAAACTATACCCGCTCCAAGATGTTGTCCTCGGTGTAATAGATAATCCAGCTTTTTATCTGACTGGTGGCACAGCGCTTAGTCGGTTTCATTACCATCACCGCTTCTCCGATGACCTGGACTTTTTTTACGATGGCTACTCCTACCCGAAAGAAAATTTTTCTTTTATTTACCGAGAAATTATCCAAAACCTGGGAAAGGTCTTCGAAAACATTGAGGTGACGATAGATGGGGAGTTTATTACAGGATGCAAAAACAATTTAATCCCAAATTGAATAAATACTTCTGGGACCACACGCTTTTGGCTTCGGATGGTTTTAAACTAAAACGCCTGCTGGAATACGCCAGCTTCCCCGATTTACTCAAAATCCCTTTTGATTTCGTGAAAGAGAATATTGAATCGCTCGACCCCACCACACTCCGCACCTCAACCACCCGCATCCGCTTCACTGCAAAAATCAAAGAATTTATCAACGATTGCCACAACTGGGATGAACTCATCTTTAAAATAACCGGCATAAACTAACCCAAATATTCCTGAAATGCTGAAACACAATGCACCGAGAGGATGAATAGAGGCTGGATTTTTGCCAGCCGTATTGCTATAATTAAAACATGACATCAAATAAGAAGAAATAGGCAGAATATAAACCCAAGGAGTTGGCTATCATGGAAAAAATAGAAAAGACTGATGTGGTGATGGGAGTTGATATCGGGGGGACCAATACAGTTTTTGGACTGTTAGACGGCAGGGGTAAAATTTATCTCAAGGAGACGATTCCCACGAATCCCCAGGAGAGCGCACCGCAGTTGTTTGACCGCCTTTTCAGCCGTTACCACGAATTGACTGCTTCCATGCCGGAGAATTTACGGTTGATAGGTATTGGCATTGGTGCGCCCAATGGGAATTATTATAAAGGAACCGTAGAACATCCACCCAATTTAAGCTGGGCAGTAGTTAATGTGCTAGACATTGTCCGTGAGCACGTCTCTGTTCCTATTGCCATAACCAATGATGCCAATGCAGCCGCTTTAGGGGAAATGATGTTCGGCGCGGCCAAAGGAATGAAAGATTTTGTGGAGATCACCTTGGGCACGGGCTTGGGCAGCGGAATCGTGGTCAATGGCCAGATTGTTTATGGTTTTGATGGGTTTGCCGGTGAGATCGGACATACCACAATCGAACGAAATGGGCGTCTGTGCGGGTGTGGGAAACGGGGGTGCTTGGAAGCCTATGCCTCGGCCACTGGTATTGTTAAAACAGTGACTGAATTGTTAGGGGAAACATGCAAAGGGAACGCGTTCCGTTCTATTCCAACCCAAGAATTGACGTCCTTCCGTATCTATGAAGAAGCGAAAAAAGGGAATCCGATTGCGTTAGCGGCCTTTAACTATACAGGCCGGTTATTGGGCGAGGCGTTGGCCAATACAGTAGCCCACCTCAGCCCGGAAGCGATTATTCTTTTCGGTGGTCTGGCCAAGGCCGGAGATTTTCTATTCAAACCAGTAAAAGAACACATGGAGAAAAATCTTTTCCCGATCTTCAAGAACAAGGTAAAAATTCTTCCTTCAGCGCTAATTGACGGGGATGCGGCGATGCTGGGTTCCGGTGCCCTGATTTTTGCAAAGATAGCTGCCGCAGGGTAAGGTGTTTTTTGTAATTGTGACTAGGATGGCCGATGGGGACGGAGTGGGCCCAAAGTAAACGCGTTGTTGTCCACTCCGTCCGCGAAGTCGAAAACTATTTTATGAATGTGGTGGTCCCAGTATCTGCTGCTGTGCGCAACACGTTTTCAAATAACTGGACAAACTCTACCACATCGGGGCTTTTGAAAATGGAAAAATGATCGCCAGAAACAGTATAATAATGTATGGCTGTGCGACAATATTTTTTCCATTGGCCTTGCGCAATATTCTTTGATTGAGAGGCTTTGAAGAAATGGGTGGGTGAATTTACTTTCCCCCCGGGAATGTAATGTGCGCGGGCATTAGTAAGGGTTCTACCTGCATTAAGATAATAAACGGATTCCTCAAGATTCAAGTGCTGGAAATTGGGGAGTACATGCTGCCCGTAATCACCGATTGCCTTTTTAACCAGATCAACATCCACATTGTTTATTTTTAAATAGTCCACTACCAATGACCAGAATGGCTCTAATTCGATTTGGTGCAGTGTTTTAAGTTGCTTCTCAAGTTCGCTGTCGATGTTGAAACCCTTGACAAAGTTAAATTCCGCTTCAAGATTAAATTCTTCGGCTTTTTGCCACACGATTTTACTGGGAGCTGGTGCATCAATAAGAGCGAGGAAAGCAATCTGCTGGTTCATTTGTTCCAATTGCGCGGCAATTTCATAAGCAATGGTTCCGCCCAGTGACCAACCAATAATATAATAAGGTCCAAGGGGTTGAATTTTTTTCATGGCGGTAATATAGGTCTCTGCCAATTCCTGGACAGTGACATTGCGGGGTGCAAGACCTTTCAAGCGGTCAGCCCGCAGGCCCCAACAATTAAAATTGCTGGTCAGGTGTTTACAGAATTCAAGATATCCCTCAACCTCACCGCTACCATCATGAATCAGGAACAGATGATTGTTTTGGGGTGACGTTTCCTTGATTGGAACGAGGTTGCCATCAAAGACCCGCTGAACATTTCTATCGGTATTCATGATATAGTCACCTAAATCTTTTATGGTGGGTGTTTTAAAGATAACAGCCAAAGGTAAAATGGCATTTAATTCCTTGTGAATCTTTGACGCCAACACGGTGGCTTTTAACGAATGACCACCCAATTCAAAGAAATTGGCATTGATGCCAATGGGGGCCTTCACGGCGTCCTTTCCTAACACTTCAACCCAAATCTCGACCAATTTCGCTTCGACCGGATTCCGTGGCGCGATGTATTCGGCGATAGACACGGCTTCGGGTTGAGGTAAGGCTCTTAAATCGACTTTACCGTTGGGGGTTAAGGCAATACTCTTAATCAACGCGATAAACGAGGGGACCATATAGCCGGGTAAGCGACTGGTCAAGAATTCTTTCAACTCTTTCTTAAATTCAACTTCATTTTCAATGTGTCCTTCGGGCACAATATAGGCACACAAAAGCGTCTCACCTTTCACGATGACAACAGCCGCTTTGACGCGCTGATGTTCCAATATCTTATTCTCAATTTCACCCAATTCAATACGATACCCTCTTATCTTGACTTGAAAATCAATGCGGCCCAAAAATTCTACCGCGCCATCGGGTAACCACCGGGCAAAGTCCCCGGTTTTATAAAGACAAGCGGGATTCATGATAAATTTCCCAGCGGTTAATTCGGGATTGTTGAGATAGCCATTGGACAAACCTTCGCCGCCAATATACAACTCGCCAGTCACCTTGGGGGGGCATAAATTAAAATATTTATCCAATACAATCAACTGGGTATTGCCCACAGGCATCCCGATGGGAACACTGGAAAGGGTTTTGTATTTATCCACTGTTTCCCGGTTGATCTCCAATATAGCGGCGATAATGGTCGCTTCGGTGGGGCCATACATATTATATATACGGCAATTTTGGCTGACCATTTTAATACTACGTGTGACCAAATCATAGGTAAGTTTCTCCGCGCCCAAGCATAAATGGGTTAAGCTGTCCAGCTTCACCGGTTTTCCATCGGCTTCCACGCCCACCAATACCTGGAATTGGGAAGGGGTGATGTGCAGCACGGTGATGCTATTTTCACCGATGAATTTTCCCAGCGCTTCTCCACCCAGCAATACTTCCTCGTCGGTGATATATAATTCAGCCCCGGTAGTGAGTGCCAGAAATATTTCCCAGGCGGACCAGTCAAAGAAGAAGGATAAATTCTGCAAAACCCGGTCTGTCTGCGACAATCTCATATTCCGATACCCCCAATGAACAAGGGGTGAAAAGTTAGCATGGGTGATAGGCACGCCCTTGGGGTTCCCGGTAGAACCCGAAGTGTAAATAAGATAGGCATAACTATCGGGAGATGTGTGGGGCAACTCCCCGGAAACAGCCCAGTCACGGGGTTCAATAGCTATGGTTTGGCAGATATCACTCAACGTGGCTAAATAACGATGTTGCGTTAATACGATTTGGGTGCGACTATCTTTAATCATATAATGGGTGCGGTTGGCAGGATTTTTTGGATTCAAAGGCAGGTAGGCTGCACCGGCTTTTAATATTCCCAGTAATCCGATGATCATTTCTATGGAGCGGTCCGCCATGATTCCTACAATGGTTCCGGTTTGGACTCCTTGTTCTCGTAACAGGGTAGCCAAACCATTGGATATATTTTCCAATTCTTGGTAAGAGACCTGATCAATGTCAGGGAGGATAAGAGCCGTATTGTCGGGTGTCCGCAACACCTGTTCGGCAAATAAGCGGTGGATAGTTTTGTCATTTGGATAAATACTCTCGGCACTATTAAATTCAGTCAATAATTGACGTCTCTCATCATCGAGGGTGATTTCAATCTCTTTTAATTTCACACCTGGATGCGCTATTATCTGGGCGACAATCCGCTTAAAATAAAGGCTAAACCGTTGGATACTCTCTTTCTTAAACAGCTTGGTACAATATTGGATGGTAAAAAGTATTTTCCGTTCGACTTCTATTGCTGTGAAGGTCACATCAAATTTTGCAGTCTGCGGCATATCTTCATATCCCTGCGGCAGAACGGGTTGATCGATTTGAGACTGGTTTTCTCCTTTCGTAGCGGTGGCAGCAGTATTCATGTTTTGCAAAGCAAACAAAACATCGAATAAGGGATTGCGTCCCATGTCCCTTTTCAGCGATAATTTATCCACGAGTCCTTCAAAGGGGTATTCTTGGTTCTCAAACACATTCAGAACCCGTTCTTTCACATCATGGAGGAATGTGTTGAATGTTTGCTCACCAGTGGGATAGTTTCTTAAAGCCAGGGTATTGACAAACATACCGATTATTTTTTCTAAATCCGCATGTCTTCTGCCTGCCGTGGGTGTGCCAATAATAATCTCTTCCTGGCCGCTGAGTTTGGCCAACAAAATATTAACGGCAGCCATCAATATCATAAAAAGTGTGGCGCCACCTTGTAATGCGACGGTGTTTAGGGCGCGGGTTTCTTCCACTGATATCTCGAAATTAATACTATTTCCCTCAAAACTCTGGATCATGGGTCTGGGATAATCCATAGGAATTTCTAAAACAGGAATCTCACCCTCAAATTCTTTTAACCAATACGACATCTGTTGATTGAGCCTTTCCACTTCTTTTGGGCTGTTTTGCCATTCTGCAAAATCTTTATACTGGATGCGCAGTGGTGCAAGTTCTTTTCCTTCATAGAGTGCATTAAAATCTTCCTTCAAAACCTGGATAGAAATACCATCGGAAATGATATGGTGCATGTCCACTATGAGATAATTTTTCTCTGCCACTGTCTTAAACGCGGCCACCCGGAGTAGGGGCGCCTGGGATAAATCAAAGGCGCGAACAAATTGAGGGGCTCCAGCTTCATCAATTCTCTGGATGGCAAAGGAGACTTCCCGGTGAACTTTTTGCAGGGGGTGATCGTCGATCATATGAAAAGAAGTTCTTAAACTATCGTGCCGTTTAATCAATGCATTGAAGGACTCTGTCAATTGGTCAATATTAACTTCTTCGGGTAAAGGAATAATTTCCGGCATATTGTAGGCAGTACTACTCAATTCAATCTGCTGTAAGATAAACATCCGTTGCTGGGCGAAAGATAAGGTATAGTACTCTTTTGCTTCGGTTGGCATGATGGATTCATAACTATTTTCCACCGTTCCTTTTATATATTCTGATAAACCAAAAATAGTGGGTGTTTTGAATAATGCTGCCAAAGGTACAATGACATTTAATTCCTTGTGAATCTTTGAGGCCAACACGGTGGCTTTTAACGAATGACCGCCCAATTCAAAGAAATTGGCATTGATACCAATGGGGGCTTTCACGGCGACCTTTCCTAATACCTCTATCCAAATCTCGACCAATTTCTCTTCCATTACATCCCGTGGCGCGATGTATTCAGCAATGGACACGGCTTCGGGTTGAGGTAAGGCTCGTAAATCAACCTTGCCATTAGGCGTTAAGGCAATACTCTTGATCAACGCGATAAACGAGGGGACCATATAGCCGGGCAAGCGACTGGTCAAGAATTCTTTCAACTCTTTCTTAAATTCAACTTCATTTTCAATGTGTCCTTCGGGCACAATATAGGCACACAAAAGCGTCTCACCTTTCACGATGACAACAGCCGCTTTGACGCGCTGATGTTCCAATATCTTATTCTCAATTTCACCCAATTCAATACGATACCCTCTTATCTTGACTTGAAAATCAATGCGGCCCAAAAATTCTACCGCGCCATCGGGTAACCACCGGGCAAAGTCCCCGGTTTTATAAAGACAAGCGGGATTCATGATAAATTTCCCAGCGGTTAATTCGGGATTGTTGAGATAGCCATTGGACAAACCTTCGCCGCCAATATACAACTCGCCAGTCACCTTGGGGGGGCATAAATTAAAATATTTATCCAATACAATCAACTGGGTATTGCCCACAGGCATCCCGATGGGAACACTGGAAAGGGTTTTGTATTTATCCACTGTTTCCCGGTTGATCTCCAATATAGCGGCGATAATGGTCGCTTCGGTGGGGCCATACATATTATATATACGGCAATTTTGGCTGACCATTTTAATACTACGTGTGACCAAATCATAGGTAAGTTTCTCCGCGCCCAAGCATAAATGGGTTAAGCTGTCCAGCTTCACCGGTTTTCCATCGGCTTCCACGCCCACCAATACCTGGAATTGGGAAGGGGTGATGTGCAGCACGGTGATGCTATTTTCACCGATGAATTTTCCCAGCGCTTCTCCACCCAGCAATACTTCCTCGTCGGTGATATATAATTCAGCCCCGGTAGTGAGTGCCAGAAATATTTCCCAGGCGGACCAGTCAAAGAAGAAGGATAAATTCTGCAAAACCCGGTCTGTCTGCGACAATCTCATATTCCGATACCCCCAATGAACAAGGGGTGAAAAGTTAGCATGGGTGATAGGCACGCCCTTGGGGTTCCCGGTAGAACCCGAAGTGTAAATAAGATAGGCATAACTATCGGGAGATGTGTGGGGCAACTCCCCGGAAACAGCCCAGTCACGGGGTTCAATAGCTATGGTTTGGCAGATATCACTCAACGTGGCTAAATAACGATGTTGCGTTAATACGATTTGGGTGCGACTATCTTTAATCATATAATGGGTGCGGTTGGCAGGATTTTTTGGATTCAAAGGCAGGTAGGCTGCACCGGCTTTTAATATTCCCAGTAATCCGATGATCATTTCTATGGAGCGGTCCGCCATGATTCCTACAATGGTTCCGGTTTGGACTCCTTGTTCTCGTAACAGGGTAGCCAAACCATTGGATATATTTTCCAATTCTTGGTAAGAGACCTGATCAATGTCAGGGAGGATAAGAGCCGTATTGTCGGGTGTCCGCAACACCTGTTCGGCAAATAAGCGGTGGATAGTTTTGTCATTTGGATAAATACTCTCGGCACTATTAAATTCAGTCAATAATTGACGTCTCTCATCATCGAGGGTGATTTCAATCTCTTTTAATTTCACACCTGGATGCGCTATTATCTGGGCGACAATCCGCTTAAAATAAAGGCTAAACCGTTGGATACTCTCTTTCTTAAACAGCTTGGTACAATATTGGATGGTAAAAAGTATTTTCCGTTCGACTTCTATTGCTGTGAAGGTCACATCAAATTTTGCAGTCTGCGGCATATCTTCATATCCCTGCGGCAGAACGGGTTGATCGATTTGAGACTGGTTTTCTCCTTTCGTAGCGGTGGCAGCAGTATTCATGTTTTGCAAAGCAAACAAAACATCGAATAAGGGATTGCGTCCCATGTCCCTTTTCAGCGATAATTTATCCACGAGTCCTTCAAAGGGGTATTCTTGGTTCTCAAACACATTCAGAACCCGTTCTTTCACATCATGGAGGAATGTGTTGAATGTTTGCTCACCAGTGGGATAGTTTCTTAAAGCCAGGGTATTGACAAACATACCGATTATTTTTTCTAAATCCGCATGTCTTCTGCCTGCCGTGGGTGTGCCAATAATAATCTCTTCCTGGCCGCTGAGTTTGGCCAACAAAATATTAACGGCAGCCATCAATATCATAAAAAGTGTGGCGCCACCTTGTAATGCGACGGTGTTTAGGGCGCGGGTTTCTTCCACTGATATCTCGAAATTAATACTATTTCCCTCAAAACTCTGGATCATGGGTCTGGGATAATCCATAGGAATTTCTAAAACAGGAATCTCACCCTCAAATTCTTTTAACCAATACGACATCTGTTGATTGAGCCTTTCCACTTCTTTTGGGCTGTTTTGCCATTCTGCAAAATCTTTATACTGGATGCGCAGTGGTGCAAGTTCTTTTCCTTCATAGAGTGCATTAAAATCTTCCTTCAAAACCTGGATAGAAATACCATCGGAAATGATATGGTGCATGTCCACTATGAGATAATTTTTCTCTGCCACTGTCTTAAACGCGGCCACCCGGAGTAGGGGCGCCTGGGATAAATCAAAGGCGCGAACAAATTGAGGGGCTCCAGCTTCATCAATTCTCTGGATGGCAAAGGAGACGTCCCGGTGAACTTTTTGCAGGGGTTGATCGTCGATCATATGGAAAGAAGTTCGCAAGCTTTCATGGCGGTTTATCAATGCGTTGAAGGAGACTTCCAATTTGTCAATATCCATTGCTTCGGGTAGTGGAATAATTTCTGGTATATTGTACGCGGTGCTATTCAACTCCATCTGTTGTAAGATATACATCCGTTGTTGGGCGAAGGATAAGACGTAATTCTCTTTTTCTTCCGCTGGCATGATGGATTCATAAATATTTTCCACGGTAGCCAATATATATTCTGACAAACCACGGATAGTGGGTTTTTTAAATAGTTCTGCTAACGGTAATAACACATTCAATTCCCGATGAACCCGTGACGCCAATACGGTGGCTTTTAAGGAGTGGCCTCCCAACTGGAAAAAGTTACTGTCTATACTGATGACTTCGGGTTGGATATTTAATAGTTCCGCCCACAATCCCACTAATTTTGCTTCCGTTCCATTTCTGGGGGCTACATAATTCTGTTCGGCTTTTACTTCGGGTTTGGGCAGTGCTTTTCGGTCTACCTTCCCGTTCGGATTTAAAGGTATTTTTTCAAGATGTATAAAATAGGAGGGGACCATGTAGTCGGGCAATCCTTTCAGCAGGAATTCCCGAATCCCGGTCACTTCGTATTCTTCCGCTGAAACAAGATACGCGCATAATGATTTGTCCCCGTCATCATCTTCCTGTGCCAACACCACCGCCTCTTTTATTCCGGGATAATTCAATAAACGGTTCTCTATCTCGCCGAGCTCGACTCTGAATCCTCTTATCTTTAATTGAAAATCGATTCTGCCCAAGAATTCAATATTGCCATCGGGCAACCAGCGGGCCAGGTCGCCAGTGCGATAACACAAAACAGGAGAATTCCTGTCTAATAAAATATCGGTAAACTTTTCCCGTGTCATTTCACTGTGATTGATGTATCCGGCACCTACGCCAGCGCCCGCGATAAACAATTCCCCGGCTACACCCAGGGGCGTCATCTGTAAATAACGGTCCAATATATATAACTGCGTATTGTATACCGGTTTACCGGTAGGCACAACACCTTCCAGATATTGTTTCCAATCGGTCAGTCGATAATATGTGCAAACATCAGAACATTCGGTGGGGCCATAGGTATTCACCAATTCCGCGTTACATTCATCGGACTCCAACCATCCCCGCATCATTTTTACAGATATTGGTTCTCCGCCAAGAAACACATACCTCAAACTGGATAATAGATAGCGATTTCCCTTAACCTCCACCATCTTGTAAAACATGCCGGGAGTACAATTTATCCAGGTTATATTGTTTCTACCTATTTCTTGCAGTAATACAGATGGTTCAAAGTAATCCCCGCCTGGGATATGCAATATCCCGCCTACTGCTAGGGGCGCATAGATGTTTTTCTGGGTCAAATCGAAACTCAAGGAGGTTAACAGCAATACGCTGTCATTGCTATTTAGCCCGAATTCCCGCAAATACCAGTTCATCAGGTTCATAAATCCCCGATGGTACACACCGGCACCCTTGGGAAATCCGGTGGAACCGGAGGTAAAAATAGTATAAATTAAATCGTCGCCCTGGTTTTTAATGCCAGGGTTCCCTGTATAGCCATCAAACAAATCCTGGTTTCTTATATCTATGCATTCACAGGTCGCGATGTTGTCGAGTCCCGCCTCTCCTTCTGTCAAAAGCACCTTAGCCGCACTGTCTTTTAGCATCCGTGACTTTCGCTCCATGGGATACAAATAATCTATGGGCAAATAGGCGCCACCCGATTTTAATATTCCTAGTATGCTTATTATCATCTCTGTGGAGCGTCTTATCATTATTCCAACCACGGTATTGTGAGTGATTCCCATCTTTCTTAACGTATGGGCCAGTTGGTTGGATTTTTCATTCAATTCCCGGTAGGACAATCGGCTGTTGCCTCCAGCGAGTGATGGACCGCTCAACGCGATATTTCCGGGTGTTCGTTCTACCTGTTCTTCAAATAAGCGATAAATTGGTTTTTCTTTGGAGTAAACTTCATCGGTTTGATTGAAATCCACTAATAATTGCTCTTTTTCCTTTGCCGATAAAATATCTATCTGCTGCAATTCTATATCCGGTTGATTCACAATCGAGAGCACGATCTTTTTAAAATAAGCGATAAATCGTTGGATAGTCTCTTGCTTGAATAATTTAGTACAATATTGAATCGAAAAAAGGATGCCCTGCTGGGACTCCATGGCGGTAAATGTCAGATCAAATTTTGCAGTCTGGGCAATATTTTCATATTCCCTGGGAAGATCAGATTGTGGGGATGGAACGCTTACGGCCTGGGATTCTTCATCCTGAACGGCAGAAGCTGTATTCATGTTCTGTAAAACAAACATCACATCGAATAAGGGATTGCGTCCCATGTCCCTCTTCAGCGATAACTTATCAACCAGTCCTTCAAAAGGGTATTCCTGGTTCTCAAACACATTCAGAACCCGTTCTTTCACATCATGGAGGAATGTGTTGAATGTTTGCTCACCAGTGGGATAGTTTCTTAAAGCCAGGGTATTGACAAACATACCGATTATTTTTTCTAAATCCGCATGTCTTCTGCCTGCCGTGGGTGTGCCAATAATAATCTCTTCCTGGCCGCTGAGTTTGGCCAACAAAATATTAACGGCAGCCATCAATATCATAAAAAGTGTGGCGCCACCTTGTAATGCGACGGTGTTTAGGGCGCGGGTTTCTTCCACTGATATCTCGAAATTAATACTATTTCCCTCAAAACTCTGGATCATGGGTCTGGGATAATCCATAGGAATTTCTAAAACAGGAATCTCACCCTCAAATTCTTTTAACCAATACGACATCTGTTGATTGAGCCTTTCCACTTCTTTTGGGCTGTTTTGCCATTCTGCAAAATCTTTATACTGGATGCGCAGTGGTGCAAGTTCTTTTCCTTCATAGAATGCATTAAAATCTTCCTTCAAAACCTGGATGGAAATACCGTCGGAAATGATATGGTGCATGTCCACTATGAGATAATTCTTCTCTGCCGCTGTCTTAAACGCGGCCACCCGGAGTAGGGGCGCATGGGATAAATCAAAGGCGCGAACAAATTGATGGGCTGCTGATACGTCATATCTTTCAATTTCAAAAGCAGCTTCCCGGTGAATCTTTTGCAGGGGTTGATCTCCGATCATATGGAACGAAGTTCTTAAACTATCATGCCGTTTAATCAATGCGTTGAAGGACATAGCCAATTTATCAATATCGACTTCTTCGGGTAGTGGAATAATTTCCGGCATATTGTAGGCAGTACTACTCAATTCAATCTGCTGTAAGATAAACATCCGTTGCTGGGCGAAAGATAATGAATAGTACTCTTTTGCTTCGGTTGGCATGATGGATTCATAAATATTTTTCACGGTGCCCAATATATATTCCGACAAGCCACGTATAGTGGGTTTTTTAAATAGTTCCGCCAACGGTAATAAAACATTTAACTCCTTATGTACCCGTGACGCCAAAATGGTGGCTTTTAACGAGTGGCCGCCCAACTGGAAAAAGTTACTGTCTATACTGATGATTTCTGGCGAGATATTTAATAGTTCCGCCCACAATCCCACTAATTTTGCTTCCATTCCATTTCTGGGGGCCACATGGTCCTTCTCGATTTTTAACACCGGTTTTGGTAATGCCTTTCTGTCCACTTTACCGTTGGGAGTTAATGGCATTTGCTCAAGTCGTACAAAATAGGAAGGGATCATATAGTCCGGCAATCCCTTCAACAGGAATTCCCGTATATCAGCCATATCATATTCTTTATCAGAAACAAAGTAGGCAGATAGATATTTTCCCCCGCCATCTTCTTCATCCCACGCGATCAAAACAGCCTCTTTGATCAGGGGGTGTTTCAGTAACCGATTCTCTATCTCTCCCAACTCCACCCGGAATCCTCTTATTTTTACTTGGTGGTCGATTCTGCCAGAGAATTCAATATTTCCATCGGGGAGCCAGCGTGCCAAATCACCGGACCGATATAGTTTTAATGATTGATCATTAAGGGTAAAATCAATGAACCGTTCCGCGGTCAATTCGGGTTGGTTTAAATACCCTCTGCTCAAACCGCTACCGGATATGCATAACTCGCCCGTCACTCCTATGGGTTGCAGGTTTTCCTCTTTTCCGATTATGTATACCTTGACGTTGTCCAGAGGTGTCCCAATAGGAATACTATGGTAGTTGTTTATATTCTCCCTCGTGATCGTGAATGTGGTGGTCACATCGCAACATTCAGTCGGTCCGTAGGCATTGATGATTTCGAACTTCTTTAGATCATTTTCGTTGTAGGCGCTGTCCATCAATTTGCGAATGAGAGAGGGGGGGAGAATATCGCCCCCGATTACAAAACGCTCTATCGGGATTTGACCCTGCAATCCAAGTGATGAAACGCTATCCAAGAGCAGAATCAGGTGACTGGGAGTGCCATCCGAAACAATTATATTGTACTTCTGATAAAGATGTATTAATCTGCTGCCAGATATCATATCGGTCTCGGATACAATAACCAATCTGTGGCCCATTAGCAGTGCAGGAAAAATTTGTTTTATAGAAGCATCAAAATAAATGGGGGAAATTAGAGCGATGGAAACGGGATTGTCATAACGATACACCCTTTTTTTCAAACCATAAACCAGGTTGATCACACTTCGATGTTCCACGATGACTCCCTTTGGATTCCCGGTGGAGCCAGAAGTATAGATAATATAGGCAAGATTTGAAGAATCAGAAGCAGGTAAGCAAGGAAACGTGGAGGCATTAAAATTTGAAAGATACGAATCACCTGCAATTACAATCACGATATTCTTCTGTATTTCCTCTCTTCCCCGCAGTTTTTCTTCCAACCCATGACTGGTAACCAGCATCATTGTTTCACTGTCTTTTAACATGAAATCAATACGTTCCACGGGGTATTCGGGATTGATGGGCAAATATGCCCCTCCAGCTTTGAATATTCCCATGATAGCAATGATCATTTCGCTTGAACGATCTAACATGATAGCGACAATACTGCCAGATTTTGCTCCTTTCTCTTTCAAACAAATCGCCAAACGATTGGATTTTTCATTCAATTCATGATAAGACAATTGGATATTACCACCCTCAACAGATGGACCTATCACAGCACTATTTCCCGGCGTTTTTTCCACCTGTTCTTCGAATAATTGATGGATGGTTATATGGATGGGGAATTCAGCGGTGGTGTTATTAAAATCATATAATAATTGCTCTTTTTCATTGTCAGAGAGAACATCTATATGCTGCAATTGAACATGGGGATCATTAATAATAGAGATGATGATCATTTTGAAATAAGTAATAAAACGTTGGATGGTCTCTTTTTTAAATAATCTTGTACAATATTTAATTGAAAAAAGTGCCTTATGCTCTATCTCGGCGGCAGTGAAGGTTAGATCGAATTTTGCGGATTGGCCGATATTCTCATATCGCCGGGGAAGTTCAGATTGAAGGAGGGTAACGCCGTCCATATTGGCAGAGGCGATATTTATATTTTGTAAGACAAGCAAAACATCGAACAAGGGGTTACGTCCCAAATCCCTCGGTAACGACAATTTATCCACGAGCCCTTCAAAAGGATATTCCTGATTCTCGAAAACCTTCAAAACCCTTTCTCTTACATCATGGAGGAAGTCATTAAAAGTTCTCTGGGCAGTGGGATAATTTCTTAAAACAAGAGTGTTTACAAACATACCGATTATTTTTTCTAAATCGGAATGTCTTCTGCCAGCAATGGGTGTACCAATAATAATCTCTTCTTGGCCGCTGAGTTTGGCTAACAAAATATTCAGGGCAGCCATCAATATCATGAATAGTGTGGCCCCGCCCTGCAAGGCCACGGTGTTTAAGGCCCGGGTTTCTTCGACAGAAATCTCGAAATTAATATTATTTCCTTCAAAACTCTGACTTATAGGTCTTGGATAATCGGTAGGAATTTCCAAGACAGGAATCTCACCTGCAAACTCTTTTACCCAGAACAACATCTGCTGGTGAAGTCTTTCGACTTCCTTGGGGCTGTTTTGCCATTGAGCAAAATCTTTATATTGGATTCGTAAGGGTGACAACTCTATTCCCTCATAGAAAGCGATAAAATCTTCTCTCATAACTTGACTGGAAACACCATCGGAAATAATATGATGCATATCCACTAATAAATATTTCCTGCCTTCCAGTGTTTTTAATTCTGCCACCCGTAGAAGAGGCGCTTTAGATAAATCAAACACCCGAATGAATTGATGAACCTGAGACTCTTCAATTTTTTCGATTTTAAAGTCCACTTCCTGATGAACTTTTTGCTGCGGTTGATCATTGATCATATGAAAAGAAGTTCTTAAACCATCATGGCGTTTTATTAATTTTTTAAAGGACACTTCTAATTTGCCAATATCAACTTCTTCAGGAAGTGGAATAATTTCAGGCATATTGTAGGCTGTACTATTTAACTCGATTTGCTGCAAAATGTACATCCGTTGCTGGGCAAAGGATAAAACATAATATTTTTTATCTTCTACTGGCATTAAGGATTCAAAAATATTTTCCGCCGTTCCCTTTATATATTCGGCCAAGCCGCGTATGGTGGGAGTTTTAAAGAGTTCGGCTAATGGTACAATAATATTCATCTCTTTGTGGATTTTGGAAGCCAAAACTGTAGCGCTCAAAGAATGACCACCCAACTGGAAAAAAATACTATCAATACTTATAACATCATTCGGGATGTTTAATACATCCGCCCACAATCGAACCAATTGTGCTTCTGTCATATTTCTCGGAGCGATATATTTTTTGTCCGTTTGTACCGTAGGCAAAGGTAAAGCTTTGCGATCGATTTTGCCACTGGAGGTTAATGGAATTTTTTCTAAAGGAATAAAAAAAGAAGGTATCATATAATCAGGTAAATCCACCACCAGATACTCTATCAAGTCAGACACATCCAATTCGGATACCGTTACAAAATAGGCACATAAATATTTCTCCCCCTCTTTATCTTCATTGGCCAGAACAACAGCTTCAATGATTTGTGGATGATTCAATAATCGGTTTTCTATCTCTCCCAACTCGATACGGAAACCTCTTACTTTTATTTGATGATCAATTCTTCCCAAAAATTCAATATTGCCATCCGGGAGCCAGCAAGCGAGGTCACCGCTTTTATAAATTTTTGCGTTCTTGTAATAAGGGTCTTTTACAAATTTTTCACAGGTTAGCTCAGGTCTATTTAAATATCCCCTTGTGACCGCATTACCAGAAATACATAGTTCTCCGGATCTCCCAATTGGCAATAAGTTTAGATTTTTATCGACGATATAAATCCGATAATTTGATATGGGGTGGCCAATAGGTATATTTGAAGACGTATTTTCTATATAATTATTGCACTCATAATAAGTCGCACAAACGGTTGCCTCAGTGGGGCCATAGGTATTATAAACGCGCCCAACCTTCAAAAGATTTTTTATATACTCTTTCTTTAAGGTATCTCCACCACTAATAATTAAACTCGCGGTTTTTAATTTCCCCTCTTTGTTTATCTCATTCAAAAATAATGGGGAAGCACTGACCAAGGTAACCATATGTTGGATCATAAATTCAACTAATAAATTAAGATCAATGGCTTCATCGTCTGTGGGTACAACTATTTTTGCACCCCTTATCAAAGGTGGATAAAGCTCTTCTACAAAGGCATCGAAAGAGTATATCACTTGCTGGACGACCACATCCTTTTCTCCCACAGTATCAAATTCCTGAATAAATGCATTTAGGTAGCATAGGAGGTTTCCATGTTCTACCATCACCCCCTTGGGGTTCCCTGTCGTACCCGAAGTATATATTATATAGGCAATATCCGATAAGTGATTTAAAGCTTCATTATGGGTACTTCTGTCTCGGGGAAGATTCCAGGTATCCTCCTGGTCTAAATAAATAATATTACCACTAAAATCAATAGCATTTCCAGTCTCTTGTGTGGCAAGTACAATCATTGACGCACTATCTTTCAAAATAAACTGAATTCTTTTGTGGGGATACTCGGTACCAATGGGTAAGTATGCCCCACCAGCCTTTAATGTAGCTAATATTCCCAAGGTAATAAAATGGGAACGCTTAAGCATTAATGCAACGATGTGATTTGGTTTTATTCCTTTTTCACGAAGCCTTGCCGCGATCTGATTGGCTTTTTGGTCTACTTCTTTATAAGTAAATTGCTTGTCTTCAAATACTATGGCAACATTGTCCGGTGTTTTTTTTACCTGTGCATTGAATAATGATAAAATCGATGTGTCCTGAGAATATTCCCTGACTGTATCGTTGAAAGAATTCAATATCATACTTTTTTCCTCTTCCGACAACAATCCCTGAGAAAATATCGGTGCATCAAGATTAGACATCAGAATGAAAAGTAGATGAGTATAATTGGATACAATTCTTTCAATAGTAGATTGCCTATAAAGTAATCCATTATATAGGACTTCCCCAGTGATGGAATTCCCGCTACGCTGGAAAGAAAAAATAATATCAAGGGAAAGATGATTTAGGTAGTCTATATCGTGGATATTTTGAAGCAAGATCGCAGTATTAAAGAGAGGGGAATCATCCATGGGCTGGTTCAATCGCAAGAGTTCAGGTAGTAATTCAATGGGATAGCTATAATTCTCAATGGCTTCAGCCAAGGATTCTTTTACCCGTAATAATAACTGCTTAAAGGTAATATCATCTCCAAGTTGAATCCGCAAAGCTACCACGGAGTTAATTAATTCTGTATCACTATTTTGTTTATACACAGGTGAACCGATAACGATATCGCTGTTACCAGAATAATTATAAAGCAATACATATAACCCCGATAATAATATCATATAAAGCCTGTTATCAGAACTGTTACATATCCGAATCATATTGCGGAAGAGATTTTCTTGGATTTGAAATTTAACAGATTGGGCTAAGCCACTTCCCGTTTCTTTGACTTCACTGCCAAGACGATCAATAGGAAAACTACTTTTCCCCCTTTCCCCGGAAAGTTTGTGTTGCCAGTAATTCTTTTCTTTTATATGCTGAGTGGCTGCAATTCTCAAATCATCGAATGATTTAATTTTTTTTTGAAGCATTTTTTTCCTATTATCTCACCAATGACTAGTTAAAAGGTAAAATCGCCCTCTTCTTCTAACGGGATATCTAACTTTTGGTCAAATAGTCTATGAGAAATCTTTATATCTTTTATTTTTATATGGTTATTTTCCAATATGGCCCTAATGATCTCTTTAAAGTATCGTGAAAATCTCTCAATTGTCTCATCATCACATACACCAGCTCTGCAAACGAGATTCAATATTAAAATTTCTTCGGATTCTACTGCAGAAAGTAGAAGGTCAAAAATTTCATCAGCCTTATATGGAATAGGTTCATTGATTTCCTGTGAGCCACTCCCTGTTTCCATTTGATTTTGCATAATAAACATAACATCAAATATTGGATTTTTCCCGGAGACCCTTTCAGTTAAAACATTTGCCACAAGGTCTTCAAATTGGTAGTCCTGATTTTCAAAAGCCTTCAATGTTCTCTCTTTTACCTCTTTAAAGAAATCTTTAAATGTTTTTTCCTCGCTGGGATAATTTCTAAGAGCCAGTGTATTCACAAACATGCCAATAATTTGCTTCAAATCGGCATGTCTGCGACCTGCGGACGGTGTTCCAATAATGATGTCTTGCTGTCCTGACACTTTTGACAAGAAAAGGTTGTATATGGTTAATAATATCATATATAATGTGGCCCCTTCTTCCAAGGCTAATTTTTTTAAAGCAGAAGTATCTTCTTTACTTATCCCAAATTTTATTCCACATCCTCTGGTATTGCTTTCTCCAGAGTTTTCATGACCCGTTGAAAGTTTTAATACCGGTATTTCCCCGGCAAACTCTTTAAGCCAATATTCTTCTTGTTTTTTTACCATTTCCTGTTGTGACGGGCTGTTTTGCCATTGGGCAAAATCTTTATAATGGATGCGCAATCTGGGCAAATTTTTACCTTCATACAGTGCCATAAAATCTATTTTCAGTAATTCCATGGAAATGCCATCGGTGATAATATGATGCATATCTATCATTATCATATGCCTACCATCGTTTCGTTTCAACAATCCCACCCGTAACAAAGGAGCGTGAGATAGATCAAAGGGACGAACCGAGGCTGCGAAAGCCATGTTTTCCTCTTTCCCTCCAGATATCAGAGCGATATTGAATTCTATATCCTCGTGGACCTTTTGTACCGGATGATTCTCAATCATATGAAAAGAAGTCCTTAAGCTTTCATGGCGGTTTATCAATTCTTGGAAGATATTTCCCAATTTTTCTGGATGTAGTTCTTCTGCCCCTGGAAATATAAAGGGCATATTATAGCCGGTACTGCTCGGCTCTATACTTTGTAAAAAATATAGTCGCTTCTGTGCAGAAGATAAAGGATAATATTCCTTTTTTTCAATCGCTTCGATAGAGAGATATTTATTTTTTCCTGAATTATCTATATACTTAGCCATTCCACGTATAGTGGGAGTTTTGAATACTTCTACAAGCGGTACACTTACGTCAAACATTTTATGCAATATTGATATCATTACGGTGGCTTTCAATGAATGGCCGCCCAAATGGAAAAAATTACTATCTATGCTTATAACTTCAGGTTGGATATTTAAAAGCTCCACCCATAATCCAACCAATTTTGCCTCAGTCGGATACCGTGGGGCAACATAATCTAGTCCCGCTTTTAATTCTGGTCTGGGAAGTGCCTTCCTGTCTACCTTACCGCTAGAGGACAAGGGGATTTGATCAAGTGGTACAAAATAAGAAGGAACCATATAATCAGGCAATCCTTTCAACAAGAATTCCCGAATCTCGGTTTCTTCATATTTGCTATCAGAAACGATATATGCAGTTAAATATTTCTCTCCGCCTTCATCCCCCCGTGCCAAAACAACCGCCTCTTTAATACCCGGATACTTGAGCAAACAGTTCTCGATCTCTCCCATCTCGACGCGAAAACCTCTTACTTTTACCTGATCATCGATTCTTCCTAAAAACTCAATATTCCCATCCGAGAGCCAACGGACCAAGTCACCAGTGCGATATAAACGATCTTTTATATCGGATTTGCCATGGGCTGATATAAAAAAATTATTGAGAAATTTCTCTGCTGTTAATTCTGGACGATTGGAATATCCTCTGGCCAGTCCAATACCACCAATACATAACTCACCGGACACACCGATAGGCTGCAGTTGAAAATCGCTATTAAGTATATAAAGTTTCAGATTAGGTAATGGTTTACCGATAGGTAAAATATTACCGTCCTCCCAGTCAACTAAAGAATACTTGCTAGTATAGACAGTGGCTTCGGTGGGGCCATATATATTTTCCAAAGCAATGGTTGAGTTTAGTGCCCTGAACTTCTTCACCATATCTGGCAACAAGACTTCCCCAGCCAAGAAGATATATTTCAAACAGGTTAATTTCTCCTTGATTGGATACTTTAAAATCTCAATAATAAGGTTAAACATAGAAGGGACAAAATTAATGTGAGTTACACCAAAATGCACAATAGCTTTGACAATTTCATGGGGATCTTTTTCACTGCCCTCTGTCAGTATGGCTAGCTGCCCACCCCCCAAATACCACCCAAACAATTCAGCAACAGAAACATCAAATGTGTAAGCAGTTTTCAGCAAATACACATCGCTGGATTTAAAAGGATACAGAGAGTGCAACGTGGACAATGTATTGATCACGGACAGGTGTTCCACCATGACCCCCTTGGGTTTCCCAGTAGAACCACTGGTATAAATGATATAAGCTAGGTTGGATGAGTCAATTTGTAAAGCGGATGTATCCATATCTCCGGTTAAAAAATCAGTTAAATTTAATGCCATTATCTCTGCTATTTCAGAAAAAATCAGGGTTGTTTTAGCCCCGCTATCTTTTAACATGTAGTCAATTCGTTCCTTGGGATTGCTCGGGCTGAGAGGTAAATATGCACCTCCAGCTTTCAATATTCCCATTATCCCTATGACCATTTCGATAGAGCGTTCTATCATGATACCAACAATACTGTCGGATGTTACACCCTGATGTAATAAATAATTTGATAATTGGGTGGAGGTTTTGTTTAATTGGGCGTAGGTGAGGTGGCATTGTGCTATACCAGTGCAACCACGGGGGGATGCCCCTACTTTCGCCCATGCGGATAAAGTTTCCCCGATAAGGGCAATACGATCGGGGGTTCGTTGGGATTGTTCCTCGAACAATTGATGGATGGTTTTGTGGATTGGGAATGCAGCTTCTGTTTGATTAAAATCTATTAATAACTGTTGCTTTTCTTTTTCCGATAAGATATCAATGTGCTGCAATTTTATGCATGGGTTTTTAGTAATGCTTAAAATTATTCTCTGCAAATAAATAATGAACCGTTGGATGGTCTCTTTTTTGAATAAACGTGTACAATATTGTATTGAAAAGCCTAAACCATTCCCCGTGTCCGTTATAATCAGTGTCAGGTCAAATATTGATGTTTGGATAATTGGTTGATTCATTTTGGGAGATTGAATCTGCTGGGTGGGGTCATGGACAATTTTTTTAATCTCTTCCGCAGTTAAAATATTAATGCTCTGTAGCACGAACATGACGTCGAATAATGGGTTACGGCTAGCATCTCGATCTGCGACTACTTTTTCTACAAGGTTTTCAAATTGATATTCCTGATTTTCAAAAGCATCAATTGCCCGCCCTTTTACCTGACTTAAGAACTCCTTAAATGTCTTCTCTCCTGCTGGGTAATTCCGTAGCGCAAGCGTATTAACAAACATACCAATAATTTTTTCTAAATCTGCATGCCGTCGCCCTGCAATGGGTGTTCCGATTATAATGTCATTCATGTTGCTAAGCCTGGATAATAAAATATTAAAACATGCAAGTAGACCGATAAAAAGAGTGCAACCTTCTGCCGATACGAGTGTTCTTAGGGGCATAATGTCATCCGCAAAAATCTCGGAGTTGATGAGATCACCTGTAAAACTTTGAATCATCGGACGGGAATAGTCGAGTGGTAAGTTCAATATTGGTATATCTCCTTCAAATTCTTTGATCCAATGGATTTCTTGTTCTTTTTGTCTTTCTCTCTCCTTCTCGCTGTTGTGCCACTCGGAAAAATCTTTATATTGAATTCTTAAATCAGGTAGATCCACGCCATTATAAAACGACATGAAATCTCGCCTCAATACTTGATGGGAAATCCCATCTGAGATAATATGATGCATGTCTAACAGTAGAAGCAAGTTCGTTTCTTCTATTTTTGCAAATCCCACCCTTAATAGAGGTGCGGTGGATAACTCGAATGGCCGAAGAAATTTATGAATATTGGAATCGTAAAAATGTTCAATTGTAAACTCCACTTTCTCATGAATTTTCTGAATCAATCGATCTTCGGACATATGAAATGAAGTTCTTAGACTCTCGTGACGTTTTATTAATTTTCCAAAAGTCTCTTCCAACTTCTTTTTATCGATTTCTTCATGCAGTGTTATAAATTCTGGAATGTTGTACGCGGTGCTATTCAAATCCATTTGTTGTAAAATGTATAACCTTTTCTGCGCCGAGGACAACGGATAATACTCTTTTTTTTCTACGGGGTTAATGGAAAAATATTTATCAGCTTTGGACTCTTTTATATACTGTCCCATTTTTCTAATAACCGGGGTTTGAAAGATTTCAGCCAGTGGAATTTTGACATCAAAAACTTTATGAATTTTTGTCACCAGCGAGATGGCTTTTAACGAATGCCCTCCTATCTCAAAAAAATTTGCCTCTACGCTGATTTTTGATTTATCTATTCCCAATATTTCTTGACATATTTCAGTTAATTTTTCTTCCACTGCATCCCTTGGTGCTTCGAAATCTTTTGGGGCATCCATTGTAATTGTTTTTAAAAGGTTCCTATCCGCTTTCCCATTGGCCGTCAGTGGCATTTTTTCAAATTGGACAAAAAACGAAGGTATCATATCAGCAGACAATAATGTAGACAAATATTCCTTGAGTTCTGATTCCAATAATTTTTTTCCGGCAACCACATATGCCCATATGAAAGGATTGTCTGTCCAATCCTTCTTAATCAGGACTTCAGCTTCTTCAATAGAATCATAATTCAACAAGAGGGATGCGATATTTTTGATATTTATTTTTTCAGATACACTCTTATCTGTGTCAAATTCTATCTCAACTAATTTTTTTTCGGGATTTTCAAGTGCAATATTCAAGATATTTACCAACCCCTTATGAATGTCATGGATACGGGGCTCAGTAAAATTCTCAAGCTGGAAAGTCCAAGAAAATTCAATGGCATCATCCACTTTATTTTTTGAAGGATTAATGTGAATGCTCAATGGGGTTGGATCATGTTTAGGGAAATAATGGTCCGTGTGCAATCCTCCCACTTCCACAGCGGTGTCATCCACAATATTTATACTCATCAGATCTCGAATATCAACATCAGCAAATTCTCTTAGTTCAACTGCCAAAATATTAAAAGGTAGTTTTTGATGCCTCAAACTGCTAAATATTTGTGTGTTACAAATTTGGTTTACAAATTTATCAAACGTTTCATTGGGGGCTATGTTTAACCGGATTGGAAAAAAATTAATAAACCCTCCTGCCATTCTCCTGTGGTTTTTCTTGTATCTGCCGTGGGCAACAGTTCCAACGGTAAAATCATCCAGTCCGACAGTGGTTGAGATATATATAGAAAAGGCAGCAAGCACAAGCCTAAAAAGTGAAGAGCTATTGGTTCTGCAGTATTCAATTATCTTTATACTTAAATCCACGGGTAACTTCAAAAAGATCGTACGGGATTCAATATTGGTGGGATCACCTATTTTATCGGCAAGTGACCATGTCTCTGGAATGGGATAAACTGCATTATACCAATATTCGATATCGTCATTAAATCTGTCAGAATTTAAATATTCTTTCTCATCATCTAGGTATTGAAGATAAGAAGGTCGGTACTCATCAGGTATCAGATTACTTTCCATCAAATTCCTATAATTACTATCTATCTCAGCTAAAATTAACGAAAAGGTCCACCCATCGGACACAATGTGGTGAACTTTAATAAAATATCCCGACTCCTTTTCATTAAATATTATACAGGCGAAATAAAACAGATCGCAATCAAAGAATTGAAAGGGTTTGCTGGTATTTATGTCAATCCACTCTTCCTGATTAATGTGCTTGTCTTTGCCGCTGAAGTCAAAAAAATCAAAGGTATGGTCTTTATGTTCCGAGACATATTGAAAGGCTTGCTGCGTTCCTTCATCATTTACTTCAGCAATACGTAATCTGAGCCCCTCATTTTTCTCCAAAACCATATTGATTGCTTTTTCTAAACATTTCATGTCAACCAATTCAGAGTATTTTCCTCTCCCGCAAATATTGTAACAACCGGTTTCCGGGTACCTGATTTCGGTGTAATACATCATTTTTTGAACATGACTCAGAGGATAATATTTTTTGCCGAATTTTATTGAGTATTCCTCTGCCAAAAATCTTTCTTTTTCTAAATCAACTTGAACATTTTTAAAAAATATTTCTTTGTCTTCACTGGATAAAAGGAGAGTTTTGTTCTTTTTTGCGTTTTTTAATTCCTCCAACTCTGCTAATGTAATATATTGAATAGTAGGTTGTTGACTTTGGGAGGGTTCAGGAAGTGCTTTTCGATCAATCTTTCCATTTGGGGTCAACGGGATTTTGTCCAATTGGAGCAAAAATGTTGGAACCATATATTCAGGTAATTGTTTTGAGAGAAAGTCCTTAAGTTCAGGGATATTCAAATTTTCCTTGCCAGTCATATACGCACAAAGATACTTGCCTCCCTGTTTATCCTCCTTATCAATCACAACTGCTTCTTTCACAAATCCATAATTTAGAATTTGTTTCTCAATCTCTTCCAATTCGATTCGAAAACCTCTTATTTTTACCTGGTAATCTTTTCTGCCATAAAACTCAATGGAACCATCGGGAAGCCAACGTCCCAGGTCACCTGTTTTATAAAGTCTCACGAGTTTTCCCGTGGAAAATGGGTCGGTCATGAAGACAAGGCTAGTTTTTGCGGCATCATTTAAATACCCACGACCAACGCCAATCCCGGAGACACATATCTCTCCTTTAACGCCCAAAGGACACAAGCGCATGGCATCGTCTACAATATAAATATTCATATTCTGCACTGGCTCACCAATGGGGATGCGAGACATATCTGGAGGCCGTGCCATGATAAAATGCGTTATATCGTCAGAAGCCTCGGTGGGGCCATACGCATTAACGACTTTAATATTAGGATAAATTTGAAACCATTTCTTGATCAGGTGTGGTTTCACCTCCTCCCCGGTTACCAGAAGATATTCAATGGTTAAAGGTGGGGGATTTTTCTCCTCCACAGAGGCTAAAATAACTGAAAGATAAGACGGAACGACTTCAAAAATAGTAATTTGATCTTGAATTAGTTGGGCGACAAAGCGATCGGGTTGAAGAATTAATTGTTCAGGATAAATAACGGTTTTCCCACCCACCACCAGTGCGACAAAAAACTGCCAGACAGAAATATCAAATGTATGAGAGGCGTTTTGAGAGACGACACTCTTTCCTGATAGTTGGAGATCATTAATTTTGGCGTAAATATGGTTCATCATGCCAATATGTTCGACCATCGCGCCTTTGGGTTTTCCTGTTGAACCAGAGGTATAAATAATATAAGCCAAGCGTTTCATGGAGATTGTGAGGTCCAAATTGGCGCCCCCAAAGGTGGAAGTCTGCCCGGACGATTCGGTAAATTTTGAGTCTACCGTAATAATATTGCCACTGTATGCGGTCTTTAATTGCGTATTTGCATGTTCGTCTTTAGTGATCAGTACATCGGTTGCGGAATCGTTTAGAATCAAGATTATCCGAGAGATAGGAAAGTGGATGTCCATTGGAATATAGGCGCCCCCGGACTTCCAAACCGCCAGGATACTGACTACCATGATGGGGGATCTGGACATTAGTATTCCCACGGGTTTGTCTTCACCGATCCCGATGTTTCTTAAATTGTGTGCCAATTGATTGGCGCATTGGTTCAGACGCAAATATGACCATTCCTCATTTTCAAAACCAATGGCTATATTCTCTGGAACTTTCTGAGCATAATCCTCAATATACTGGTAAATATTTTTTTCCTGTGGAAATTCGACGCTGTGATTATTAAATTCAATGAGTAGTTGCTTTTTTTCCGAATCGGATAATATCGAAATATCCGCAAGCCTTACATCAATCTTCTCCATTGCATGCCGCATCAACTTAAGATAATGGTGTGACATTCTTTGGATGGAATTCTTCTGATACACTCGGGTATCATAAATTATCTTTCCGGTTATCGTATCTCCTACTCTTTTGAAGAAAAAAGCAATGGAGCAGTTTAACTCAACCAAATTTTTGTTACCATGTATCTCCTCTAAAAAACAACCAATATCGGAAATAAAGTGGGTAACCTCCCCCAGAGAATCGCCGAATATGTATTCGATTAGTTTCGCGGCAGGGTAATCCTGGTTTTCATAGGCATCCAAGGTGGATTGTCTAATTCCAAGCAATAACTCTTTAAACGTCATATCCCCACTAACCCGATCACATAGATACACATGGGTATTTATAGTATAGTCTGAGATATTTGGATCGAAAACCGGCGATACGACATTGACATCATCATTGTTGACATAACAGTGCAGCAGGGCCTTTAATCCAGTCATCAAGATGATATAGATAGTAATATCGTTTGCAAAACTCAATTCCATTATCCAATTGCATATCGGATCATCGAAGGGCAACTCAATAATACCGTCGGACTCTTGTTGGAGTGGGATGTTATTTTTTAATGAAAAGAGCTCTGTATTTGCGAGATCACTATCTATTTTATTAGTCCAATACTCACGCTGGTTTAGATATTTCGAACTTGTCAGTAAAATATCTTCATAAAAATTAATATTTTTGGATTCGCTCATTGTTATATCCTTTTATTAAAAATTGAATTCTACTTTTGGTTTTTCCCGTAGGAGTGGTTTTTCATTTTCCTGTTTATTCTTGTCATTGCCCATGGTACAATATTGTTTCAACTGCTTGATGACTTTGAAAGAGATTTCTTTGTTCTGGGGAAACTGTATTTTTTCTCGAATTCCCTCACTAAAAGCTCTTAAAAAGTTTTCCAAATTTTCTTTGGACACTCCTTTATCTTGTAGGTTCCAGAACATATCAATACTAAAATTGTGCTGGGGTACCCAAATTGCCTTTTCTGTATTCATAAATATTTTTTCCACCCAATCGCTCGCCTGATTGGCATCCATTGTGTTGTGGGACCACTCAAAACTCTCCCCTGTTATCTGATATTTGTCCTTTTCTTTGAAGATAGGAGTGATTGGCTCACAGTACCATGGTTGAAGTTGATACAAATCGATACCACTCTGGTTTATAAAGTTGAAAGTATCTTGGGCTGTTTCATTGGTTTCACCGGGGAACCCTATAATAAATGAGGCGAAAGTTTGGATTTCATATTTTTTTAATAACTGAATTCCGGATAGATATTTTTCTATAGTGGCAACTTTATTCATATTTTTTAGGATACCGTTGTTTCCTGATTCAATGCCCAAAAAGACAGCTTTGCAGCGACTATCTTTCATTAATTGGATGGTTTCCTCATCTGCGAATTGACATCGGAAATTGGCGTACCAATTGAATGGATATTGGTTTTTGATCATCATCCGAAGAATTTCTTTGAATCGTTCAGGCGGCACATTAAAGGTATCGTCGATAAATTTTATATTTTTTACTTTGTCAATTTTTGCTAACTGGTTTAATTCGATTTCGATCTCTTCAACATGTAGCATTTGGTATTTCCCCGCACGTTCGGGAAATCCACAAAAAGCGCAGGAAAAGGGACAGGAAATGGAAGTTCGCACATTGATAATGTCGCCTAATTTATCGGCAAACAAGTGCCAATCCACTAGGTTTTTTCCCAATTCGTTATCTTCTTTTACGATGGCAGTAGAGAAATAATTTTTATCGCTTTTAAAGTAGATATTTGGGATAGTGTCCAAGGGTGCATCATTCCGTATGGCTTCAATTACTTTTACGAGTGTGGCTTCCCCCTGAGAACTATTTACGTAAATATCAGCCCCAATAGAACTGCTAAACAAATATTCCAGTGCTGATGGTTCCAACGAACGGCATTTTGTAGAAACAAATGGGCCACCAAGGATTATTTTAGCTGTTTTGTTATAATTTTTTATAAAATCAATAATTTCGACGATAGGTAGGGTTGACACGTAATAGGTGGTAATAATGCCAATAGTTAGAATATTTTTAGTGGATAATTTTTGAACCAACTCATCCTTGTTATCTTGAAATGAATTGATGTAATCAAAACAATATCCTCTTTTGCTTAAATAAGTTCCAAGGTAAGCAATGGCAGCACTAAAGATAGTACTTGAAGACAAGGCTTTATAGGTACTGGGTAAATTTTGGAAGTGATCTTCATCGCGGCTGAATAAATTAAAAATATCCGAGACCGAATAAGGTTTATTGTTATACATGATATAATTTAGCTTTAAGTCACGGTATGCGCCAGATTTAGGGCCCATTGTTTTTATATTTTTTTCATACTGTTCAAATGGTATTTCATTGTGACCAATAAATAGACAATCAATAGTGTTATCCATTAAATCCTCCGTTGCAATTAAAAATTAAAATTGGCTTCTTTTTTTTTGTTCCTATCCGTGGATAAATCCTTGTTTTTAACTGACGTAATATTTTTTTGCTGTTTTAGGTTTTTTAGAATATTGAGTTCATCCGCATCACTTACCATTTTTATATCAGCGAGTTTGATGGCTGGATTTTTTATCACTTCGGAAATAATATTTTCCAAGTACCTTCCCATCGTCTCAATAGAACTTTCCATAAACAGTGTGGTGCGATAATTAAAACTAAAATGCATTCCAGTTTTTGTTTCATTGGCATTTAATAGCAAATCGTATTTGGCTTTATTGTACTCGACCATATAGGGGTTAATGCGAATATCAGATGTTTCCAATTGCCCAACCTGCGAAGTCGAAAACACTTCAAGTCCCTGAAATATAAAAACGACATCAAAGAGCGGGTTTCGACTGGTTTCTCTTTTTAATTTTAACTTTTCTATCAACTGGTCAAATTGGAAATCCTGATTCTGGTAAGCTTTCAGCGAATCATCATTCACTTCTCCCAAGAAATCAGTAAACGTTTTTTTCGGTGATGGAAAATTTCTTAAGGCAAGCATATTCACAAACATACCGATTATTGTATCGAGGTCGCTGTGAACCCTTCCAGCGGAGGTTATTCCGACAACGATGTCTTCTTGATTGGTATATTTGAACAGCATGATGTTAAAAACAGCCAACAAGAATACATGCATAGTGGTTCCCTTCTCCTTTATTATCTTTTTTAGACTGTCGGTTTCTGAATTTCCAAGCTCACCAGCAAGAATAGAATTGCCATCATAAAGTTGCACGGAAGGCCGAACAAAATCTGTGGGGAGGTTCAGCACTGGAATTTCGCCTTTAAACTTTTCCAACCAATACTTCTCCTGGTTTTTCATTTCTTCACTCTGGATATTATTGTGCTGCCACTCCGCATAATCATGATATTGAAGTTTTAGTTCTGGAATATCTTTTTCAAGGTAGAATGATATGAAATCCCTTACAAATACGGTAAAAGAAACGCCATCGGTGATAATGTGATGTTTATCCGCCATTAATAAAAATTTCTCCTCGCTGAACGTCATCAACCCAACACGCAGGAGAGGGGCTTGGGATAAGTTGAACGGTCGAATAAATTCCTTTACTACCTTATCTTTGGTCTTATCGTTGCCATTATAATATTCTATTTCAAAGTCCACGTGATCATGGATTTGTTGAAATGGTTCACCTTCAATCATTTTAAAGGACGTCCTAAAACTGTCATGTCTTTGGATCAATTTTTTAAAGACGCTGGCAAGTTTAGTTTGGTCTAATCGCCCATCAATTTCGACCATAACAGTAATGTTATAGGCGGTGTTTTGCCCTTCTAATTGCTGGATGAAGTATATTCTTTTTTGGGCGGAGGATAATATGTAATATTCCTTTTTCTCGGTGGGCTGAATGGAAACATATCGATTTTCATCGGATTTGGCAATGAATTTTGCCATTTTTTCTATGCTGGGATTTTTAAATAAGTCCACTAAAGGAATTTTGACATTCAATTTTTTGTGAATTCTTCCAAGCATGGTGATGGCCTTCAAGGAATCTCCCCCCAATTCAAAGAAATCATCGTTGATACCTATGCCTTCAATACCAAAAAAAGTTTGCCATATATTCACAAGTTCTTGTTCCAATGGATTGTGAGGCGGAATGTAAGGTGTGGATAAATTTGGCCTTTGATGTAGTGGAGACAATTCCTGCGACGCGTCGATATCCATAGTTTCGGAAGGTTCTTCCTCTGCTTCAAATTTAAGCCACTTGTCAATCCTATCTCCAATGTCCCCGGTTGATACAATAATTTGCGATGGCTGATGCCATGATAAAACATGTTTGAATATTTCTATTCCCTCTTCCGGTAAGATTGATAGTTCCTCTGGGTTTGTTTCCTTTTTATCTGAAAAATTCCAGCCGTCCCAATTGATACTTGTCCATCGGTTGGGGTTGGCTTGGTTATGTCGCAAGGCAAAGGAATCCATAAACAGGTTCGCCGCAGCATAAGCGGCAAAGCCCAATCCTCCCAAAACGGCAGATAAAGATGACATTAACACGCAGAAGTCAAGTTGTTTGCCATACACGACTTTTTCCAACACCAAAAGTCCAGCTATTTTGGATTGAAAGTTTATTTGGCTTGTTTCGAGAGTAGTATCATCTACTGCGGCATATATGGAATCTATTTGAGCAACTGCAGCATGAATGACACCATTTAAGGGCCCGAATTCTTGTTCGGCTTTCATGAGAATCTGCTGCATTCGCTGCTGATCGGTCACATCAGCTTCATAGATGAGAATTTTTGCTCCCAGCGCTTCAAATTTTTGTAGTTTCCGTATCTTCAGGCTAATCGGATCATTTTCTGCCTGGCTATTTAGCCATTGCTCCCATTGGTCTTTACCCGGAAATCCAGACCTTCCTGTCAAAACCAATCTGGCCTGAAGGGTATTGGCTAGATATTCTGCTAATACCATGCCGATTTTTCCAAGACCGCCGGTAATTAGGTAAACCCCTTTCTCTTTTAGAAGGGCACCACTTTTTGGGTTTCCTTTGATTGGGAACGGGTTATAGGTTTGAACCCAGCGCTGATTGCCCCGATAAGCCACTACTGTCTCCCATGATTTATCGGAAAATTCGATTAAGAGCTGTTCGACTACATCCTGATAGAGATACAGTCCATTTACAGGTTTTGGCAGTAGAATATCAATGCTGCGGCATTTTATATTCGGGTGTTCCTGGGGAATCACTTTTATGGGTCCGAGCACTGTTGCTTTTTCCGGGGATAAATATTCTTGGCCGTTTACTTCCTGCATGTTGTTGGTAATCGCCACTATTTTTATCTGGTTATTCATATCAGAGTGGGCAAGTGCTTGCACGAGGAAGAGCATACTTAAAAAACCAAGGTATTGGGCATGGTTGAATAACTCGTAGGTGTATTCATTAACCGTGGAGTTTGAAACACCCCACAGATGGACAATCATACTGGGAATTTTTTTTGTACTCGTAAGATCACGGCATAACGCCCTGTAATCACTAGCGCACTTTGGATTAAGAACATACTGGGTATCACTGATTTTAGAAAAATCCGGGCCGGCATTTACTAAGACTACACTCTTTCCTTCTGAATTTAATCTTTCTAAGAGCTGGGTTGCCAAACCGGTATCATCGGCGAATACTAACCAGATGGAAACATCATTGATCTCTTCAAGATCATAAGGGGACACGGGAGAACGTAACCATGAGGGGATATAAAGCCAATCTTCTATGTTCTTCTTTTTGGGAGATAGGGACTGTTGCGAAAACAGGTTGACGTTGGCCTCGTTTTCGTCAATCCAATACCGCTGACGCTCAAAGGGATAGGTGGGCACAGGAATACGAGAACAAGTTTCACCCGTATAAAACTTATTCCAATCAATTTCTTTTCCATAAAGCCATAATAGCCCGGTTTTATTCAATAAATAATAATGATCTGCTATCTCTTCTCCGGGGTGTCTAATCAGGTTGATCATGACTTGCTGGTCCTTTTTATTGTTATGCTGTCTTGCAAAGGTGACGAGGCTTTTCCCTGGACCGATCTCGACGAAAATAGCATATTCTTCCTTGAATAAATTTTCCAATCCTTGAGAAAACCGGACTGTACTGCGGAGATGTTTGGCCCAATATCCGGTGTTGGTGGCGTCACGTCCGGTTATCCAATCACCTGTTAGATTTGATATATACGGCAGTATAGGTTTTTTTAATTCAGTCTGCTGCAATATCTTTTCAAAATCTTCTAAAATTGGGTCCATCATGGAAGAATGGAAGGCATGTGAGGTGTGAAGACGTGTACTATTATATTCTAGAGTCTTTAATTTTTTTTCGAATTCGTCTATCGCTTCATGGGAACCCGATACCACGCAATGCGATGAACTATTTACTGCGGCCAAGGAAATATTATCATTCAGTAACGGAACGAGCTGCCCTTCGGAAAGTGGAACACCTAACATTGAGCCGCGGGGAAGCCGCTGCATTAATTTCCCCCGTAAAACGACTATTTTTAAGGCGTCTTCCAATGAAAACACACCGGATAAGCAAGCTGCAACATATTCACCGATGCTGTGTCCAACCATAGCATACGGCATTATATTCCAGCTCATCAACAATTTTGCCAGAGCATATTCAAAAGTGAAAAGAAGGGGTTGGGCAATTTCGGTATCATTAATACCGAGAGGAGGTAATAACGGCATATTCTTTGCATCTGGAGGGTAAAGAATATTTTTTATATCCTGATTGGTTAGAGTACTCAAAATTCCGAAGCAGCGATCCATTTCTTCGCGAAATACTGGTTGTGTTTGATAAATCCCCAAACCCATATTGGCATATTGGGAACCCTGACCGGAAAACATAAACACCACAGGTCTGTTTTCCCGTTGGTTAAAAAAAGTATGGAAATCTGCGGAACCGGGTTCCGTAAGACTGGTGACTGCCTCCTTAATATCATGGCATACCAGCATTCGCCTGTAATTAAACCCCCTTCTTCCAATCTGCAAGGTATATGCGGCATCCGCTATATCAATATCGGGATTCTTAAGGAAATATTCGGCTAAATTTACAGTCATTTTATCTAACGCGGTTTTGGTTTTTGCAGACCACAGGAGCAAACGTTCGCGACTCGTATCACTCGCATTAAGGGTACGATCGTTAATCCATTCCTCCAACACCACGTGGGCATTTGTCCCACCGATACCAAAAGCGCTTACCCCGGCCCGTAATGGATAGCTATCATTTTTCCATGGGGTTAACCTTGTATTTACAAAAAATGGGCTGTTTTCAAAATCAATTTTGGGATTCGGATTTTCATAATGTAAACTGGGGGGGATTAATTTATGTTTTAATGCCAGAACTGTTTTGATAAGGCCAGTTAGGCCAGCCGCTGCATCCAGGTGCCCAATATTGGTTTTTACCGAGCCAATGGCGCAAAAACCTTTTTTGGTAGTATTAAAGGCAAGTTTTAATGCCTCTATTTCAGCGGGATCTCCCAAATCTGTTGCTGTGCCATGAGTCTCAATATAACTGATGCTTTCAGGGTTGACTTCTGCGGTTTGGTGGCATGCCTGGATTACAGCAGTTTGGCCATTGATACCGGGGGTGGTATAACCGATTTTATCTTTTCCGTCGTTATTGACGGCAGTACCTTTGATAATTGCATGGATATAGTCTCTATCAAGAATGGCATCTTCCAAGAGTTTGAGAACGACTACCGCTACGCCTTGCCCCCCACTAGTCCCATTTGCTTTGGCATCAAATGCACGGCAATGACCATCCTGTGACAGGATCATTCCTTCTTGAAAAAGATATCCCTTATTCACATGGGCTTCTATTTTCACCCCGCCTGCCAGTGCAATATGGCATTCCCCGTTAAGTATTGCTTGACACCCAAGGTGAACGGCAACTAAAGATGTCGAGCATGCACTTTGAACAAGAAAACTTGGGCCTTTCAGGTTGAGTTTATAAGAAATCCGTGTGGTTAGAAAATCCCTCCCCACCAATGAATCAGTGATGAACGCCCCGTGTTCCCCCTTTTTCCCCGAAAAGGTAACCAATCCCTCCCAGTAAGAATTGAATGAAGCCCCTGCATAAAAACCGATAATGCCATTATATCTTCCTGGATTATAGCCTGCATTTTCCAGGGCTTCAAAGGTACATTCATGGAGAATGCGCATTTGGGGGTCCATTATTTCAGCTTCTCCCGGAGTGTAGTCGAAAAAGAATGCATCGAATAGCTCTTTATCTTCAATTATCGAACCTTTCGATTTTACATAATTGGGATTGTTTAATAGCTCGGCATCCAGTCCCAATACATTTAATTCTTCATCTGACATAAATGAAATCGACTCTACGCCATTTTTTAAATTTTGCCAAAAGTCTTCGATATTTTTTGCCCCGGGGAACCTTCCCGCCAGACCGATAATGGCTATTTCCGCTCCTGTTCTGTTGACAGATTGATTAATTGTTGACATTGCTTTTTCCTCTTCTTCTATTTCTTTGATCTATTCTGCTTTCTTTAACTTTCTCGGACGTTAATGTTGTGTATGGCGCGGTGTTTTGAGAAACGACGGGCATTTCGGCATCTTCCGTTCTCTTCCTCAGATAATTTGCATATGAATGGATCGTCGGATATCTAAACATTACCATAATAGATTCGTTAATATTATAGGTCTCATTTAATTTTGCACTGAGTTTAATCACATCAAGAGATGATCCGCCCAGATCGAAAAAATTATCATTTATCCCCACTTTTGCAAGTCGTAGGGTCTCCTTCCAGAGAGAAGCAATTTTTTTTTCAGTATCATTTTGAGGGGCGATAAAATCCTCACCGGTACCAAAACTGGTACCCAAAGAATCCAAACTCTTGATATCTATCTTTCCATTTGGGGTTAAGGGTATTTTATCCAATCGTATAAAATGAGAGGGTATCATATGGGGAGGCAGTATACTGGCTAAATAGGTTTTTAATTCCGATATGGAAAATTCTTTTTCAGAAACCAAGTATGCATACAGGAGATTCTCGTTTCCCTTCTCCCCGACGGATTTTGGTTCACCTGCTGATTTTACAGTTACAACAACTTCTTTTATATCAGGGTGTTTGGATAAGTGATATTCGATTTCTCCTAATTCGATTCGAAACCCTCTCACTTTGACTTGGTCATCAATTCTACCAAGAAATTCGATATTCCCATCTGGCAACCAACGGGCAAAATCGCCAGTGCGATATAACGGTGAGTTTTCATTTCCAAATTTCTTTAATGCGTATGATTCTTTGGCAAGATAGACAAATTTTGCAGCGGTTAATTCCGGGTGATTTAAATATCCCCTGGCTACCCCATCACCACCGATATAAATCTCACCACTCACGCCTATGGGGCTTGGTTTTAAATTTTTATCAAAGATATAAATAGTGGAATTGGAAATGGGTTTTCCGATGGGAATGGTCACAGCATAATCATCAATAGTATCGATAAAATAATATGTTGCATAAACCGTAGTCTCGGTTGGTCCATATACATGAATTACTCGATTTTTCCCCATATAATCAATTGCTTTTCTGGAATGAGCCACTGATACCCGTTCGCCTCCAAACAGGACTTTCCGAATATGATCGAAACATCCGATTTCCAGTTCCACGAGGGTATTAAACAATGCAGTTGTAATAAAAAACACCGTTACTCCTTCTCTCTTGATAATGGTAGACATCCGGTTTAAAGCCAATACATCCTCCCGAGAAATCATAATTAAGGCGGCACTATTCAGTAAGGCTCCGAAAATATCGAAAACAGAACCGTCAAATGCATAATTAGATAACTGAAGAATGCGATCAAAATGAGTTATATCAATGTAATTGGTATTTTTGACAACACGGGTTATATTGCAATGGGTGGTTAGAACACCTTTGGGTTTGCCAGTAGAACCTGATGTGTAGATGATATAGCCCAAGTGGTGGGGCTGTGTGAGTGGCTTGAGAGGTGCTGGTGGAGCAGGAAGTATAGTGGCGGAATTTATAAACTCGTGGGTTAATACCATCTCGGCCCCACTGTCTTTTAACATAAAATCAATCCGCTCTTGGGGGTAATCTGGGTCGATGGGTAAATAGGCGCCACCGGATTTTAATACCCCCAATATCCCCAGGATCATCCCGATTGAACGTTCCATTTTAATTCCTACAATGGTATCGGGATACACTCCTTTTTCTCTTAACAGATAGGCCAGTCGATCAGATTGATTATTCAATTCCTGATACGTTATTTGAATGGAAGAGTCATGAACATTGTGGGACAACTCTTTAGTCCTATTGATGGATGGGCCAATCAAGGCAATCGAATCGCGACTTCTCTCTACCTGTTCCTGAAATAATTCATGGATTGTCTTGTCCCGGGGGAAATCAGACAGGGAAGTACTGAACTGGAATTGGATTTGCTTTTTTTCATCCTCTGAAAGAATATCGTCCTTTTCTATCATCCCTTCCATTTGGTCGATAAATTTATTTAATACTTCCACAAAATACTGGCACGCGTTCTCTGCCAAGTAATCTTCAATAAACTCGGTGGAATAATGGCATTTTATAAAAAATTTATCAAGAGTATCCACCTGGAATTCAAAAAGATAATTGGTCCTTTCATAATTCTTCAATTCAAGCACATCCATTGTAGGTGCTCGTGGCCCAGCAGAGATTATCTCCCTGAGTACATGGAAATCAATGTATCCGAAGAGGGTATCGGCCACGGGATTTACATCCCCGGTTTTTTCTCCAATAATGTTTAATATTTCCATTAGTGATAACTTTTCATTGTTTTTTAGCTCGAATACTTTTTTATCAATTAATCCCACCAATTCTTTGCAGGTTATTCGGGATGGAATTTTGAGTCGGAAGGGTATTGTATTTAAAAAACATCCCAACAATTTTTCCCCATCCTCCTGTCCGGGTCTAATGTGGGAGACCAAGCTGGCGGTGATATCATTTCCGTAAGAAAGCATATACAGGGTATACATATATGCAGCCAAACACAAATGTTTTATACTCGTTCCATTTCTGTAGGCAACGGCTTCCAGTTTTTCGCGAAACTCTATACCCAATTGTTTGGAAATTGTCTTGAGCTCTCGTTTTCCCGAAGGTTTCGGTAAACTCCACCGTTTATAATCCGTCAATTCATCTTTCCAGTAATCTCTGACGGTTTTATTTTTTTTCTCCGCCAAGTGGTCGACAATAAAATCTTTATACTGGCACTTTAACATTTCAGGTACATAATCTGGTTCCCTTCTCAATTGGAGATAGGTATTATTTAATTCTGCCAAGAACGAGGCATAACTCCATCCATCAATAACAGCATGGTGGACTTCCCATAAAAGAGCAATATTTTCCGGGCTAACCTTAAAAAATGAGATACGCCATAGCGGAGGTTTTGACAGTTCAAAGGGTTTTTTTCTGCTGCCTTCCATATATTTGATGATATAGGATTCTTGTGTGTTCTTCATCATTGCAGAGAGGTCTTGATATACAATTTTATCAACAAAGGATTCCTTATATTTGTAAATGATGTGAGCAAAATGCTTGGTCAAAAAAGCAGTCCGCAATGTGGAATGTTTTGTGATGAGCAAAGCAATCGCCTTTTTCATACATTGTATATCAAATTTTTCAACAGAGAATTGCAGTATAGATTGGTCATGGTAAAAAGCGTCCTCATTATACTTATAAGAATAATACACCATTCCTTTTTCTATATCGCTCATGGGAAAAATATCCTCGATATCTTCCAGTATTTTTTTATTGCCAATCCCCTCCATTATCCGGGTTTTAAATTCTTCTATTTCCCTAAGCGCTTCCTCGTGCGCAAGGCGTCTAATGGATTCATAGGTAAGATCGACATATTTTTTATTTGATCGACCTACCAGTGCTTGCACGGTTTGATGTTTATACACATCGGTCATTCTAAGATCAGCCCCCAATTGGTTATTTATGGTACTGATCAATTTTATAGCTTTTATGGAATCTCCACCAATGCGGAAAAAATTGTTGGTGATGCCTATGATTTCTACACCCAATACATTTTTCCATATTTCTATCATTTGCGCCTCGGTTTTATTTCGAGGGGCGATGTATTCTTCTCCGATAAGTGTATCGGGTTCTTTTAATTGTTTTCTATCCACTTTACCGCTGGGATTTAAAGGAAGTTTTTCTAAGGGTACATAATAATGGGGGATCATATAATCGGGTAATTTTTCGCCCAAATACTCATCCAGTTCGGAGGGTTCGAAAATTTTGGTGGCAACAAAATAGGCACAAAGATAGACATCTCCGTTTTTATTTTTTCTTGCCAACACCACAGCTTCTTTGATTCCCTCACATGCCAATAATTGACTTTCAATCTCCCCCAGTTCAATCCTAGCTCCTCTGATTTTCACCTGATTATCAATCCTGCCGATATAACGGATGTTGCCATCAGGGAGCCAGCACGCTAGGTCTCCAGTGCGGTACATAAATTCATCCTTATTTTTTATTCCAACTTCCGTGGCAAAGATATTGGGTAAAAATTTCTCTGCGGTTAATTCGGGGCGGTTCAAATAGCCCATGGCGAGTCCAATACCACTGATAAATAATTCTCCGGTCAATCCAATAGGTTGCAAATGATTATCCTTGCTTACTACGAACAAGTTAATGTTATCTATGGGTTTGCCAATGGGAATTTCTTGGAAGTCTTTCTTGGTAGGGCAGTCAAAAAATGATACATCTACTGTGGCTTCTGCTGGGCCATATAAGTTGGCCAACCGGGTGTTATTTTTTTGAGATAATAATTCGTCGAATAGCCGTACCTGGCCTGGGAGCAGCTCCTCGCCACTGGCTATCACGTGTTTCAGGGAAAACAGTCGTTTAATATCTATGGAGCTTTTCATGTACTCCAAAAAAGCATTTAACATGGAAGGTACAAAATGCATGACGGTGATCTTATTTTTTTCTATGGCTTCCACGATAGCTGATGGGTCTTTTTCTCCGCCGGGCTCTAATAGGCATACTTTTGCCCCTTCAAGTCCCCACCAGAATATTTCCCATACAGATACATCGAAATTGAAAGGAGTTTTATGTAAGATTGTATCCTCTTGACCGAGGGGAAATTGTTTTTGCATCCATTTGAGTCGGTTGATCAATGAATAATGTCGGATCATCACACCCTTGGGTCTTCCTGTAGAACCGGAGGTATAAATAACATACACCAGATTTTCCGGGCTAGCGGCTTGCAGGCGATCATTTTCCGTGGGTTTATGTTGATATAGTGTTTCGTCTTTCAATCTCACGATTGTTCCATTAAATTTCAATGCTTTTTTGTTTCCAATATCTGGCAGGCTGAGATCAAGATATTTTTGTTCGGTTAACATGATCGTCGCGCCACTGTCAGCTAAAAGAAAATCGATGCGATCTTGAGGGTAGTTGGGATCGATGGCCAGATAGGCCCCCCCAGCTTTGAGGATTGCCATCACCGCGATGAAGAATTCCATTGAACGTTCCACCATGATTACCACGACGGTATTAGGGCTAACTCCCATCTGACATAATGCGGTGGCCAATGCATCGGACCTTTTGTTCAATTGTCCAAAGGACATACTTTGAGTGCCATCAAAATTGATAATTGCTGTTTGCTCCGAGGATTTTTCTGCTTGCTGTTGAAATAGTTGATGAATGGTGGTACCGGTTGGATAATCGGCCTGGGTGCAATTGAATTCGATGAGTATTTGTTCTCTCTCCCGGTCTGAAAGTAAATCAATTTCATAAATATACAGGTCGTGATCTGTGATTGCTACTTGAAGGCAATTTTGAAAATGGCCGATTAGTCTTTTAATAGAGTCTGATTCATACAAATCGGAATTATAGGTCAGCTTTCCCAATATTTCGTCGGTTGTTCTGTTAAAAGAAAAAATCGTATTGATAGGAAGATGTTCAATGTGGGCTGGATCTTGGATATTTTCCAGCACGAGAGCTGTATCAAATAATGGGAAATCATTTTCTTTGAATGATAATCCCAATTGCTCGATAAGTATTTCGATGGGATAGTTTTGATTTTCGACGGCTTTTCGGACGAGCTCGCGAACCGCAATTAGTAAAATTTTAAAGGTATTTCCTTCTTCCAGTTGCGTTTTGATAGGTAAAACGGTATTAATAAAATGGGTAGTCGTTTCGGGTCTATAGATGGGGGTTCCAATTATAATGGTGGTGTCATCGGTGTATTTTGCCAGGAGGACATTTAGCGCGGCAGTTAGTATAATATGAAGGGTGTGATCTGAACCCCTGCTTAATTTAAGTAACTTTTCAAAAATATCCGACGGAATACAGAATGCCTCCTCGCTCAAGTGGACGTCATTGGAATCGGGTTTAATATGGTTATATGGGAAAACACATTTTGTTATAGGGCCGGATAATTGATTTATCCAGTATTTTTGCTCTTTAATATGTTGATTTGCGGCGATTGCCAACTGATCCATGTCTTTTTGTTGTTTCATACCAGTACATCTCCGTCTATAGTTTTTAATTTTATTAGAAATCAAATTCGTCGTCCACTTTTTTTATTTCAATGGCTGAAAGTTCATGTACGATAAAAATTTCCTCTAACCTTGTATTTTTGTTTGTCGCAACCGATGAAACGATTTGTTTAAAATAATCGGCATATCTTGCGATTTTCTCTTTTTTAAACAATTTTGTACTATACTCCATATGAAAATGGTAACCATTTCCTGATTCACTGCAATTCATGCTGAGATCGAACTTGGATATGTTGTTTTCCAATTCGTAGGGTTTCAGTTTCAATCCTGGGATTTTTAACTCTTGAAGGGTGAGGTTCTGGTATATGAACATGGTATCAAATAGGGGGTTGCGATTTTGCGATCGTACTGCGCCCAGTTCTCGAATTAGGTCTTCAAATTGGTAATCCTGGTTTTCGAAAGCCTCTAAGCTCTTTTTTTTGATGGATGATAGATATTGGGCGAAGGTTTTTTCGCCTTCATATTGGCATCGCAAGGCGAGGGTATTGACAAACATACCGATCATATTGTCTAGGTCGGTATGAATTCGGCCTGCTGAAAGTGTTCCTATAGCAAAATCCGATTGGCCGCTGATTTTAGCTAACAAGATGGTATATATTGTCAGTAGGACTGTAAAAAGTGTCGTCCCTTCTTCTGACGCCAATGAAGTCAGTGCCTTAATTTTTTCCTGATCTATTGCAAAACCGGAGGTGGTTCCTTCAAAATTCATTATCTCGGGTCTCTCAAAATCGGGACGAAGATTTAATGGTTTTGATTGATCAAATCCTGCAAACTCCTGCAACCAATAGAGCTCTTGCTTTTTTCGTGATTGCACTTGTTCGGGGTCGTTTTGCCATTGGGCGAAATCTCTATATTGCAAGTTTAAAACAGTCAATTGACGATCTTCATATAAAACCATGAACTCCCTGAGCAATATTCCCAGGGAAACACCGTCGGCAATGATATGGTGCATATCAATCACCATTATATATTGAATGCTGCCCTGTATATGTTCATCCCGGCTAATTCCCACCCGAAACAGCGGGGCGCATGAAAGATCAAAGGATCTTACAAATATGTTGGTGATTAAATCAAGATTAATAAGTTCAAAATCCACATGGGGGTGAATTTGTTGTTGCGGTTCTCCTTCAATTAATTTAAAGGATGTGCGTAGTGATTCGTGGCGTTGAATTAATTTCCTGAAGGTTTCGATCATTCGCTGGCGATCCAGTTTCCCCTCCAAAATAAAAGAAAAGGGGAGGTTATAGGCTGTACTCTCTATCTCCAGTTGCTGCATCATGAAAATTCTTTTCTGGGCGGGAGTTAACGGGTAAAATGATTTTTTCGGCGCTTTTTTGATTGGGCAAAAAGTTAGTTTCCCCAGTGTTTTTTCAAGAAGTTGTGCCTGTTTTTCAATAGTGGGATTGTTAAAAAAGTCCTGTAGTGAAATTCGTATATCAAATTCTCTGTGTATCCTAGTAATAAGGGACATCAAATTCAGGGAATTCCCTCCCAGATCAAAAAAACGCGAAAACAAACTAATTTTGTCTGTGTGCAGGACATCGGTCCAAAGATAGGAGAGTTTTTCTTCGATTGGGTTCCGAGGCTTTGTGACATCCAAGGATTGTTCTTGAAACAGTTCAACTAGTTTCGCATAATCGACTTTTCCCGTGGCCCTTCTGGGAATAGGTTCTATCGTAATGATTTGAGCTGGTACCATATAGTCAGGTAATTTACCACCCAGAAAATCTTTTAGCACCAGTTCCAAGTCTTCAATTTCCAGGGAATCAGAATCTGCTTTGTCGGTCCAAGGAGTTCTGGCGACGAATGCGTATAAAATAACATTTCCCGGGGATATCTCGTTTTGAATAAGAGCTGCTTCTTTTACAGAGGGATGCTTGCAGAGTAGACTCTCTATCTCTTCCAGCTCGATCCTGTATCCCCGAATTTTTACCTGCCGATCAATTCTTCCCAGTATGTCAAGATTCCCGCCAGGTAAAAATCTGCCCAAATCGCCACTTCTGTATATGATATCATTTGGATCATCATTAAATGGATTGACAATAAATTTTTCGTGATTCATGATCGGGTCGTTATAATATCCCCAGCTCCTGAAAGGGGTGCGGATACATATTTCTCCTGCTTCCAGTTCACCGCAGATATCCATTTTTTCATCCAGAATCAAGATGCGCGCACCATTAATGGGTTTTCCAATGGGTATTTTTTCTCTATTGATATCGGCTGCCCGGATGAAATAACAGACCTTACTCATGGTGGTTTCAGTTGGACCATAACAGTTGGCCAGTAAAATTCTTTCACCAAAAGTTTTATACCAGGTGACGAGGTCAGAGGGGTGGATTTTTTCTCCAGCCAACATGATGGCTTTAAGTGCAGAAAAATCATTCATTTGCAAGGGATCGGAACTTAGCATTCTAAATAAACTGGACACGCAGTGAATCAGTGTGATCCGGTTTTGATCCACCCATTTTTTTAGTTCGATGGAATCAATCAGGATATCGTAATTATTGGGGATACAAACTGTACCACCGGAGAGTAAGGGGACAAATACATCACGTAAAAAGGGATCAAAACCTGGGATAGTAAATTGCGCGGCACGGCTATCGGAGGAAATTCTAAAGGTTGCTATCTCCCAATTAATGAAATGTAGCAAGCTTTTATTTTTACCCACAATGGCTTTGGGTGTTCCGGTAGTTCCCGAGGTAAAATGGATATATAGTTTGTCCTCAGGGTTAATATCTATTTTGGTTTGGAAGTTTTGTTCAACACGATTTTTTGCGAGAGGTAAATCTTTTAAGAATATGTGATTCCTGCTGGCTATTGATTTTGCTTCAACTGCGTTGAATCGTTCAAAGTTAAAGTCATCGATAAAGATATATTCCAGTTTAGTAGTGTCGGCCATGGCGGCGATTCGTTCGATGGGGTGGGCGGAATAAAAAGGTACCATGACGCATCCGGCTCTTAATATTCCAACGGCCACGACAATTACCTCCATCCTATCCTCAAGTAAAATACCAATAAAAGTTTCCTTGGATAGGTTATTATTTACAATCCATTGGGCGACAGCCGCTGATCTTTCTTCCAGTTGCTCATATGTCATAGTCCGGCTACTCTGTTCCAAGGCGATATGAAGTGGATATGTAGAAAAACTTTCATGCAATTTTTTTTGCATGGTATCTTCTTCCTTTTGCATGAATTCGACTTCTTTTATCAGGTTTTCATTGCATCGGGCAATAATTTCAGCTTTATTTTCTGGTGATATCTTACTTATCTGTTCTATCTTGATTTGTGGATTTTCCAATACCCTTACGATTAACTCTTCAAAATTCTGGGCGATTTTTATTATGAGTGGTTCATCATAAATCAAGGAATTATATTGAAAATGAATGGTTGTAGACTTATCGGGGACAATAATAATATTAAAATCATAACTGGTCTGCTCGAAAATATCCAGAGCCTTGATTTCAAATCCATATTCTTGGGTCATATTGATGTTTTTTAGTTCCCGGCTGATGGGGTAATTCTCGAAAACCATTATGTGATCAATCAGCTTCTCTTTTAGCAATGAATTGGATTGGATATCGGCCAAGGGCAAGTATTCGTAAGATCTTGACAGTACTTCTTTTTCATATATATTCCCCATCAATTGAACAAACGTTTGTCCTTCTTCCATTTTGATTCTGAAGGGCACATTATTTAAAAATAGCCCTGCCATCCGCTCGATGTCGTCCAATTCGGGAGGTCGCCCGGATATAATAACCCCGAACACAACATCACTGGTATGATTATACTTGCATAGTAAAATCCCCCATAACGCTTGGAATACAAGGTTCTGGGTGACTGAGTTTGCCCTTGCAAAAGTGATTATTTCTTCTGTTCTTTTTTCATCAATCACAAACTGATATATGGCCCGGGTAATTTCATGACCACTTTTTTTGGCGAAATTTTTGGGAAGGGTTGCAGAGCGATCGTAACCGTCAAGGTATTTTTGCCAATATTCTAGGCCTTCGGTCATATTCTGGGCGGTAATCCAGTTGATGTATGTCTTATATTGGTTTACGGGGGGTAATGAAACTGTCTTTTTCGCCAGTAATGCTTGATATATCTGGATTAAATCCATATATACTATCCCCATGCTCCAACCGTCTAAGATAATATGATGGAAACTGAATATCATTAAATAACTTTGCTGGGATGTTTTTATTATCGAAATACGTACGGGGATATCCTTAGACAAATCAAAGCCCCGTGTTCTATCTTTCATTCTAAAATCTTGTGTAATTCGTTCTTTTTCATCTTCGCTTAAGTAAGAAATGTCCTGATAGTAAATCCCGGTCGTTCTTTTTTTCAGAACCACTTGCAAGGATTTCTGTACCTTTTCATAGACAAATATGGTTCTTAAAATATCATACCTATCCACCAAATGGATAAAGGCTTGTTCGAATAATGCAAAATCCAATTGGCCGTTGATTTGATATACCATCTGTTCGAAATAAATCAAGGAGCTTCTATTCTCTAGATAATGGAATAGCATTCCTTCCTGCATGGGTGATAGAAAATACATATCTTTTACATCGTTTTTATTTATCATTTTTGTCTTCCTCCTTGGACATAAGAAATAAGAAAGTCATGTTAATCCTCCAGATTGATGTCACTAAGTATGTCGAATACTAGGTCTGCTTCCTGCTGATCAATGCGAATGTTAAAATCGCTAAAAGTGAATTCTGCGTTTTCTTTTTCCGCACAATGTTCGATCACCTGTCGCAAGTTTGCTTCACACAAAGAGGTAAAATCCATGGCTTCTTCGCTGCTGTAGGCATCGGTATTATATTTAACTACCATTTGAAATTTTTTATTGGAAACAATTCCTGATATGTCCAGGCTGTAAATCCATTCTGAACGTGGGCTGATTGCATCTCCCGTGCTTAGTCCGGTGGGTTGGAATAGATCGGAATTCAGCGCGTCATCAATTTGCCCCAAGTAATTGTAAACGATTTCTGGTTTTAACTTGGAAGTAAGGTTTGTTTTATTCCCTGGTGAGGTTAAATACGTTAGTATTCCATAACCGACCCCTTTATTGGGGATTCGTCTTAATATATCTTTTGTACAAGTTATCATTTGCGGGATATTTGGTGCATAGTTCATATCAAGTATCACGGGGTAAAAAGATGTAAACCATCCGATAGTACGGGTAATATCGATATTCTTGATAAGTTCCTCTCGTCCATGGCCTTCCAAGGCAATCAATGCATTTTTTGCTCCTGTCCATTGGTGTACCGCCATCCCCAGAGCGGTTAATAGAATATCGTTAATCTCCGTGTTATAGGCAGCGCCAACTTTTGTCAACAATTTCTCGGTATCCATTACCGACAATTCAAATGAGTGAAATCCACGGTTTTCTTTTTTTAATAACGGTAGGTTTTTAATTTCCTTGGGTTGTGGCAGTGGTAAAACAGGCGTTTGTTCCAAGGTTTCCCAATAGTTTCGCTCCACCAAGAACTCTTTGCTATTGGCATACTGATATAATTGTTCCACCCACTCTTTATACGATGTGGTTTTTAGAGGAAACGCAACTTCCTGCCCCCGGAGTAACAGTTTATAAGCGGTCTCGAAGTCTTCAAGCAAAATTCGCCAGGAAATGCCATCTATCACCAGATGATGGATCACAATCAATAAATAGTCGCCGTGATCCAAGTGAAATAACCGCAATTTTAATAATGGCCCCACATGCAAAAGAATGCTGGCTTGGAGTTGATTGACATTATTTTCTATTTCTGTTTCGGCGTTTTTGCCGTCAGCTAATCCCTGGAAATCAAATACTTCCAGGGATAAGGGATATTCCAAACCATGATTGTTCTGAACGATCTCGTTGTTTTCAGGGTGGAACGTCATGCGTAATGCGTCATGATGCTGTTGTATTTTCTGAAATGAGGTTTCTATGATTTCTTGGGTAAATCTTTCTTTGGAGAAAAGCATGACCGCCTGGTTAAAATGGTGACGATCTGTTTTGACTTTTTCAAAAAAGTACTTCTGAATGGGTGAGAGTGGTATGGTTCCGGTGATGGTGGATTGATCTGAGACATGTTTTACTTTTTTTATAAGAAGGGCCATTTCCGCAATGGATGGATATTGGAAAAAATCCTTCATACCGACCTTGTACCCTTTTCGTTTTAATTGGGCAGCCACCTGAATGGCCTTAATCGAATCGCCACCACTCATGAAAAAATTATCATTGATATGGATGTCTTCTTTACCCAATATATTGCTCCATATTTCTGCTATTTTTTTCTCTACATCGTTTCGTGGTAGGATATTTTCGGGGGTCACTTCCAGGTCGATATCTCCCGGAATCGGCAGTGCTTTGAAATCGATTTTACCATTCCCCGTTAATGGGAAGGTCTGCAATGGGATAATAATCGATGGTACCATGTAGTCGGGCAATTTTTGGGACAAAAACGCCCTCAGGTCAGGGAGGAATGATGGGGAATCGACCTGTGGGTCTGGATGGGTTAATATATATGCGCAGAGTTGTTTCGCGCCAGAATTATTGCTGAAAGGGGCAACGATGGCACTTTTTACTAGGCTATATTCCAAGATGCAGGTTTCGATTTCTCCAAGTTCGATACGATGCCCCCTGATTTTCACTTGGCTGTCTTTTCTTCCTTGAAATTCTATATATCCTTCTTTTCGAAAGACACCAAAATCCCCCGTTCTATATATCCGGCCAAAATCAGGATGATTTAAAAATGCATGGCTTGTTTTTTCCACATCATTGATGTATCCTTCTGCCACCCCCACGCCACCGATGAATAGTTCACCGGGTACGTCCTCGGGACATAGCCCCAGATGATCATTCAACACATAAAAAGTCTGGTTTGCTAATGGGTATCCATAGGGAATGCTATTCCATTCTTTCAAGGTTTCTTTTACCGGGTAATAGATGGACCAAATGGAGCCCTCAGTAGCACCTCCAGCACTGATGATTTCGCAGTTTGGAAAATGTTTCTTGACCGCCTCGGGGAGTTTTAGTGGAATCCAATCGCCGCTTAATAAAGCCCGGGTCAGGGTATAATTCACATACTCTGCTTCCAGATTATTAACCATCATATCCAGTATGGCAGGAACAGAATTCCAGAAGGTGATTTTTTTACTATCCAATGTACCGGTCAGAACGTCGATATCTTTCTGGGTGGGAATCAATACGAGTCTTGCCCCAGTACTCAAAGCACCAAAGACATCGTAAACGGAGAGATCGAAACACATGGAAGAGATACCCATGATGCGGTCCGTTTCATTAACATTGAATTTTTGATTGATATCAATAATAGTATTGGCAGCCTCTTGGTGGCTGATGATAACTCCTTTTGGCCTGCCTGTACTGCCGGAAGTGTAGATCACATAGGCGATGTCTAAGGGAGTATTGATGTTTTCAAGGGCATCGCTGGGATAGTTTTCCATATTTTCGTTTTCATACGGGTGGGGGACCATTAATAATTTTGAATTGCTATCCTTACATATATAATCCTGCCTTTCTTTTGGGAAATCTGGATCTATCGGAACATAGGCCCCACCGGCTTTTAGAATACCCATCACATACACCATAGTTTCGAGGGAGCGCGAGGTTAAGACAGAGACCAGGTCATTGGGTTTTACTCCCTTTGCCCTTAAAAAGGCGGCAACCTGATTGGATTTTTTATCCAAACTGATATAAGTCATGGTTTCCGCGCCGAATTCGAGGGCGATGTATTCTGGTGTTAGGGCTACCTGCCGCTGGAACAATTGGTGCAGTAGGGATGCTGGAATTTTTTCGGCAGTGCTATTGTATTTTTCCCACAATAGCTTGGTTCGCTGGGGCAGTTCAAGTTTATAATCCTTATCCCCTTTTGTAAGCTCAGTAATAATATTTATGTAGTGTTCAAACATAGCGGTAATAGTAGCTGGAGTAAAAAGTTCTTCGACGAAATCCCAACTGATATCCAACTGATCCATTGTTGATTCCGTATGCACTTCAAGATATACCTGGGATATTTGCCCATTTGTCCATGTGACTTTTGATTGGCTCACCGGATCATCGGGAGCAAAAATATTGGCTTGACTCTCCCCTTTCATGATGCTGGTAAAAACTATGGGCATCAGAGCATGGGCGTGTAAATTTTTAGAACGATTAATTTCCCGTAGAAACTCGATCCCGTCGTAATGGCAGTGCTCCAATGCTTCCATTAAGGAGTGATGGATTTTTTGGACCATCTCTAAAAATGGGTGGGTGGAATCCCATTCCACTTCCAAGAATACCACGGTGGTAAAATTCCCTACAATTTTTTCAACATCTTTATGGAAAGGGAACCGGTTGAATAGTGTTACATTGATGGCGAAGCGCCGTTGATTGCTCCAATATGCCAATACCTGTGCGAAGGCAGTGCTCAATAATACGGAGGGTGTTGTATTATTTTTTTGAGCGATTTCCTGTAGCACCGTCCATTCCTCTTTAGAAAAGTGTTTGGAAAGCTTTTTAAATAGTGGTTGTTTTATTTCGGAGGGTTTGCAAGCCAAGGGCAATTGGGGGGCGGGGGGGAAATCTTCCAGTTTATTCAACCAGTACTCTTTATCGGTTTGGTAAATATCTGAATCCTTGAGTTCCTTTGCGGCTAGAATATAATCCCTAAAAGTAAAATCCAATGGGGGTAATTCTAAATTCGGATTGATGTAAAACTCGGTTAATTCTTGGGTTAGAATTTGCAAACTGTGACCATCAAACATGATCATATCAAATTTAATCATGAAGTAAAGTTCCTTTTCAGAAAGCTGCATGGCCTTAATTTCAAACAGGGGCCATTGAGTTAAATCGAATACATAACCAGACATCCGATCTCTCTCTCGTAATATTCTCGCGCGTTGTTCGTCAACATCACAATGAATTAGATTGTCCAATTGGATTTCATATTGGTGGATACCTTCAATAAAGTGTTGTTTGCCATCATCACTCAATTTTGAGCGAAGCACTGGGTGACGGGCAATCAGCTTATTCCAACCGTCATTAAACCGCCGGATGTCCAAATGGGTACTCCATTCGAAGTGACCGTGGGTGGAGCTGTCCCCGATATCGAATTGATCGCTTCTTCCCAATAAATAAGCTTCCTGGATGTGAGTCAACGGGAAGAATTCATACATTTTCTTGGAGTCATGAACTTTGGAGGAAATAAATAAGTCTCTGCTCTGCCCCAATTTCTGGTTCGGTGTATTTTCAGCCAATTGAGCATTGATATACGAGGCCAGTTGCGCCACCGTGGGATGGGAGAAAAATTCATTCAATGCTATTTCTACCCCCAGTTTCTCGCGAATTTTATGGGCAGTGACAATGATTTTTAGCGAGTGTCCACCCAATTGGAAAAAATTATCATGGCGTCCTATACGTTTCTCCACTGGACTGGTATTTTTTCCAATTAATACCTCGGTCCAAATTTCTACCACTTTTTCTTCTATTGTCCCCAGGGGTGCTTCATAACCTTTATTGGTGTTCAATTCTGGTTGCGGGAGTGCTCTTCTGTTTACTTTTCCCGAGGAGGTTAATGGTATGGATTCCATGCGCATAAAGTAAGATGGAATCATATATTCTGGTAGATTTTTTAATAAACATTCCCTTAATTCTGACTGGGGTATCTCTTGGAGAGATACATAATATGCAACCAGGCTCTTATCGCCAAAGGCATCTTCCCTGACGACAACAACCGCTTCTTTTATCTGGGGGTGTTTGAATAATCGATTTTCTATTTCCCCCAACTCGATTCTAAATCCCCGTATTTTTACCTGGTGGTCGATGCGACCGAAAAATTCAACATTACCATCGGCTGTCCATCTGGCGAGATCACCGGTTCTGTACATTTTTTCACCAATGGTAAATGGATTGGCAGTGAACTTATCGTGGGTCATCTGGGGTCTATTTAAATAACCTCTTGCCAAACCATCCCCTGCGATACACAGTTCCCCAGGTACGCCTATGGGTTGTAAACAATTCTCTTTTCCCACGACATACAGTTTAATGTTATGGATAGGCTTGCCAATAGGTATTCTTACGAATGTCCCGCTTTTTGGGCAATTAAAATAAGATACATCAATAGACGCTTCTGTCGGACCATAAAGATTCGCCAAGTGGGTACCATTCGATTGGAACAATAATTCATTGAATTTTTTAACTTGAGAAATAGTTAATTCCTCCCCGCTGGCAATCACTTGCTTTAAACTGGCTAATTTATTTATGGATGGGAATCCTTCTATATAATCCAAAAAGGCGTTCAACATAGAGGGTACGAAATGCATGATTGTCACGTTATCACGTTCGATAGTACTGACAATTGTTTTGGGTTCTTTCTCTCCGCCCTGTGCCAGTAAACTTACTTTTGCTCCAACAATTGCCCACCACAGTAATTCCCATACGGATACGTCGAAAGTAAAGGAGGTCTTTTGCAATATAGTATCCGTTTTATCCAGCGGGTACTGGCTTTGCATCCAGATTAACCGGTTCATCAGGCCACGATGATCAATGGTAACCCCTTTCGGCTTGCCAGTAGAACCGGAGGTATAGATGACATAAGCCAGATTTGAAGAGTTATAGTAGGGAGTAAAATTAGTATTATCAACTGGATAGGATGTTTCATCTTCGAAATAAATTCGTGTCCCATTATATTTGATCTGATCAATCAATTGATGGTGAGAAAGCAGGATATTGACACTACTGTCCTCCAACATAAATGCACGTCTGTCTAATGGGTATCCCGGGTCAACGGGTAAGTAGGCACCGGACGATTTTAATATACCCAATATTCCAATAATCATTTCAACAGACCGTTCCACCATTATTCCGATAATGATGTCGGGTTTAGCTCCATTTGATTGTAATACATGGGCCAAATGGGTGGATTTTTCATTCAATTCATGGTAGGTGATTTGTATAAGTGATCCATGAGGTGCATCAACGGATTTTAAAGGATTAATAACGGCAATTCTACCCGGTGTCCGTTCTGCCTGTTCTTCAAACAATTGATGGACCGTTTTATCATGTGGATATTCCGCTGCCGTATTGTTGAACTCATATAATAGTCTGTTTTTTTCTTGACTGGAAATGATTTCTACATCTACTATTTTCAAATTTTTGTCATTTATAACACAGGATACGGTGTTCAAAAAATATGTAATAAATCGTTCGATGGTTCCTTGATTAAATAATTTGGTACTATACTCGAAAGTAAGTGCCAACATATCCTCTACTTCCATAACAGCTAAAGAGAGATCGAATTTCGAGGTTTTGCTTTCCTGTGTATAGGGAGATAATTTTAATCCGGGAATTTCTATTTCACGTATCCCGGTATTCTGAAGTACAAACATGGTATCAAATAGTGGATTGTGGCTTGTATCTCTTGTTATGGTCAACTTTTCTACAAGATATTCATACTGATACTCTTGGTTTTCGAAGGCTTTTAATGTCCGCACTTTTACTTCCGCCAAGAAATCTATAAACTTTTTATCGCTGGACGGGTAATTCCTCAAGGCCAAGGTATTGACAAACATACCAATAATATTTTCAAGATCTGCATGTCGACGTCCTGCAATCGGTGTACCGATCACAATATCTTCCCGGTTGCTTATTTTAGACAAGAAAATATTATATAATGATAATAGCACCATGTATAGGGTCGCCCCCGCTTCAACTGATATCGCCTTGAGTGAACCAACGATTTCACTACTGAGCTCAAAAGACAAACAATTCCCTTCAAAACTCTGAGTAAGCGGTCTGCTATAATCTATGGGCAAATCCAATATGGGTATTTCTGTCTCAAACTCTTTTATCCAGTATGTTTCTTGATCCAAGAGATTTTTGCTCTTTTTTTCACGATTCTGCCACTCCGCATAGTCTTTGTATTGGAGGTTTAATGCTGGCAGTTCTGTGCCTGAAAAAAAGATGGTAAATTCGTTTACAAGAATACCCATTGACATGCCATCGGAAATGATGTGGTGCATATCGACCAGCCATATATGCTTTTCTTCTTCCAATTTTACCAATCCCACCCGTAACAATGGAGCTTTTGATAATTCGAAAGGACGAATGAAATGAGGTTGTGGATTATCATAATATTGGATTTCAAATGTCACGTGATTCTGAACTCTTTGTACCGGTTTTTCGTCTAAAATATCAAAAGAGGTTCGGAAACTTTCATGTCTTTGTATGAGGTTTACAATCGACGATTCAAGTCTCGGTTTATCTACCAATCCTTCCAGTATCCAGGCCGCTGAAAGATTGTACGCGATCCCAGATTTGTCCATTTGTTGTAGAAAGAATAGCCGGTTCTGAGCCGATGATAAGGTATAGTATTCCTGCTCTTCTGTCGGTTCTATCCACGTGTACTTTTCACCGGTGGCATCTTTAATATAATCAGAAATTCCCTTGATGGTGGGATTTTTGAATATTTGGGCCAATGGAATTTTCACATTAAATATTTTGTGTATCTTTGCCACCAAGGACATTGCTTTTAAAGAGTGTCCGCCCAGATGGAAAAAATTGTCGTTGATACTGATTAAATGTTTTTCCCTTGCAAGAATTTTCACCCAGATTTCAGTCATTCTAAGTTCAATTAATGTTCTGGGTGCAACGTACCTCTCCTGTTCTTTTATTTCAGGATCGGGAAGCGCCTTCCTATCTATTTTCCCACTTGGTGTTAGTGGTATTTTATCCAAGGATATAAAATAGGCAGGAATCATATGGTCGGGTAAATTCGTTGACAAGATATTCCTTATTGTCGATTCGTCCCAATTGGTTCCTGTGGTTGAGACCACATAGGCACAGAGGTATTTTTCACCATTATCCGCCTGTTTCACCACCACAACCGCGTCTTTTACAGAGGTGATCCTTTTTAAATGACTCTCTATTTCCCCCGGTTCAATACGAATCCCGCGAATTTTTACCTGGTGATCAACGCGGCCTAAAAATTCAATATTCCCATTGGCTAACCATCGCGCCAGGTCACCTGTCCGGTACAACGTCCCACCCCCCGGAAATATATTTTCTATAAATTTTTCTTGGGTTTCTTCATTCCTGTATAGATAACCCCTACCTACCTGTAATCCGGCCACGTTCAACTCTCCAGCTATCGTGGTGGGCTGGAGGTGTTTGGCTTTGTCCAGTATATAGATACTGGTGTTCGTGACTGGCTTTCCTATGGCCGGGAATTGGGGGATATTTTCGTCGGGAAACATGGTTAAGGTGCTTACTACGTGGGTCTCTGAAGGTCCATAATGATTGTGTAAATAAATATGATGCTCTTTTAGGTAATTTCGGAGTTTATCTTCTACGACGACTTGCTCGCCTGCGGTCACAATATGTTCTATGCTGCCAGCAGGAAGATTTATATCATCATCATTGTTAAAAAGCATTTTCAGGAAGGACATGGGGAAAAAAAGTGTTTTAACTTTATTTTTAACGATCAACTGGAATAAATCTGGAATACTATACCGCATATCCTCATTAATCAAATATAACTCTCCAGCGAAGAGTAGTGTTGAGAATATTTCTTGAAAAGATACATCAAAACTTATGGTTGTAAATTGCAACACCTTGCTAAAATCAATGCAGGTATACTTATACTGAAATTCAATCAGGTTGACAAGATTGGTATGTTCCAGCATGACCCCTTTAGGGTTCCCTGTGGACCCGGAAGTAAAAATTACATACACTATATCCGAGCCTTTATTAATGTTGGGCAGTTCTTCTTCGTCTTGGGATATATTCTGGTATATATTATGGTCTCGGATATCCATCATTCTGATATTTTTTGTGACATCAATGGTGTTCGGGTCAATTTCAAAATTTGTCAATACTATTTCTATATGGCTGTCTTGGATCATGAATTGTTTTCTTTGCTGTGGAAAATTCGGGTCGATAGCCAAATAGGCGCCACCCGCTTTCATGATGGCCAGCATACCAATAACCAATTCGAACGAACGTTGTACCATCAAGCCCACGATGCAATTTCTGTCAATACCTTGGATTCGTAACATGGTAGCCAACCGATGAGCTCTCCGATTCAATTCCCCGTAAGTGAGTCGAGTTTCTCCAAAAACCAGTGCAATTTTATCTTTGTGTGTTAAAGCTATTTTCTCAAACATCCCATGGATGGTGGCTTTAATATCTATAGGTTCGTGAGCCCCATTGGAAATATCCAGAATTTTTTGCCTCTCTTCTTGTTCGAGCATAGTGATATTGGCTATTTTCATGTCTGGGGTCGAGATAATGGAAGCCATTATATTTTTTAAATAGCCGCTAAATCGCAGGATGGTTTCTTCATTAAATAATTTTGTGCTGTATTCCAGATTAAATAATAATTTGTTACCTATTTCTATTCCTTCTAAATTTAAGTCGAATTTAGCCGTGTTTTTTTCATATTCATAGGGTTTCAATACCAAATCTGGAATCTGGATTTCAGGCATAGCCATATTCTGAAAAACAAACATCACATCAAAGATGGGGTTTCGTGAAGTGTCCCGGTTTTTGGTCACATGATCCACCAGGTTTTCAAAAGGATAATCTTGATTTTGAAACGCGTCGATTGTGTTCCTTTTTACTTCTTTTAAAAACTCTTTAATTGTTTTTTCTGGTTTTGGGTAATTCCTTAACGCCAGTGTATTGACAAACATCCCGATGAGGGACTGCAATTCTTCATACCTTCTACCCGCAACCGGTGACCCGATCACGACATCTTCCTCACCACTCAGTTTAGAAAGCCAGATCGTGCAAATTGCCAGCAACAGCATGAAAAGGGTCACGCCTTGCTCCATTGCTAGTGCTTTAAGCGATGTTGTGCTCTTTTCAGTCAGTTCAAACCTCACACGGTTTCCTTCAAAACTCTGCACTATGGGTCTCTGAAAATCTACTGGCAAGTTCAAAACCGGTATCTCTTTTTCAAACTGCTGAAACCAAAATTGTCCCTGTGTATTTAAAGATTCCTGGCCTTTTTTACTTGCTTGCCATTCGGCATAATCTTGATAACGAATCGTTAGGGGAGGTAGTTTTTTTCCTTCATATAGTGCCATAAATTCTTTCTGTAATATTCCCGTGGATGTTCCATCAACGATAATATGGTGTATATCCACCAGGAGGTGGTGCTTGGTATTTTCTTCCTTTATCAGTCCCACGCGCATTAACGGTGCATGGGAAAGATCAAATGGATGAATGAAATTCTGAATAATATTTTTAATGGAAAAAGATATGTTAGTTAAAAGCCCTTCACTGGAGACATCTTGGGGAATTTTTTCAATGATTGGCAAGTTAAAATATGCAATCTTAAATTCCACATCATCATGAATTGTCTGGTGTGGCTCTTCTTCTATCATTTCAAAGGATGTTCTCAGGCTTTCATGTCTCTGAATAAGTTGTTTAAAGGTTTTTTCAAATTTCCCTCTATCCAATTCTCCTTCAAAGGTCATCACCACTGACATATTATAGCTGGAACTAGCAACTTCCATTTGCTGGAGAAAATACAACCTTTTTTGTGCAGAGGATAACGCATAATATTTCTTCTGTTCCACCGGTTCTATCTTGATGTATTTCTCACCGGTTGCAATGTGGATATAGTTGGCAAGTTTGCTTATGGTCGGGTTATTAAATATTTCCATCAATGGTATTTTTACATTAAACACCTTTTGTATTCTGAAGGTCAGCGAGGTGGCTTTTAACGAATGCCCACCGATGTGAAAAAAATTATCATTGATTCCAATGACTGTGTCTCGACTTAATATGTCGGACCATATTTGCGCCATTTTACGTTCTGTTTCGTTCCTTGGCCCTTCGTATTGATTACCTGTTTTAAATATTGGGTCTGCTAACGCTTTAGAGTCGGTTTTGCCACTTGGCAGCAAGGGTATCTCTGCCAATTGCACGAAATAAGATGGAATCATATAGTCAGGAAGCGTTTCGGATAGGTATTGGGTTAATTTCGGGATGTCTATGATGGGTAGGTCATTAGTATCTGAAGTGAGTTGTGGTACAATATAAGCACAGAGGTATTTTTCACCCCTGATATCATCTTTGGCAATTATCACGGCTTCTTTTATTGCAGGATATTGTAATAATTGGGCTACAATTTCTTCCAGTTCGATTCGAAATCCCCTGAGTTTGACCTGTTGGTCTATGCGCCCCAGAAAAACAACATTTCCATCTGTAAGCCATCGCCCCAGATCGCCGCTTCGATAGAATGGGTCGAGTTTTTCTCTACCCACAGTGGCGACAAATTTTTCCGAGGTTAATTCAGGTCTATTCAAATATCCCCTGGCTAACCCGGCCCCAAATATACATAATTCTCCCGGCACACCCACTGGCACCATATGACCCCATTTATCAAGAAGATGAACCTTAACATTGGCGATGGGTTTACCCAGACTGACAGGCGCATCCGAACATTTTAAGGTCAGGGTATCAATGGTTCCCTCGGTAGGACCATAGTGATTACTCAAGTTGTATCCAAGCTTGAGGATATTATTTTTTATATTTTCTTCCAGTCTCTCGGCCCCAGAAATTACAGTATGTAGGCTTTCTAATTTCTTCTTATTGCCTAGCAACTCACTTAATAGGGCTGGTACAAAATTGATGAGATTGATTTGGTTCTTGTTGATATAATGGCGCAAAGCATCAATATCGGTTAATAATTCTTTATTCACCACATAAAGGGATGCACCATTAAGCAATGCCCCGAAGATTTGGTCAATACTGGCATCAAAGGTGGAATCGGACATCAGCAGAATGTGAATTTCGGGATGCAATTTATATTGTCGCCCAAACCAGTGAATGACATTAACCACATTCCGGTGTTCCACCAAAACACCTTTTGGCTTGCCGGTTGAACCAGAAGTGTAGATGACGTAAGCCAAATGTGAGGGTTGGGACGCTACGGGAGGGGTTTGGTAAGCGGGTGGGAAATATAAAAATTCATCTGGATTAAAAAAAACAGTTTCAAAATCTCTTTTCCCAACCCAGCTTAGAGTACTCTCTCGTTTTTCAAATAAATCACTCCTCGTTACCAGTATTTTAACACTGCTGTCGTTTAAGATAAAATGAATGCGGTTTTGGGGATAATCCGGGTTGACGGGTAAATAGGCTGAGCCGGATTTCAAAATACCGATTATCCCCATAACCAACTCCACCGAACGATCCATCATTATTCCTACAAGGGTATCGGGAAGAACGCCTTTGCTTCTTAATAACTCGGCCAAGCGCCCGGATTGACAATTCAGTTCTTTGTACGAGATAAATATGGGTGATCGTTGACCCTCCCCGACCAGAGCGAGATGATCCGGTGTCCGTTCAACTTGTTCTTCGAATAATTGATGGATGGTTTTGTTTGCCGGGTAATGGGCATCGGTATTATTAAAATCATACAAAATCCGGTTCTTCTCATTGATGGATAGTATTTCGATCTCGCATATTTCTTGTCCAGTGTTTTCGACGAGACATTGCACCAGATGTTTAAAATGGCAGGCCAGAATCTCAACGCGTTCGCTCTCAACGTTCTCCTGCGGGTAAGAAAATTTTACTTCGATTTCATTGAATAATAAAATACCCACAGATAAATCATAATGGGTCCTTTCGGTTATGGAATAGGAATGAATCGAGAGTTTGCTCTCTTGGGAGAGTAAGTGGTTATCCAGAGGATAGTTCTCAATGGCTACGATGGTATCGAACAACGATTCGATGCCAGCCAAGCTACTGCAACCTTTTATTTCCAATAGAGGTGTGTTTTCAAACGCTTCACGCTCCCGCAAGAGCTTATCTGTACGCATAACCAAATCGTTTATTTGGTCATGCAGGGATGTGTGGATTCTCAAAGGAATGGTGTTGATAAACAAACCGACCATTTCCTCTATCCCTTTTATTCTGGCAGATCGCCCGGATACGGTTGTTCCGAAAGTAATATCCTCATTATTGCAATATTTTTGCAACAACATCCCCCAGGCGGTATAAAAAATAGAGGCCACGGTAACCTTGTTGCATTTGGTAAAATCATCCAGTTTCTTTTTTATCTCATTCTCAAAAACAATTGAATGGCTTTTTACTCCTTTTAATGCTCCTGATTTTCGCCTTATGATGGACAATTCGGTCCGTGTGTCAATTCCAGACAAGTATTCACGCCAAAACTGTACTTGTTTCTTCTTGTCCTGGCTCTGAATCCATTTGATGAATTCCTTAAATGAGGTTTTTAAAGGGTGTATTGGGAGCTGTCCCTGGCACAGTTGATTGTAAACTCTGAAAAATTCTTTTAAAATAATCCCGTTACTCCAGCCATCATAAATAATATGGTGGTTGCTGATGACCATTTCATGATTTTTTTCCATGATTTTGCACAATATGACTCGAAAAGGAACCTCTTGTAGATTGAAGGGTTCGTTTCGATCTGATTCTTTCATTTCAGCCATCAGTGATTTTTTTTGATCCGGGGTTTCATTGGAAAAATCATGAAAAACTATATGGCAGGAGTGCTCCTTTAAAACAACCTGGGTGGGGTTATCCAATTTCTCCCACCTAAATACAATCCTGAGCATCTCATTTGTATTAATGACGAAATCCCAGGCTCTCCGAAACAACTCGTTATCGATCTCCCCTGAAACTTCTAGACTTAATTGCTCGCAATACATTATACTATTGGGTTCTTTCAAATAATGAAAAAACATTCCCTCTTGCATTGGAGTTAACATAAAAATGTCTTGAATATCCTGCTTATTTAATCGTTTCATTTTTTAACCTTAAATGATTTTTATTTATATTATTGATAGGTCTGCTAATAAATTGTGCAATTTTAATATTTCATGATATGCTACCGCCTTTCAATGATGAACATTGATTGCTTTTTATTATGTTTAAAAATGAATGTTTCATACTTGTTTTAGGTTGTGAGTTGCCTTAAAAGATAAGATTACCACATTGAAGAATTAATAACAAGAGAAAAACCTAGAAATTTAAAAAATATTTTTTACGTTTTCGTGTTTTTGATACTATAGTGGTTCATATTTTCCGGAACTATCCCTATTTATTTCATTCGCGTATTTCACGGAATTCATATTTTCGGATACCCAAATGTATTTTTATTATTTTTTTAAGTGTAAGATGAAGAGTTTGTATATTAGCCATCTTAAAGTAGACCTAAAATGTTTATCTCCATGATAATGCGTGATGGAACGAAAAAAGAAAGAACCCTTTTTTGAAGACGGGTATTATATATCATTTTATATCTGTTATATGCAGCTCCCAAATATCGGTATCTTGATTTTCCACAACTTGGTAAAATTTGTCTTTAAAAAAGAAATATGGAAATGGTTCTAAGCTATTGCTATTGAAAACTGGAAACATCACTTTTTTAATAAATTTTCCATTTATATTAAAGATTATGATCTCACTATTTTTCTTATCGGCAGAACGTACCCATGTAAGTGCATAGATTTTCTTTTCTGAGACACCAAAACCTTTCAATATTGGGCAATATTTTGAGAATCTGATGCGAGGGAGGATATACTGGGCGTTTTCTTTAATCCGGGGATCGGTTATGAAAATATTAAGGATTTCATCCTTCAGCTCTTGGGTTACTCCCAATTTTTGATAATTATATTCTGTTGAATAAAGTTTTTTTCCATTTTTGTCATATACCTTTATGACCCCATCCTCTAACTCGTTGATAAAAAGTTTATGATCATATATTACTGGTTGTGGACGTCTAAACTTCAGGGGGTCGATCATCTCATTGTCCATGAATTCTGGAAAATGCATCACTGGTATTGATTGTTTTAAATCGGAATTGCATATCAGAACGGAACCGTCAATATTTTTTCCTGTTCGATCATACCCGTAAAGGACAAATTTATCATCAAGAATTTTAACACCTCTGCCACTCACAATTTTTATTTCTTTCAGATATTCTCCGTCCAAGGAGTAGTAACTTAATTTCCCATTACTATCAACGGCAATATATTGGGAATCTATGGATGTAAAAACAGTCTTTTGCATATCGTATCCCATAAATTCTTGGGGGCCCTCGCCTTGTTTTCCAAATCTTTTTTTGAGTTTAAAATCCTTTTGTGAATATATCAAGATAGAAAGACCGTCAGTGATGTAAATATTATTGTCATTGACACTGAGTGGGTAAAAAGCGGGGTTTGGGTTAAGAACCTCTGGTAATGGTATTACCTTTTCTGCTAAGACAAAACTAGCCAAAAGCAAAAACAAAATTATCATACATAAAATTTTCATATAATACCTCCATATTTATTCATTTCCTTTAATCTGTCATTTTGTTTCAGAGCGTATAGAATCGAAATTTGAATTATAATATATGATGCATCAAAAGTCAAGACTATTATGGGTATCTATTCAGTTTTTTGGACAGCACTATCCTTCCCCGCCAAAAAATCTCTCCCCAAAACCATAACCTCTTCGTGTCCGAAAAGCAAAATCGCGCCAGCGGCAAAAAGCGTTGGGCGCAAACCAATGATTTCAACATCCCCTCATCGAAACCCCGGCCTATTTGCGCCACATTTGCTGCAATTTGTTAAATGTAGTATCAAGAAAAAGGGGGATTCAGTTCCAGAACCTGACGGTTTTAACTAATAGTTGACTGTTCACCTTATTTTGTAGAACCGTCACCATATTTTGCTCTCCGTTCACCTTCCAACCCCGGCGGTTCACCATATTTTACTCAACCGTCACCCTTTTAGGCGGCCGTTCACCTTCCAAACCTCTCCGTTCAGCCTTTTTTGTAGAATCGTGAGCAATAAAACCCGGCGGTTGAGTATTTTTTGTGGAATCGAGGGCTTTAAAACCTAGCGGGTGAATTTCTTTTTTAGAATCGAGAGCAATAAACCTGGCGGATGGGTGTTTTTTGGACTTAGGTCATCCTTCAACCCGGCCAGTGAGTGATTTAGTGTTATCATTGATAAGTAAAGGGATGAACTAAACCGCTCCGCGGTAACGCTGTCGCGTTGAGGTCCCTTTTTTATCGCC
>CAZCVI010000040.1:0-61850 GCA_964502145.1 uncultured Clostridia bacterium
GGAGGCCCAATAACGAAACATTTTTAATCCCACTTCGGGCGAGTTTCTTAGAAGATAAACGCAAAGTTTTTAAAGCGGTTAGCCCCTGGAGCTGAGAGACATCGGAAATCTTATTCTTCCCCAATTGCAAATGGGTTAACCGAAATAATTTGGATAAAAATATCAGGTCTGCTATTTTGCAAGAATATAAATTCAAACCAATAACAAAATTATCACCATCCAAAACATAGCCTTGGGAATCGAAACGCGTTATCCTCCCAAGAGTTTTCTGCTCCAACTTCTTTCCGATTTGATTTTCCAATTGTCTGATAATATCCAGATCATTTTCCATGAGATCAGCCCTCCAATCGCTGTAAAAGTATATTATACCCTGGAAAAGATGAATTGTAAATTGGTACAGAATTATCAATTCATCTTTTTTATGGTATAATAATAGGGTGGCAGGTGAAAAGAAGTCCACAGATTACTCAGATTTTACGGATTAGTGGGATTAAAAAAGGATCAAAGAAAAAAAAGACTTGCCCACGAATGGCCCGAATTATCACGAATTTACATAATATAAAGGAGCTATAAAAATGAAAGCAAAAAAAAACATTGGTAAATTAACCCTAAACAAAACAATCATTTCAACCCTGAACCAAACCCAGCAAGAGATCGTAAACGGTGGTGGCATTCCAACGTGGTTTCCTTATTGTCCCCACACCCAGGATGGACCAGGATGCCCTCCCTCTCCAACCATTGGTTGTCCAAAAAGAACCGAGCTTCCTTGTGCTGTGTGACCGGTACCCAACAAGAGCTAACTCATTTTCCAAGAAACTCGCCCGAAATCGTATCCAAGGCAATGTCTTCGCCGCTTATTAACGCGCCAGGATGGCGCGTCTACGTAGACGCGACATCCTTGTCGCATTATTTTAATCCACTGTTTCCAAGAACTCCGAATTGCAAGAGTTTCTCCCTGGTAATAATCGAACTGCGCTAAGCGACTTGTTCGCTGCGCTAAGCGACTTGTTCGCTGCGCTAAGCGACTTGTTCGCTGCGCTTAGCGCAGTTCGTGGGGATGCTTCCTAAATTTATCTAATTATTGGCACAGATATCCACTAATCGCGCTATAGATCAGGCTCAGTTTGATAGCGCTATTGGGGCAACCGCCAAAATGGTGCAGACCGACCACCTTGTTATCCGAGGCAAAAACCGGTGAACCGGAGCTGCCGCCTTCTGTATCCACCATGTAGCCCAGGTCTTTATTGCCATTGGCGCTGGTGGTAGAAATCGTGCCAGACCCGATTTGTTGCACTCTGCCGCCGGGGTGCTGGATGATGTAGATGCTCTCGTTCAGAACCGGTGCGCGACTGAGTAATTGCAGGTAGCCAAAGGTGGATTGCGGTGTTCCTTGCAAGGTCAGCAAGCAATAATCGTAGGTGGCGCTGTCTTTGATATAGGTATTGCCATAATAGGTGACATAACTATCCACCGTCGTGCCCGTGCAGGTGGTGTTGCGATACTTAAAGCGGACCTGCAAGGAGGTTACGCCGGTTTGGTTCGTGATGCAGTGCTCGTTGGTCAGGAAATGACTGGAGCAGGAGGAAACCAGAAAACCGGTGCAAACATACCAACTGGAACCGCTCTGAAAATACATTCTGCCCACGGCCAGACCTTTGGTTTGTTGGGTGGTGGTGGCGCATTTAATATTCTGTTTATTATCCGCACCGCAGATGGATTTGATTTCGCGGTCCAGATTATCGTTTTCATACAGGTCCAGCGGCCCAAAACCCACGCCCACCTGATCGATTTTAAAACCCCAGCCCGTGCTTTTAATGCTGCCCCGGTGCAGTTCCAACCGGACTTCATCGCCATCCACCATGGGGCCCCAGAACTCGATCCGACCCGCTTCCTTGCTCACTACTTTAAAACGGCTCTTGGCGGGGTTTAACATCTCTTTGCCCGTGATTCGTTCCACTTCAAAACCGTACATATCGTACATCACCACGTAATCCGTGCTGTTTAATTGGAAATCCGTGAAATGCACATTCAACCAACCGGCACCGCTTTTGCTGAAGGTATGGGACCAGACCAGCGTGTCCGTGGTGGCCTTGCTGTAGGGATGCGGCGTCTCCACCTTGGGATAAATGGTGGTGCCAATCGCCACCTCGGCGCTAAAAGACAGTGTACTCATCAAAAATAACCCGAACACCATTAACATGATTAAACCTTTAACTCTCATCGTTAAATCCTCCTAATTTTTATTGTCACGTTGACTCTTGATTTGAATACGAGAGCAAAACCATACAGGAATCCGCACACATAAATAACCAAGCGCAGGGGGGCGTTATTGCTTTAAAATCAAAAAGCAGGGGTTCTAAAAGGAAGTTTTATTATACCTGACCGTTTCTGTTTGTCAATACACCCAAGGTTGTAGTTGTGGTATTGGTCTGTTTTTGAATACAGCCTTTTTTCTACAACTAAAGGTGTATAACTAAAGGTGTATAACCAAGGAAAAGCTTAATGGCTAATTGATAATGTCCAGATCGTTTGCCATCTTTTCAGCCCTTCCAGGTGCTGTGCATAGAATAATACACCAACGTGCGGGGAAAAATAAAAGTATTTTTTTAGAGAAATGCGTGTTCATTGGTGGGCCAATCGTTTTAATTGGTTCAACTCATGTTTCCTTCTTATTGGATTGTTACTCGAATTTTGGGTGGTGGTTGAAAAAAGGATTGAATTGTATTACAATGATTATGAGTAAAAAAGAAATCTCGTGGCAGGTGAATATGCAAAAGAAATTAATGATTACTCTTGATGAGAGTATTTATTATGGACTGTGTCAGCTTACAGAAAAAAGCAAAATAAATCAATTTATCGAAGAATTGCTGAAATTGCATGTTTTAAACGTGGGCATGCATGAAGGGTATAGACAAATGGCGGGGGATAAAGAACGTGAAGCCGAGGCGCTCGAATGGTCAGAATCACTAATAGGAGATATTTCCGGTGAAGCGTGGTGAAATCTGGTGGATAAATTTTGAACCTGCGGTTGGCGATGAAATAAAAAAAAAGCGTCCGGCTGTTATTGTCAGTAATGATATTTCTAACAAATACTTGAATCGCTTTCAGGTGGTGCCGATTACCAGTAATGTGGAACGTTTATATCCCAGTGAAACATATATTTCAATCAAAAACAAGCAGGGGAAAGCAATGGCAGACCAGTTGACAGCAGTGAGCAGGTTGCGTTTTATCAGTAAAATGGGTACTCTTTCTGAATCAGAAATGGGTGCGATTGAGAAAATCATAAAAATTCAACTGGATATCGCTTAAATCCCTTGTTAATTCTTTTAAAAGTCTTTTTAAAGAAAGAACTGAGTGATTGTTCAGGTTATAGGCTATGGGACTACTATCAGATCGGATTTAAGAAAAGACCCCCACGAATTTCACGAATTTACACGAATTAAAAGATAAATAAAATCTTTTTTCGTGGATATTCGTGATAATTCGAGTAATTCGTGGGCAAATCTTTTTCTTTGTTTCATCTATTGCCTATGGGCTGAACAGTTACAGCGATATGATTTGACAAAATACCGTTTTTCTATTATACTTGCAATGGATAACCAGTGTATATTGGGAGGTACAATGTCCAAAACAGCGACTCTTACAATAAAGATTGAGCCGGAACTAAAAACAGAAGTGGAGTTCATCTTTAAAGCCCTGGGCATTTCCACAGGGGAAGCCATCACCCTTTTCTTGAACAAAGTAAAAAAACAGAAACGGCTACCTTTCCAAACCAAAATCCCCAATAAAGAGACACTCCAGGTTTTCCAAGATTCCGATAAAGGAGAAAACATGGTAACCACCACCAATCTGGATGATTTGTATATCCAATTGGGGATATAATGCTGCCAGTCGTTTATCTCAAACACTTCAAAAAAGATATCGAACGTGTCGTACAAGCCGAAAAAAAAGAGCGCCTGAACGCAAAGAGAAAATCCGGCATATCATTCACACCTTGGCCAACGAAATGGCATTGGAAGCCAAATACCTGGATCATAAACTGAAAGGGGAAAAAGGCGTATTCAAAGACCGCAGGGAGTGCCATGTGGAACCGGATTTGTTATTGGTCTATAAAATTGAAAAAGGCAGCTTGTTTCTGGAAAGAATCGGTTCCCACTCGGAGCTATTCGAGTAAGCGCTTAACGTGGCCGATCCCGTTTTTAAGCTTGATTTCTTCTGTCAATACGTTTATAATTGTCTTTCAGAAAGAGAATATTGGCAGTGTCCGTGGCAAGATGAGGTTAAAACGTGAAATGCTATTGTGATATTGGAAAAAAGCATGAGTATCCTACTCCCCGATAAACACTCCAAACCCCAATACACCACCCTGTATGTGGCGGGAATTCTTTTGAAAGAAATTCAGAATAACGGTATCATTCATTTTGAGGAATTAAAAGAGAGATTGGCTTTTTTGATTGATGAGAAGGCTGTTACCTTGTTTACTCTCGCTTTGGCTTTCCTGTTCCTCATGGGAAAAATCGAATATGTCAAAGAACTGGACTCAATCAAGGTGGTGGCATAAATGAAGCTGCTTAAGATTTTTTCAAACCAGTCGTTTAAACCCGTACAGTTCAATCTGGGTTTTAACGTGATTATGGCTAAGATTACAGATAAAAGTCGGGAAAAGGATACCCACAATCTGGGTAAAACATCGTTGATTCATGTGATTGACTTTCTTCTACTGGGGAAATTTACTGCCGAACATCATCTGTTGAGCCAAAAGGTGTTTGCAGAACATGTATTCTATGGTGAGTTTATCCTGAATAGTGGCAAGTATCTGGTGGTCAAACGGGCTGTGGGCAAACCCTCTAAAATCTCCTTCAAATTGAATGATACTCCAATGGCTAGTTTTCAACCACCTTCACACTGGGATAACGAAGATGTACCTTTTGAAAAGGCAAAAAATATTCTGAATGACCATTTGGGCTTCAATGTGCTTGACCTGCCATACCGAAAGACCGTGACTTACTTCCTGCGGACGCAGAGTGATTTTGATGATGTATTCCAACTCTCTAAATTCAGAGGGAAACACCAGTATTGGAAACAAGTGGTATTTTCCCTGCTTGGGTTTAATGGAACATTGATCAAAGATAAATCCGAACAGGAAGAAAGCCGGGCGGAAATTGAAAAGACAATTGATGTGTTACGCTCCGAAGCCCAAGTGAACCCCGAAGATCGGGATAAATTACTGGGGCTGATTGATATTCAGACCGCGAAAAAACTTGAGATTGATTCTTTGATGGGACGGTTTAATTTTTTCCAAGCCGATAAACATCTGAACCAGGAACTGGTGGAATCCGTGGATACCCAGTTGCAGGAATTGAATACCCAACGTTATGCATTAACCTACCAAACCGACAGGATTCAAAAATCCCTGGCCGCAGAACATCAGGAAATTTCTATAGCGGACCTGGAAACACTCTTTAAAGAAACAAATATCCACTTCACCGGACAGATCAAAAAGAATTATAGCGATTTGTTGGATTTTACCCAAAAGGTCTCCGCAGAACGGGTGTTGTATTTGCAAGAATCCCTGGATACGCAACGGGCCGAACTGGTAGAGGTAAACACAGAAATAGAAATTTTGGAGAACCGCAAGGCGGACCTCCTGGCTTTTCTAACTGAAAAGGATAGCTACTATAAATTCAAAGAGTACCAGAAACAAATGGTAGCGGTTGAGAGCGAGCTAAATTTATTAAACAAAATGCTTGCTATTGTGGACAAAAGTATTTCATATAAAGAGAAAATTAAGGATATCGACGAACAAATCCAATTCATTAAAACAGCTATCCATCAAGAGATCAATAAGCGCTGTCATGCGGAGATCAACAAGATTTTCAACCAGATTATTTCACGTATTCTTAATACCAATGCCCTCATTTTCCTAAAGCAAAACCAGCAGGGCAATGTGGAGTTCAGTGCTGAATTCCAAAAACCCCAAGACCTTTTACAAACCGCCGAAGGAAAGGGGCACACCTATAAAAAATTTTTATGTATGGCTTTTGATTTGGCTATCCAGATTCATTATGCGTCACGTTCATTTTTTCGTTTTATCTATCACGATGGCATGTTGGAAGGGTTGGATGATCGGAAGAAACTTAATTTGATCACCACCATCAAAGAAATATGCCGTCAGTATAACCTCCAATATATTCTCACCCTGATTGATTCTGATCTTCCCCATCAAGACGGCAGAGTTGTTCCCTTTGAAGATACCGAAATTTCCTTGCGCTTGCATGATCGAGATGCCACCGGGAAATTATTCCTGATGGATTTTTAACTTCCTCAGCCCACGCCCCGCATACAACCAAACCCCAGGAATAAAACGATAGTGCCTACGGGCGATTATATTGAATCTGTTGCAGAAAAAATTTGCCGTAACAAAAATCACCCTCAGGGAAATGCCAGATGGCTTCACCATAAGTAGGTAATTTAAAGCCGTTTATCTCTTTGTACTGACTCATGGGCGTCGACCAGCGGAAGCGTTTTAAGGTTTTATCCGGCGCCGTATACAACCGGTCATCGGAAACAAAATTCACCAGTTGACCCACCTCATTAAAATAGATCACCGCCTGAATACCGATCCCATTGTGGGTAAAGGTGGCTTTGACGGACAGGGAATCCAGCGGTTCCCATTGAATCCGTTTGTCAATCAGCGTGGCCGGTGCTAAAATGCACATATCATTAAACACGGTCACCGTTTCCGCCGTGTCCAGTACTGGTCCTTTAATATCTACCACTGGGAACAGGGCTAACAATTTGATTAACATCACCGCTTTGCCATTTCGATAGGCATGGAGGCCCGTCACTGGCAGGCCCTTGATTTTCGCCCGCATAAAAAACAAGCGGGTCGGTACATCGAAAAAATTATATTGCTCTGAATCAAAATCGAACCAATCTTTGCCTACATCCCGCATCTGGCCTTTAAAAGAAAAAAAGACATGGTTTACCTTTTTTTGATTCACCACCCCCACATAACGAAGGTATTTTTGCACCATCCCCGGTAAGTGTTGGATATCCGTTTCCGTCAATTCCGTGCTGGGAATGGCGGCTGTTCGTGCCAGGCCGGTTTTAACGTCATTTTTAAAGGTCCGGTGAAACTGCCAGGAACCAAAAGCCAGAATTACCGCCAGTAGAATGATCACATTGGCAATGGTCCCGAATTTGGCATCCCGCCAATACATAACAATCAGACTCTGCGAGAGCACAATACCAACCACCGCCACCATCCACCACCACTCTTTATTGCTCCAAAGCAAAACTGCCGCTACCACGAACAGTAGAGCCGAAACCAACCACACCAGCCCCGCAGGTTTGGAAATGGGGAGCGTTAATTCCTTTATTTCAGCATACTTAAATGCTTTTGCAAAACCCATCAGGTGAATCAGTCCATGAAAAATGGAGATAAAAATGATAAAGATTTTTGCCACAGCGTCCTCCTTGTTTTATTCTACATTCATCATAAACCGTCTTTAGAAAAAAGTCAAGGTATCGCTCGCCCCCTAAATCCACCGCCAAGTTAATGGGAAGTATGGGATAAACAGAAATATTCCCATACTTCCCATTTGCGTTTACGATACTCTCAAAGAACTGGCGGTGAATTCAGGTCCCCTGAAAAAAAAAGGGCTGGTGTCTTACTGCTTTACTTTATGTTTAACGACGACAAGAAGTAAAGAAGTAAGGCGTCATCCTTTTTTGCAAAAATAATAATAATTTACACGGGGAAAAAGAAAGGACGAATTGAGAATGGATAACCCAAGTGGTGCCCCTTAATTACAGTCTCAATGCTTTTATTGTCAAAACCCTTGAAAGAGTGGTGACTGTCTGAAGTATAACCACCCACCTCCCAACAGCAATTCTCCTTTCATAATTTTTCTTGTGGGCTAATTTTTCCCGATCTTGAAGTTTTAGGGGGATCCGCGTCCCGCTTGACAGGCAAAACATCCAGAGCAAAGAATATAGGGGAGAAAATGAATACCGTATTCTTACATGCCAAAGACAGTAATGGGTAGAGTCTGATGGGTTTTTTCCAGCATAAAAATCTTTTCTTGCCACGGAGTATCTGGTGATTTATTGATGATCAGTAAATATCCTTCCCTTGCGCCGCAGGTATCCATATAGTTCCAGGTTTGTTCCAGACCTTTTTCAATTGTGGTTTCAAGGTTGTTATAGAGTAGTTTTAATTCGATGACCGCCTGTTGTTTGCCGCCTAAATATGGCCAGATGACCAGCATATCGGTTCGTTGTCTGCCCAGGCCGTATTCCCGTTCCACCCTGCCGCCACCATTCACAATCCGTTGCAAAAAAGCTTGCAGTAATAATTGCGGTCCCGCTTCTTTATAATCAAACCCACCCACCCAACTTTCAAAATGCATTCTGAAAAATTCTTGGAAAGCGGTTAATAGTTTTACCATATCCAGGGTCCCGTCTTCCTTTTTATACCAGGCTGATTCTTGATGAATTGCCATTTGGGTGGTATAGGTTAATTCTCTGGGGATCACTTCCTGGTATATACGGTTGGCAATCCGTATTTCACGGTCTTTTTTGATTAGACCCAGGTCAATCACATATTCGATATCGTCGATCTGTATTTTTTCCATGCTTAAAGAACCGGAAAGTAGCGGTTCAATCACCCGGCGCACACGGTCTTCTTGTAATTTATCCGACAATTGGTCCAGATGGGTTTCGCGGCGTAAAATGAGATTTTCCTTGGCTTGGAGGATGATCTCCGTGGTAATCTCTTTTTGACGATCTTGTCCTTCACTTATTTCAAAACATGCCTCGTAGGCCAATGCATTCACCAGCCAGGGTTGCCCTTCAGATAACCCCCAGATCAACGGGAAAATATCCTTGTTAAAAAGTTGACCTGTTTCAGTGGTATGTTGTTGATATAATGCTTCGATTTCTTGGATAGAAAAATTTCCCATGCGGAGTGATTTTGATTTGATATTAAACGCGCTACCGCCAGTAATCACGGTTTGCTCCTTATCCGAATGGATGCGGTAATCCTTAACATCACGAAGGCCGCACAGGATAATACTTTGGGGAAAGGTGAGGGGACGGGTAGGATAACCGCTACGCACTTGGCGGAGCACGGAGATCAAGGTATCACCCACCAGGCTGTCAATTTCATCAATAAAAAGAACAATGGGCTTTTTATTCTGTTGGGACCATTGTTTTAATGCAGTACTTAAGGCATCCAATTTCCCTTTTTTCTTTAATATTTGCTGGCCATTATCCTCGAAAAACGAATCTTGCAAGTAGAGTGACGCTGCTTCTGCCAATGCATTTAGGATTGATCTGATGCCATCTCCCACATTGGCTCTGGCTGCCTGCGCGTTTTCGACATTCACGTACAAACATGTATATTTCCCCTGTTGGTTCAGGTATTCCATCAAAGCCATCAGGTAGGAGGTTTTTCCGGTCTGTCTGGGCGCATGAAGCACGAAATATTTTTTCTGTTCAATCAGGGTGAGGATTTCCTCCAGGTTGATGCGATGTAAAGGCTCTATAAAATAGTGATCTTCACGGATGATGGGTCCGGCAGTATTAAAAAAACGGCTCATTTAATCCTCCAAAAATCAACGGGTTCTTGTTCATGCCTTTAGTTTATAACAAACAGCAGTATAAAACAAGTCTGCATGGGATATTTTTTTCCATATTCCCCCTGCTGGTTCTGTATAGGTTCACCGTGAAATAGACACCCGTGAGTCTCATATTTCCCATTACTCAGGTAATTCCCATTAACTTGGCAATGAATCCAGACATCTAAGTCGTGAAGTTTCCAGTGCAAGGTGGGAGTTTCAAAATGCTTCCTTTTCATTTTTAAATTATAGCCTACATTATCCCATTCCATAACCTTAAGCACTCAATTATTCACTGATCTCCTTGAAAGGGATCGCCGATCCCTTTGCGAGTGATCGCCGATCCCTTTGCGAGTGATCGCCGATCCCTTTGCGAGTGATCGTCGATCCCTTTGCGAGTGATCGTCGATCCCTTCGCGAGGGATCGCCGATCTCTTTGCGAGGGATCGCCGATCTCTTTGCGAGGGATCGCCGATCCCTTCGCGAGTGATCGCCGATCCCTTTGCGAGTGATCGCCGATCTCTTTGCGAGGGATCGCCGATCTCTTTGCGAGTGATCGCCGATCTCTTTGCGAGGGATCGCCGATCTCTTTGAAAGGGATAACCGATCTCTTTCGAAGGGATCACTGATCATTTGATGAATTATAGTCTATAGCCCTATCCATTCTTTACTATAATCCCTCCGCCCTTCGGCATATCTTTGGTTTTTGTTCATTTGGTCGACACGACTTAAAGTTACAATCGAACTCTAACGAGGCAAACTGTGTTTTTCTGGCCAGACCTTTTTTTCTCAATCTTGGGAAGTTTAGGCAGTTTTACATCTCCAATAAGGTCCCTCACTTTTCAGAATAATTGCAAATTTATGCACCCAAATATTGAATTCTTCTAGCACTTATATTATGATAAATGCATCGCCTATGAATCTACAAAACAATACCGCCCACAACCAGTTGCTTGTATCGCTGTTTTTTCTTTCAAGGGGTGATGTCTATCCACATAAATGGGGTGATCACATATGACTATGACCTGGATTGCATTTTTATTATATCTTGCGGCTTCACTGGTCCTGGGTTGGGTAGCCCAAAAGCAACAGGACGCGGGCGCGGATTTTTGGACTGCCGGACGTAGTTTAGGCGCTGTTTCTGTCGGTCTTTCTATTTCCGCTGGCTTTATGTCCGTGTCCTGGTCCTGTGTCTATGCCGTGCAACTGTTTTACTGGTACGGACTGGGCGCGCTGTGGCTGATTACTATTCCTTGGCTGATTGCATTAAGCGGTATTTATTTCCTGTCCAAACGATACCGCCACCTGCCCGCTTTCAGTCAACCGGAAATGATCGCCCAACGCTTTGGCATCGGCACCAAACGCATGACTGCCCTGGCTCTGGCCTTTGTGTTCCTGGTCTGGGGCGGCGCGGAAATTTATGTGGCAGGTACATTACTGGCACCGCAACTGGGTATTTCCATTCCCTGGGTTATTTTTATCATCAGTCTGATAGTGGGAACTTATTCTGTTATGGGAGGTTTCCGGGCAGTGGTGCTCACGGATAAAATGCAATACTGGCTGGTGGCTATTTATATTCTAACCATGGGCTGGCTGGCGATTAAAGGTTTGGGCAAGGTTGATATGGCTGCTCTGACCTTACCGATTCACGGCGCCAAATCAGGCACGGCCTGGTCCAATATCTGGGCGCCAGGAATAGCGGTGATCCTGTTGACACTGGTCGCCTATTTACCGGGCTGGATGTTCGAAACAGATTTATGGTTGCGGGTGCAAGCGGCCAAAGATGACAAATCGGCGCGACGGGGGGTTTTTATAGCAGGTATGAATAGCTTTCTTTTCGTGGGGGTTCTGCCCATGTGTATTGGTGTGGCCGCGTTGTTTATTTTTCCCATGAATGGCCCAACATTCCCCGCCACTATCGGTGTTGAAGGAAATGCTATTTTTAGTGCATTGGTATTGCGCTTTGCCCCTGGCTGGTTAGCGGCAGTGGTGGCTGTAGGATTAACGGCGGCGGCCATGAGTACTATTGACACCTGTATCAATGTGATGGCGTTAAGTCTGGGATATGATATGGGCGACATTCATAAACGCCAGGGCGCTGAAACATGGTCTAAACTGGTCACGATATTCTCGGTGCTGATGTCGTTTTTATTTGCCTTGAACACTGAATCGTTATGGGATATTTTTTACCTTTCATCGGGAATCCTGACCACTGCCGTGGCGTTTCCCGTGGCCGCTGTGTTTATTCCCCGCGCACGGGCCAGAGGTGTGTTCTGGTCTTCTGTATGCGGGTTTTGTACCACCAGTTCGTGCTATTTCTTAGAATCCAGGGGGCTATTAAGAACAGTTGAACCGCTCTGGTTAGTCAATTCTGGGCTGGGTTATATTTTCTGGGGCATGTTGGGTGCTGTACTCGGTTATCTAATCGGACACACGCTCTCTCCCAAGCACCCGACCCCACAAAAAACATAACACTTTTGCAGGAGCGCGCCTTGGCCGCTGGAGGCAAAAAGAGATAAAAAATGATATTACGAGATCAATTAACCGATTACCTGGGCAGTCTATATGATTATAGTGCCGTGGATTACTGCGAGAATGGCTTGCAAGTAGAAGGAAAAGAGAAAATTGCACGGATCGTGTTTGGCGTTTCGTTTAACATGGCTTTTTTGCAGCAGGCGATTGCGAAAAAGGCCGATGCTATTATTGTGCATCACGGTATTTTCGGGCACGGGGTGTTCAAACTGAGAGGTCTGTTGCGGCAGAAAATTAAACTATTAATCGACCACGATATTTCCCTGTATGGCATTCACCTGCCCATGGATAGCCACCGCGAACTGGGACACAGCGCCCAGTTACTGGCGGCACTGGGTGTGGCGGGCATTGAATCGTTTGACCTGGGTTACATGGGAGAAAACGTCAAAGGACACACTCTGGAAGCTATGCTGGGAATTTTTCACCAATTACTTCATCAGGGACAGGCAGGGCTGCCACTGATTCAAGGAACATCCGATTCCCCATTTTCTCTGTCCCGGCAAATGGGGTTTACAGTATTGGCCAACGGACCTGTGGTTCCACGCAGGGTGGCCGTGATTTCGGGTGGCGGGGCGAAACACTATGAAGAAGCCATTGAAAAAGGCGTGGATACTTTTTTTACCGGCGAAATCAAAGAACAAATCCCGGCTATTTCCTTGGAGACCCATACCAATTTTATTAATCTGGGTCATTACGATTCGGAGAAACCCGGTGTAATGGTTTTGCAGAAACGTGTGACTGAAAAATTCGCTATAGAAACCGATTTTGTCACGATTGCCAATGAGATATGATATAATATGATATAATCATATATATATGGTATGGCTATGGCTTCTAAACCTAGTATACCATTTGAGGATATCATCCATGAACTACTTAAAAAACGAATCCTTGCCAATTATCACGGAGCGATTGCTGCTCCGCCTGTTAGAACCAACTGAAGCTGGTTTGATGGTGACCTATCTGACAGAGAACCGCGAACATCTGACCCCCTGGGAACCGGTGCGAACTGACGCCTATTACTCGCTGGAATTATGGGAACGGGAACTGCGCAGTCGCCAAGGTCAATTTTTCAGCGGCGAGGCTGCACGGTTGGTGATGCTTTTGAAAGATAAGCCTCTGGGCCCAGTCATTGGTGTGACCAATTTCACCGAGATCATGCGCGGTGTGTTTCAGGCGTGTTTTCTCGGTTACAGTTTGCATCACCAATACCAGGGACAGGGTTTTATGTTTGAAGCGCTATCTGCGGCCATAGATTATATGTATGAAACCTTCCATATGCACCGCGTGATGGCCAATTACATGCCCCACAATGTACGCAGTGGCGAGTTACTCAAGCGGCTTGGATTTACTGTCGAAGGCTATGCCCGCGATTATCTAAAGATCGCCGGACAGTGGGAAGACCATATTTTGACGGCAAAAATAGCAGCACAAAATGCGCAGTAATATAATAAAAACGGAGTATAACATGAAAAGAGTAGCGTTAGTAATAATAATGATTGGTTTAATAGCAGGCCTAAACCTCCTTGGGGCAGGCAAAGCACCCAAGGTCGACAAGGCCGCTTTAAAGATCAGGGCGACGATGGATAGTCAAGTCAAAGCGTGGAATGAAGGCAATATCGAAGGCTTTATGGCCGCGTACCTGCCATCGGAAGAATTAACTTTCCAATCTGGCAATAAACGGTTACAAGGGTGGAATGCATTAATCGCCATGTATAGAAAAAATTATGCGGGTGCCAAGATGGGGAAGTTGGAATTCACCGAGCTTATTTTTAAGCCCCTGACCGCCGATGTTTATTATGTATTGGGACGGTGGCGCGTTACTGCTGGTGAATCTGTAAAAGAAGGATTGTTCACCCTCATTTTCCGCAAGATCAACCAAGAATGGAAGATCATCCTTGATCATTCTTCTTGATCATGCGCTTTTATTCACTCCCAAGCAAAAATGGCACTCATTAATATAAAAGATGTAAAGATAGGGTTTGGCGGGGCGCTGTTGCTGGATGGCGCCAATCTCCAATTGCACCCCGGCGAGCGGGTGTGTTTATTGGGCCGCAATGGCACGGGGAAAACCACTTTGATGAAACTCATCAACGGCGATAGCGAACCCGACGAAGGGGACATCACCCGTCAACAAGGGGTGGAAACAGCGTTGCTCACCCAGGAGATTCCCCCGGAAATGGCTGGTTCTGTTTTTGATGTGGTGATGGATGGCCTCGGTGAGCGCGGTAAATTGTCCTCGGAACATCACCATCTGACGGTTCTGCTGACAGAGGACCACAGCGCCACAGTGATGAATCAATTGGACCACGTGCAAAAAGCATTGGATGCGAATGGCGGCTGGGAAATCACCCGCCAAGCTGACACGATCATCACCCGCATGCAATTGGACCCCGATGCCTTGTTCAACCAGCTTTCAGCCGGATTAAAGCGCCGCGCTCTGCTGGCTCGTGCCCTGGTGTGTCAACCCGATGTATTATTACTGGATGAGCCTACCAACCATCTTGATATTGATGCGATTACCTGGCTGGAAGATTTCTTGACCCGGATTCGGAGTACCCTGCTTTTTGTCACCCATGATCGCACCTTGGTGCGCAAATTGGCTACGCGTATCATCGAATTAGATCGCGGTCGTTTAACCAGTTGGGATTGCGATTACGATACCTATTTAGAACGAAAGGAACAAGTATTGGCCGCCGAACAACAGCAATGGAACGTGTTCGATAAAAAGTTAGCGCAAGAAGAAGTTTGGCTTCGCAAGGGAGTCAAAGCGCGCCGCACCCGCGATGAAGGTCGTGTCGCGGCATTATTACGCATGCGCGAACAGAAAAAAGCCCGCTTAGAACTGCTGGGCGATGTTAAAATGTCTTCCCAGGATGCCAATATCTCCGGGAAACTGGTCATTGAGACCGATAACATCTCCTTCAGTTACCCGGCTAGCTGGAACACCACGGAGAAAGAGGTGGTCAAAGAGTTTACTACCATGGTCATGCGTGGCGACCGCGTGGGGATTATTGGGCCCAATGGCTGTGGTAAATCCACTTTGATCCGTTTGTTATTGGGGGATTTGAATCAACAGCGGGGCGCTATTAACATTGGCACCAATTTAAAAATCGCCTATTTCGATCAATTGCGCAATCAATTGGACGAGGAGAAAAGCGTCCAGGAAAACGTGGCCAATGGCCGTGATCGTTTTGAAATAGATGGCAAAACCCGGCATGTCATCGGATATCTCGGTGATTTCCTTTTCTCCCCCGAACGAGCGCGTATTGCTGTAAAAGTTCTTTCTGGAGGCGAGCGGAACCGGTTGCTTTTGGCCAAATTGTTTGCCACCCCGTCCAATCTGTTAGTCATGGATGAGCCCACCAATGATCTGGATGTGGATACCTTGGAACTGTTGGAAGATTTGTTGGTAAAGTATCAGGGGACGCTATTGTTGGTCAGTCATGACCGGACTTTTTTAAATAATGTGGTGACCAGCACCCTTGTTTTTGAAGGGGACGGGAAGATTGGCGAGTATATTGGGGGTTATGATGATTGGTTATTGCAGCGTTCCGAGGCACCTGAACCACCCGAACTTCCCGAGAAAAAAGTCAAAGACACCCGTAAACAGGAAGCAGCGACGCAACCGCGCAAGTTATCTCATAAAGAGAGACAGGAGTTGGAGCTTTTCCCTGAACGGATCGAAAAATTAGAGGAAGAAGAAGCCCAATTATACGCCCAATTAGCAGACCCCGCGTTTTATCAAAGTACCGATGGTGATAACGTCGTCCAGGTCAACAAGCGTTTGGAAGCGTTAAAGACTGAACTGGTTACCGCCTATTTACGCTGGGAAGAACTGGAAGAAGTGAAAGCAAAATACCTCGCCATCAAAGGGTAGACGTTATATAAATAAATCATCAGCGCCTCGTACTATACTTCTCCGGGCCAGGAACCGGCTACACCTTCGGGGTCGTCTGGGGCACTGGAGGAAATATTCTCGAAAAATTTGCAATGGGTAAAGCGCAGGTCTTCAGGCGATACTTGTTCATGATACAAACCACCGCCAAACCGGGCTTCATTGTACGCTATCTCGGATTCACTGAAAAACGGCGAAACACGGTCCAAATAAATACCACCCCCATCCTCTAAACTGGTATTATGATGGATATCCATATGGTTCAAGTCGGCTTCCACGCTGTCCATGCCACCGATATACACCCCTCCGCCACCACGACCCGATTCATTATTAAAAATCTGCACGTAAGAGACCACGGGCGCGGATTCAAAAATATATAAACCACCTCCATGCCCGTTTTTTGCGGCACATTCGCGGATCTCCAGATGCAACAACGAGATTTCCCCTTTTTGAGTATAAAGCAACTGTAACCCGCCACCATGCTGAGGTTCTTCCTCGCTTTTGCGACTTACTGGAACATACCCGCCCAACTGGGCATCTTTGACCAACACCCGTCCTCCACCACGTTCAATCAAACAATACTGCAAGCGTGTACCAGAAGCATGGCGTCCGTAAATTAAAATATTACGCCAATGAGTTGACGTGGCGGTAAAGGTAATTTTCTCTTCCTCTGAACCAATCGCTTCTAAAACGCCTTCACAAATAATCCCGGCTTGCGGGGCAAATTCCAAAATACAACCCGCATGAATAATCAACTTGCCACCCCGTTCAACCTTGATATTTCCTGTGATTTCATAAAACCCGCTGAGCAATGTGAGTATCTCGCCGCGAAAAATAGGCCGCTTACCGCCCAACACATCCTCCTGCGACATGGACCCCGCTTCCTCCTTTTCCAAATTACAACCCGGCGGCAGAAACACGGCAGTACAAGAACAAGAAGTAGATATCAAATCACCTAACGCGGCATTCAATTGCTGGATAGAATCAGGACGCAAAGGAAACACCAATTCCCCCCGCAATTTCCCATGGGCCATGGTAGCCAATACATGCGACTTGCCATTCATACTTAATACGACAGATTGACCCGCTACAGTATGGTTCCCTTCCAGAACGACAACCTCCACATCCACGGAGATTTTATCCTCGGTTAATACCTCGCACCCATGCACTTTTAAAAATAGTTCAAAATTATCGTTTCCCATCATTCAATTATAATGATGAAGAAAAAAAAAAGCAACTGCTATTTTGCCCTTAACCAAAAAATATAAAAACTTTTTGTCCACCTTTTTATAAAAAGGTGGCCGCCGGAGGCATAACTTAAGGCAGAGTGCGCAGGATGGTTCTTTTTCCCAGTTCTGCCAGCAGCAAAAGCAAAAAAGCGGCCAATAAGAAATAAAAATACAATTCTCTGGCCGTATTATACCGTTGCGTGGAGATTTCGGTTTTTTCCCAGCGGTCGATCTCCGCGAATATTTGTTTTAATTGTTCTTGATCGGTAGCGCGGAAATAAAGACCACCGGTCCGATTGGCAATCTCTTTTAATAGTTCTTCATCAATCGTGACATCCACCATGATATATTGTTCGCGGCCAAATTCATCCGTAACTGGATAAGGCGCTTGACCGCGTGTTCCCACACCGATGGTATATACTTTGATATTAAAGGTCTGGGCAATCTTGGCCGCATCTCTGGGGTCAATTTCACCCCGGTTATTGACCCCATCGGTTAACAGGATGATGATTTTGGTTTTGCTTTGCTTGTTCTGCCGTATTCGATTGACCGACGTAGCCAAGGCCATACCCAATGCGGTGCCATCCTCCTCGATATCCTTAAAAACAGTTCGACTCAATGTTTCATTGAGCACTTCGTGATCAATCGTAATCGGACACTGGGTATACGACAGCCCGGCAAAGATAACCAACCCGATACGGTCATTGATGCGCTTATCTATAAACCCAGAAATCACATCTTTGGCCACTTCCAACCGGTTCTTGGGTTGAAAATCACGGGCGGCCATAGAACCGGAAACATCCAGGGTAATTAAAATATCAATGCCTTTCTTACTCTCTTTCTCAAAATAATTCAATATCTGTGGCCGTGCTAAGGCGACAACCAGCAAACAAAAAGCAATGAGCTTGACATAAAACAGATTCTTGATGAAAAAGGTCTTGAAGGTTTTATCGGCAAAACGAGCAATGCGTTTGGAAGAATAGAAAATAAAACGCTTCCCTTTTTTATTCAAGTAAAGGTGCCACAACACCAGCAGGGGCACCAAGCCCAATAACAGGAGATAGAAACTATTGGCAAATTTAAATTCGCTCATTGGACGCCCTCCGCTTTTGCTTCTGGTTCAGGCGTCAGCAGTCGTTGTTTATAGGTGACTACCATGTCCGCAATTTTTCCATCCAACTCGGCCAACACCACGGCATCGGGAATAAACATGGCGAACTTGACCAGATCAGCGGTATTAAACAAGAAGCGCATGTTATCCACGATAGTTGCAGCCGTTTCTTTTTGCATTAACATGAACATGGTTTCATAGGTCGTATAATCCTCCGCATTAAAGCGATAGGTGCGCAGTAAGAAGTGTTTTAGTATCCGCGTCAATTCCAGGAAATGGTGTTTCGGTTTGCCTTTTTCCATATATCCTTTTGTTCCCAGGTCTTTGATGCGTGTTTCTAATTCTTCCAGTGGCGTGAGCAATGATTCCGTGGGCATAGGACGGGCTGCTTTGCGTTTGCGCCACCACCAGAGAAGAATCAGGGTCAAGATGATGATGCCCAGGGCGAAAAACACGTACTTCAATATATAAAAAGGATTGCCCTTGATTTCTACCGGGCCTTTGATTGGTTTGATATCTTTATCCGCGTCAGTCAGAGTCGTTTTGATTGTCACGGGCACCGCGTTTGTGGTTTTGATTTCAAGCGGTTTCTTGGCTTTTAATAATTCAACCGTAAAAGGTCCCACATTAAAATTCCCGGTTTTGAAGAATGTCACCTGGACATCTTTTTCAAATACCGTGTAATCTTGTTGTTTGCGTTTTGTTGTTTCCCCTTGGGCCAGGATTTCGAATTCTTTGCTATCTGGCTTCACAGTGATCTGATCAATATCCTCCGTGGTTTTTACCAGAACCTTTAATTTGATCCGGTCACCAATATAGGCGAGGTTGTCCGAAACAGAAATGGAAACCTGGGTTTCAGCATGAACTACCATGGTTATAGTGCCCAGTAGGAAAAAAACAAGCAAGCAAAAATAGTTATTCGGTTTTTTTTGTGAATGGTTCATCGGGTATACTTCTTTTTCCGCTGTAAGAAAAAATCAAACAGGGGTTTCTCGTATTCGGTTTCGTGTTCTATGAAGAAATAGTCAATATCGTAGCGTTTAAAGAGGTCTTCGAGGCGATTCTGGTTCTTGCGTTGATCGGCCAGGAAGTTTTCCCGGAAATGTTTGGAAGAAAAATCCACAAAAAACTCTTCATCGGTTTCCGGGTCTTTTAATATAAATGTGCCGCCGTCGGGCAGGGAATTTTCGCGGACATCGGAAATTTTAACAGCGATCAGGTCGTGTTTTAAAGCGGCAATTTTAAGGGATTGGGAAAAATCGCTGTCCAGGAAATCGGAGAGCAAGAAAAGAATGGATTTTTTCTTAATCACTTTGCTCAGATAAACCAGGCCCGTCTCAATGGAAGTGCCCCGGCCCTTGGGTTGGAAGTTCAGGATTTCGCGGATTATCCGTAGCAGGTGGGTTTTGCCTTTTTTAGGAGGGATATATCGTTCTACTTGGTCCGTGAAGATCAGTAGTCCCACCTTGTCATTGTTCAGATTAGCCGTAAAAGCAATGATTGCCGAGATTTCAGCGGCGATTTCTTTTTTGCTTTTGCTAATGGAAAAGAAATTCAATGAGGCGGAGAGATCAATAGCCAGGATAACTGTTAATTCTCGTTCTTCAACGAATTGTTTGACATACAGGCGACCCATGCGGGAACTGACATTCCAATCAATAAAGCGGATATCATCGCCAGCAATGTATTCGCGAACCTCGGAAAATTCCATGCCCCGGCCTTTAAAAGCGGAGTGGTATTCCCCGGCAAACAGTTCTTTAGAAGACTTCTTTGAAATGATTTCAATGCGGCGAATTTTCTTTAATATTTCTTCTGCTATCATTGCGGTCCTGTTTTTTTTATTTTCTGATCATTATCATCATAAGCATCATAAGCAATATAATCAGAACGATTCCAAGACAATCTTACCCATACTGTATTTGACTAATAGGCTAATGGGATAGGAGAAGCGCATGTTCCACATTTTCGTGTGACCTTCGCTCATTTGTACCAGGGAGTTTTTAATTTCCATCGGTTTGGGGGAATTGATTTCGATGCCTTCCACGTTGGCAAAATTCAATTTGAAATTCTTGCTACGTCGTCCCATTGTTTCCAGGGTATAGTTGTTGTCTGTTGTATTTTGGATATACACCATTTCAACTTCATAAATTTTTTCGTCCATGTTGTTACTCCAACTTGTTACTTCAACTGGTTACTAAAAAAACTATAAAAGTTAATTATAGTACGAATCGCATTAATTTTCAACAGTCATCAAAAAGCAGCAGTAAAAAAGACCACAGATTACGCAGATTAAAATGATTACCCAGATTTGGTATATGAATCCATGGCTGTTTTCTCTATAGATTGTGCTGAATCCACCGCCAAGTTTTAAAAAAGAGCCACGGATAACCGTGGCAGGCTGGACTATCTGGACGTACTGGACTTACTGGACAAGCTCGAAAAATCAAAGGTTTTGTGAGGTCCAGTAAGTCCAGAATGTCCAGATAGTCCAGATAGTCCAGTTTTTTTCTGAAACTTGGCGGTGAATTCAGATTGTGCTGAACGTATTGACTTTAATTGATTTTTTTTCTATCATAAACGTATGATTAAATGTATAGGATACCATTGATATGAAAATCGATTTGATTATGAGCAAAAAGGAAAACCTATGAAAACAAATAAAATAAGCAGCATATCACATGCGGATTCTCTTGAAAAAATGGGCGAGTTTTGGGATACCCACGACTTCACAGACTACGATGAACCAGAAGCCCCTGATATTGAATTTAACATAACAGAAGCCACTCACAATCAATCTTTTCCCCGCCACTCCGCCGGATTGTTGCTGTCTGTATAAAAAGACCTGAGCATCCGCAAATTGGTCGCACCCCGATACCGACTTTCATTTGGATGATCTAACCACCATTGTTTCGCTTTCTCAGAAAAAGTCGCTGCCCGTAATCTTAACGGCGGATGAGACATGAAATAATCGCGCAGTATATTCGCTTTCTCTTTGCGATTGCTGCTTTCACCCGCATAAATCATGAACCTCTGCAACGCACTTCCCATACTGCACGGATCATAAGAGGTATTCAATAATAATTGATAGGCATACTCATCCGCTTCATTCTCCTGCGTCTTGCTAAAGGAATGCTTCAAAAGAATACTGAGCGCCGCATCCGCAATTTCTCCCAGACTACTATCACCGGTCTTGCGCGCCAATAACTGGAAGCGTACTGCATCCAAACAGTGAGATCGTTCCACGTGTCCCATCTCATGCGCCAAAATAGATACCAATTCTCCTTCTGTTTCCAACACGTTCAACAATGCTACAGTCACTAAAATCACCCCGCCCGGCAAGGCAAAGGCATTGGGGGAAGGTTCATTAATCATAAATATCCGGTATTTAAACGGTTTTTGCGCGAATTTGGATAAATGAAACATCAATTCCTGCACATACTCCTCTCCCCGTTGCAGCCCGCTGCCCAGATTGGGAAACCGTTGCAAAATGGTTTCGCCGTAGTCTTTCTCATCCCACGCATCAATGGGCATCATCCGCGTGAACGCCCGGTCTACTAATTTTATTGGTTTGCCCAGCAATTGGAAAGCCGGGGCTAATGAGGATTCCAAGTTTTGTCTGGTTTTATTATGCACTAACCCTACCACTAAGAAAATACCAGCCAACACGATTACTGCCAGAAAAACAAGACGCCATCTATTCATTGTGAAACCTCCCGCGATACTTCGTGTACAAGGTATTCATCAAAATCATGATCAGCCCCACTCCTAAAAACACCAATGCCCGCGTAATGGTTCCACTGCGTGCCAAATCATAAAAAACCAAACGCACCAAACACGCGGCTAAACCGATCATAGCGGCATAACGGAAATGATTCTCCCGCAACACCAAACTCAGTGTAAAAATAACAAAGGTTTCCACGACCCACAACAATGTTAATACCGCATGATCAAACGTCCAGTATAAGAAAAACGCGGCAGCCATAAAATAAGGATAATAAATCCATACATTCTGACGCCGATTAATGACTTGCACCCGCTCACGCAAAAAAGAGAGCGGTTCCGGGAAAACCACTGTTTCCAATTTCGCATGAGTATAAAATACGACCAGAAACACCAACTGTAACAACAAGGCAAGCAACCCACGAAACCAAGCTTGTTGCATCACCGTAATCGCGGGCATCTGATCCATGGTGGAAATAAAAGCAATATGAAAGGCTGCCGCCCAATACAATACCAACGCATAAAATCGGAAGCGGGATAGTTTCTCTGCAACGAACGTGCCCAGAAACAACAACAAAAACGCCCCCACTACCCAGGCCAACGGGTACAATGTATCCGGCACTTCCAGCGCTACTGTCATAATCGCGAAAGTAATGGATAGTTCCCACATCAGCGGGTGCAAAATTGTCCAGGAACAATACTCTTTCTCAGTCGCTGGTTTTTTTGCCAGTGCCCAATAGATAAACACTGCTAAAGCCAATAACTCTTGCAACAGCCGCACATGAACCCCACCCAGATAGTAGATACTCGAATATATATGCACTGTCCAATGGCGGAAAAGGAATAAACCCATAAATAGATACCCCCATTGCATCAGATAACGCGGTACTTCGCCTTTTTTTTGAACTTCCGCGCCCAGTTTTCGACTGTAAAAAAGTGCCAATTCCAAATACAGCGGTGCCAAAAGCAACCAGAAGGTTCCCGGCGCCAATGGTGATAGAATATTCAAAAGAGTGAAGGAATACACTACCAGATGAATAGAGAACAGGTAAATCCACATGTGCTTCCGGTATTTTTCCTGCCATTGGCAGAACGAAGTATGGGCCCCATAAAGCGCCACCAGAAGAAAAGGCGCTCCATAAATAGCCACTTTCTCAACATCGTGGGCTAAAAACTCCCGCAAGTAATACCAGCTTAACACGTAAGTCCCCACTACCAGCAAGTGAGTTCCTGCGCTGAAGCCTTTTAATGGATAGCGATGACGCAGTTCTAAGAAAAGCAAAAGAACCACTGTTGCGACATAAGGGAACCATAGGAAATCAAAAACCAAGCCAAATAACATCAACCCCAGGATACCAGAAAGAAACCCGCTCAAAGAGAAATCCTGCAACACAGCGCCAAACCCATAAATTTGCAACGAATCAAACGATTCAGTTTTTTGTCCAGTCAGGTAAAAACTAAATGCCGTATATATCGCCAATGCGACAGCCAATACTAGTGTTTCAACTGGCAATTCCCCCAATACTCGTGTTTGTCCCAGTCCCCAAGCGGCCACAATGATCAAGATACCTGCCACATGGTAAAGCACGATACCCGTCCAGCGGATAATTGTTTCTTCTTCCCGCAACATCAACCATAAGAACACAATCACTTCCAAAATCAGCACCGTAGCCATCGGTAACCAATTGAATTGCCAACGTTGTAATGTCGAAATAGCCAGCAGAGCGATTGCTTCTGCAATTAATGTATCTGTGACAAAGAGCCAGCGAATCGCCAGTTTTTTCGCTCGTCGTGCCAGGAAAAAAGCCGCCAAAGAGGCAGCCATCAACACCAACGTGTTCCATTTCGAACCTGTTGAATACAAAAGGAACCCTATACCCATAAATATCCAGTTCAAAAGATGAACCAGGAAGGGTAACCGTTCAAATGTCTTCGCACCGTAGACTTCTCTATAATGGACACACATTGTGGTGATTCCAATTACTGCCGTGGCGATTATTCCTGTCCATCTCAGGTCTGGTGGCATAGGGGATTGGGAAAACAAATCCAAAACAAAAAACCAGTAGAGTTGATAAGCTAAAAAAGCTGTGACTGTAACCAACAGATGGTATTCCCAGCGGTCCCGATAAGTGCGCAACACTTGCAACACACAAATTCCTGCTGCAATACCCAGCGTTAATGTCGATTGTGGCGCCACAGTTAACGCGGCCAAGCTGATAATCGCGTGAAACGAAGCAAAAAACTGACTGCCACTCCATGTCCCTACTATCAGGTTTAAACCTACTCCAACCAACAACAACATTAATGCATACAATGGCGCAGTGATCCATTTTAAACCTGGAATACCCCCAGAACCCAAACAGGCGAACAGAAAAACCGCGCACCCGCTGCTTCGTAACCAAACCCCCAGCTTGAGCCATTTCGATTGCGACCGCAACACAGCATATATCGTAAATAATACTACTGAAAACCCCGTGAGCAAAAGAAACCGGTTAAAAGGGGCCATTTTTAATGCCGCATAAATACTGATAAATGCCACCCCCATCACCATCGCTATCGAACCAATAATACCGATCCAATTATCAATGAATTGTTTTTCCAAGCCAGTCCAATATGCCGATTGTATAGCGGGTTTGGGTCGAGCTGGGGGAATCTTCTTGACAGTCTCGACTGCCTGAACTTCCCGAACATCGGCAATTTCTGGGATATGATAGGGGATGGATGGTGGACCGGCAGGTTCTGCGTGTTCTTGGCGAACCATTGTTGTCTCTGTTGATTGCGATTCTAATTTTTGCAGTCGCATTTCCAGTTTACGCAGCATTTCCCGTAGTTCCGAGTTTTTATTGTTAAGCGAAATCGTTGCCAAAAAGCTGTATAAAATCATAATCACAACAATAATAGGAATTAATATAAGCGCTTCCATGCGAACACCTCTCCGTCTATAGTCTGAGCATTAATAGGAAAAATATTTCTTAGCATTATTATATGATAAAGAACTCTCACCCCAATGTCAAGTCCTAATTCCACCGGGATTCACTCCCACATTTCAGGAAAAACTGGACCAACAGGACTGTCCAAAAACGGTGATTTTTATCCGTTAGTATTTTCTGATAATAAACAAGATAAAGAACACCGCCCAGAATGTATAGAACCCATAGCGCCAGAGTCGCGGGTATTTTTTCTTTATATGATGATACCCCAGTGCCAGGGAGAACACTAGCAGTTCTACGATAATTAATACTGAGAGTGCTTCCATTACATTCAGCGCATTGTTAAATTTTCGATATGGGCCATCAATGATGAGCGAATTGAAGATGATAAACAAGTGAATCACATAGATAAAAAGCGATTCATTGGCTGCTTTTTTAAAGATTTCCAGCCAGCGCCCTTTGAAATGCGACACTATCCAATAAGAAAACCACAACAACAAGAACACTCCGCCAATTTTTTGGAGATTGCCAAAAAAGGTTAATTCTGCTTTATGATATTCCGTACCCGCGGTCCACAAGTACCAGGGGAAAAAAATAATACCCAGGATCAACAGCCATTTAAAATACATTTCTGGCCGCATCACTGAATAAACATACGCGCAAATAACCCCTAAAAACACATACCCCGCCCACGGGAACAACGCGAAAAAAGAGAGATTATGATCAAAGTAAGGGTCAATCACAAACCAAATCCGCACTTCATGCACCAACGGCGGCAACAGGAAAAACAACAGCCCCACTAGCCCACTCACCCCGACAATCACCTTTTCATACCGAAAGACCACCGCGATAAAAAGAAACAATAACAATCCCACCCCAATACACTGCAAAATATTGGCCTGCAAAAAATGGGTGGCTTCACCCTTGGCAATCAGGTTATAGGTTTTTCGCAGTGAAAAAAAAGGCAGGTGAACCCAATACCCTGCCCAGACCACAAAAAGAATACGTTTGATGCGGTCTATCACCCCCACGCCCAGTGTCACGTATTGCTCTTTCTTGTTGTTATAGGACAAAAAAGCGGCAAACCCCGCACTGAACAAAAAACCCGGTGCCACAAGACCATGCAACAGCTCATGAAAGGCAAACCAATCCGTCAGGCGCAACGGTTCAGTTAAATAAGCACGGAACAGATGACCCTGAACCATAAAAAACAAGATAAAAAATTTGAATAAATCAACCGCTTCCACTCTGCGGATGACTTTGGCTTGACTTGACTTGTTTGTAGATTCTATTGGTTGTTCCGGCATAGCTTCACTTTTATGTTTGTTTTCGTTTTTAGTTGATATCTGTAATAGTTTAAAGGTTCATTTTATCATTTTTTTTACATTAAGCAAGTGGAAAAAAGGGAAAAAAAATATTCGTGAATTCAAGAGGATTGGGATGCAGTATCATCTAAAGCTGCCCGCCAAATTAATGGGAGTAATGGGAAGTCTGGGAATTATGGGAATTATGGGAATAATGGGAATAATGGGATTAACAAAAATATTCCCATATCTCCCATTACTCGCATTACTCCCATAATTCCCATACTTCCCATAATTCCCACAGCACTTTTAAAATTTTGCCATTGGATGCAGTATAATCTTTACTGTTGCATTTCTTTTGCAATTTAGATAAAATAGATATTCACGGAAATATTCTAGGTAGTGCATACAATCGGATGGTAATTATATGGAAGAAAAAGTGATACTGGATTTGGATCGCCCGCTGAAGAAAACTCTTAAATCCGAAACCCGGATGGAATTGGGCGAAACACCTGGCGCACAGACCAGAGACGGCAAAAAATACGGCGTCTGGATTGAACGGGATGATAAAGGCCACAAAATCATCGAAAAAGTCCTGCAAGGCACTTTCGGCAAACGCACTGACTGGTATCCCAACGGTGAAAAAAAACAAGAATGCGAGTTCCGCAATCTCCTGCAACATGGAAAATTCACCGCATGGTATGCCAACGGTGTTAAAAAACGCGAAGGCGAGTTCCTTGAAGGGAAAATGTGCGGCCAATGGACCTGGTGGAGCCGAACCAATCAAAAACGGGGCCAAGGCGAATTCAAAGAAGATAAACAACACGGCACCTGGGTCAATTTCTTTGATAACGGTCAGAAAAAAAACGCCGCCCAATTCACCGAGGGTATTCTTAATGGCAAATGGTGCAAATGGGAAGATACAGGCCAAAAACTGGGACAAGGCCAATTCAAAAATGGCAAAAAACACGGCAAATGGAGTGTCTGGAACTCCAAAGGCATCAAAACCAATGAAACTGATTTTGTCAATGGTTTTATGCACGGTATTTCCATCCAATGGAACGACCAGGGCGTAAAAATAGCCACTGGCGCCTATAAATTCGGCAAAAAAAGCGGCACCTGGGTGCGCTGGAACAACGAGGGCATTAAAACAGAAGAAGCGGAATACACCAAGGATGAAAAAACCGGGCACTGCATTCTTTTTAATGACATGGGCAGAAAAAAAAGCTCGGGCAAACTGATCAAAGGTCTAAAAAACGGACGCTGGAACTTCTGGGACGAATACGGTAATCTGACAGAAGAAGGGGTCTACCACGATTCATTAAAAAATGGTCTCTGGACTCTCTTTGATTCCACGGGTCGCAAAAAACGGGTCGGCGAATTTGTCGATGACCAAATGACCGGTACCTGGATTTTCTGGGACGACGAAGGTCGTAAACGTATAGAAACGAGTTATAAAAATGGCGAAAAAGATGGCCTCTCCATGGAATGGAACATCGAAGGCTTCCTCATCAAAAATGAAGTCTACCGCGAAGGCAATCTGGTCAAACTACTGGGCATCCCACAACAGTAAAGATTAATGGTTAATTAACAATTTTGTAACTGTTCAGGTTATAGGCTATGGGACTACAATCAGATCGGATTTAAGAAAAGACCCCCACGAATTTCACGAATTTACACGAATTAAAAGATAAATAAAATCTTTTTTCGTGGATATTCGTGATAATTCGAGTAATTCGTGGGCAAATCTTTTACTCCAATCCCGCGTAATAAAGCGCATTAAATAGGAACTTAAACGTGGCAAACGTTTGCGACCGAAACTGCACCCGGCCACCCAGGAGGATGACGTTGCCTTTGTAGTAATTGAACCGTGCGATCATAATCGTGTGGTTCAACAGCTCGCCACCTTTCAGATAACCGCTCAACAGATGCGGTCCCTCCGTAGTAAAACCCGCTACTACTTTCCGATTAATAGCTTTAAATTCCGGTAACCGTGTTCGATAGGCAGGGCTTTCCGAGAAATAAAGAATATTCTCCCGTTCCAAACCCCAGCCCAGCGGATCCAAATTATCTACTTCAATGCGCAGGATCGCGCCTGGACAAAAAAATGTTTCCGGTTTAACCCCTTCCAACACATTGCTCAATGGTAGTGTAAAATCTTTTATGCCCAATTCAGAAGCCGAATCCAACAGTAATACTGTACCCCCTTGCCCAACCAGTTGTTTCAATACAGCCACGCCTTTTTCCTCGATGCCGCCTCTAAATTCCGGGGGTATTTTTTCAGGGATATTAATCCGTCGATTATTGGAAAAACCTTTTACGATCATATCCCGGTTCATGTCTGGGAATAGTACCACGTCGTATTTTTTAACAAACTGTTTATCCATAAAATCCGCATTATTAATAATAGTAAAGGGAAATTCAAAATGGTCCAACACCCAGCGTGTCCATCCTTCATCCAAACCCGCGGTAAAAGACTGGTAAATAGCAATGCGTGGCAGATGGAATGCGTTGAGGTACTTCATTTCTCCAGCGCTGACATTCACCCGTGTTTTGGTAACACCCGTTCCTTTTAATACATTGGCCCATTGCGTCGGAGCAATATCCGCTACTTTGACCAGAAAATCACCCGTGGCTATTGTATTATTCGTGTCGTTCTCGGTTATACCTGTATAACGAAACACCCGCACCCCTTTCTTAAATAAGCGGTTCACCACAATTACCGAGCGATTAAAACGAGCAGGTAGCAGATAATAATTGCCTTCACCTAACAGCGCGTATTCCGGGTAAGAGAAATCATTGACTGGGACCAGATTCATTCCTGATAATGGGGTGTTAATTGCCAGGGTTTTTACTCCCATTTGCAGTGGTAATGTCCAACCTGTTGCATCGTAAGGTTCGATCACCGGGCCGTTTTTCATGTATTTGATCTCTGGATAACGTTGCAATTCCATCATTACCTTGATGAAGCCACGGTAGGGTTGATTCATAGCGATCACATAATCCCCTTTTGCATAAACCCCATTGCCCACACGTGTTTCTTCTCCTAATTGTGAAATACGCACCCCGTTTTCCGCCATTTTTTGGAGGAACGTCATCATGGTCGGTGTATCCCATTGTTCTTGCGGCACAAGATAGCCATAAGGAGCTTCTTTTTGACCTTTTTCTACTTCGGATAAACCCAATTCAATATAATTCTTTAAGAACGAGTCTCTATTTTTCGCTGCTACTTCAATTAATGCGTTTACCGCGATGTGTTCATACTCAATAATATCTTTTAGACGCCACCAGCCGCCCGGCCAGGGGTCGGGGAAATTAACCTGGGCTTTATATTCTGGCAATCCTTTTTCATTCGTTTGTAATTCATTTGCTTCCACATACACTGGCGAAGCCAGAGCCGCGCTGGCCATCTCTGTTAACACGCCCACCACATTTTTGTACCATGCCGTATTCTTTGAACCTCCTGGCCAATAGGCATCAAACGCATAAGAGTTCGCCACCCCTTTTTTTCCTTGTTCTTGCAGTTTTAATGCCATAAAACTACCGATAATATCTGTTTCGCGCAACATCAAGGGATTCAAATTATTGTTTAGCGGGTCTTTAAATGGCGGTACAAACATTCGGGGTCCGTCCATATTCATTTGATGCATGTCCAGGAAAATATGGGGAAAGTATCGGTGATGCAATACCTTGTTTACTACCCGGGTTTCATTAAGGTTTAACATATAAAAGTCGCGGTTATTGTCATGGCCCGCGTAAAAATGATACAGGTAGGGGCGACGGCACAATTCGTATTCAGTGCCCAGGTATTTTTTGTACCATTCCGTTTCCATGATGTTTCCATCCGGGTTGATTGAGGGCATCAGTAGAATCACCACGTTGTCCAGGTATTCTTTTAGGGCCGTGTCTTGGGTTGTTGCGTACTCGTGTGCCAGAAGCATGGCGAATTGAGTGGAAGCAATTTCCGATGCATGGATGGCGCAGGTGATCAGTACAAACACCCGTGCTTTTTTTAATAATAGTGGTACTTCCTCTGTCTTCAGTGTATCTGGACTCGCCAGTTTTTTATTAATCTCTAACAATTCCGGTAGATTGCGGATATTTTCTTCTGAAGAGATAAACGCTGTGACCATCATATTCCCCAGTGTGGACTTGCCTTCTTCTTGCAATTGTACCCGGCTGGATTGTGCAGTCAGGTATTGGAAATACCTGATAATTTCCGGGTATTTGACCAATGTTTTATCCGCGCCGATAGTCACGCCAAAAAATTCATCGGGACTTTTTTGTGCATAGACCAAAGAGACCCTGAGCATCATAATAAAAGTAATAATCACAAATAGTATTGCGTTTCGTTTATTCATTAGCACTCCTTTTTTGAGTCATAAGACCATCATCAATAGGTTATTAAAAGGACATTATACACGTCTCCATTTTAGAATGCAACAGACTTTTGATTCTTTTCCCATGTTAGGACCCGACCCCGCCAACGTCGCTGCGCGTGTGGGATTATTTCAGCACAGAAATTCTTGCCATTCGGAGTTCTTGGAAACAGTTGAATAAAATAATGCGACAAGGATGTCGCGTCTACGTAGACGCACCATTCTGGTGCATTAATAAGTGGCGAAAAGATCGTCTTGGATACCGTTTCGGGCGAGTTTCTTGGAATATGTTAACAATTAACCATTCACTATTAATCTTTTAATCTTTTTCCTGTTTTTTATTTTATTGAAAAATGAAGCAAGATGTGTTACTATGGTAGTTGATGCCCTGTGGAGGTATAATTATGAGATTATCGGCAACCCATTTAAAGCAAAACCTCTTTCAAGTACTGGATGCTGTTCTTAACAATAAACAGCCCATTGAAGTGGAAAGAAATGGACGGATTCTGAAAATAATGCCAGCACAACCCTTTTCCAAATTGGATAACCTTGAAGCCCACGATACTATTGTGGGGAATCCTGAAAGTATTATCCATATCCCATGGTCACAAGAATGGCAAGAGCAACAGCATCTATGATGGTCTTTCTGGATACCCATATTGTGGTATGGATGTATCAAAAATCCCTTAATCTATTAACTCCCCAGGCCAAAAAGGCAATGGAAGAAAACGATCTTTTTATCTCACCCATTGTCGCCTTGGAACTTGAATACCTCTATGAAATAGGCAGAATTAAAGACAATGCCAAAACCATTCTCGCCTACCTTGAACAGAAAATAGGGTTAAAAATAGATAAAGCTGGTTTTGCTGTGGTTGCTGACATGGCTTTGATGGAAAAATGGACGAGAGATCCTTTTGATCGTTTAATTGTCGCCCATTCCAACTATCGATAAGCTTTCCTTATCTCCAAAGACGAACGTATCGCCCAACACTACCCCAAAACAGTTTATTAGAATACTGAATTCAGATGGTCTGCGGGCGTTGGGGCGGCTGTCCAGCCATAAAAGCGGGATTTGAAATGCGCGTGAAACAAGAAATATGGAAGCGGAAGAATACCGGAAAGAGGCATTGAGATTGATTGAAGAAACGGGGTTCGGGAAAAGAGGGAAGCTATGAAGCGACCCAACCAACGACGCTTCTCGTGTCGCATTAATAAGCGGCGAAAACATGAACTTGGATACCATTTCGGGTAAGTTTCTTGGAAAATGGCAAAAAATCTGAAAGAAAGTGGGATCGATCCAGATATCATTGCCAAATCTTCAGGTCTCTCAAAAGAAGAGATCGAAGCACTTTAACTGTACATGGTGTAGCTGGTCTGATAGATCAAAATCGCATTGATTTCAGCCACACACATCCTTCGACCCTACCTTGGTAAAAGGGTTTTTTCCATTTCTTTTGTTCTTCGCTTAATATCCGGCAAAATTCAAACAACACTTGGGGCTTGACATCAGGTGATTTTCTTTATATCCTATTCATATGAAGACAAAAAATAATTTTATGAGGAAAAACCATGAACCCATTTTATTCCAATCCCCCTGATATTAAAAAACCGGTACATATCGATCTATTTGTGAACCGTGATGAAGAACTGTTCTTTTTAAAAGAGTGGCTGCTTGCAGAAAAAACCAATGAAAGTATCGGCGCGGTGATTGGCCAACCCAGAATCGGTAAATCTCATCTCTGTTACAAAGCACTGGCCGATCTGGAAAAAGACAATCACAGTGAATATATCCTCATTAATGCCAATCATATCGAACACTTATCCAACTTGTTATTTGAACTCTACCGGTTCATTACTGAAAAAATCAAAAATATTCCTGCCGACCTATACGAAAAGAATGAAACCCAGAAAGCCTTTTACGACTGCCTGTGTGAAGATATATCCCATTACAACGAACTGCTCACCGTGGCAGTAGATACCATTACCTGCGAGGTGTTGGTAGAAAAAGGAGAAGCACTCAAATCCAAACTCCAAACAAATATTGAAGGAACGTTGGAAACGGGAATCAAACTATTTATCAAATCCACCCTGAATTTAAAAACCCTGGTGGGGTACGAAAGAGAAAAATCCACAGGGAAATCCGAGACTAAAACCCATACCGTGGTTTATCGTAAGCCAGATAATCAAGGGATGGTAGACATTATTAATGATTTTATCCGTGGTTATTCCATACTGATCGGTGAGAAACGTTTGTTCCTGTATATTGATGACTTGGATCGAATCACCCGTGATATCAAAGAAAACGATCATTTGATTTCTGAATTGATCTATTGCCTCAAAAAATTATCCTTGCGGAATCCCAACCTGTTGATTTTTGCCAGTATTAGCGAATCATTTTATAATGCCAGTAAAGAAAAATTCTTCCGCCTCATTCGCCTGCTTAGACCCATGAAAACTGAAAACCTTATGGAAATTTATAAACGCAGATGCGATTTTTATGCCATTCAATTTATTCCCCATGAAGCCACCACCCAACTGGCCGCCGTATTTAAAGGATCGCCAGGCCGCTTCTTAGATGCGCTGGATAAATTCTATATGGACCGGGGACGACTTCCAATGAAAGAATTCAAAGATATCCTTGCCTATCTTCGCAATGAAATCGATGAACTGGAAAACGGTACTCGCTCTTCCATCACCGGGTTAAAGCAAATCCTTGAGAACAAAGTTAAAAAAAGCATTTACGACATTTCACAAGATGATTTTGGCGCTAACCTAGATTTGTTCCGAACGCCATTGGTGGGAGAAATTTTATACGAAGCGCCGCTTTCTCCAGGAAAATATCAGATCAACCCCATGTATTATGAAGCTCTAAAACAATAAAATATCCACTGACTGGGGCAGTATTAAATGAATTACGAAGAGAAAATAATAAAAGGCAAAATAAACCAGATCATTTCAGATATAAAAAAAATCAACGGGGATAAAGCTTTTCATTTTGCCCTGGCCGACGAACTGGATTCCGGTGAACTCAACATGGTCAATTTAATGGCTGTTCACCCCGAAGTGTTTTCCCTCGGTTATTTTCATTCGCTCTCTCCAGAAAACCAACAAAAAGTTTTCCAATCCGAGGAACTGGAAAAAAATGAGTGGGCAGTGTTCCGAGAATACGCCGATTTTCTCGAAAGTCGTGGTATCACTGAAAAATTGGTTCACAGTTACCCCCTGTCTTTCCCTAATTCCTTATTGCCTAATACGTATCACTGTTTTATCGCCTTTTTCCAGCACGAAGAAAAATTCTTCTTTAAAAGAAAGTTTAAGGGCCACACGCTGGAAAAGGAAATTGACCTGTTTAAACTGGAAAAAATAGGCAAGGAATACCGTAGGAGTTTAGAAAATAAAGAATCCCACTCCATTGACAGTGATTTCCAACGTTTGGGGAACCAGTTGTTCCATTTATTTTTGGAGGATGAATTTATTGCTCAGGGTTTAAAACGAATTTATATAGATATACCGGTGGCTATTGCTTGGGCTCCGCACCGGCAGATATTTGAAGACTTACCCTTTGAAATTTTTTATTCGGAAACCTATCATTTTCTCCTCACCCAAAAAAGTATCCCGGTCATTCGCACTTTTTCAGATGCTCCTGCCCCCCCATCCCATATTTTTCATTCTCCCTTTAAATTGCTGGTTATTATTTCGAACCCGTTGGGCTTGGATGAATCTCAACAGATCAATGTTGAAAAGGAAAAGCGTATCTTTTATAAAAATCTGGACCCACTGGTATACGAGGGTAAGTTGGAAATCGACGTCATTGATCTCGCTGCCCATGATCAGATCACTTCCAAATTACGTTGCAATCATTTTGATGCTGTCCATTTTCTTGGACATGGTGGCGAAGAGGGTATACTCTTGGAAAGCACCAATGGTCAACCCGAATGGGTTTCCTGCGCTCAATTTGCCAGCCTGTTTACCGGGGCGGACATCCGTTTGTTTTTCCTTACTTCCTGCCTCACCGATGCCAACACCGTTGCTAATCAATATAGTTCCACTGTCAGGGAACTGCGCAAGGTAGGGATTCCTATCGTGGTAGGTATGAGGCAACCCCTTACCTTTAAAGCCGCTGAAATTCTCATCCGGGAATTCTATCTGGGATTCTTCCAGTCCTCCACGCTAACTTTACTGGATGCGTTTACGCAAGCGTTGAACAAAATTGCTTTTGATTCTCATCCACAAATAGCAACCAATGCATTTATTCCATCGTTATACATGCCCGTAGATTGGGAACCCTTCGGCTGGGATGAAAAAAAGCAAACCAACGAACAGCTAGCGCTGCGTTATTATAAATTTGATTCGCTGGGCAACTTGAAAAACCATACTACCGGTTGTTACGGCAGGGAAGATGAGCTGCGTCAAACCAAAAGAGCCCTGCAAAACTCCAATCACCGTATTTTAATCGTAAAAGGTATTGGTGGTATTGGCAAGTCTGCTTTTATTTACCGGTTGTGCCGTGATTTATATTCCGATTATAACCATTTCTTTGTCAAGGAGTTCCGTACTGAGACCATGGATAAGGATTACGATATCCATTCTTTTTTTGCAGAGTTCAACGAGGTATTGGTCCGCAACGGGGATTCTTCTTTACAACAAAAAATGGCAGGTGGGAAGGAAACATATGAAACCAAAGCCATTTGCAAACATATTGCCAGTGCAGTGGAGCGAATGCATATGTTTTTGGTGTTGGAGAACGTGGAACAGCTTCTATTACGTGGAGAAGATGGTAAATTCCGGTTCAAAGATCACCACTTTTTGGATTTAGTGGAAGCACTATTGAATTCCACTTCATGTATTCGGTTGGTGGTTGGCACCCGTGACAGTTTTGAGTGTCCGACCTTTGAGAATACGCCTGCTTTAAAATATGAGACGTTACTCGCGCCCATTCTATCCAACGAGCACATTGGTTCTATTGCCGTTGAAGCAGATCCAGACATGGCACGCGAAAAACGGGAAGTTCTTATCCAGTATAGTGGTGGTTATCCTTTACTGATCCAACTGATGGCCAAACCCCGGGTCAAGATAGCAGAAATCCAAGAAATGGATATGGATACTTTTTCCCGTGCCGCGAGTAATGATAAGCTGCAAAAGGTTTTTGAATATTTAGAGCAAAAACTTCGTGAACCGGAACGAAAAGCCTTATTTTCTCTTTCATTTACAGTTCTGCCTTTTGACCGGGGGTTGGTAGAAAAATGTATTGATAAAAAGGATGTCGATCAATTTTTGCAATTCCCTGTTTTCCATGAACACAGTACTGCCGCGCTATATTCTATCCCGACCATTATCGCCCGTTACTTTATTGAGACGTATGGGGACCGTTATGGTAAAAAAGCGATTGGGAAGATTCATAAAACATATGCCGACTATTACCGACAGATTCTTGAAGACTTTTTTTCTGGGAAACTGTTACCCGGATCACTTCAGAAGTTTTTAATCATCAATGGTTCCCATATCCCGGACCGCTTGATCAAGCTTGTTATTTATCATTACCTTGAAGCCCACGATTACAAAAATGCCAGAGACGTCACCATCCGTGCTGCCAAAATCCTTCTCGATACAGGCAGTGCGCCTTTTTTAGAGTTTATTCTTATTACCCTCAAAGAAAAAATAAAAGCCCCGGACACTGAAGTGGATTTCCATTTGGCGGAAGTATCGAATGAATTGTATAAATTCGACCGTAGCCAGGAACTGTATTTATCGCTGATTGATCGTATGGAATCTGAAGAAAAAAAAGCCAGAATATTTCAAGACTTGGGGAAAATGTTTGATAATAAACAGGATTATACTGAGGCCATCCAGTGGTATCAAAAAAGTGCTGCAATTTTTGAGGAGTTCGGTGATAAGGAAAATCTTGTTCGGACCTATTTACGATTAGCCACGAGTTATGAAAAGAATTTAGAGAATCCCATTGCCATCCAATGGTATGATAAAAGTTTTACCCTGTCAAAAGAGATGAAAGATTTTAAAAGCATGGTTTATTTTCTGACCCAAAAGAGTCTCCTGCTTTTTAAAATGGAAAAATACCCGGAGGCTTTTTTGAATATCATTTCAGCCATCACTTTTGCCGAAAAGGAAGTTCCGCATTCTCTTAAAATCGTTCAAGATCATTTAAACTACTTCTATTTTAAATTGGGTGCAGAAAAATCGCGTGAGATACTGAACTCAATATATACGAAACCGACAGAGGGTGGCCTTTAAAATTCAGAAAAAAAGATACAGCCAAGAATATTTCAATAACTCCCAGGCCACAGCAATACCTTCAGAATATCTATCCATGTTTCCATCTTCCCATCCTGGTCATCCTTTCATCCCACGCATCACGGTTCAGAAACTTTCTGCTATACTATTTCTTTAATATATGATTCAGTCCTGTTTATGAACGTTTCCGTTTTATCCAGGCTGTAAGTAGACAGATCACGCCGTGTTTCTTCCAGCAATTTCTTTCCTTCATCATAGTAACGGGTCGGCGGGACGTGTCCTTGCAAAGAAGATCATTTGGTTTTTATTATTGCCGGGTTATCCACCTTAAATTTATGAAAATACCTCAAAACTTCATAACGGAGTAATGGTGTGGCCAACATGCCTGCCAATAACTCTTTCATTTCTGCTTCGCTTGCAAAGATATCTACCGGGGAAGGGGCGGTTTCCTTTTGAAACATGGTCCCATTACCGCAAATTAACCAATTTAATGAGAGATTGAAGCGTTTTACCAGTATATTTAAAATCGCGGGCCCTGGAAAGGTTTCACCCCGTTCATATTTACGATAACTCGCTCCTGCCAAGCCCAAATGTGCCGCGAACTCGTCCTTGGAAAGTTTTAACTGCTCCCGGAACTGTTTGAACCGAACCATACACTTTTTTCTAATATGTTTATCTTTCTCCATTAAATACAAAACCTCCATTGTTTTGAGCATAAAACTCTGCTCAAAGTATATATTACGCGTTTGCACTGGGAAAGTTTCAAATAAAATATCCCTATCATGGAAAGAAATATCCTAGATAAGAACAAATTATCCCTAACAGGGACAATTTCTACCGCATTACGACTATTTAATACCGCATCACGGTAAGAATCGTCCCTATTAAGGACGGATTGTTCCTTGTTGCGGTATGATTTGTTCTCAATGCGGTATGAATCTTCCCTGATAAGGTATGCATTCTCCGTGATATGGTATGCATTCTCCGTAATAAGGTATGCATTCTCCGTGATACGGTATGCATTCTCCGTGATATGGTGTGCTTTCTCCGCTTGGCGGTAAATTTTTACTTTTTTGCAGAGAACCATCGATTCCCTACAAGTATAAATGGCCCCCAAAACACCGCCTATAGGTGTTACCTTTTTAAATCATTTACAGATGATTATATTGGATTGATAGCTCTTTTGAACTGGCTAGTTTTTGATCTGAAGTAATCAAAGTTAATGAATAAACCGATGCGGTTGCTGCAATGAATCGGTCCGCTGGATCTTGGTGAGGCAATAGAAGTCTCCGACTTTCTATGGCTATTTCACTGTTAATGGGTATTTCTTTTAACGGTGTCTTATAGATCGCCCTATTGAGAAAGTCTTCAACGGAGTTGTCAATTGAAATTCTCTTTTTTTCCAAAAGCATCAGAAATTCCCAAACAGATATGGAGGATATGAATAATTCATTGGAGCTATCTAGTAATATGGAGGCGACCTTTTTAGAGAGTTTTTCTGTCTCTAACACACTCCATATCCAGATGTGGGTGTCTATCAGGTATCTCACGAGGATAATACCTCCCATTCATGTTCCTCAACCACTGGCGACACAATATCCCCAAGAATCCTTCCCGTTCCCGAAAGTGAACCCATCCATTGGGAAGGTATTGGTTTTTTTTTATGAAATGTCATAATTTTTTTGATGTCTTCCTGCAATTTCAGTTGATCGTGGTACTCCCATTGACTGATTATTCCAATGACTTTTTTGTAATCGGATTGTTCTACTATCATTTTTTCACTCCGTCGTCCACGCATACTGTTTATGGGGAACTATTTCTAAAAGTTTCCCTTTTTTCATGCAAGAACTTTCTCGGCTGGTTATGCGTTTTTTGTGTTTCATACTATTATTATATTATTAAAAGGCCAAAATTTCAATATTAAAAAAAACCAGGCCGCTTAATCTTTATCACTGCTTCCACTTCATCGGTTGTGACGAAAGTACAATGGCTGAAGGAGGAGGAAAGGAGTTGCCAAAAAGATATTTTGATATTATAATAGAGTTATGAGAACAAAAGAACTTTCAAAGATACTTGAATTGAGCGTTGCCCAGCGACTTTTAATAATGGGACAGATTTGGGATAGTATTGTGGACAATCCCGATTCTATTTCATTAACTGCCGCTCAACAGCATGAACTGGATATACGGTTAAAATCGTATTATGAAAATCCAAAAGCGGGTCAGTCTTGGGAAAGTGTCAAGAAGGAGCTTCTGGCCAACCCGTGAAATACAACATCATTATTCGCCCCGATGCAAAAAAAGATTTGGGTGATTCTTATCAGTGGTATCAAGATCACGTCCCCGGTTTAGGGGTAGAGTTTATGTACTGTGTGGATGAAGCTCTTGACCGAATTGTCGAAAATCCAAATTTATATCAAGAAATTTATAAAAATGTCCGCAGAGTCTTAACCCGCCGTTTTCCTTACGGAATTTTTTATATTATTGAGGGGAATGACATCATTATTCTTGCTGTGTTTCATGTCAAAAGAGATCCGCAACTTCTTAAAGAGCGAAGGTCTGAATAAAAACTTTCAGAACATCTCTCCACTCTTCCAACCACAACATCCTGGTCATCCTATCATCCCACGCATCACGGTTCAGAAACTTTATTATTCTTGTTCATCGTCAAATAAATCGAAATCGCATTAATCGCCGCAGGCGTCACGCCCGGGACTTTTATCGCTTCTGCTAACGTCGCTGGACGCAGTCGCGCTAACTTCTGCCGAATCTCCGTTGACAAACCACTGATTTTAAAATAATCCAACTCTTCCCCTAAACGAACTTTCTCTAAATTCTTGAACCGCGCTATTCCCAATTCCTGAATCTTCACGTAACCCTCGTATTTCACATTCGCTTCAATATACGAAACATCCGCTAAGGTTTTATTCTTGATGATCGGTGCGCCATACAACTCTTCCAATTTATCAAAGGTGAACTCTGGCATCTTTAATAAATGCCGTAACGGGAAATTACGCCCATTAAATTTGGCTTTCTCCGTGTCTAGTAACGCAATCGCACGGTGACGTTTCTTTAATTTCCGTTCCTCTTTTGCATATTGCTTCGCATCCAGCAACCCCAACTTCAACGCATAATGCGACAACCGTTCAAACGCATTATCTTCACGCAACAAAAGCCGGTACTCGGCACGAGAAGTAAACAGACGGTAGGGTTCATCCACCCCTTTTGTGACCAAATCATCAATCATCACACCTGCATAACCTTCTTCCCGACCCAGAATAAACGGTTCCTGCTCATTTATTTTTAAAACCGCATTGATCCCCGCCATCATCCCTTGCGCTGCCGCTTCTTCATAACCGGAAGTGCCATTCACTTGCCCGGCAAAATATAGCTGGCCAATCTCTTTACTCTCCAACGTGTGTGATAATTGCGTGGCTTTCACCGCGTCATACTCCACTGCATACGCTGGACGCATCATGACAGCACGTTCCAAACCGGGAATCGCAGTTAATATCTGCTGCTGCACGTCCACTGGCAAACTGGAAGATAACCCATTGGCATATACCTCTTTATTATCTGTGCCTTCCGGTTCCAGATAAAAATGGTGCCTGTCCCGCTCAGGAAACTTGACAATCTTATCCTCGATCGACGGACAATACCGCGGCCCCACTCCTTCAATCACACCGGAATACAACGGCGATAAATGAAGATTATCATTAATTACTTTTTTTACCCCTGGCGACGTGTGACCCAGATAACACACCACCTTGTTCTTCACTTTAAATGTGGTGAACATGGAAAAAGGAGTGGGTGGTTCATCCCCAGGCTGCGGATCAAAGATTTCCCACTGAATCGAATCCCGATGCAAGCGCATGGGCGTACCCGTCTTTAAACGCATGGTGGCAAAACCCAGTTTCTTAATGTTCTCCGCTAAATGAGTGGACGCTGGTTCATTGGTGCGACCTGCTTCATATATGGTATTGCCAATATAAATCTTGCCATTTAAAAATGTTCCCGACGTGATAATCACTGCATCTGCTTCCAAGTGATTTCCTTCTAATAATGCCACGCCTACCACCCGGTTGTGCTTCAGCAGGATTTCAGTGACCACGGATTGATAAATCTTTAAATTGGGAGTGTTCTCCAGGAAGCGTTTCATGAAATTACGATAGGCAATCTTATCATTTTGCGTTCGTGTCGCACGCACTGCTGGGCCCTTGCTGCGATTTAATACTTTAAAATGAATGCCAGTCACATCGGCGGCTCGTGGCATGATACCACCCAATGCATCAATCTCCATCACTAAATGCCCCTTGGCTATGCCTCCCACTGAAGGATTACAGGACATCTGACCGATACTTTCCAAATGAATGGTGATGAGTATCGCTTCACAACCCATCTTGGAAACAGCATACGCTGCTTCTATTCCCGCATGACCCGCTCCGATGATGATCACTCGCTTCATGTTTTTTTTCCTAACTTCATCGCTTCCTAACTTCCGAATTTCCTTCTTTTTATTTCCCGATGCAGAATTGGGAGAAGATTTGCTGTAAGATGTCGTCTGGCGTGATTTCACCCATTAAACTACCGATGATAGCCAGCGCACGACGAATCTCCTCGGCGATTAACTCCGGTTGACTGCCCTGAACCCCAACCATCTGCGCTGCTCGACCCAATACAACGTTTAACTCTTCTAATGCGCCACGCTGTCGTTGATTGATCGTGAATTCCGCTTCCTTGTCTTTTACTTCGCTGACCAATCCCTTTAAAAATGCAGTGATCGTTTCAATGTGCAGGTGTTCTTTGACTGAAATCCCCACTACATGTTCACCGGGAAACGTATTTAATATTTCTATGGGCACTGATTGCGCAATTTTATCCAATTTGTTGACTACTATCAGTTTGCGTTTCTTCTGGATACGCTCGTAAAGGTCCACGTCCACCGCATCCAATGGTAAAGAACCATCCACCATCACAATTACTGCATCGCCACTTTCTACCTGCGCCAAACTGCGCTGCATTCCTAACTTTTCAATACTATCCTGACTGTTTTGATTGATACCAGCCACATCTACTATTTCAATCGGGAAACCGTCAATATATAACTTCTCGCGGATGAAATCACGCGTCGTGCCCGGAATATCCGAGATAATCGAACGCTCTTCCATTAATAACGTGTTGAATAACGAGGATTTCCCCACATTCACCTTGCCCACGATCACTACACTTAACCCTTTGTTCAATAATTCGTTAAAGCGCGCATTGGCTAACAACGTTTCCACACGTTTTAATGGGGCGATGATCTCTTGACGAATAGATATCTCATCGAAGAACTGATCCTCTTCAAATTCAATTCTAGTTTCGATCCGTACCCCCAGGTTCACCAGTTCTGCTTTTAATGCTTGCATAAAAGAGGACAAGCGACCTTCCAAACTGCCAAAAGACATGTGCGCATAATAGCGGGAATTCGCATCGATCAATTCTTTTACCGCCTCTGCTTGCACCAGGTCCATTTTTCCGTTTTTATACGCACGATAAGTAAACTCCCCCGGCAATGCCAGACGAATCTCAGTCGGCGCGATTCTGAGGATCACATTTAAGACTTCTTCTACCAGGAACGGATTGGAATGGATGGAAATTTCAGCCACATCTTCTCCCGTGTAACTGTGGGGACCTTTGAAGAAAACCACCAGACATTCATCGATCCGTTTGTCGCCATCTTTAACAAAGGAGTAAAAGACCCGGCGCGGTTTCAGCAGTTTTGGGCATTTTTCCAAGACCGCGTGTAACACCGCGCCGGTTTTCGCACCTGAAATGCGTATTACGGCAATACCACCCCGCCCTAACGGGGTGGCTAACGCCGCTATCGTTGCAAAATCAAAACTATTCACCAGACACGACAATCATCTTTTCTTTTTTATAGTAATGACCTTTTGAAAACTGTCCCCGGCACTAATGGATTCCAGGTCGTTGTATTTATTGATGGTCATATGAATAATACGCCGTTCAAATGGGTTTAACTCTTTCAAACGGACCGCTTTCCCGCTTTTTCGCACCGTGCGCGCGTACTGATGGGCCAGATGACTCAACTCGTACTCCCGGTTCTTGCGGAACTTTTCACATTCGCAGAAAATTTTCTTGCCTACTTCATCCGAATATAAACGGTTAAGCAGATATTGGACCGCATTTAACAGGTTCCCGTTCTTGAATAACATCAGTCGATAATCATCGCCTTTAAAATCCACTTTAAAAAAACCTTTGCCCGTGGCCGTGCTAAAGGTCAGGTTCAAGCCCATTGATTTAAGCAACAATTTGAGGAAATCCCCGAACTCAGTCTCTTCATTACCATCGGAACTCCAGGCTTTGATATAAATCTCTCTCTGGCTGTGCCCGAAATAACGGGTTTTTTCCGTGATAATTTCATACTTGATATTCTCTTCATCGGTATTGAACTCAGCAGCAGCCATAGCAATGGCCTCTTTCAATGAACTTGAAGAAAACTCTCGTTTTAGACTCATAGGACCTTTACCCCCTTCTTTCTTTTCAGCAAGCGTCTTTCTTTATCTTCTTCCTTCTTTTCAGAGAATATCTTTTTATTGATAATATATTGCTGGCCCACTTGCAACAGGTTGGATATGAACCAATACAGGTTCAAGCCCGAAGAATAATTCATAAACAGGACAACCATCACTACCGGCATGATATACATCAATTTTTTCTGCGTGCTGTCACCTGTCGAAGGAGTCATCATTGAGACCACGATTTGCGTCGCGCCCATCAGGATAGGCAATACGTAATAGGGGTCTTTGATCGACAGGTCGTGAATCCACAATATCCAGCCTTCATGGCGGAAATTGATGGAAACGGGCAACAAACTAAAAAAAGCAAATAAGATGGGCATCTGCAATAACAATGGTAAGCAACCACCCGCTGGATTCACTTTCTCTTGCTTGTACATCGCCATTGTTTCTATATTCATCTGTTTCCGTTGTTCCGGGTCTTTCAGGTTTTTATATTTTTTCTTGATCGCTTTCAGTTTCGGTTGCAACGTTGCCATTTTAGCCATGGACACGCTCGATGCATAGGTCAGTGGGAAGAGCAAGATTTTAATGAACACCGTAAAAAGCACCAGCGCCCAGCCAATATTGGGAATAAAGCCATAGATAAACATGATCCCTTTTAACAATAACTTGGCAATAAAGCCAAACAAGGACCAGCCGTAAGAGAGCAACGTGTTGGCTTCCGGATAGTTATGGTTTTGTTCCAATATCGCCATCATTTTTTCATCTTTCGGGCCCATGTACACTGATTCAGGATGTGTCATGATGATATAAGAAAACAGCTTTTCCCCTTTCTGGGTTTTATCTTTGCCATCATTCGCAGTCTTCACAATCGCATATTTGACCTGTCTGAAATTATTCTGGGTTTTGAACATAATCGCGAAATAAGTCGTGTCAAAAGCAGCCCAGTAATAATTACCACCCAGGCCCCCACGCGATTGCCCCACTTTATTACCCGCGCCTTCGCCCTCAACCTTCATCTCGTTAAACAGTTTTGACTCTACCTTGCCCGTCGAGATATCCAACGCCGCCAACCGCAAGCTAGAAGACGTCTGGCGGATAGGGGAGACATTGTTTTCCAAATCCGGCCCAAAAATAATCGGCACATTCTCCACCGGTTTACCATTAATGACCATTGTATAGTCCACATTGACTACATAGCTATTACTAAACAGCGTAAACCGTTTCGTTACCTTTATTTTCTTCGCCACATCGGCATACTGGAACATTATTTCATACCGTTGACTCTGTTTGCCAGTCAGATTCACCTTCATGTCACCCGTGTATAAAAAATACTGCTGGTTGATTTCCCGCAGTGTCGGGTTATCTTCAAAGGGCGAGAAATAAAACGGGTAAATTTCATGCGCGCCGAATTTTTCATTGACCTTTGTCGAGATTAATTCCAGTGATTTTTTCGTGTCATCGTTGTACTTCTTGAAAATAAAGGACTTTAAACCAGCTCCCTTGTTCGTGAAGACCGCTCGATACAGTTCTGTTTCCACCACGATATCTTTATTGAATTGTTCCGCCAGATTTTCTTCCACCACCACTTGCGGGGCTTCTTCAACCGATTTTTTCTCGTTTTTAGCGAAGATATCTGGGTTCTCGCCCGGTTTCGTGTCGTCGCCATTAACTGGCGCAGGCATTCCCGGTGTTGTTTGTCCCGTGGGGGATGTTTTTACCACTTCTTGCGTTGCCGTTGTCGCAGGCCGTTGCACGGGCTGTGGCTTGGGCATAAAAAATTGTTGGTACAGCATGATCACGACGAACGATAATGCGACTGCCAATATTAAACGTTTTGTATCCATTATTATTTCACCTCGATTGGTTTCTTTGAAATCCCGCCACTGGGGACGGATTCTGATTTTGTTCCTGGCACCGGGTCGTAGCCACCCGGATGAAAGGGATGGCACTTCAATATCCGGCGCATCCCCAGGGTTATGCCTTTAAAAATCCCATGCCGCTCTATTGCCTCGTACATATAACTGGAACAAGTAGGATAAAACCGACAATTGTTCCCCAAAAAAGGGGATATCCCCTTCTTATAGCCCAAAAGCAACAGCAGTAAAAACTTTTTTATCATGTGTGACTGATCTTCTTCATATCTTCTTCATACTCTGTAAAAATAACTGCCTGACCTCCTCATGATTGGTCCGGTCAAACTTTTGTTTGGCCAAAATCCAGCAATCATAGGTCTTCGACCTGCCAATCTGGTCCTGATTTAATCTGAACCATTCTTTCAGCACCCGTTTTATATAATTCCGCTCCACTGCATTACCAACCTTACGATTGATGGACACGGCAAAACGATGATGAGCGTATTCATTCTCTAAAAAATAAAAAAAAAAAACGGTTTCTGATCTTTTTTCCTTTTTTCAGCATTTTTTTAAAGTCTGCTTCTCTGTTTATTCTTTGATTGACGGGGAATGTATAGGTCATGCGTCTAAGTCCAGTCAACGAACCGGGGACCGATAACCAGCACAGACATGCTTTTTTTATCCACCCACATGGTCGGGGATATAGGTTAACGATCCCAGGTATTCGTTATACTGTCAGCTTTTTCCGTCCTTTGCGCCTTCTGCGACTAAGTACGGTTCGGCCACCTTTACTGGACATCCTTTCTCTGAATCCATGCACTTTGGTTCTTCTGTGATTATTAGGTTGAAATGTTCTTTTCACGACAACTCCTTTCTATTTGAAATGTAAACTATAATATATAAAAAAAAGCAGTTGTTGTCAAGTCTTACTTTACTTTCAATAGGATTAAAGTGAAATCATCGCGAAATTTTACATGTTGACTGAACTCGGTAATTTCCACGAAAAGAGCAGCAGTAATAGCTTGAGCGGTTAAATGACTGTTTTTTTTGACAAATTTAATAATCGCGTCCAAACCGAATTCTTCGCCCGCTTTATTTTCAACTTCCGTCACCCCGTCCGTAAAAGCCACCAGAATATCCCCCGCTTTTAATTGCAGCGTCTCTTTTTCATACACCGCATCTTCCATGAAGCCCGTCAAACATCCCCCCGAGTTAAGCCGACAGATTTCCCCGTTCGTCGAGATCAACACGGGTTCCACATGTCCCGCGTTAACATAGGTCACCGTCTTTTCTTTTTCATCCAGGAGCATCCAAAACAGCGTGATAAAACGATTGCCCTTGGTAAAATCATAGATCAAGGCATTGGCCTTGGAAATAAATTTCCCCTCCTCGAACATGTACAGGTCATTGAGCGAACGAAAGATCGCCTGTGAAGAAGCCGCCAATAAAGCTGCGGACAATCCTTTGCCTTCCACATCGGCAATCAGGATCGGTAATTGTCCCTTGCGTTCTTTTAAAATATCAAAATAATCCCCGCCCACCTCATGAATAGGTTCATAGATAACCGCTATTTCAAAGTTTTCCAGTACTGGAACCGATTGTGGTAACAGTGACAATTGGATATCGCGGGCAATTTTTAACTCGTGTTCCATCCGTTTGCTCTCAATCAACTGGTTGATCAGGATGGCATTTTCAATGGCACTCAGAGAAAACTTGGAAACCAAAAAGGCATACTCGATGTTTTCCGTGGTTAATTCTTGTTTATTTAATTTTGCGCCTAGCCCCACCATCGTGCGCCGCGTTTCTGTTTCCGAGACATTGATCAGGTACCTGATCTTGTGGGTTTCTAAAAAATCTTTTATCTCCGCTTGTTCCGGCGTCAGGTCATCCGTAGTGATGAAGGACCATTCGCTGGCCATTTTTTTGGTTGTTTTACGAAAGGCTTTCGCTTCCTCTTCCGTGGTTTGGAACCCGCGTTTTTTAAAGAGCTTGTTCTCCGAATCCATCAAGAACAGACGGGAAATACCCAGTTGTCCCATCAGTGTAGAGAAAAAAATACGGATGATATTATCTACTTCAAAGGAAGAATAGATTGAATCGGAGAATTCGTAGATAGAATTGAACTGGAAATTCTTGCGTGCCAGTTCCTTTTTCAGACGGTCGACTTTTGAGTCTTCAACTTGATCATTTCGCATGTATTGACGTTTCCCGTGGTTTGATATTCAACCGAATCCATGATGCGGCGCATCAGTTCAACACCCAGACCGCCTTTTGCGCCCGCTTTGATCATGCGGTTCAGATTGACGCCAACCTTACTCAGTATCGGAGGTACACCCGTAAAGATGATCTTGATTTTCATTGCATCCGGGGAGGTGTAAAATTCCAGTTTGATATCTTCATCCATTATATTTTTATAGGAGTGCTTGATGACGTTCGTAATAGCTTCGTCGATGGCCAAAGCTATTTTCCTCGCGTCCGAAGGGCTGAATTGATGGATGGTGGCGATATGATTGGTGAGGTCCACCACCATTTTAAGTAATTCCGTCCTTGACGGGATAGAGATCGATAGTTCTGGTTTTTTAGGAAACATTGTTAAATTTACCGACGGCCAAAGCCTCGTCTTCTAAAAATTCATAGATTTCAGTGAAACCCACCAGGTCAAAAATCTCATAGACCCGCTCGCTGACACTGCACAACTTTATGTCTCCACCTTTTTCGCGAATTTCATCCAGATAGCCCATGATGATACCCATCCCGGCTGAGCTGATGTAATTGAGTTCCTTGCAGTTAACAACTACATTGTACTGATTGCTGGCAATTAATTTGAGCATCTCCTTCTCAAATCGCTCTACATTATGCGCATCCAGATGACCTTTAGGGTAAATAACAGCGGCGTTCTCTACCACTTTGGACCTGATATAAAAAGATTTCATGCGTGACTCCCGGATAATATTCGTGTCATTCGCGGCATTCGCGTCTCAACTCGTATCTTTCTTGATTCAATTTTTTTTTCTTCCATATGGATCATATTTTAATATATATTTCGATATTTTTCAATTTTTTTTTGCTTGCGATCTTTTTTTTTAAGAAGAATCCATGGTTTTTCTCCCCAAATTTTTCTCGCCGCCCCTCTTTTTTCTCTTTCATTCTACCACCACAAAGGCCACTGCATTCGTTTTGGTGTGAGAAATAGACAGATAGATATGGTGCAGTTGGACATTTTTAAAAAATTCCTGTGTTTTACCCGTCAGCGTGATTTCCGGTTTTCCCAACAGGTCGTTGGTCACAGAAATTTCATCCCACCGCATTCCATAGCGCCATCCCGTACCCAATGCCTTAAAAAAAGCTTCTTTGGCAGCAAAACGGGCGGCAAAATGAATTTCCGCGCTGTGTTTGGAACGGCAATAAGAAATTTCCAACTGGCTGAACACTGTTTCGATAAAACGGTCGCCCCGATCGACCATCTTTTTTATCCGGGCAATATCAACAATATCCACACCAATACCTTTTACCATGGAAACACAATCTCCTAATGTCCGACACGAGCTAATATGTCCAAAATAACCGGGTTCCCCGGCAGAGTCATTCAGAATCTCCTATTATATTATTTTATCCGCAAAGGTGCAAGAGGTAACGCGGATTTTAATACCAGTTTGTAAAAAATTCTGCAAAATCCACCAGACATGGCACTGTTTTTGATTCACTGCCAGTTCATTGGAAGTATTGTAAAAGCCTGTGGGAAGTATGGGAGGTATGGGAATTATGGGAATTATGGGAGGAATGGGAATATTTCTGTTTTTCCCATACTTCCCATACCTCCCGTACTTCCCATTATTCCCATTGGTGGTGTTCCTGATAGAATGGGTATGACTGTAAAAAAAAAGGTTGTTGTGGAACTCATTTGAAAATATTTTTTTTTCGTATATAATATATTCCTTTGGAGGTTAACCGTGAAAATAATATTAATACCACTTTTAATCATGGCTGTTTTGGGGGCCTGTTCCACACATCATCAATCTTCTGTCGAAACAGAGTATAAATTTGCCAACAAACTGGCTGTCGAAGGCTTGTGGAAGGAAGCCCTGTATCGCTGGAATAAAGCGCTAGCCAACGGAAAAAATAATGCGGCCATCTACAACAACATGGCAGTCGCATTGGAAAAAATGGGTCGGTTTGAGGAGGCAGCTACCAATTATAAAAAAGCTCTGGCCATTGCCCCCGAAAGTTCCACCATCCAGGGAAATTACGACAAGCTAACAAAGTACTTAAAAAACGAGGATGACCCAGAAGTAACAATGGAAAAAGATGAAAAAGACGATGTAAAAAAGAAAAGAGGAAAAAAAGATGAAGAATCGTTATAGAAACCATTTTATCCTTTATACAATGAGTGTACTGGTGGGGTTGGGAACGATATCATGGTTCTTACTCATGACCGGTTGTTCCCGTAATACCGGCAATCGAGTCCAGGTTATGGTGGAACTTCCTGCCCCCAATCTCGTGGATTTTGAAAAATTCGCTACCGTCCTATACAAAGATTTAACCCTGGAAGCGATCCCCCAAGGATTTGACCCCCTCAATGAAATTAACACCTTCTTCCTACAGGATTTGGGCCGCTCCATGAATAAAACAATCGCCCATTGGGAGAGAGAAAAACATGGCGAAATGGTCCCCACCAAATTGCTGATCATTTCTGGAAACTTGAAAGTAGATATCAAATCCAGAAGTAAAATCGAGGATGTCAAAGCAGAAGGCAAGCTAAAAAAGAAAAAAGAGTTTGTGACAGTGCAGCATTGGGAAATGACCCTATCGTTGATAATGACCGATGCCACCACCAACAAAGAGATCTTCAAAGAAGATTTTAAAGCCAAATTAGCCAATGTGGATTCCACCACTCCCAGGTTCAATTTTGAGAACCTGTTCTTTAAAGTAACGGGTGATTTTGTCAAGAAGATTACCCGGACCAAAAAAATGCAGCGCAGGTATATTATACTTTAAACCGAGAGGATTGACGAAAAATGAAACAAAAACAAATAAACAAATGTTTAGGCGTTACCCTGTTTTTGGTATTGATCTTTATGGCCGCATGGACCGCATATCCCCAGTATGCGTATTATTACGGAAAGAACAAGGTCATCACCCAAAAATATCAATGGCAACATGTACAAACAGCCCATTTTGATCTTTATTACTATCATCGGCAAGAAACCCTGATTAAAAAATTGGCCATAGCTTCCGAAAAGGCCTATCAAAATATTTCCGATTACCTGAATGTGAAAGTAAAAAAACGAATTCCGTTGATTTTTTACAGTACCCATATTGATTTTGAGATGAACAACATCGCCGGATATCTCCCGCCCCAGGTTCAGGCTTTTGCTGAATCCAACTCGAACCGCGTCGTCGTGCAGGGCGATGATACCTTTGATGAATTAGTCCGCACTATCACCCATGAACTCGGACATATTTTTGAGTACACCCTGATTGGCAATAGAGCACGTTTTTTTTCACCGCCCTTGTGGTTCATGGAAGGATTCTCGGAGTTTGTCACCCATCATTGGGACCCCTTTTCATTACTTACCGTCAGAGACATGGTACTCACTGGCAGGATTCCTGTCATGGGAAAAAGTGGCGAACTGGAAACACCTTATTATAATGGTAGAACTATTCCTTACGATTTCGGACACATGATCTATGAATTTCTGGATGAGAAATTCGGCAAACGCGGGATAAAAAAGTTCCTTTATTCTGCCCGTGGCGGTTCGCTTTTCAAAGGGAAACGGGATCTTTTATCTGTTTTTGATTATACCCCAAAATTGTTTAACTATGAGTTCGGCAAGTATTTAAGAAACCGCTTTAAACCCTTCTTCACCAAGGAAGACCCCGAAGATTACAGTTATATCATCGGGCCGGATCTCCCGTTTGCCTATACCTTTTCCCATCAGGTGTCACCTTCTGGCGAATTGGTGGCGATATTAACTGTTAATTACAAGATGCAGCAGTTGAATATCTTATTAATATCCATGAAAGACGGCAAAGTGATCAAGAACCTTACCCCCGGTATTACCACAAGTTATGATTCCATCAGTTTGAATTTTAATCCTACCGATGGTCTCTCGTTTACCTGGAATCGCGAGAGCGATCAAATCGCGTTTTTTGTTCGTAAGGAGTGGACCGATTACCTCGTGGTGATTGATGTGTTAACTGGCAAAACCCAGAAGATGATCAAGTTGGAAAATATCCAGAAAGCCACATCGCCCAAATTTAATCCCAAGAACCCCAAACAACTTTATTTCGCCGGTCAAGTCGATACCAAATCTTATATCTATTCCATGGACATAGATACCGGAAAAGTCACGCGGCACACCGATGGTCTTTTGTTTATCAAAGCCTTTGATATTACCCCTGACAATACACGTGTTGTCTTCTCCGCCAAAACCGGGAACTATTTTAAACTGTATCTGGGCACATTAGACAAACCGGAAATGGCCAAACAACTCACCAGCGGTGATTACAATGATATCACCCCCACCTTTTCCGAGGATACCACGCGGATTTATTACAGTTCCGATGAACGTCAATCTTATAATATTTGCGCCCTTGATCTTAATGCGAAGAAAATGAACCGCTTTACCGATGTGAAAACCGGGAATTTTTTCCCCATTGAAATCCCCGGTGAAAAGAATTTTGTGGTCATGTCTTCTTATTATAAAGGCAGTTTTACGCTCTTTAAAAAAGATATTTCCACGCCCCAGGAGGAGCGCGATATTCAATTCAGCGAGGTTGATACCACCACCCTGGCAAAAATAGATGAGCAAATCGCCGGTGATGTTGAGGTTAAATTCATGGGAAAATACCGGCCACTTAAAAAGCTTTTTGTGGATTCATTGCCTCCTATAGCTGTCAGTGTGGGGACAGATGGTGGTTTTAATGGCTATTCGTATTTAACTCTGACCGATTTACTGGGCGATCATGTTTTCTCCATGATGGTCGCCACCTTCTATGGTTATCGTTCCTATGATCTCGCCTATTTGAACCAGAAGCGACGGTTCCAAATGTACAGCCATCTCTTCGCGTATAAAGACGTGTACTATTATGATGGTTATAATTATGCCAATTACATGACTTTACGCAGTAAATATGGCGGTGAATTTGGATTTTTCTATCCTTTCAGCCGCTCTTACCGTGCCGAGGCCACCGTCTCTCTATACAAGCAAAAAGAAAACTTAGACAACCTAAATTATGGCGGCGATTTACCTTACGGGCAATTCTTTGATGGAACAGCCCTGCCATTACGACTCTCATTGGTAGGCGAAACCACCCTGTTTCAAAACTATGGCCCCAACATGGGACATTCCTTTAAAATATCTGCTTCAAAGTATGTCAAAATAGGTTCAAAGTTTCTTGATGCGTATACATTGGAAGCTGACTTCAGAAAATATCTCAGGATTAGCAATACCGCGTTATTGGCCTTTCGGTTATACGGGTATAAATCAGGCGGTAAGAATTCCCTGTTGTTCTGGTCCGGTGGTAATAATACTTTCCGTTCAGAAGGGTTCTACCGGTTAACTGGGAACAACATATTTCTCTTTAATGCCGAGTTCAGGTTCCCTTTGGTACATGCTGCGCTTACTCCTATTGGTATTATCGGACCCGTTCGTGGTGTCTTCTTCTTTGATGTCGGTGGGATCTGGTATAATGGTGAAAAGTTCAAGCTCTTCCAAGAAAATGCAGAGGGGAAAAAACAATTCCGCTTGCAAGATGCCATCTCCGTGTATGGATACGGTCTTGAATTCTTCCTCTTCGGATACCCCATGCATGTTGAATGGGTCTGGAAAACAGATTGGAAGTATAAAGCGTACCATGGTGTTAACTTCTGGATCGGTTTTGATTTTTAATTCATAAATGAATCATACGTGGGCTGAAGGACAGCGGAGACAATGTATAAAAAGATGTTCTTTCCGCGTCCTTCATCCTACTATGGCATAAAGGGGCCAGTAGGGTGACAGAGCAAAAAACAAAACAAAAGGACTTGGAACAAACCATTGCGTTAGCCTTTGAAAACACGAACGCGACACTTCCCGAGGACAAATACTTTAACAAAATCTGGAACTCCATCGAAACCCGCGCCCCAATCGGGGAAAAATATTACCTGCGTTCTTTTTTCTCTGTTTTCTTTTTCTTGCTTTTTTTTGTTCTGTTCATTCTTTTTTACATGGAATTTTTATCCACCGTATTAACCTTAAAAGATATCCGCCAACAAAATACCCCCGTATTCCCCTCTGTTGCTCCCTCGTTGCATCCGTTTTATACTTTGACCGGAAAAGAATACAAGCAGGTTAAAATGGCTGGCGGAATCATAGTCAGTTCCATGGAAAAATCCCTCTTCCAAGTAAAAACGGAATCAACCGATACCATCCAATGGGATTTCTTTTCTGGACATATCATTGTAGAGAAAAGTGATTCCCATAAAATATTAATCATTCATCTACCAGATATGACACTTTCTCTGCGTTTGGGACGTTTCAATTTATTTTGTTATGATAACATCATCCGCATCATTCCCCTTGCTCATCCCCTCATAGTGGAAATAAACCGGGAAAAACTCTCCATAAAACCAGGGGAAACGTTTTACCTGCTCAACAAAAAAGCAGTCATCTATTAATTCTTTGCGCATCCATCATTCCCATACTTCCCATTAACTCGACGGTTGAATTTTCTATTGTTTTGTATTAAAATGATACCATGGAAAATTTAATCGAAGTTGAATGCCCGGAATGTCACACCACCCTGTGGGTGGACGTGGAGAAAAAGATCGTTGTCAACCATAAAAAAACAACGAAAAAAAGTTTTGCTTCCTTTGAAAATCTTCTTCTAAAAGAGAAAGAAAAAAAAGAAACCGTGGAAGAACGATTTCTAATGGCCCGGGATTTAGAACAGGCCAAGAAGAAAAAAGCCGAGGAGATATTCAAGAAATCTCTGGAAGGAGAATAAAAAAATAGAAGCTAGGAAGTTAGGATGCTAGGAAGTTAGGATAAAAAAAAGACAAGAACAGGAATAGATGAAAAAGAAAATATTATTGATACATACTGGTGGCACCATTGGCATGACCAAAGATTTGGAAAGTGGTGTATTAAAACCGGATCGTTTTTATAAGAGTTTGGTGAAAGTAGTTCCAGAACTTTATGACATTGCCGACATCGAGGTAGAGATTCCTTTTGTGATGGACAGTTCCGCATTGAATTTTCCCCAGTGGAAAGAGATTGCCGCTATTATTAAGCGTCGTATTGATAGCATTCATGGCGTCGTGATCACCCACGGCACCGACACACTCGCGTATACTGCTTCCGCTCTTTCTTATATGTTAATGAATATTCCCGTGCCCGTGATTTTAACCGGGGCACAGAAACCATTGAGTGAATTACGTTCTGATGCCCGTTCCAATTTTATCAATGCCATTGAACTCGCCACTTCCCCCGAGATTAAAGAAGTCGCTGTTTTTTTTGCTGACAAGTTAATGCGGGGCAATCGTACCATTAAACGACATATCAATCATTTTGACGCCTTTGATTCGCCCAATTATCCCCTGTTGGCGCAAGTAGGCATTGATATTGATATTTATCAACAGAACCTGTTGCCTTCCGGGGGATTGTTTCATGTCTTTGATAAGATGGACAACGCTATTGCCGTTTATAAAACGTTTCCCGGTTGTACCAACCAGTATTTCCAACCCAGCAAAGATATTCGCGCCGTCTTATTAATTGGGTATGGGGCAGGTACTCTTTCGCTGGAATCAGGAAACCTGTTAAAAATGGTAGAAGCATGGATTGGCGAAGGAAAATTAGTGATCCTGATGAGCGAATGCCGGGCTGGAAAAGTAAACCCCACCCTCTACGAATCAGGAAACGAATTACTTAAGCGCGGCGTGTTGCATTCCGGCGACATGACGTTTGAAGCAACCATTACTAAATTGATGTTCTTATTGGGACAATACGAGGAACCCGCCATGATCAGGAAAAACTTCTCCAAATCCCTGGCTGGCGAAATGGGAATACAATCCTAGCGACTGTCTCCCTTTTTTCATAGGACCCCATTATTTTAAAGGATAAATCTGCAAGAATAGTTCTGGTTTAGACCCCGGAGTGGGCGACACTTCGAAATGGAAACGATAGAAGGTGTTATTTTTGAATACTTTGTACATCGCGTTTGGGATTTCTACCTGTTGGATAGTACCCGCTGGAATTTTTAAACCTGTGACCCGCCGATCAAAATTAAAGATGCGGACTTGGTAAGCACCAGTACTGTAATTTTCAAATACCACCCTAAAGGTAGGCACCGGTTTTGACGTCGAAAGGGTGAAAGTATAACGATCTTTTCCGATAAGTTCAAATTTTCGTTCCGTTGTGTCCGTCGGGTAGGTGCTTTCCCCGTAAATATTGCAGCGTGGATTATCGTCTTTGCTCAGCAGAATTGGATTATAATAAGGGACAGTCGGAAACAAAACGAACATACCGAAAAGAAGGCTGAAAAATAAATGCGGCGCATATTTCAAACGGTAGTTTTTCATCTTTTTAAGCGCCAGAAAGGTAAACAAAACCACTCCTGTCAGGAATATTATATTAGGCAAGTAGGCAAAATTACCCGGAACTTTAACAAAGGAGGGGAGCCAGTTGGGAAGGTAGCAATAAAGATTGCTCCACTGTTGGAACATCAGTCCCGCTCGTTCCAAATCCATATGCGTAACACTTTGGTACAGCGTAAAGGGATGGAATACTTGGTAGAGCACCATCAGCATCCCCACAATAGGTAAGTAAAGAGACAGTTTGCGAAAAAGTTTATTGCTCGTTTCCTGGTAATAAATAATAGCGAAAAGCATCAATGCCCAGGCTGAAGGAACCACATAACGAGCTTGGGGACAGTAACCAGCCCGGACAGTCGAATAACCCACAAAAAAAATAAAGGCAAACCCCACACTGGAAATCAAAAGATGGGGCCAATAGGTGCGGTATTTTTTTATAGCCAACAAGAGACCTGGAAAAAAGAGCAAGTAAAAAGGATTATATAGAATTAAACCATCCCGTTGGTCGAAGAAAATACCCAGCAGTGTTTCCGCCCGTTTTTGCAAGGGGATTTGTTCCATATTGCTTTGGTACGTTTTTTCTTGCTGTGGCGTCATCACCCCATTGTAAATTGACATCGGTTGAAAGTTTCCATACCCATAATACAGGAACCCGAAGAACAGTATCTGCAAGAGAACCGGGAACAAAACAAAAAGAATGGCCCGTTTGGGTTGTTTTTTGATCATCCAGTAGACAAAGAAACCCGCGGCCAAAAGAAAAATAAAGATAGCGTACTTCAGACCCCAGAACACCGATATCCCCAGGAGAAATCCAGCCCATAGGAAACGGGCGTGTGTTTGTTTTCCTGTTTCTGCATACAAAACAAGGTACAGGGCGGATAGAATCAACAAAGAGGCTTGCAGTTCCGCGAAAATGTGAATACCATAGAAGAATACCGGGGCTGTTAGCGTATAGGTCACCGTAATAAATAGTGCCAAACTGCGGTTTTGCCATAATCGTAACGCAAAAAGGAATATTAACACTGCCAGGAAAGCCGCGAAGAGTCCCAAGAAGGCGCGAACAACAAAATAGAGTATTGGCATCGGAAGTTTGCAGAGGAAAAAAGGTGCCAAGGTCAGCGAGAGGCCCGGCAAGTGACCGTAAGAGTACCATACTTTAAAACCTTTACCAATGCGAGCGTGGTGGTCCAGTTCCACGGCGATAAATTCCCGGTACAGGTTGCGGGCGTATTGGTTGAACACGTTGATATCCCCATCTTTCGCAATAGATTGGGAAATCACCAGATAATGTGGTTCATCGCCACCCAGTATCACCCCTTTCTGGATAATAATAAACGCGGCCAGGATAAACAGGAGTTCTGCCACAATAAAAATACCTATCCCCCGTTTTTTTAGCGACAAGCTATTGAAGAACAGTAGGAATTTACGATGGAGGTGAAACCGTTTGATAATTAATCCCATGGAAAGCAGTAGCGCCAATATCAACAGGTTGCTGACACGGGAAAGATAGTCCACTTTGTCCCAGTAGAACAGTTTCATAGGAAAAATAAGTAAACCCAAAGCCAGAGGAAAAAGCAGGTCCATATAGTTTTTCTTCTGAACAAATTTAAAATAGAGTACCCCGGTCATCACCAGACAGGTGCAGACAATCAGCGGGTGTTTGACTGGGAGTGTAAACAAAAAGGCATGAAACCCCGCCAAGGCCAGTAGTTTGTGGGTCCATGGTTTAAAGTTAAAGTGATGCGTGTTATCAAGTATTTTCGTCTGTTTCATGTTTTTTCTAGTATTGCAGAGGATTTAAGAAAGATTATCTCATACAACTCATTGTTTGGCAACTGGAAAAATGTCCTATGCCTTTTCCCATCTTTTTTCTGGTTCTACTATCTTTTTGGTTAGCCGCCATCGGCAAAACCGGGGATGCTCTTTTACTTCTTTCGTGTAAAACAATCTCTGCAATTCCGTTTTCCATTATCAATTCTCAATTCATCTTTTTCGCGTTCACAAGTGATACGTGCAAAAAGTTGATTTTTTATGGTTTTTATGTTACTGTAATACTTGGAATGCTAAGTTTGAGGAATACAAGAATGGGATTTTAGGAGGTTTCGGATGTTCTTGGCACCATTGAATTATGATCGGTTTTTTAAAAAGATATTTTCAGATAATAAAATTGCCAAAAGGTTCCTTGAGGATTTTCTGGAAATAGAAATTGAAACTTTTGAGATGCTCAAGGAAAAGCACTATGTCACGGACGATGCCTCTTACGTGGAATTTGATTTTCGTTGCAAGATCAAGGGCGCCTATGTGATTATAGACATGCAGCAGTGGTACAAACGCGATATCGGTCAGCGTTTTTATCTTTCTCATACGCTGAATACCGGGTTACAACTGGAAAACCTGCCCATGCAACAAATGGTTCTAAATAGAAAGACCAAGAAGATGCAAAAAGCCAAAGATTATAGCGCTCTGGAACCAGTATACACGTTGATCTGGATGGCCACCGATGCCTTGGGGTTTTCACAGGACTACATCTCTTACATTATGACCCCGGAAGCCGTCCTGGATTTCCTTAATAATGACCAACTGTGGAATAATCAGGCTATCGTGGAACTGTTGAAAGAAAGAGAACAGGTTTTGGACGTGGTCAATAACAATACCAAAGACCTTGATTTTTTACCCAAAAACCGCCTCATCTTTCTGTTGCAAAAAAATATAGTCAAGAACAAAACCATCAAAAAATACGAGAAATGGTTCAAATTCGCCGAGAAAACCCGTGATAAAAATAATACCGAGAGCGATTTCCGCGAGTATATGTCCGATGAAATCTTCTGTGAAATGATGCGCCGTCTCCGACGGGATGGATTAACCCCGGAAGACTATACTTATATCGCCGATGAGGACGAGTTCTGGATCGGACTTGAAAAAATGGAAACCATCATGTATGAAGATGGAAAAAAAGATGGCGAAAAAATAGGGATCAGAAAAGGCAAGAAGCTGGGTCTTGAGGAAGGGAAGAAACTGGGTATTAATGAAGGCAAGAAGCTGGGTATCAATGAAGGAAAGAAGCTGGGTATCAATGAAGGAAAGAAGCTGGGTATTGAGGAGGGGGAACAAATAGCCCGTAAAAAGTTGGTTTTATATATGCTTCAAAAAAGCATAACTCCTGAAGAAATATCGGCAATGACGGGTATTGAATTGGATATAATCACAAAGATGACCGAGAAAACAGAAACTCCTGTATAGAAACGTATTGATAATTGAGCCTCTATAACAAGCGAGGAAGCGATGGGGTCAAATTTAGTACAGGTAAATAAATGCAGAAGATAAAAAATCTTCTGTATCGGCGTCGCGTGGTTGCGATTCTTACTTTGTTGCTGCTTTTAGTGGTTCAATGGATTGTTTTCGGCAGTCATGTGGGGAGTGGATTTGTAACCGATGATTTTAATTGGTTAGACAGTGTCGTTCGTGATGGCAAAGTAGACTATTTAAGACCCTTCACTGCCACTACCGGTTTTTTTAGACCATTAGTGGGAGTGAGTTTCGCATTGCAATTCACGTTTCATGGTTTGGATGCCCAATGGTATGGCTGGTTTAATTTACTCCTGCATATGCTTAATATTATTCTGGTGTACCTGCTGTTGTCTAATCTAACCCAAACCCAATCCCTGGCCTTACCCGTTACCGTGCTTTTTGCACTGAATGCCAAGGCCACTGAAATGGCGGTGCGGTGGATTTCCGGGCGGACCTCGTTGTTGTGCGCGTTTTTTATGTTGCTCTCCCTGTATTTGTTGGTGAAAGACAACCCAAACACGGGAAAAACAATCAGGTATGCCCGTTATTTCTTGGTGGGGCTCTTTTATCTCGCTGCTTTACTCGCCAAGGAAACTGCCGTGGCGGTGCCAATTTTTATTTTTTTGTTTACTAGCTTGTTTGACCCGAACAGTCATGGATTTTTGCATGTGCCTATTAAAGAGAGAGTAAAAAAAGGGGGCTGGTCAGTGCTGCCTTTTCTTTTCCCATTGGTGCTTTATGTTGTGCTTCGGTTTAACAGTGATGCTATGACCCCCTTTAATGCGCCGCCTTATTACCAGTTATCCTTCACCCCAGGATTGATGGTCAAAAACATCATGGAATATATTCTACGGGCTGGGATGTTGGATATTTATATATTGGCCCTTTTGTTTATAGTGGGGTGGATCTGGGGGATAAAAAAAAATTATCGGGAGATATGGTTTGATCGGGTGATCATTGTTGTCGGTGGTATCTGGTTTATAAGTTTTTTATTGCCTATCCTCGGTTTGTCTGCTCGTTCTGATCTTTATGTGTATTTCCCGCAGATTGGGTTGCATGTGATTGTATTGGTATTAATTTCCCGGCACGTTGATTTTACAACTCTTTTTAAGAGAAAAGAATGCAACGGTGCAGAAGCACCTAATATAAAACAAAACCCACAGCGTTATGTGGTTATTTTCTCGGTCGTGTTGTTATTCGTGATTTGGACTGGTTACTTGCGTATCAGGGCCGAAGCTGCCAGTAAAAGTCCTCGCTTCACCACTTTTTTTACCCAGCAACTGGTGGCACAAACGGGTGGATTAAAAACAGGTTCGCGAATATGGCTTCTGGATATGCAAGCAGAGGAAAAAGAATCACCCACGCGATGTATTGCCAATGGTTTTACGGCGATGTTGAATCTTTATTACCCGCAAAAAGGATTCACCGGAGAAATTATCCCGGTGACACGTTTAGCTGAATGGGAAGATAAAAAATCCAGTGAAAACATCCGTTTCCGCTGGCAAGATAATCGGCTTATTCGTTATGATAGGAATAAAAAGTAGGGCAAGCTGGATTCGCCATCAGATTTTTATCAGTCCCACGGATAACCGTGGCAGGCTGGACATTCTGGACTTACTGGACTTACTGGACAAGCTGGAAAAATCAAAAGTTTTGTGAAGTCCAGTAAGTCCAGAATGTCCATTATGTCCAGATAGTCCAGTTTTTTCTGAAACTTGACGGTGAATCTAGGGCAAGTATCCTGCTTGTCTTTTATTATTTATCAAATCCTGAAAGAAAAACTACCATGGTTTAAATCTTCCCCCATTTAACAGAGTCGGCGGGTGCTTAGGAGGAAGGAGTGGTATCCTGGTAACCTTTTTTTATTTTTGATTCTACCAGTTGGTTGTATTCTTTCTCTGCCTCTGATAGCGTGACTGGTGTCGGTGTTTTTGACCCCTCTTTCAGGTCACTACCACGGCGCCCGAAACGGAAATTCACCACGAATTGGTTCTCGCCTTCTTGACAGAGGTCCACCTCGTAGATTTTATCCGAAGTTCCTTCTTGAAATGCAAGCGTTATACTGCGTATCAATTTCATTTTATCACATCCTTATGTGTCATGATATGATTATAAAAGAGTCAAAAATGAATTGCAATGTTTTTTATAAATTAGTTTTTATTTCTCCACGCACTTAGCGGTGGAGGAGCTAACGTAGACGCGCCATCCTGGCGCATTGATCAAGCGGAAGATGAAAGTAATGCGGCATGACCCCACATTTACCCACAAGTTAACAAACTACTTCCATTGCCTATTAAAATCCATGGGTTTTTTACTGAATAAGTTTCGCAGAAACACATTGTAAGGGAGAAGATAGACACTTTAATTGGATAATGACAGACTTTGCCTCGACATATAGACATTCCAACACGACATATAGACATTGCACCACAACATGGAGACATTGCACGACAACATTTGATGATTGCACCGCGACATGGAGACATTGCACCACAACATTTGATGATTGTACCACGACATGGAGACATTGCACCACAACATTTGATGATTGCACTGCAACATGGAGACATTGCACCGCAACATTGGGAGTGTATAATATTTTGTGTAAATTCATTTTCACGATATTTCAAATATGATA
>CAZCVI010000041.1:0-57953 GCA_964502145.1 uncultured Clostridia bacterium
ATAGGCCGCAGGCCATTACCGCGAAGCGGTTTTGTCCAATTCCCATAATTCCCATCATTCCCATTCCTCCCACTTGATTTTATGGTGCTCTCAAAGAACTGGCGGTGAATCCAGGTTATGGAATAATCAGCGATATTGGTCTATCATGGAACAGATTTTTTTTTCAGTATACAGATAGACCTATTATGTGTTATACTATTAAATTGGAGTTGTATAACAATGAAATTTACTGAATTTAAGTTAAATGACAAGTTAATGCAAGGGATTATCGAAACCGGTTATATCGAGTGTATGCCGGTTCAAGAAGAAACATTAGTACACACGCTGAAAGGGCGGGATGTGGAAGTGCAATCTCAAACCGGAACGGGAAAGACTGCCGCGTTTCTGATCACGATATTCCAGCATTTTTTGGACGAAAACAGTCCAATCAAAGAAAAGAAAGCGCTGATTATTGCGCCAACCCGCGAGTTGGCTATCCAGATCGAAAAAGAAGCCCGTCAGGTGGGGCGTTATCTGGATTTCAAAATCGGCTGCTTCTATGGTGGCGTGGGCTACCAACAACAAGAGAACCTGTTAGAAGATGAAGTAGACCTGATCATTGGCACCCCGGGCCGATTATTGGATTTCAATCAACAGGGGAAGATGAATTTCCGCAACCTTGGCTTTTTTGTCATTGATGAAGCGGACCGGATGCTGGATATGGGCTTTTTGCCTGATATTCGCAAAATATTGCGCCGCATGGAAGGCAATAATACGAAGAAACAGGTGATGCTGTTCAGCGCCACTTTGGATGTGGAAACCCGCAGTATAGCACGGGAATTTATGCACGATGCGGTCACTATCGAGATCACACCGGAACAAGTCACAGTAGATAAAATTGCCCAGATACTGTACCACGTGGCGGAAAAAGAAAAAATGAGCCTGATGCTGGGCATCCTCAAAAAAGAAATGCCGAGCACGGCACTGATCTTTACGAACATGAAGCATACGGCTGCCCAAGTAGCAAAACAACTGGAATACAACGGGTACAAATGCCAATATCTCAGTGGCGATCTCCCGCAATCCAAACGATTGAGCGTGATCAATAGTTTTAAATCGGGGAAATTGTCTTACCTGGTGGCCACGGACGTGGCGGCACGGGGTTTGCATATTGATGATCTGGAAATGATTATTAATTACGACCTGCCAGGTGATTGCGAAAACTATGTGCATCGCATTGGCCGTACTGCACGGGCGGGTAAATCAGGAAAAGCGGTGACTCTGGCTTGCGAACGGTATATTTTTAACCTGGAACCGATTGAAAGCTTCCTGAATATGAAAATCCCGGTGGGGATACCAGATGATGATATGTTCCACACGGATTTGGGCCCGGCTATGGATTCGCGCCGCACCCCACGGGGTGGTTCACGTTCTTCACGAGTGCATGAAAAGATTCCCCATAAGAAATTCCCCAGCAGCACAAAAAGACCGGCGCAAAAAAAAGCCACCCATACGGATACTCCGCTGAAAAAAACAGCGGTAATGGATGACCCATCCACAACTGCCCCGCAGATAGTTAAACCTAAAGTAGGTAAAGGCAGCTACAAGGACCGCTACAGCGATAAATTCAAAGATCGCAGCCCTGACAAAAACCGCGACCGGGACACAACCAAAGAAACCACCAAAGACACATCAAAAGACATCAGCAAAGACCGGAATAGAAACGCCAACAAAGACAAAAACCGCAAGTGGGATAAAGACCGGGATAAGGGAAGAACCGCAGCTTCTTCAGAAGTACCAAAGGATCAAAAAGAATCTGGCGATAACTACTATTCTTCCAAAGGTAAAAAGAAAGGCGAAAGCAGAAACGCGCCCAAAGTGGAACGTCCGAAAGGTTCGATTGCGACCTATGAAGATCGTATCGAATACTACCGGAAAAAGTACGGGGACAATTTCCATGTGCCCTCGGAAAAATCGGTTCCCATGACTCCCCCACCGCCTAAGAAGTCCTTGATTCAGAAAATCACCGGGATCTTTAAACGGAATAAGAATCGCTGATTCTGGTTGATAATGGTTGATTATGGTTGATCAGGCAGGTTTACTTTTTTTTCCCGAACAGGGAGAAAAAGTTTTTTTTGTGAGGGGAGAACATCTTCTCTAGTTCTTCCTTCGCTTTACCTGCCAGGGTATGTTCCAGGTTGATTTCCAGGGCCCGGTTAAAGGCGACTTGAGCTTTTTTCATCAGGTTTTCCGATTTGTATAATTCGCCCAGTGCGAATAGATGGTCCGCGTTCCAGGGTTCCAGTTCTGTAGCCTTTTTGAGGCATTGTTCCGCGCGGTTTTTGGAGGCGGGTAATTTCGAATGGCATAGACCCAGCAACAAGAAATAAGAGGCTTTTGTACTGTCACGTTTCACCGTTTCTTCCATCATCGTCGCTGCCTCGTAATACCGTTTTTGTTTGTAGAGGGAATTGGCTTTAAGGTAAAGGTTGCGTCCCGTTTTGGTCTGGTGTGATTGTTCTGTATCGGTCGTGGTCATTTCTTTGTATTGGTGGGCATCGTATTCCCGCCGTTTCTCCTCATTGCTGAGAATTTCATAGGCCCGGTTGATCTCTGCAAACACCTCGTTGGCCTGTAACTTGACAGTAGAATCTGGCGCGGCATTGATTCGGTCAGGATGGTATTTGCGGGAAAAATTGAAATAAGACTCCTTAATCTTCTCTTTATCGGTGCCATTGGCTATACCCAATACCTGATAAAAATTCAATTCCTGCTTTTTGATCTTACTATGCAGCTCAGCAATCTCCTCGATGTTCTTGTTGACCTCTTCATCAATCGTATATTCGACAAAATCCACGACATTCAAAAGGTACAGGTGAATAATATTTTTCCAAAATAGCTCTTGCAGAATATCCATTTTAGGAATAATACTGGTTACAGGTTCATTGGAAAAATTGGATAATTTAAAATAGAATTTCATTTGCTCAGTGGTAAGGTATTTTTGAATTTCTTCGGGAAGCGTGGTAGTTACAGGCGCACGTAAAGAATAACGCCGTTTGAAATAAGAAATATCGCGAATTTGCCCAACACCCTCCAATACAATTTCCGCAATTTTGATGTGAAACTGGTGGGTGTTAGGAATCAGGGGTTGTTTGACAGTAAAACGCCATTCACCATCGGTCATACCAAAGGTAGCGGCAGCAATTTTTTTGATCTGGTAACTGAGAGTATAATAAATATCCTGTTTATTGAGCCCAGACACTTCCATCAATATCTCCCCTACTTTACGGGTGCTATCACCATTTGATTTGACGCGTGACATCGTATTAAATTGTTCGGGGGTGATTTTGTGCAATGAAAGTAACACCTCGCCCAATCGTTCACTGTCAACTGTAGTTGTCGCAAAGGCGAGTTGGCCTTTGACAAAATACAGTTGCTTGGAATATTTCTCATGCAGCAGTTCCAATTCACCAGTCAAACTGTCTTTCAGAATTTTTTTAAATATCAGCGGCACGGGAAACTTCTCAATCAAATTGCTCATCTTGACATCCTGTACTCTTATTTTAAAGTAACATCGACTATGTACCTATCATAGACTGTTAAAAATGAAAAGTCAAGCGATTAACCTGGATTCACGCCCAAGTTAATGGGAGTTATGGGAATTCTGGGAGTTATGGGAATTATGGGATAAACAAAAATATTCCCATTACTCCTATACTTCCCATAATTCCCAGAATTCCCAGAATTCCCATAACTCCCATTACTCCCATAACTCCCACTTGCTTTAACGATACTCTCAAATAATTCAGGGTTAAAATATTTTTCTTTTTCTTTCTGAGATATTTTACCCCCTTTTTTATTCTTTAATAAAAGAAGAGGTCTTTATATGAGTAGAATAAGTTACCGACACGCAGTCTTTCTTTTTTTCTTCCTGCTGGGAACGTTGTGGTTTGCCGTGGAAAGCCAAGACACACTAAATCAACAGGAAGGGGTGTCAGAGTTGACCCCCCATTTTCAGATTCAGTTTTTAGAGCTGGCCTTTTCGAACGGTAAATACTATCAAGTCACTGGCTTGAAAAACCCACCGCCCACGTATTACCTGAAAATAAAAGCGCTGGGTAGTGGCATATTAAAAGGGAAGTGGTTGTTGGACCAACAACCTATCGGATTGTGGGAAGTCGTATTAAAGCCGGGTCAAATCACAGACCTCCGGGGCAGAGATGTAAGACCGCTGCCTTTAAAAGACACGGGCATGCACAAGCTGACAATAGAATTCAGCAACTATTCGTTTAATCGCCAACTCCCTACTCTCCGTTATTTTGTCGCGGAATCGGGCGCTATTCGCATCAAGTTCCCGGAACCAGGAAGCAAAGTTCCCAGTACAGATTCCTTTGGCTTGTCATGGCAATTTAACCCGCAGCTAGATGAGCTCTCTTACCAGATATTGATCTCCGAGATTCCCTTGCAGTTCCTCACCGATGAGCAGATGGTTTGGCACCCTGTCGGCAACACGGACAATTACAGGCCGGATCTGACCACTTTTAAAGCAGGGACGTGGATTTACTGGCAAGTACGTGCTGTAAACAGCAGCGGTAGAGTGACCACTACTTCAGAAATCGCCAGTTTTAAACTGATAAAATAATTTTAAACGCCCGAAATAAAATAGGAATTTAATAAGGAGCAAAACCATGAGACGCATAACGATGATAAAAACCATTATACCAATCATCCTGCTATCCTGTTTGAGTTTCAGTACACCGCTTTTTTCCGGTACTTATTCTTTTTCCGGATATCTTCCGAAAGTTGAACGACAGGCTGAAATACTGACGATCAAAATTAATGCCCTGGCCGTGGACAAGGATTTTTACATCTATTACCGCACGGAAGGGTTGTTAAACTATCAGGTGAGAAAAATGAAGGTGGATAAAAACGGGAACATGTATTTCCAATTATCCACGGCCAATTTGTACGGCAAAACAATGGAGTATTATATATTGGAGAGTGGGAAGAATAATTCCACGGCGATTTCCCCGGTTTTTACAGTAAATAATATCAGCCGCATGGATTCACCGGAGATTTATTTCCAGCAAACCGCAGAAGGTACAGCCGGGACCGGTAGTAGCAAGGAAGCATTAATCAAAATCGGCCTGTCGGCTTCAACGACCACCCGGATTTATGAAAAAGCAGAGCCACCAACAGGACAAAAATTCGACGCGAACGGAAACCTGAGACTCTATCGCAATATTGTCAGAGAAAAATACCAATTGGATTTCGATACTAATTTTTCCTACATGCATACGGTGAGCGCAGATCAAAATAAGGTCAACCTGGCGGATATGAAAATCAATTTTAAAACGGGTATTCATACAGTGGCCGCAGGTGATCTTTCCATCAGTAACACGGAATTTACCACTTCCTCGTTGAGTCGTCGTGGCATGCACTATGAATTGGCAGGTAAGTCGCTCTATTTGAGTTCTTTTTTTACTAATTCCCAGCAGAAGACCGGGTTTGCCGGGTTTGGTATTCCACCCAGCAATGCCAATCTTTTTGGCGCTACCGCAGGATTCAACCTCGGTACTATTTTTAAACTGCGCGGGATGTTCCTGACTGGTAAAGATAACCTCGACAGTTTGACGATTGTCAGTTCCGAGGATCCCTACCGTGAAGGGCACGTGTTATCGGCTTGGAGTGAATTGAATCTATGGCAGAATCACCTGCTCTTGAAAGGAGAGTTTGCCAGCAGCAATTACGGTAGCGGCGCAGACAGCTCGGCACTCACTAAAAAAACCGGCAAAGCATGGCGCGCTGAAGGGGATTTTAATTATAAGATATTCACGCTACACGCGGATTACAAAAAAATCGGGGAACAATTCAGTTCTATTGCTAACCTGTTCCTGCAAAACGATCGCGAGGGCTTAAACAGCAGTATTGGCATGATGATTAAATCCTTTTCCCTCAATGTCCGTTACGCCGATCAAAAAACCAATCTCACCAGCACGGTCCAACCGAAAATGCATACGAAAAATATCAGCACGGACCTCTCCTGGTTGATTGCCAATCATTTCCAAATCGGGGCTGAATTCGGTTTGGACAACCTGGATTACGATAAATCTTCCGGTCTGATGACAGGTTCGGAAGACATGGATACGATACGTTACTCGGGCACGGTGGGGTATATCGCAGGCAGTAACGGACTGACAGTTAAAATAGGAAAAACAGAATCCAAAAACTTTACCGCCAATATTGACGGTTCCGTTTCATTGAACTTGAGATTCGGGAATGTATTCAGCCTGAATCCCACTGTATCTTATCAGTCCACGGAGAATTTTACTGACAGCAGCACTTCCAAGATATACAGCGCTTATATCAATAGTGAACTCAGTTTTGTGCCGGAGATATTTTCTTTATCCATGACTGGCTCCTGGACCAAAAATGACAATACGTTCAGTGATTCCACGAGTCTCTCGGTGGGTGGGAATTTTAATTTTTATATGGCCAAGATATTTAAGAATAAAATCCAGCCGACCCTGTCATTACGGGGAAAATACGATGAGTTTACCACGGGTGGCACAAAAACGGATAATATCACGGCGTATCTGCAAGCAGATATTTCATTTTAAGCACCAGGGAAGAATGTAGGAGAAAAAAGATGAACAAAAAACAGAACCATAAACAACTCGCTCAGCGAATATATATTGTCGTTGCCTTGGTACTCTTTTTAATGGTGTCAGCGACCCAGTTATCGGCCATCATCATCACGCCCAGCGGCACGTATTATATTGGTGACATCCTGACCTTCAGAGCCAGCAGTACGACTTTTGCCAGTGCTTACAATACCACCTGGAACTTCGGCGACGGAGCCACGACCACAAGAACATCTGGCTTGGATTCGGTTACCCATGCCTATAAAGATGCAGGTATTTACACGGTCACAGTGGTGGGTCAATTTACTTCGGTGCCCACTATCACGGAAACAATCAATGTGATTATAGAACGGAAACCAGAGAATCGAACCATTCAAGTTTCACCGATGCCGCCGGTAGTCGGGCAGGTGGCCACGTTTACGGCTTTTAATTTTAATACCCCCGGCAATATCCGTTGGGATATGGGGGATGGCACGATCAAAAGTACTCACAGCCAGGAAAAAACACTGGGCACAAGTGTGGTGACCCATACGTATAGCCAGCCCGGTACATATCGGGTAAGGGCGTATGATTTTAATGGTTTGTCTACATTGCCAATCAGTTTAACCATCACCGTTAACTTGCCAGTACGTTCTATCACGTATACTCCCGCGCAGCCAAAAGTAGGTGTTCCCGTTACGTTTAATGCGGTCAATTTTCTTTCTCAGTCCGTGGATTGGAATTTTGGCGATGGCAGCACCACCGGTGGAATTGGTATCAATATCACCCATGTTTACAACAATGCGGGCACCTTTACTGTGACCGCCAAGGAGCGGGACAGCAATTTTCCTACTGTTTCCGTAACACTGACTGTCACCCAGCCCAGTCGGCAGATTGGTTTTAGTCCCCGGTCGCCCCGAGTGGATCAGACAGTCAGTTTCCAGGCCCAGGGGTTTGTCACTGCGGCCATTGATTGGAATTTTGGCGATGGTACCGTTCTCAGTGGCAGTACGACTGCAATAACCCATCGGTTTGCTACGGCAGGGAGTTTTACTGTCAGTGCCAAAGATTCTACCATTCAACATACTCCCATCACCACCAAGGTTACAGTGTTGCCAGAGAACCGGTTTATTACTGTTACTCCTCCTGAAGCACGAACCAATGAGAACATCACCGTAACGGCAATGAATTTCAGGGGGCAATTAATCCTGTGGGATTTCGGGGATGGTGAACAGAAATCAGGCGGTAAAACAGAAGTGCATCAATACCGTCGTCCCGGTACATTTACGATCAGTGCCCGGGATGAAAATGGGGCCAGCCAGGTGCAAATCACCACGCCGGTCACTATCCAGGGAATTGATGATCAAGTCACCTTGCAAATCGCCGAGGTGCGATTGGATAACGGGAAATATTACAAAGTAGTCCCGAAAAATTCCAAGCATATCCAGGCCGTGCTGCGAATGAAAATGAGAGGAACAGGACTTATCTCAGGGTATTGGATTGTAGACGGTCATCCCTATGAATTTTTCAATGAACTGGTGAAACAAGGCGAGGTCAAAGAGATTTACACCCGTCGTATCCCTGGTTTGCCTGTCACCGATGCCGGGTTGCACACGATCACGGTAAAACTAACCCGCCCCGCAGAAATACCCGTCACTTTCCCGGTCTTGAAGTATTTTGTGTTGACCTATGAAAACATTCTGGAAGTAGTCACTCCCCAGGATGGGTTCATTGCCAAAGAAGATGCGATCCCGTCATTTTCGTGGAAAGAACCCAAGGGGGCTTCCAAATATCAGGTGGCTTTCTCGAATTATCTTTATCCATTGCTCAGCGAAAATGACGGGGTAATTTGGAATGATGTCGACACCCCGCTTACTTTCACCCCCGGTCCCAATACGTGGCAAACTATCACCCGCAATGAATGGACCTATTGGAAAGTTCGGGCATTGGATACGTTTAACAATGTAGTGGCAGAGAGTGATGTTCAAGACATCAAAGTGGTTATTGCCACCGCAAAGATAGCCATTCAAAAAGTCACTGATCTCAATGGGAATGTATTGGCTTTGGAGGATGCCAACAGCATCTCTACCCGTGCCGATGATTTGTTAGTGCAGGGCAGTATTCAATATATGGGTGATTCCGAGTTCCTGGTGTTGCAGGTTTATATTGATGACCAATTGACTGACCAGTTATTGTTCCGGGACATCAAAAAGGAAGAAATCCGTTATTTTGAGACTTCGATAACCAATAAAAAGCAGCAGAGCAAAGTGCAGTTCCAGGTTTTAAAAGTCTCTTCGCCTGCCGTGATGGTAGGAATCAAAGGTTTGCTATTAAACAGATAGTGCCTGGCTAGAAATTTTCTTTTTAGATTCATCACCCTGAATGATTTTTATATCCTTCAATCCCGGGCGCTCCAAAACTTGAAACAACCGCACGGTGCGTGTTTCCTAACGTATTATTTCGCGAAACATGTCCACAAAAAGATGATACAACACCGTCTCTCTGCCATCCCGCTCATGCCGCGTGCGGGCCACACGGATACCGGTATAGGGAGTTGTTTCATCTTGGGGAATATCTGTATCCAACCGTTTATATTTATACTCTATTTGCGGTAAATACCCCAGGTACTGGTTCCATAACCCTATAAAATCCGCCGATTCCGCATACACCAGCATAAAATTGTGCGGCAGACCATTAATATCATACTTGAAAATTTTCTGCACATGGGAGTTTATCGTATTCCTGTTGAAATGGTTAAGGCGCAAGGCTTCAATGATGGCTTCCGGTTGTCCTTCCTGGTTTAAAATCATAATATCCAGGCGCCCCGCTGATTTTCCCGTGGGCGTATAACCCGAACGGGTCTGGTCCTTGGCGACATACCCGGAACTGGGTAACAACATGGTGATAATACTATTTCTGCTGTCTTCATCCTCGCGAATAGCCGCGGCATTGGCTTGCAATTGCGCAAGCACACGCATCACATTGTCTACCAGTAACCCTTTGATTGCAGGAGGTTCGAAACCTTCCAGCAACGCGGCGATGGATACGGTCTCGAAACTATTCTGGCAAACGTTGTCGGTAATGTTTTTGGCGCGTGCGTATTTGAGCATGTCGTATTTATAAAAATAGGGAACGGGTGAAGAGGCGCAACGGCTGCAAAAACACGGGATCATCTCATGGTAGTGGTTGTTTTTTTCCATATTTAAGGAGGTATGGATAAAATCGAAATGGTGGCGCATAATGGCCAGTAGTTCCTTTTTTTGGTTGCCTGTGATGGTGATGGTCACGCGGCGGTTTAACGGTTCGCCCATAATCAGCGCCTTGGACTCTTCAAATTTTAAAATCACGCCGTTTTTCCAGAAATGGTTTTCGTCGATTAAATAGAAGAACCGGGCCATAAAGCGACTAACAATGCCTTCGGGCATAAAATCATAATGGTAGTGAAACCGCAGCGTGCCCGTAGACTGGAATGGGGAAAGGTCCAGGGTATCGTCTGCCGGTGGCAGCAGTTCGGGCACAAAATAAAGAGGGGTATCGGCAAAATTAAAACAGAGTTCGAATTTTTCCATCAAGCGCACCAATTCCCCGTGCTTTTCTTCCGGGTATTTGGCTTCCGGCCAGTACCGTTTCAAATCCTGCCTGCGGAAATTACCCCGATTTTCCTGGATGTCACGGGCAAAAATAAGAATATAAACCGCTTCAGTGGCCCATTCGGGATTGAGGATAACCGTATGTTTCAGTTGCGGGTCATTGCCATAGTGGATGATGACTCCCAGGTCATGGAGGTAATCACTGAGAAATAGGGCCCGCTCTTGGTTTAAACCATATTCCTGGCAGATGGAAAAATACTCGCTCTGGGTGATGTAATTCTTGACCTGCTTCTCTTTATCCAGGCGGTCGCGGATTTTTACCCACACCAGCGGCAGTTTATCTTGGAGGTGGGGCATGTCTGCTAAATTGCGGCGGATTTCTTCGGTTAATTCATGGATACCCGTGCCCTTTAAGCAGCTTATTTTGGTGTAGTTTTGAATGTTGGGGAATTTGTTTTTAAAGCCTTTTTCATCGATGAATTTGGTGCGTTTGTCCGCTTTGTTCATGACCATAATGACCGGGCTTTGGTCGCTCAGGAGTTTAAGGATATTGAGCCAGTAATCAAAGCTGCGGGTCTCTTCTTCGCGGCGGGCTTCCCAGACAAAAAGGTAGAGGGAACGTTTGGTCAGGAAAAATTGGTGGGTGGCGTGATAGATATCTTGGCCGCCAAAGTCCCAGAAGTGGAGGGTTACGGGCTGAGTGGTCATCGCGGTTTCTTTTTCTGTGAAAGGGACATCCAGGTGCCAGGGTTTTATGTTAATGCCGTGGGTGGAATCTTCCTCTCCTTCTTTCACCGGGTAATTAGGGTCCAGCAGTTTTTTCATGAGCGTGGTTTTGCCCACTTCGCCGTTGCCCACGATGAGGAGTTTGCATTGCAGCAAGTGGACGGAGTCTTTTTCCAGTTCTTTGAAATAATTCAGTACGGCTTCTTTGCCTTGCTTGACCACTTCTACTGGCGGCGTTTCCAAAGGATTGCCGTAGAGGTGAAGGCCGGCGAACCAATCATATTTACTATCCCATATTACGTCCAAGCCCAGGTGAAAAATGGCTTCCGGCAGTTGGGATATTTTGTTATGCCTTAAATTAAGTATTTTTAGCTGTTTTAACCCCTGGAGGGGCGAGACATCGGTCAGTTGGTTGGAGTCTAAGTACAACTCTGTTAAAGCGGTTAACCCCTGGAGGGGCGAGACATCAGTCAGTAGGTTGGAAGATAAGTCCAATGTTGTTAAAGCGGTTAACCCCTGGAGGGGCGAGACATCGGTCAGTTGGTTGGAATATAAGTATAAATCTGTTAAAGCGGTTAACCCCTGGAGGGGCGAGACATCGGTCAGTTGGTTGGAGTCTAATCCCAATGTTGTTAAAGCGGTTAACCCCTGGAGGGGCGAGACATCGGTCGGTTGGTTGGAAGATAAGTTCAAAACTTTTAAAGCGGTTAACCCCTGGAGGGGCGAGACATCGGAAATTTTATTATAATATAAGCTCAAATGGGTTAACCGGGTTAACTGGTTTAGCAATTGCAGGTCCGAGATATTGGATTTATCTAAATTCAAACCGATGACAAAATCGTTACCATCGACAGCATAGCCATTGCCACCGTAATCCATTATCTTACCAAGAGGCTTTTGCTCTAGCTTTTTTCCGATTGCTTTTTCCAATTCTTTGATAACTTCCAAATCCTTTGTCATGGGTTCAGCCCTCCAGGTGCTGCGCTACAGATTAATATTATACCATGAAAAGATGGAAATTAGGAAGTTAGGAGGCTATGAAGTTAGGAAAAAGAAAAAAACCGGGGCGTAGAGATCGGAAAGACCGGGGACGGTGCTTTACTTCTTTACTTTATATATGATATAAACAAGTCAAAAGGGGACAGGCACGGAAGTTATCTAGCGGCGTTTGCAGCTCGCAGCCGGTGAGGAAAAATAAAAGAGGATAGAAAATTAAGAAAAGAGTTCACCCGCTGAACAGTTACTATGTTTTTTGATTTAATTCTGAATCCCCAGTATTGACAAATTCACCGAATAAGTTTATATTAAAACAGGAGGCAGTTATGCAAGAAACAATCTTTGAGTCTCAACTTTTAAAAGATGGGCATTTATATTGCCCCAAAAAATATGCATTTCAAGAGCTGGAATATTATATGAACTTGGACTGAATAGGATAATATGGTTATGGTATACTATATTTTCGATGTTTGGGAACAGGACGTGTACCATGAGTAAGGTATTTTTAAGTTATCATCAAAAGGATGAATCATTTGCCCGTGAACTATACAACCGCTTAACGCGGGATGGAGTGGACTGTTTTTTCGATAAGGAATCCATCCCCTGGGGCGCCAATTGGATTGAGGCACAGGCCAAAGGACTGGCGGAAAGCGATTTTATTGTTCCTATCTTAACACCTGCCTACTGCCAAACCCAATTGCCCTCTACAGAGAAGACTGCCATTATGACCGAAGATCAGACAGGCTTTAAGAAACAAATTCGGCCTCTTTTGTTAGAAGAGTGTAACGAGGTAATGCCCCAGCTTTTTAAATCCATTTCATATATTGATGTCTCATCCCATGAAAAATTTGAAAAGAATTATCCTGTCATTTACCGTGGGTTGGATAACGTCGCCAATGAAAGTCCCAATCTCTTGAATAAAAAATCATTACCTCTCAGTGTGCCGACATTCTCAAGATTGATTAAGGAAAATTATATCTATGTGGATAAAACCAAATATATCTATAACTTGGTACTGAAAGGAGGGGCATACTTTTTGTCGCGCCCGCGACGCTTTGGCAAATCATTGTTAATTTCCACGTTAAAGGAGATTTTTCACGGCAACCGTGATCTTTTTAAGGGGTCTTGGATTTATGATCGCATCCCATGGGAAAAGTATACTGTGCTTCACCTCGATTTTCTGGGAGTCTATCATAGTGGACTTGGCATAGAAAAAGCGCTTACCATTGCCTTGGACCAAATTGCAGGCGAGTTTGGTGTCCAGTGTGAGGGCGAGAATATCAACTGGAAATTCGATGACTTAATTCGTAAATTAGCCAAGGAAAAACCGATTGTCATCCTGATTGACGAATACGATAAACTGATTACCGATTATATTGACGATTTGGAAAAAGCAGAGGAGAACCGGATTGCCCTCAAAAGCTTCTATTCCGTTCTTAAAAGCCAGCAAAAAAATATCCACTTCCTATTTATGACCGGAGTGACCCGATTCAGTCGTTTATCGGTTTTCAGTGACCTGAACCATCTGGTGGATATTAGTTTTAATAGCGATTACGTGCCATTGCTTGGTTACACCACCGAGGAAATCGAAGTTTATTTCCATGAGTATATCCAGGAATACGCCGCGCAGGTTCCCGATTATTCCAGAGACACATTGTTTAAAAAATTAAAAGAGTATTATAACGGCTATTCATGGGATGGGAAGACGTTTGTCTATAATCCTATTTCAATAATGAATTTTTTCTACCAAAAGGAATTTAAATCCTTTTGGTTCGCCACGGGTACGCCCACTTTTCTTGCGAAAATGGCAAGAACCAAGGGGATTGATGTTAGAGTGTGGGAAGAATTGGAAGTGAACGATCAATTCTTTGATAAATTTGATATTACCAAAATTGACATCAATCTTTTGCTCTTTCAAACCGGGTATTTGACCATCAAAAAAATAGAGGGCGACAAGTATTTCCTATCTTATCCCAACCGGGAAGTTGAAAATGCATTCCTCTATAATCTGGTAGAGGAGTTCTCTGGTCAGGACCAAGCCGCTGCCAGCAGTCTAAATCGTGCCATCAAGGAATCCTTGGAAAACAATAACATAAAAAGCTTCATTAATAAAATGCAAGCCTTCCTGGCGGCAGTTCCCTATACGCTGGTAGAAGGTGAAGTAGAAAAGTATTATCACCTGGTTTTTTATCTGGTTTTAAAACTATCCATGGGAAAAGCAACCCCGGAACATTTCAACAATCGTGGCCGGATGGATATGGTGGTAGAAACTGACCATTATATATATATCTTAGAGTTCAAAATGGGCACGGCAGCCAAAGCCCTCAAACAGATCAATGAGAAGTCTTATTACGAACAATACCTGGAACAACGGAAAAAAATAATCCTAATTGGCATCGGCTTCAACGCAAAAAAAAGAAATATCTCCGACTATGCCCAGAAAGAAATAATCTCAAAGCAAAAGAAAACAGTGAGAAAAAAATAAATGCCTGAAGTATGTTACTCTTTCTCTCTGTGTCTCCTGTGAGATAAATTCCTATATCCCTTCGGGGAGTCGCTTTTAAAAAAGCTCCACAAAATTTTTGACTAGGAAAGATGAATCGGTCCACCATAAATGGCCCCTTTAAACAGGAACTCACAGTTCCTTGCGTATATTGTTTATTTCCCCATCTAAATCGGCAATCTTCTCGAAGCCCTTGTCTTTCCAAATTCCAGAAAGAGTTTTGGGCTCTTTATCATTGCTGTTGATTTTGATATTGTCACGGAACAAAATAAACTTGATATAAGAATCAATCTCGTTCAAGCGCTCAGCCGGAACATAAGCCAACTCCTTCATAATATCATATCGTTTCCAAACACTTTCATTGGTCTTCATGGTTTCAATTTTACCAGAACTCAGAATATATTTCAATGCTTTTTAAAAAAGCTCCGCAAAATTTTTGACACTCTTCCATCTAATGGATGTTATTTCTTCCCGTATGCTTGGTCATGGGGACCAAGATCAATAAATTTGATCGTATTATCCATACAGTTTTTGCAATCATTACACCGCACAATCTCGTCATCCCCTTTTTTTCTGCAACTGTAACAGTATAAAAAAATAATAATAAAATTTTTGCGTACTGGACTACTGTAAAAGCCTCTCAGATTACCTTTTAATGGCTCCCCCAGAGCAATCGGTTCCTCGACAATCATATCGACTCTTTTTTGGATACTCTTTTTTATAGAAGCAAATTTTCTTAAAGAACTTCGGAAGGAATCACTGAACAGGACGTTCATTAAAAACCTCATTATATGAATGCCATTTCATTTCACCGGACTTAATTTGTGAAATCGTTTGCATCAGGCTCTCCTTAAAATCAGGATCTGCCAATATCATATCAGTGGTTTCAGTCTCCTTAAATCGTTTCAAATTAAGAATGAACTGCGTGAAAATCTCCGAGATAGAGGTCCGCTGATACTTGGCGTAATTTCTTGCAAACTCAATTAAATCCTGATCTAACGAAACATTTATCTTACTCTTCGGCATGCTGGACCTCCTACTTTTGTATTCATATATAATATACGACAATTTTATCCTTTCGTCAACGTCCAAAAAAAGAAAAGACGACATTTCTCTGCCTCCGGCGGCCCTTCGGGGAGTCGCTTTTATAAAAGCTCCGCAAAATTTTTGACTGGGAAAGACTTGATGAACTTTAGAAATTTAACTTCTGCTTTAATTCGGGAAGATACGCGCGACCGGTTTTTAACTTGGTGCCTCGACTGTCACTCAATTCGACCAGATAATCAGATAAAAACCACTTCTTCAATTTTTTGATCTTGTCCAATGCGACTATATGACTCTTATGGATACGAACAAACTTATGAGGGTCCAACGATTTCTCCAATTCACCGAGTGTGGCATCATAAAAAAATTCCTGGTCACGGGTACACAGAAACACATACTTCTCCTCAGCCTTAAAATAATACACGGCCTCCTCAGGAATAATCAGAATCTCCTCTTTTAATTTAATAGAAAACCGCGATTTATACGAATCACGCTGCAATATCTTTTTTAACAACTCAAGGGTTTTATCTGCGGCGGGTTGCTCATTACTAAGAACACGTGCCACGGCTTTTTGCAGGCGTTCCCTGGAAGTGGGTTTTAATAGATAATCAACGGCGTTTTCCTCAAATGCCTTGATGGCATATTGATCGTAAGCGGTTATAAAAATCACCCGTGGTCTATTTTCCAACCGAGCCAATACTTCAAAACCACTGGCTTCAGGAAGATGAATATCCAAGAACACGAGGGCTGGTTTCAACTGTTGAATAAGCGTAATGGCGCTTTCACCATCCGCGGCTTCACCAACTAGGCGAATCTGCGGGAACTCTTTTAATAAATCCTTCAAACGCTCCAACGAATGACGCTCATCTTCAACTATCACGGTATTAATGGTCGCTATGGTCACACGGCACCTCCAAAAGTACCCGCGTTCCGCCTTCAGTAAGCGGGGTCACGGTAAAACGGGCTCTCTCTCCATATAATAATTTCAAACGCTCGGATACACTGAAGATTCCAAAGCCACCGGAGAAATCATTCCCTTTTATGCCGAGTCCATTGTCCTCTACGGTAATAAAAAGAGACTGGATTTGGTTTACGGTTTGGTTGGTTACGGTGATCAGAATCTTGCCACCCTCCTTTTTGGGCGCAATACCATGAATCACAGCATTTTCCACGATGGGTTCAATGAGTAACGGGGGCACTAGACAAAAACAGAGGTCTTCGGGGCATTGGATTTGATAAGTCAATCGTTCTTCCATGCGTATTTTTTCGATTTCTAAATACTTGCGCACGAGATCGAGTTCTTTACCGAGGGTGTTCCATTCATTGGCGGTCTGGGATAAGACCTCGCGGTAAATATCGGAAAGATTCAACACGACAGTCTCGGCTTTTTGGGGGGATTTGTAGATCAGATCAAGAATAGTATTAAGGGTATTAAAAAGAAAATGGGGATTGATGCGCGCTTGGAGCACGGCCAGACGGGTTCGGGTTTGTAAGCTTTCCAATTCGCGGTACTCGCGATTCTTTAACTCCAAACGACTGCGCAAACGGTAAAAAGCAGCCATAATCACAATGAGCACAAGGGAAATAAGGGCATTCATGACTTGTAACAACAAATGACTGACACTGAAAATAGAAAAATAAGTGACCTGTAAAAGAATCTTGATCAACCACAATGCGATTTCAGTGCCCAAAAACATCCCGGCAAAGGTGATAAGAAAATGCCGACCAATAAGGGTAAAACTAAATTCCACGGGCACATTGGGCTGCAATGTGGGAAATAAAAAATAAAGCCCCTCAATGATGAAAGAAATACAATTGGTGAAAATGAGGGAGGTCCATAAGGTTTGCAAAAAATGTTTCTCCTCACCGTATACAAAAAAAACCAGGGCAATCAACAACGCGATAAACTGGTAAAGAACACCCTTTTTCACTAATTCCCGCGCGGTAGTGGATGCTTTCATGATTTTTTTTCCGTTACAGCGCAAGACGAAACCCAATTTGTAAACTACTGGCATAAAAAGACGCGCCAAACTCGCTGCCACTTTTCCCGGAAAAATAAAGGGGCTGGATATAAGCAGAAATACGATCACTGAGACTGTAATCCAATTGAAGGAGGGAAAGAAAACTGCCATCGGCAAGATTAACAAAAAAGATAGTGGAAAGATCAACATTTTTATAGGATTTCCACGCCCGCAAGAAGAGATAATCACGAAACAAACCGCGTTTACTCTGGGCAAGAATTTCGAGATCAGCGGTTACATTTAAAAAATCAGGCGGGCCATCGGTGCGGTTCAGATTGTAATCAAAATGAGTTTTCAAACGGGACCACCACTGCTTTTTTAACCCCCAATCGTTGTGGTAATATTCGGCAATGATATTAATTTGTTTGACGGTGATATTAGTACCCAAAAGGAACTCCTTATAATATCCATCCTGGGGTTGCACGAGGGGCGATTGGGGATAAACCATGCCGGGTTGATCAGCAAAATACACGAGATGATGAAGCACTGGCGCACGACGAAACATCATTGCCTCAGCATGAACCTCAACAGCATCACCAATGGTAGTGGCAACCGCAAAACCGTATTCTAACTTGTGATATTCAGGGTAATACAAAATCCCGTATACATCAATCCCTTTAATGTTCCCGTAAGCAAATAAAGCGACATTCTGCCAATTGTTTTTCTTAAATACAGTGGCGCTAAGATTAAAATTCTCGGTATAATAATCGAGTTTAACGAGATCACCACCCACGCGACCACGCTGGAAGTCCTCGGGGTCAGAGACCTGCTTGCCAGGGGTGACGATACCAATGGGGGTGAACATATAGCCCGTTCCGAATTTAATAATGGCCCGGCCCGCAGTGAGTTCCAGTTTGCCAAAACTGAGGTTCAGCGTCGCTTCGCGCAAGGCGAGTTTGCTTTTACTGTTGTGATCCACGGTTAATACAGGAGAAACCAGGACGCGGATAGACTTAAAATGCACCCGGCTTTCAAGATTGAAGGCGAGCCGAGAGTCTTTTTCAGAATTCACGAACATGGCATTGGGGTTCCAGGTACTATTCGTATTAAGATGCAAAAAATCATAGGAATAATGGCCATAAAAATTGAATTTTAGGGTTTTGGCAGACAACAAGATTGGCAGCAGCACTACCACCAGCAGAATCAAGCAAAATTTTGTTTTACTCATTTTGAACAACCCCGCTTTTTATTATTCCGCTTCAATGTTAGCGAGATACATCACATTAAAATACTTTTCGGGAATCGGCTTCTTCTTGTAGTTGGAGTTTTCCATGACCGTATATAACTTCGGATTCATTTTATCTTCGATCTTCATCTTGGAAACAGTGTTCTGGCCGTCGATAACTTTGAATTCCTGGTAATAGGCCGTCTTGAAATGTTTACCCGAGGTGAGGAAGAACTCTGCTTTTTGCGGTTTGTAGGTTTTCGCGTCAGCATAGAGGATAACTTTCTGGTAGGTAGCGCCTTTACTTCTGGCTTTTAATTCCATGACTAACATTTCGCCCTGTGGCGCCAAAAGCACACCCGTGTAATCAAGACTGAAACTCACTTTGGCTACATCGCCATTGGAAGCTTGACCCATGAGTCGTTGCATCGGAGTAATGCGCAGTCCACGTTTAGAACCGCTGAGATTGACCCACATATTGTCCCCTTTCATGAGCACTTTCATGCCCTTATTTTTACCATTGGAACAGATGAGCAAACTCTTATCATTACCAGAAAAGTAACCGGCAAAAGTAGCGTCTTCTTTTAAATTGTTGCTTTCGTAGTCGGAGATTTTAATATCCAGATAAAAGTCGCTATCCAGTTGGCGGTAGCCGTCTATTTTTTCCAGAACTTTAGCGGCATCTTCCGCATGGATAAATTGGGACAGGGTAAAAAACAACAACACAGGGCACAATAAACCCAAAAAATATTTTAGATATGTCTGATACATGGTTCCTCCTGATGGAATTCGCTTACATGCCGCGAATGGCTTTGACAATGCTCAAGCGAAAGATGCGGCGTGCGGGCATAATAGTGGAAAGACTAACAACCAGAATGGTCAAAAGACCAACAAAGATAAATATGCCCGGACTGTTGCGTACCATAAGTTCATAACCCACCGTATTTCCAGGCGGTGGTGGGAGCATGATACGGGCGGAATTAATAATGCCAGAAAAAATCAATTCCATTATAAAACCAGTAACTACACCAATGATCCCGATCCAAATACCCTCGGAAAATAGCATACGAAACATGCGGGACCGCGAAGTTCCCATGGCGCGAAAGGTGGCCAGTTCAGCGGAACGTTCCATAACAGACATGAGCACCGTGTTCATAGTGGAAAACCAAACAATAATCATCAACACGGGCAGCAAGAAAAAGATCATCTGGTAAAAGAAGTTGAGTATCTTCTCGTAATTGGAATCGACTTCTTTCCACAGTTTGAGAACCAGTTCCGGGGGAAGCATCGCTTTGGTTTGTTCTGTAGCAACAGGGATATCGAGTGTATCACGTAAGCCAACCGCGAGACGTTCGACTTTATCGGAAACAAGGAGTGCTTTGGCAGAATCCAAGGAGACAAGGGCAAAACGTTTGTCTAGTTCTTCGACCCCAGTGGTAAGCGTACCGACCATTTCGTAGTCGCCCGCATTTAATGCACCGTCGCTGGTAGTGGTCATGATCGTAATATCGTCGCCGGTTTTGGCGTTTAGCAGTTTAGCCAGAGCCGGGCCCAATAAAATACCGTTCGGATTGGCTTTTAGTTGATTATATGCCTTATCATCAATGAAGTTTTCGCCGAGGATCACCTCATTTTCAGGAATAATAGCGGCGACCATAATGCCCGTGGATTTGTCACCGGTGGAAGCGAGACCAGAAAAATTAATACGTGGTGTCACCACTTTAACCAGGGGATTGGTGGATATTTTTTTGGCCAGTTCCTGCCAGTTGGATAAACCGAGTTGCAGGATTTTTTCTTCTTCTTTTTGGGTGAAGTCTTTGGTCATAATCTGAAAATGGCCGGTAGAACCATGAATCACGCTTTCTTTAACGCCATAGTCGACATAATTGGTATAAGCCAGGGCCAAGAGCAGCATGGAGACGCCGACGGCAATTACTGCGACCGTGATCAAGGTTCTTCGTTTATTGCGTAACACGTTTTTTAATGAAAGTTTTAGCATCATTGTCGTTCTCCTTAAAGGGATGAAGCGTTAGGGTGAATTGTCTGGTCTAAGTGGAAACCGTCCATACGACCGTCGCGCATGTGCAGCACTTTAGCTGCGGCTTGAATCACAATCGGATCATGGGACGCGATGAGGAACGTGATTCCTTCTTCGTGGTTGAGTTCAGTCATCAGTTTAATTATTTCTCCCGTGTTATGGGAGTCCAGGTTCGCTGTAGGTTCGTCAGCGATGACCAGTTGTGGTTGTTTGACCAGGGAACGGGCGATAGCCACCCGTTGTTGTTCGCCGCCGGATAATTGCGAAGGTTTGTGGTGGCGGCGGTCCCAGATTCCGACACGTTCCAAGTATTTTTTAACCATTTCTTTTCGTTTGTTGGCTGGGGTATTGATTAGTAGCAGGGGGAATTCCACGTTTTCGTAAGCTGTCCAGACCGGGGTGAGGTTAAAGTTTTGGAACACGAAGCCGATTTTATTTTTGCGGAGGTGAACCAGTTTTTTCTCAGATGCTTTGGACATATCTTCGCCTTCGAACCAGAGCGAACCTGAATCAATCGTATCAATCAGGCCGCAGAGGTTGAGCAGGGTTGTTTTACCTGAACCTGAGGGGCCCGCAAACACGATGAATTCGCCGGTTTCGACATTTACATTTACGCCTTGCAGGGCGTGGACTTCGGTTTTGCCCATGAGGTAGGTTTTTTTTAATTCTTTTCCAGTTAATAGAGTTGTCATTTATGCCTCCCGGCATCAAAAATTTTTATGAAGGATAATAACGTTAGTATTTTCATGCCATTATTATAGAATAATTCGCGGAGGAAAAGAACAAAAAACAGATAAACGGCAAAAAAAGGGGGATGAATGGCGTAAAGATGATGTTAGGAGGATAGGAACAAAAAGTAGACGCGGCATCCTTGCCGCATTAACGAGGAAAAGAAGTAAGAGGATCGGCAATATCTAAAAAAGAACTCCCAATGTCTGGGACTTAATAAAAAAAGGTCCACTAGGCTTCCGGCGTGAGTTTAAGTTTAAAATTCATGGGGTGTTTTTCTCATCTGCATATTGGGCAAAAGAGCCCTTATCTATGGTTCCTGCTTGTGATAATCCTCTTTTTACACTCTCCAGTGCATCTTTGTTTTGATACAGCCAGAGTTCTTCTGCTCTTTTTTTTGAATCCAAAGTTAAGGTAAGGTCAGTCATATGCTACCTCCGAATACCACTATAATTTGAGGTGGAAGATTTGTCAAGTGGGATATCCCACAAAATTATATTTAATAGATGGCATGAAAAAAATCCTACTGTACCTTTTTTTGATAATCTGTTTAATCCAACCCCATTCCAATTAATGGAAATAGTAGAGAATTTTGCTGTTTTAATGAGAGGGGAATAAAATAATGCGACAAGGATGTCGCGTCTACTTATAATAGCTGCATAAGTAGACGCGACATCCTTGTCGCATTAACGAGGAAAAGAAGCAAGAGGATAGGTAATATCTTAAAATGGAAAACAATCCATGCATTTTGAAGTACACTTTCTCCCAACCATTCATTTATGACTTAATTATGCTTTCTTCGCTGTAAAAAAGGCATACAACGAGTGGTTTTTACCTTTACAATTCTTTCTTCCGTGGTACAATGTGCCATTGTTCTGGTAAACTTTGCCATTTTTGACGTGGAATCAGTCATTTTTATGGTACACTCTCTACATGTTGTGGTGCAATCATTAAATGCAGTCGTACACTCTCTACATGTTGTGCTGCAATCATTAAATGTTGTGGTACACTCTCTACATGTTGTGGTGCAATCATTAAATGTTGTGGTGCAATGTCTAATTGCAGTGGTGCAATCTTAACTTGCAGTACTGAAACGTGTCATTGCAATCCTAAAGTATCTACTTGCAGTCGTGCAATCTCTACTTGCAGAGGTAAACTCTCTACTTGCAGCGTTACACTCTTTACTTGCAGCACAAAAACGTGTTCTTTCCATCCTAAAGTATCTACTTGCAGGGGTGCAACGTTCACGTTCCGCTCTGCTTTGCCTTCTAATAAGATAATATTTGCTCTTTTCGAAAAAAAGAGTATAATTGCACAGGATATATTATTATATTATTTTATTAGGAACTAGATTATGATTAAAACTGAAGAAAAAACACACCTGGATAAGCTGAACATCCTGGTGATTGACGACGAAATAAATATTCGCAAAACAATCTCCATGTGTCTGGAAATCGAAGGCCATGCAGTTCGTTCGGTCAGTAATTTTGATGACGCGGTAGAAGAAATTAAACAGGGGTTCTTCGATGTGGTGTTCCTTGATTTGCGACTGGGCACAAAAAACGGCTTGGACTTGCTCCCTGTATTGCAATCGAATTCACCGGCTACCAAAGTGGTGGTGATCACAGCTTACGCTTCAATTGATTCGGCGGTGGAAGCGATTCGCAAAGGCGCAACTGATTATATCCCTAAACCTTTCACTCCATCCCAAATCAAAATCGTGGTGGAAAAAATATTCGCGCTACGCACGCTACAAAAACAAATCGCAGAACTCAAATCAAGCTTAAATGCGATTGCTCCTGAAATCAATTTCTCCAGCCGCAACCCCTCCATGCAAAAAGTAATCGCGGCAGCCCAGGAAGTGGCAACCTCGGATGCGAATATTCTATTAACGGGCGAAAGCGGCACGGGAAAAACAATCCTGGCGCGGGGTATCCACGATTGGAGTCCTCGCGCTACAAAACCCTTTATCGTGGTTTCCTGCCCTTCATTGTCCGGGGAACTCTTGGAAAATGAACTGTTCGGACACGCCAAAGGTTCTTTCACTGGTGCGGTGGGGGATTATAAGGGCCGTATTTCAATGGGTCATGAAGGAACGCTCTTGTTAGATGAAATTGGGGACTTACCACTTTCTATTCAACCGAAACTGCTCCGGTTTATCCAGGAGAAAAAATATGAACGGGTAGGCGAAACAATAACCCGAAACGCGGATGTTCGTCTAATTGCGGCGACAAACATGAACCTGGAAAAAGCAGTAAAAGAAGGACGTTTCAGGGAAGACCTCTATTATCGCCTGAATGTGGTGGAACTGGTGACACCTCCGCTCCGCGAACGGAAAGAAGATATTGAGAATCTGGCGCATGGGATGCTGGCTTTTTTTGGTTTACATAATCATCGTAGTTTCTTGGGTTTTACGGAAGAGGCGTTGTCTGTGCTTAAAAACTACTCTTGGCCGGGAAATGTTCGTGAACTGAGGAACACGGTGGAACGTATGGCTATTTTTTGTAAAACAGAAAGAGTAGGCAAGGAATACTTGCCTGGGAAACTATGTGAAAACGAAAATTTACCGCGTCTGGGAGACAAAATAGACCTTTTGAAGATCGAAGAGCTTCATATTCGCCGGGTATTGGCTTCAACGGCTAACTTGCAAGAAGTGGCTGAAATCCTAGGCATTGATCAAGCGACGTTGTGGCGCAAACGTAAAGCCTACGGAATTTAAACCACATTGAATGACTGGTGATATAAAAAAGCAGTCTATTTAGGGAGAGTTTCTTGAGAGATGGGGAAAGAAAAAGAAGACCACAGATTACACAGATTAAAATGATTGACACAGATTAAAAGATGACTATGACAAAAAGAAATAAACCAATCTGCGTAATCATTTTAATCTGTGTAATCTGTGGTCTTCTTTTAATTTCTTGTTAATTCGTGGGCCCATCTTTTTCTTTGTTTCATCTATTGCCTATAACCTGAACAGTTACGTTTTTTTTACTTTTTTTTTGCCGATTCGTTCGAGTATTTCTTCCATTAATTCAACTTGGACTTGTTGAATTTCCATGAGTCGTTGGCTTTGATGGATGAGTAGGTGGTCCATTTTTTCATTTAGCTGCTGTATTTCCAATTCTGCTTTTAAATTGATCTGGTAATCGTGCTCGGAATGTTGTCTATCGCGGGCTTCTTGGCGGTGTTGGCTCATCATGATCACTGGGGCTTGAAAGGCAGCCAAACAGGAAAGAATTAAATTCAATAAGATAAAAGGATATGGATCAAAGGACTTGGTTAAAAGCAGAAATAAGTTGATGCAGATCCAGATGGCAATAAAAAGCAAAAAAGACAGAATAAAGGTCCAACTACCGCCAAAGGTGGCAATTTTATCGGCTATTTTCTGGCCAAAGGTTAATGTCTCATCGATTTCTGGTTCGAGGTTTTTCGATAATAACGCTGAGTTTTTAATACTATCCAGAACCATTTGTTCGTGTTTTGACAGTGCTTTGATTTCTTTTCCGAATTTTTTTTGGATGTGCAGGTGCTTGAATACATTCAATTCTTTTGGGGAGATATATCCTTCATTAACCCATTGGGGGTGTTTTTGTTTGATTAATTCCAGCACCGACTTACGGATGGCATTTCCTGGCACCAATTCAGAGATGGGATATTCTTTTCCACTGATCTGGCAAATAGCTTTGGCGTTTGCTTTTTTACTCATGTGTCTGTTCTCCTTAATTTAGAATCTCTCCTGGATGTTTTGTTCTGGCTTCTGACTTTCTTTTTTATAGTATCCCCCGCTCTTTTTACTTCCGTTGAAAAAGATTTTATCTTGTTCTCGCAGATATTTGATCCACCTTTCAAGAGTTTTTTTAGGAACTTCCAATTGATGGGATATTTCAGTTAATCTTTCACCTGGATGACTGGTGATATAAAAAAGCAGTCTATTTATTCCCTCACTTTCAGCCTCATTTATTCCCTCATTTATTTTTAATCCCTCATTTAATCCCTCATTTAATCCCTCATTTATTTTTAATCCCTCATTTATTCCCTCATTTAATCCCTCATTTATTTTTATTCCCTCATTTAATCCCTCATTTAATCCCTCATTTATTTTTATTCCCTCATTTAATCCCTCATTTATTCCCTCATTTAATCCCTCATTTATTTTTATTCCCTCATTTATTCCCTCATTTAATCCCTCGGAGCTATTCCTCTTTTTGAAAGTAATCACAAAAGCCCCTGCTTTTTCTTCAAATAGTGGAGGGGGATTTCCATTGTCGTGGCAAGCTTCGACCATCCTGCAAAAACCAGTCCCCCAATTCTCCATTAAGCCGACCAGATAGAATAATCTGGCGATTTTTCTATTTCTAGGAATGGAACGATTTTCAAGTAATAACGTGGCGATATTAATTTCTTTAGGTAGTCTTCCTGGGCTCCACACTTCAAGGGTATCATCAAAAATTCGCACCTGGATATTCCCTGGGTCTGAATAGTCACGGTGTACAACAGCATTTATAATGGCTTCCCTGAGAGCGTTGATCGGATAATCCCAGCATTCTTTCCTATGAGAATCACCATTAAGGATAACCTGCATATTGATATGCCTGCTGATAAACTCAAGAATACCATCTACTGCCGTGATCAAGTTAAGGTCAAAATCTTTCATATCAATAAATGTAGACATCGTAGCGCCCTTAAAACGGGCGGCTTTTATCAATGCGGAAGGGATGTACCGATTTTTTTTAGTAAAGCAGAGATAGCCTGCATTGGTCAATTTATTCTCTTTTATCACCTCTAACCGCTTTAATATCTCTTCCATTGCTAGCCCTTTAAACTTAAAATACTCCTCATTTAAGAGCGTGATCATCTCGGTGTCAAGTTCAATATGTTCCCGGCTTTTGGGCAAGACGGCATCATCGTAATCCGGTAAGGTGTAAGCCTTGACCATCGTTCTGACTTCCCCGGAAGTTAATTTTATATTGGTCTTACCCACACGGATATGAGCTCTATCAAAGGCAAATACAGGCTTTTGATCGGATTCCGGTATCTCAATTGAAACAATTTCCCCAAGCCCGAAAGTTTTTACATTGACGGAGGGATAAAGAACTGGGTCTGTATGATTTCTTAATTTATTTACGAAGTCTTCAATCGTACTCTTGCCTACCTGTAAATTTGTGGATTTTCCATTATCATCCAACCCTACCAGCACTTGTCCTCCTTTTTTATTTGCAAAGGCAGAAAGGCTAATAATAATGGCCTTCCAGTCGCTAAAGGACGATTTTAACTCTAAATTCTCACTCTCTTTATAGTTCATAGTATACCTTCATGATATTGGCTTTTTTTTAGTTCATCATTCATCAAGTATTATAATAATCCATCACGGGTGAGAAAGTCAAGGGAAAAAGGGAAAACGATTTTAATTCTGATTATTCATGTCGCCCAAGAGGACAAAATATTTTTTGCCACAAAATAGAATAGATATGATTTTTAATGTTGATATTCTATTTGAATTATGTTATAGTATCATTTATTGAAAATATAATGAAATTTATAGATTAGAGTGACTAGCGAAAAAGGGTTTACAAAGTTTTCCCTCGTAAAACTTTGACAATACGCAATTCGAATTAAGGAGCAACACATGAAACGTTCAATATGGATTATGTTAATGATGTGTTTTACTGCCGGATACCTTCAATGCCAGCAGAGGATTGATTTCACCGATCAATTCTTCAAGTTTGATACCGTAAACAGCCTGGGAAAAAGGGGTTTTGGGCTTTATGATTCTGGTGATAATAAGTACAAGATTTTCGACTGGAATTTTAAAAAAACCATTGAAATCCCAATCCCGTTGGGAGAAGGAAAAGGAGACATACAAAGTACGAGTATGGATGCTTTTGTATATAATGATCATTTATACGTTCATGCTGATTATAGCGATATAACCAGTATTTTCAATATGAAGGGACAATTTGTTAAAGACTTCAAGCTTGACATTAAACAGGATTATATCACGTGCTGGAACAATAAAGTCTTTGCCTTCAATCGTAATTTTTTCATAGATAACAATGGAAAACCAAGCAGGCTATGTCACATCATCGATCCCCAAAAGATGAGTATTCTTAAAACGGTTATGTTAAAGGAAAGATTCACGGTTCCTTCCAAATACGCAAAAAACCCTAATTATCTCTTCTCGAGCTTTCTATTTGCTATTTCGGATACAGGGAATATTTTCATATTGGACCCGGCTAACCTTGATATTTTGCAAGTATCAAATGACGGAGACATTCTATCACGAACCAAACTGCCATTTGAAACTGAAATCTATTATAGACAATTCCAAATTGATGGTAAGTCACAGCTTGTTATTGATATACGTCAGTCTTATCATTCTTTCTGTGTTGTCGATAACTATTTTTATGTGCTATTTTACCGGGGTATCCGTAAAAAGGGCAATCCCAATGATATTGAGAGAAAAGCCTCTTTGCTTAAAATAGATAAAAATGGAAAGTATAAAGAGTTGGTTTTCAATGGGCATTTTAATATTCTGGGTGAAAATAATAAAAAGCTATACCTTTATGAGAGATTGGATTATTATTTTGTCGCTGTTGATTTAAGCAATTGGAAATAAGATAATCGTTAAGGGGAGTGGGGAAGGAGAGAAATCTTCCCCCAGTTCCCCATCTTTTTTGCAAAAGAGTTTTGTCTGGTCCGGTTACATTTCCGGCACATCCACACCACAACCCCTAAGGGTCAATTATAAACCAAAAAAGGGCGGAGACAAGAAATTGTGATATTGACAAATCCTTGAAAAAGATATAATATCGGATTATGAAAGCACACACATTAAATGGTAATTTTTTAATGGTATCTATGTGGTATGGAATAGTGGGTCCCTTCCTTTGCCCAGTACTGAGGTGATAAGAATGGAAAATCGTATAGATAGAAAGGATGTTTCCTTTGCGACCGTGGAAAAACATGAAAAAGAAGAGAGAGAATACTGGTCTAAGGCATCAGTAGAAGAAAAAATGCAGGCAATTACCTATTTGCGGGAGTGTTTTTATGGGCCAGAGGCAACTACCGGAAGACTTCAAAGAGTTTATACATTTTTTAAACGCCAATAATGTCTGCTATCTTTTGGTCGGCGGCTGGGCGGTGGGTATCTATGGTAGAAATCGCGATCTTGCCGATGTGGATAGTCTGGAAGGACGCGATGGGTGAAGGCTGAATAAATCCATTTTGTAACTGTTCAGGTTATAGGCTATGTGACTACAATCAGGTTGGATTTAAGAAAAGACCCCCACGAATTTCACGAATTTACACGAATTAAAAGATAAATAAAATCTTTTTTCGTGGATATTCGTGATAATTCGAGTAATTCGTGGGCAAATCTTTTTCTTTGTTTCATCTATTGCCTACGGCCTGAACAGTTACTCCATTTTTATAGAACCGATACTCTATAGGAAGTAGTTTGTGGGCTTGTTGGTCGACGCGGCATCATGCTGAATTCTTTTAATCCTCCGCTTTATTAATGCGCCAGGATGGCGCGTCTACTCTAACCCTCAATCCTGGTTTTCCCATACTTCCCATAATTCCCATTCTTCCCATAACTCCCATTACAGTTTCCAGATATTATTCTCTCATTGCAAAATGCAATGCCCCTACCCTCCCCTATTGCATAATTCAATTATAAACCCATAACGACACTACGCGCAAGGTCTCTACGACGCCTTTTATCTTAATAACCTGTTTTTCCAAACACTGGCATGATAATTGCTTTATAATCTTCTTAGGAGTCTAAAATGCACTTTACATTACGACAGAAACTATTGGCCATTTTTTGTTTTTTCCTTCTGATTGCTTCATTTATTGGTATTCAAAGCATCAATCGTTTCAAGCAACTGGGGAAATCGATTGATGTGATTCTACGGGAAAATTACCGCAGCGTGATTGCTTGCCAGCAAATGAAAGAAGCCTTGGAACGAATTGACAGCGGCACACTTATCCTGTTACTGGGTTATGAACAAGAGGCGCGGGGACTGATTGCAAAAAATATTGTCCATTTTAAAACAGCATTAAAAATGGAATTGAATAACTTGACACTCCCGAAAGAATCCCAATACGCAAATCATTTGAAATCACAATTTGCACGGTACGTGGAAAAACTACGCTTGCTTACAGATCAACACGCGCCATTCCCCCATGACATTTATTTGCAGACCCTCTTTCCTCTTTTCCATGATATCAAGGACAGCGCCGACTCGATTCTTAAAATGAACCAAGAGAATATGAATGAAGCCAATAATCGCGCCAGAATTAATGCCAGCAGAGCCAGCCGGGATATGATTATCTTCATGGCCGGTGCTTTTTTAATGGCCGTGGTGTTCATGTTCTTCAGTAACCGCTGGATACTTAAACCGATTCAACGCCTGATCTCCTCGGCCAACGATATTACAGCAGGAAACTTGAATCTGGTAGTCAAAGTGGAGGCAATGGACGAAATAGGCCGCCTCTCGGAAGCATTTAATATTATGGTCACACGCCTACGAACACTAAGACGCTCGGATAATTCGCGATTGTTACGAATCCAACAAGCCACGCAGGAATCCTTCAAGAATCTCCCGGAATTCATCACCATTATTGATCCACAAGGTCTCGTAGAAGTCTCAACCGATCCAGCACGGGCGCACTTCGGCTTGACTCTGGGAATGCGGATTACTGATACACCCTACCCGGCCTTGATTGCCCTTTTTAGGAGCGTGATTGAAAACAAAAGAATCGCCTCTAAAGAATACAAGGGCGAAGTGATGCAACTCTTTATTGATAACAAGGAAAAATTCTTCCAACCCAAAGCGTTCCCTATTCTGGATAGCGACAAAGAATTGAATGGCCTGATTCTTATTCTCGAAGATGTCACGTTGTTAAGACAGAGCGATGACATTAAAAAGGATTTGTTTTCCACTGTATCCCACCAATTAAAAACCCCGCTGACTTCTATACGTATGGCTATTCACCTGCTGCTGGAAGAAAAAATCGGCAGCCTCAATGAAAAACAAGCGGACCTGCTGGTCTCAGCTCGCGATGAAAGCGAACGACTGTTTGAAATAATCAGCGACCTGCTGGATATCAGCCGTATTGAATCGGGAAATATCCGCATGCATATCGTACCTGTTTCTTCTTACCAATTGGTGGCAGATGCTGTCGAATCCTTCCGCAGCGAAACCCGTGATAAAGGCATCATGCTGGAAACAAACTTACCAGACGAACTGCCAGAAGTAGCGGCAGATCAAACACGGATTTCTCATGTGCTGGGAAACTTACTTGCCAACGCGGTCAAATATACACGGGTGGGCGGGAAAATAATAGTGTCTGCCAAAACAGATGGCGACAACGTGCTCTTTTTTGTGGCGGATAACGGCACAGGTATTCCCAAGGAATACCATGCCAAAGTATTCGATAAATTCTTCCGCATCCCAGGCCAAACCAACCCACATGGCGAAGGCTTGGGACTGACTATCGCGAAAGAAATAATGGCTGCCCATGACGGCGAGATTTCGTTTGAAAGTACTGAAAACAAAGGAACTACTTTCAAATTCTCGCTGAAACAATATGAATGCTACTCCAAAAACAGGGGATAATAATGAATGATATATATGGTTGGATACAATTGATTTTGTTTCTCGCTGTGCTCCTGGCACTGACGCCACCGGTGGGGAAACTGCTCTATACAGTGCTTGAACCGAAGGAAAGAACGGTGTTCACGCCGGTTTTGGGCGGACTGGAAAAACTGCTCTACAAAATAACCAAGGTGAAGCTCGAAAAAGAACAAAACTGGAAAGAATATGGATTCTCTTTAGCAATATTCAGTGCTGCCAGTTTTTTCTTTACCTATTTTATCCTGCGCTGGCAGCATGTTCTGCCGCTTAATCCCAGCCGGTTTGGTCCAGTCAATAGCCACCTGGCATTTAATACTGCCGCCAGTTTTACCTCCAATACCAACTGGCAGAGTTACGCTGGCGAGAGTACTATGTCGCATTTTTCCCAGTTGGTGGGTTTGACCTATCAGAATTTTATCTCCGCTGCTGTCGGTATTGCTGTGGCCGCCGTGTTGGTACGCGGTATAACCAGACAAACTACCCACACTATCGGCCATTTCTGGGTTGACCTGATCCGCATCATCCTTTACCTCCTCTTACCCTTGGCCCTGATTATCGCTATTTTTTTTGTCTCTCAAGGAGTCATCCAAAATTTTAGCGGCACTGTAAAAGCCACACCATTGGAAAACAAACCGGGTCTGATACAAACCATTCCCCAGGGTCCAGTGGCGTCGCAAGAAGCCATAAAGATGTTAGGCACCAATGGCGGAGGTTTTTTTAATGCCAATTCGGCCCATCCCTATGAAAATCCCACGCCTTTATCCAATTTTATACAAATGTTGGTCATATTCTTAATCCCCAGCGGGTTAACGTATTACCTCGGTCTTAAAACCAAGAACAAAAAGCATGGCTGGGCCGTGTGGGGCGCTATGGCCGTTTTGTTTCTGGTTGCCGTGTTGGTTGCTTGGCACGCTGAAGCCAGTGGCAATAGCCGATTACATGGTTTAGGGCTAACCACACAGGGCAATATGGAAGGCAAAGAAGCCCGCTTCGGGATTTTTAATGCGGCTTTATTCGCTACCGTGACCACGGATGCATCTTGCGGTGCCGTGAACTCCATGCACGATTCTTTTACCCCCATGGGCGGCTTGGTTACCCTGGCCAATATCCAGCTTGGTGAAATTGTGTTCGGCGGGGTGGGTTCCGGGTTGTATGGCATGTTAATCTTTGTGTTGTTGGCCGTGTTTCTGGCTGGATTAATGGTAGGTCGAACCCCGGAATACCTGGGTAAAAAAATCGAAGCCTATGATATCAAGTTATGTGTCTTTGTCATCTTAATAACCGCTATTTTAATTCTTGGACCAACCGCATGGGCCGTGGTCAGTCCGTGGGGCACCCAAGGGGTAAATGTAAATAATCCGGGGAACCATGGGTTTAGTGAAATATTATACGCTTTTTCCTCAGCCGCAGGCAATAACGGCAGCGCTTTTGCCGGGATCACAACCAATACGCCTGCATACAATATTATACTGGGGATCATCATGCTGGCGGGTCGCTTCCTGGTTATTGTCCCAGTACTGGCACTGGCAGGGAACATGGGGAAAAAGAAACTGGTGCCCATCAGCGGCAGTAGTTTCCCGGTGAGTGGCTTGACCTTTATCATTATTCTCGTGGGCACTATTTTGATTGTCGGGTTACTGACTTTTTTCCCCGCGTTGTCATTGGGTCCGCTGTGCGAAGTTTTTCAATTATAAATGGAGCGAGGTAAAAATGAAACCCCCAGCCAATATGATCTTTCAAAAAGAAATACTCAATCGGGCGGTAATCGACTCTTTTAAAAAGTTGCATCCCAAAGCCATGATTAAAAATCCGGTCATGTTTATGACGGAAATATGCGCCGTTTTGACAACCCTAGCCATATTTCAAACTCATCCCGGTGAATCCAGCGGGTTTGTGATCCAGATTTCGCTGTGGTTATGGTTCACCGTGTTATTTGCCAATTTTGCCGAGGCCGTAGCAGAAGGACGCGGCAAAGCACAGGCCAATACATTACGCAAAACAAGAACGTCGACCATGGCCAATCGTCTAAATGGTGCAAAGCCAATCCAAGCGGTGTTGGCGGAAGAATTAAGAAAAAATGATTTGATCGTGGTGGTTGCAGGTGAGATTATTCCTGCGGATGGCGAAGTAATCGAAGGTATTGCCACAGTCGACGAATCTGCTATTACCGGCGAATCAGCCCCGGTGATCCGTGAATCTGGCGGAGACCGTAGTTCTGTGACCGGGGGCACCAAGGTTCTTTCCGATAAAATAATCGTGCGCGTCACTTCCAATCCAGGCGAAAGTTTTTTAGACCGGATGATCTCGCTGGTTGAAGGCGCCAACCGCCGTAAAACTCCCAATGAAATCGCCCTGACTATTTTATTAACGGCCTTAAGTATTATCTTCATGGTGGCCGTGATCACATTAAAATTCTTCGGGTTATATTTTAAAATAGATTTCAGTATCACCGTGTTGGTGTCGCTGCTGGTGTGTCTCATGCCTACCACAATCGGTGGTTTACTCAGTGCCATTGGTATCGCTGGCATAGATCGGTTAGTGCGCAAGAATGTATTGGCCATGAGTGGTCGAGCAGTAGAGGCGGCTGGAGATATTGATATCCTACTACTGGATAAAACAGGAACCATTACCATGGGTGACCGTCAAGCCGTTGAATTTATCCCCGCTACAGGCATTACAGCGGAACAACTGGCCGATGCAGCACAATTATCTTCACTGGCAGACGAAACACCTGAGGGACGCAGCATTGTCATCCTGGCCAAACAGTATGGTTTACGTGGTCGTGTCATTGCTGACATTCCCCATGCCCGCTTTATCTCTTTTTCCGCGCAGACCCGCATGAGTGGTGTCGATTATAGTGAACGGCAAATTCGCAAAGGTTCCCCCAGCGCATTAGCCCAGTTCACGGGTGCGCCTTTTCCCGAAGCAGTGAACCACACGATAGATGTCATTTCACGGTCAGGTGGTACCGCATTGGTCGTGGCAGATCGGGCCACTGTGTTAGGAGTTATTCATCTCAAGGATATTGTTAAAGGTGGATTGCGGGATCGTTTTACCCGCTTGCGTGCCATGGGTATTAAAACCGTCATGGTTACCGGGGATAATCGCATCACTGCGGCTACTATTGCGGCAGAAGCCGGAGTGGATGATTTCCTGGGTGAAGCCAGACCAGAAGATAAGCTCGCATTGATCCGCAAAGAACAACGCAACGGCTATTTAGTCGCCATGACCGGTGATGGCACCAACGATGCCCCCGCATTGGCCCAAGCGGATGTGGGTGTGGCGATGAATACGGGAACGCAAGCTGCAAAAGAAGCGGGAAACATGGTAGACCTTGATTCCAATCCCACGAAGTTGATTGAAATCATTGAGATTGGGAAACAAATGTTAATGACCCGTGGAGCGCTCACCACGTTTAGTATTGCCAATGACATTGCCAAATATTTCGCCATCATTCCAGCCATGCTGATTGCTTTTTTTCCGCAGATGAACCCCTTGAATATCATGAAACTCCACTCTTCCAACAGCGCCATACTCAGTGCCGTGATTTTTAACGCCCTGATTATTATTATATTGATCCCGTTGGCGCTCAGGGGCGTAAAGTTCAAACCATTAAAAGCCGCCGTCCTGTTGCGGCGCAATCTTTCTATTTACGGTTTGGGTGGATTGCTGTTTCCTTTCCTAGGCATAAAGCTCATTGACCTTCTGATCAACTGGGCCCACCTCGTATAAATCGTGTCGTTAAGGAGTTATAGATGAAAAAGAAAACAATCCTAGTAGAAATCAGAACCGCGGTAACCGTCATTTTCGTGTTAGTTTTTATGTGTTGTGTGCTTTATCCCCTTGTTGTATGGGGAATTGCGCAGGTTCTGTTCCCAGTGCAGGCCAATGGTTCGTTATTAAAAACCGGGCCTAATGTAATCGGTTCTGTTTTGATTGCCCAGCCTTTTACCCAAGCCGGATATTTTCATCCCCGGCCTTCTGCTGCCAATTATGATGCTCTGACTTCCGGTGGCAGTAACATCGGGCCTTTATCTGCACCACTTTTTAAACAAGTTGCCACACGCGTAGCCATTTACCGTGCCCAGAACCATTTACTTCCCCGCGAACCTGTTCCCGTAGATGCCGTTACCGCTTCAGCCAGTGGACTGGACCCCCATATCAGTTTAGAAAATGCCCGGTTGCAAGCCAATCGGGTAGCGCAAGCCAGAGGAATCAGTGCCGTCACAGTGCAGAACTTAATTGCCCACTGTACAGAACACCGTCAGCTCGGTTTGTTTGGTGAGCAGCGTGTCAATGTGTTATTATTAAATCGTGCGCTTGAAAAAATAAAGTGAAACAGGAACCATCATGAACGAAGAAAAAGCCAACAGTTTTTTTAAGATGATTCGGCGGTCGCAACGCGGGCGTCTCAAAATATATCTCGGTTACTGTGCCGGTGTAGGAAAAACCTGGCGTATGCTCCAGGAAGCCCAAACCATGCGCGGCGAAGGGGTCGATGTTGTTGTCGGACTCGTAGAGACCCATGGACGCAAAGATATTATTGCCATGGTTGACGGTTTTGAAGTCGTGCCCCGGTTTACCTGCGAGTATAAAGGCATCAAAGTCGAAGAAATGAATGTCGACGCCGTACTCGCCAGAAAACCCGCCGTGGTTTTAATTGATGAACTCGCTCATAACAATGTTCCGGGCAGTCGCAACTTAAAACGTTACCAGGATGTGCAGGAAGTGCTGGATGCCGGGATTCATGTTATCACCACGCTTAATGTCCAGCATTTGGAAACTCTGTACGATACCGTGGAGAAGTTTGTCGGTGTTCGGGTACGTGAAAGAATTCCAGACACCGTGATTTTTGAAGCCGATCAGATCGTCAATGTCGATTTATCTACCGAAGACCTGCGCAAGCGCTTAGAAGAAGGTAAGATATATCCACAAGAGCGGATTGAAACCGCCTTAAATAATTTCTTTATTTCATCTAATCTTGAGAAGTTGCGTGAATTAACCCTACGCGAACTGGCCGCGCAGATTGATTCTCGTCGCAAGGAACCCGCGCCTGATGAAAATACAGCCATGCCCGATCAAGTGATGGTATGTTTGAGTTCCCGTGGGCCTAATAGTGAGCAATTGCTTCGTTATGCTTCCCGTTTTGCCGGGCGCTTGAATAAGAACTGGTATGCCTTGTATGTGCAACGCGAAGCCGAGGACCCGATCCATATAGATAGTCAGACCCAAAACGCATTGACCAATACCTTAACACTGGCCAGACAGCTCGGTGCCATCGTGTTCACTTACAAAGGTGAGGACCTCGCTGGAACCATCATCCGTTTTGCACGCGAGTATCGTATTGGTCATATTATTATAGGCACACCTACCAAGCTTCCGTTTTTAAAGCGTGTGCTCTTCAAAAAAACACTTTCCGAGCGGTTAGTGCTTGAAGCCGAGGGCATGAACATCGTCATTATGGATACGCGGCGTCAGCCAACCCTTCCCGTCCCGTTGGTTCCGGCCCAGGTTGCCAAAACAATCCCTTTGCTGCTGGGTGATTATTTAAATGAGAAGACCATCCATATTTGGGATGATGTCGTATTAAAAGAGCAGGTCATTCGCGAATTAACGCGGGTAGTTTGTACTGAGCGCGATGATTTTGAAGGGATTTATCATTCCTTAATGTTGCGGGAAAAAGAGAGCACCACCTTTTTTAATGAAGGTGTTGCATTTCCTCATTTAAGAATTGAAGGGGATTTCACTCCCAAGGTTGCACTTGGAATCATTCGTGGTGGAATTGCCGATGTCTCTACCGCCACCCCTATCCGTTTGGTTTTCCTGTTTATATCATCCATCAATCAGGTACAAATCCAGGCCAAGTTATTATCTATCGCCAGCAAACTCGCCGGGAACAATCATCTCGTAGACGTTTTAATGGCCGCCAAAAATTCCAAAAAAGTTCTTGAAGAGATCCACCAATGGGAAAGGTAAGAGTTTTTTTGATTTGCTATTGAAGTAGAATCAAGAGTAAAACTAAAGAACATCGAGGAGTACATCTCCAAGATTTTTTCCTGAAGAATTCGTCCAAATCTTTCTTCCCCAATTTTATCCTTCAAAATAAGCTCCTCAATTAAAAAAAAATATCCAACCTCTGCTTGGACCAAATGTAGATAGTAGTGAATAGGCGAATGATTGATTTTGAAATAAGAACAATTTTTTTTTTTTAATTGAAAAAAGGTACCATTGATATTATAATAACTTCATTGGAGTGAAAGGAGAATGAAAATTATTTTTTCAGAATTGAAAAGAACAACTATTCCAGGTGGAAACAATTACCCCTAAGGTAGTGTGAGAAAGGGAAGGACAATAATATGAATGAAGAGAATAGACCGATCATTGACTGTTTGTGCCCTTGTGGTGAAAATTATAAAGTTAATTCAAAATTCTTACTTACCCAAATAGAAATTCGGAAAGATGATTTAGTTCCCTATCTTGAACAGATTGGGATATTTTTGAATTTTCCAGTTTATTTTATCCCGGATACCATATACACGGAGGATCGTAAGAAAAACAATACTCATTGTTTACTCGATTTTCATTTTTCTTATCAATGGCTTTTTATTGATAATGAAAAAAAAATACGCATCACTTCATCTGAATGCGGAGAAAGCCGTGATGATCAATCTTCACCCTGGTGCTTTTTCCCAAAAATGATGGAGGCCCTAGGTAAGTCGCATTATAATCCGAATGAGGAACTATTTAATCGCATTGAAGAAAATGATCATTATGCCGTCAGTTATCCGGTAGAATTGGCTGACACGAAAATCGGCGTACTTGGATTGGGACCATTTAAAAACCAATCAAAATCATTCCTAGCGAATTGGGACAATATAAAAAAAGGAATTGATAAAGCGTTAAAAAATTCTGCTGAACACCTGCAAGAAGTCTTATGGAGACGCATTGGAGATTGTTTAACCGAGCAAGGTTTCATTTTCCACAAAGAGATTGCCAAAGCCTATCATGACGATGGGATTAATTCGCTGGAAAAGGTAGAAAATGTGACCCAAGTACTAATAGATGGACTTACAGCCCTGATCCGTCAGTGTTTTATCATGGAAGGTGTGATGGTGTTTCGTTGGCAACCAAAAGAATCTGCATTTTGTCTATTTACTGAAGCTGGGCCAGGGTGCGAAGATATTTCTTGGAGAATTCATGAGATATCACCGGGTAAATCCAGTCAATCTCTCGTCGCAACAGCCGATGAAACAAAAAACATTGTTATCTGGCAAGATAATGATGAGATTTCCCATATCCATGAAAACGCACGAAAAGCATACAATAAAAAACATTGGAAACATAAGCTCAATCTCGGTTTTGCATTACCCATACTCATGGAGGAACCCGCCATGGGATTAACTATTGTTTGTTACAATCCTGTTGGACTGGATGGAAAAGGAATAGATGATGAAGAAAATCTTAACATCTTCACAGACGATTATAAAAATAAGATAATTAAAGAGACGCCTCCCCCCATTGGCAGGAATCGATTTGAATGGTTAGTTATAAATGAACTCAAACGGCTTTTTATAGCAATTAGCCGGGAACGAAGAGGATGGTATTTTAGAGAGCTTGTGACCCAAGGATCTAAAGTAACTTCTTTTGCGGACCTAAAAAAAGAGTTTGAGGGCATGCTAACCACTCAGGTAAATGCGATCTCGGTATGTGTAACAAAAATCAATTCAAGTGAGAAAGACCCACGGTTGGAAATTAACCAGCCAATTTTGAGAGCTTCCAATGATAAACCAACAGAAGAATGGTTTCTAAGAACCGAATTATCAAGCGCCACTGGAAATGCTCAGTATTACTGCGACATCACTTGGGACAATCTACTTAAAAAATTGGAGGGAGACATCCGTATAACCCACAATCGTTTGATGTCTTTCTTAGTTATTGGAGGGACGTTGCTTTCCGCGAGAGAACGGATGGCTAGCTGGGAAGAGCCAATTGAATACTTTTACACCGCTTTTTCTTGTATAAAAGTAGGGATGAACTGGTCAGAAGTACTGACTTTCGCTGAAATAATTAGCCAAAATATCAATCGTTTAACTGGGTCCTCAAGTCCATGTATGTTCTACAAGATTGAAGATTGGGCAAATCATCTATGGGATGAAACCGGCAAAGCAGTTCGAGGGGGGAAATACTACCGTTTTTTGAAGATATTTCCTACACCAGAAAGTCAAAATAATGCTGAGTATCTGGATAAAAGTTCTACAGATCACATATTATCATTATCATCAGGATTAGATATAGCAAAATCAGGATGGCAAGATATAAAAAATATTCCAGGAATTGTTGCTGATAAAGCCTTGGTAATCATTCTTCTTGGACAACCTCGCGGATTGTTGCTTATCTCTTCCCTTGGAGGAATATTTGAGGAAAATCGGTATCTCGTTGAACTTTTCGCACACCTACTTTCCCACTCTTTATATTTGCTGATGCTACGTACTGAAATCGAGCATGCCCAGTTTATCAGAAAAGAATTGCAGAAGGATCAAAATGCATCTCCTACTAATTTAATTGCCATTTTCCTCTCTTTAATTATCGGGGAGAAAGATTTGTGGCCTGGATTTATTTGGGCCCAAGGTATTTTGAGAGTTCCCTGGAATGAGGACCCCCTTCTTACGATGAAGTATGCTTTCCCTAGCAAGACAGTGAATCTCTTAAAGGAAGTTAAATATGTATCCGAAGAGTGGTTGGAAAAACTCCAAATAGCAGGCAGTGTGGAAGAATACAGCAAGGATGATCGGCGATACCGGGCAGTTAAGATTTATAATTTGCCAGCGGAAGACATTAAAGAACTGCCAATGGCTAATATACAGGAGACACCGCTTATTATCATACCACTCTTTACCACCGGTGTAATTCGCGGTTGGATCATTGGCAAATTGCCATATGATGTACAATTTGCAGTAATAAGACTGGCTGAATCAATGGCCCGCGAGGCCGCACAATTTCTTCACCAGTCACAGAAAGAAACGGAAGAAATGTTCAGCCGCTCTCTTTTTGTACACGGTATCCGAAATAACGCCCACTATATGGGATTCATGTTAAAAAGATTATTCAGAATCCGCGATGAAGTCAAGGACATGTTTGGGGCGCGCTTTCCGGATTGGGGAAAAGACCTTGATTTGTTGGATGATGTAGGACGAATCATCTCGGATTTAATCCGAAATGCGAAGCATCAGGATTATTTTTATAAGCTCATTCGACCCCGATCCAGTGATGAATCTCCCCTAAAAAATATATCTAAATGTAACTTGGTCAATATTGTTGAAAAGCAGGTAGAGATTTTAAGAGCTTATTCAGAGAAAGTAAAGCAGGTTTGGATTAAAGTTGTGAATAAGAAAAATGCCCAAACCATGTCAATTCAAGGTGATGAACGGCAACTAGAGATTATTGTTGAAAACCTCTTGGACAATGCAATAAAATATTCTTTTCGACATAGCCAGATTGAAGTGATTATGGAAGATAGTTTCAATGATCAGGGGACATCTTGGTGGAGTTTGGAAGTCATTAGCAAGGGTAAGCCCTTTCCACCCAATGTAAAGGCTCTCCGGGAACCAGGGACTCGAAAATACAAGGACCCCCAACGTAAAAATATTCCCGGACGAGGACTGGGCTTAACCCTCATTCACATGATTTGCGATCAGATATCTGCCGACTTGAATTTGTGGAGCGAATCTAAAAAAAGATCAAATCGTAGCATAGAATCCGACACTGATTGGTACCTAAATCATGTGAAAATAAAATTTCAAAAAGCAGATCAGGGAGATCAACATGGATAACAACACGATGAATATATTTTACTATGAAGATGACTCGCGGCAAGTAGCGATGTTCAGTGATGAACTTGTATATCTGAAGTTTCCCATTAAGGTTGTTGAATTACCCCTCTTATTAAAAAAAGCGTATCTACAGGTAGCTGAGGCAATACACAGCAAAAATAATGATTTCCAATCCTTACTGTGTATAATTGATCTACGTGTGGATGAAGACACCAAAATCGAGGAATTTCTAAAATTTATTGAAGCAAAAAATCCCATCAAATGGACAATACACGATGAAATGTTCGGTGGCTATGCCGGATTTATTTTATGCCATGCTTTGAAATCAAACTTCCAAGGTATCGAAGATCGAATCATTGTGATCACTGGAGAATTACAGGCCATTATGCTTCGGCAACTTCGAGAATTGGGAGTAAAGCAAATTATCGAAAAAGACGATCGTTCACCGGATTTGTTGATTGAAGCAGTAAAGAATGCTTTTCCCCAGTCTCAACTCAGTAGTGGAAGTCATACCGAATTATCATGAGCCAACAAGAGAACTCGTCAGAAAAAGCGACTTGGATTCTTGTGGATGATCCGCTGGCCGAAGAATCATTTTTAAATTGTATCCAAAATTGGGTAAACGAACTTCATGGATTGTGGGGTTCATTCAAAATATTTCCATTGTCAACAAAAAACAATGCTGATATCAAGACCCATAAGTATGTATTTATGATTAAAAAAAAATGGCTCCAAGATGAGGAGTCACTGTTTATCCAAGAGTTATGGCGCAGTATGGTTTGGCTACGGTCTCAGGGGGAAAAAAAAGCGTGGGAAGCAGATACTCTTTCCTATTTCATCCAAAAATTACCCATGCCAGGGTTATTTTCTGAAGACCAATCCAATAAAAAATCCTGGCAGGAATTTGGTAAAAGATTGCCGGAGGTCACAGCTATGGCTTTCGGTTGGTCACCCAATGTTAATGAAGTATTATGCGGAAGTGCGTCATGGGATCCCCCATATTTCAACCAGATGAATAATGAAGTATCCGGATCATTAAAAAAATTAATTTCATTACTACAGGTTGACACAAATAAAAGGAACTTCCCTGATTATGATCCGAAATCTGGTATTCCTTTAACTCGAGATCATATATTATATAGTATGCCGTTTCCTTTAGAGACTGCTGGCCCAAGTAAAAGTGAAAAAGAGGGAGGCACAATTTATACTAATATTATCCTTGAAAAGTATATTCTGCGCACAACTACTTTTACTTTACTTAAGACTCTTCTAGAACGCCATGTCCACAGTATAAGTATGTATAGTAAAAGTATTTTGCGAGCCATGACCATAGAAGAATCCTACAGCCGCATTAATTTCGAATCAAATATAAACCAATTGGCAAAAAATCTTCGTACCCTTGTCCTTTTTACCCCTGAATATGCCGGGATGTTGATTCGCCGATTAGCCATTCAATATGCGTGCTATGTGCGGGAAAATTTCGGAACCCGCGTTTCACCCAATTTATTCCAGCAATATAAGAATAACGATCTCCACAATGATAGAAAAGTATTGGAACAGAGTCGGTTCCTTGCCCAAGTGACAGCAGTGGCGATTATTCTCACCAATCCACACGAAAAACAGGCAACAACAGACTCGCAGGAATTTGATTCTCCCTCTTCGGTATTCGATCCAATTTGGATAATGAAGAACAATCAAACGTCTGAGGCAAACTCTTATATTCTTCCTTTCATGGGACACTTGCTCTCTGGACACACCCGTATTTATCAAAAAATTTTCCAAGAGATGTATTTACTGGACATGGCCGGCAGTATCCCAGTTCTTTCTCATATGATGGATAGAGAGGAATTCAGGGAAGAAATACAAACACTTTTAAAAATCACAAAAATTCCGGTTCAACTCTCTTCAGAGTTTTTTAAAAAACATATTTCCCTAGTATTGCAAGGCCTTTTAACCCACCCCACCGTGAATACCGAAAAGAAAGGCAGCTTCACCGCATTAGGCTGGGAAAAATGTTTCCTTACTGCTACTTTCCCAATAGAGCAAGAGAATAATCCATTAAAAAAATGGGATACATGGCATCTACATGAGCTCCTTGGGCGATGGCTGGGATTGATCGCCGCCTTGGAAACCGATGTTGTGGATGGGGAAAGCCTTTTCTCGCAAGGCGATGAGGCAAAAAGTCCTAAAGCACTGGAAGCTCTTTGGACCGATACTGAAGGTCTTATGACGCAATGGTTGCGGTTTCACAAACAGTGGAACACTATTGCTGATGATAATAGCCCGAATTGCGGAGAGGGGATTCGTGAATATATTGAGAGCCTCTTGTCTCGAGAATCCGATTCTTCATCACACTCAGGTACCATTCCCGAAACCACACAAGCCAGACCGCTCTTCCTTCATATCGACAGCCTCTGGTTGAATATGTACCTGATCATGTCAATCAGCCGCAATATGCCGTTTAACGATTTACGGAAGGAGTACTTTCCTAGTCCATACTTGGCAGTCAGTTTCCTAAAACGTTTCGGTAACTTGGTACTTTATGTATTATGGAGCCTGATTCAACATGAAGAGTGCCCTGAATTTTTCGCATTCAAAAACCAAGCCAAAAGACTAGATCGGGACAAGCAAACAACGCCGGAGCGTTTGTTCCCAGTTAACCCGGACGTATATGCTGATACGTTAATTGACATGGTGGATATCTATGCCCATTATATATTGAAATTACCTTTTGAGGTACAGGTTTCCAGAATACTAAATTGGTTCCTGGTCAACCAAGCAGCCCTTTATACATTGAAGTCTCATTATCGTGACCATGTCTTTCATGTGATCGATGTTTTTTTACTGGGCGATTTTTTGCTGCGATGCCGCATCGGGAAAAATAACAATTTTATCAAAGACACTTTTCAGCAGGCTCTGTCGCAAGTGAGGCCGGAAGAAAAGGATGACAAAACTGAAGAGGGAAAAGGTAAGAATTTTTCTTATGATCTATTCCAAAACTGGTGCATTGCTGGATTGTTCCACGATATTGGCTATCTTTTTATTATATATGGGATAATCCCAGATTTGCTGAACGAACATGCTGGCCAAGTCCTGGCCGAATTCATTTGCGGCATGAACACCGCTTTAAGCGGTAAGCTTGATGAATTGGAGAAAATGATCCAGTCTGAATATCACGATCTAATCGGTCGTGAAAAGAAACTGTGTAAAGATCACGGAGCCTTGTCCACTTTAATTATTAAAGATCATATGAAAAAAATGGATCTATCGGAGCAAGAGGAAAAACAGATTCAACGTTTTAATCCTGCATTTTGTGCTATTTTTATGCATGGCCTTCATCACCGCCCTGTTTTTTTGGGAGAACATCCATTGGCATATCTTTTGACTCTTTGTGATGAAATACAGGATTGGGGCCGTAATCGCACCATACAACAACAATTCCGCAAGGATATCACACTTAGTATCAATACCCCGCTGAACTGGCAAGTGAGAGCCATTCCGGTACTATCCGAACTGCTTTTAGAATTTCAATATGCCGTTGGCACAGATGTACTCTTACAAGCGGAAAATTCGCAGTGGGATGCGTATGCCATGCCACAGATTACAATGTACCAGCGCTATCAGGCAGTGGATGATGATTTGTTAGACCCTCTTTTCCTCTGGATCGGCAAGGCTATGAATCTGGAACGTCTTCGTGCTAACAGGTGGGCGCATATCAATCTCCATATTTTAACAGATGTTCCTGACAAATTGCGTCGTATGGAGTTGACATACGAGGACCTTCTCTGCCGCATTGCCGACCGTTATCCAAAACTCAACCTGAGGCGATTTGTCCACATTCTCAAACTGATGTGGGATAAACATCAACCTCACGATAAAATAAAGCGTTTACTTGAACCTCTAAAAAATTCCCACACCTTGGATTGGATCGTATTTGATCTGGAAAAAATGGCCCAAGAACACCCGTTACGGGCTTTCGATCCAGAAGAAGGCTTCCCACTTTTGGGAACTGCTAAGACAGACATCCTACGTGAAATAGAAGAACGCTACCGGTATCAGGGTAGTTATTTTTGGAAATTGAAAAACGATTAATCAGGAATAATATAAAAGAGCCCCTTGAAAGAGCCCCTCAGTGCCTGTAAATATTTAAACATTTACACGCACTGAGCAATCATTATCTTTACAACCCCAATAAAAACTTTCCTTTGTCCTTTATTTAGGACACATCATGGGTATATCTCTTGGCATCATTTATGCTTTATATAATACGGTTAGGAGGTAACAAATGAAAAAAATAATGATTACAATGTTAATCACACTGGTGCTAGGTAGTGGATTGGGATTCTCCCAGAATTACGATGATAGTTATGAGAACTATGCATATGCCGATTATGAATATCGGTTGAACAATGCAGAGGATCGTATTGATCAGTATCGGGGTCCTATCTATTACTTTGAACACCAACGGGCCAACGTGTATTTTGTCCTGGTGGGCAGCGAAACATTTATCGTTCCCGCGATCACATTCCAACGCTATATCCATCGGAGTAATTTCCAATGGACACCCAAGAGCACCTTTATCTCTCTGAGTGTGGGCGGAATGGACTACTACGACAACACCCTGCGCTTCGAATTCTACTTCAACTTCTATAATAACTATGGCTGGGATTACCGGAACCATTACAGACTGCGCAACAACTTCAGAAACTACTACGAACATCGCCACAATAACCGTTACTATGACAGGAACCGTAGCAGAATCATGGGCAACCACCAACGCGAACAACGCCAATACAATCGTAACAACGACCGCCAGTACAATCGTAACAACGATCGCAACAACGATCGCCAATACACTCGCAACACTGAGCGTCAGTACACTCGCAACAACGACCGCCAATACACTCGCAACACTGAGCGTCAGTACACTCGCAACAACACTCGCAACAACGACCGCCAGTACACCAATCGTAGCAATCAAAACGAAAGACGAAACACAAACAATTATGACCGATCCCAACAGATCAAAAGCAGGTTCTACAATAACGGAAATTCCAATAACTCCCGCCAGAACCAACGCTACGAAAGCCGTGGACAAAGCCGTGGACAAAGCCGAGAACACCGCCAGAATAGCGACTCCGGCTCCAGATCGCAACGAAGCCACAGAGGCAAGAATTAACCCGCTACCTGTTTCAATGTGAAAGAAAAAAATAAATAAATAACAAAATAAGGACCCGGTCACCCAATGGCCGGGTCCCCTTCACGGGGAAAGAAAATCATGCAAATTTCTGAAATCGTTATGGACGATATGGACTTAGTGGACGATATGGACAAAAAAATACTTTTATTTTTGATCCACATCGTCCATATCGTCCACTAAGTCCATATCGTCCATGTTTTTTCACTAATCTGATGGTGAATTTACACAGACCTCCACTCTTGCAAAAACATGCATAAATCGGTATAGTATTATCCAGGATACAAAACACATGAAACGAACAGTATTATTTTCTGCGTACTTGTTATTCTTTATCGGTTGCCTCGCATTGCTTTATTTTGGCCGGGCCTATTATCTGGCTCCACTGGCGCAAAAGGTACGCCACACCCTGCACCCTTTATTAAGACAAAGCGGCACCTGGGGACACCTTTTCGGTATTATCGGTTCTGTGTTCATGTTGCTGTTGCTGTTATACTCGGTTCGTAAACGTTTTAAATTCGCCCGGAAATGGGGGCATCTGAACACATGGTTGCAAGTGCATATTTTTCTGGGTATCACTGGTCCAGTGCTGGTTGCCTTTCATACTGTTTTTAGATTGTCCGGTCTCGTAGCCATCTCGTTCTGGTCCATGGTGCTGGTCGTAGTCAGCGGTGTGGTGGGAAAATATATCTACGAAATGATCCCACGCTCCCTGTCAGGCATGGATTTAAACCGCATCGAACTGGAAGCAGAAGAAATCGGCCTTACTTTTGAAATGCGCAAAATTCTCCCAGCCCACCACCCGCTCTGGCTACACCTGGCTACCCTGGAACACTATTCTCCCAAACACCCGCTATTAACAACCCTGTTTCTGTTCCTTGAACCACTCAAAATTCGCTTCCACTTCGCACGATTGTTGAAGGGCTTTGATGGAATAAACCGGAAAAAACGCGGACAACTACTGACCATGGTAGTCAAAAGACAAATGATCATCCGCAAAACAAAAATGCTGCATCAAACAATGAAAATCTTGCATTACTGGCATCTGGTTCATAAACCATTTGTGATTATCATGTTTTTTATTTTACTGATCCACGTGTATATTGCTGTTAGGATGGGGTATGTATGGATATTTTAAGCGATTATAGTTTCTTTCTGTGGGCAATAGCACTTTTTTTAGTGCTACTGGTGCTGATTCCTTTTATTTTCAAGGAAGTTAAAAAGAAAAAAGCGGCGGTGAAACTTATCAACCGCATCATCCCAGTCTCTTCTTTAACAGAACAAGACCTGGCCCGCATTGAAACACTGCACCCAGAAGGAAAAAAAATGCATCCAGCCATCAATACATCAACTTGCGTGGGATGCGGCACCTGTGTCTTGAATTGCCCGGAAAAGGGGGCGCTCTACCTGATTAATGGTAAATCAACACTGGTAAACCCTTTTGCTTGCAAATGTCATATGGATTGCGAACGTCAATGTCCCACGGGTTCGATACGTTTGGTGGAGTACGGGCAACGGTTAAAAATCAAAATCCCCCGGATCGATGAGCACTATGAATCCAATATCAAAGGAATCTATATCATCGGTGCGCTCTCTGGCGCGGGGTTGATCAAAGAAGCAATCAACCAGGGGCGAGCTGCGGTTAATCATATCATGAAAGATGTTTTTCCCGAAGATATGCCCACAGTTCTGGTCGTAGGCGCCGGACCTGCAGGTTTGTCAGCCCGACTGAGTTGCAGAAAATTCGGTTTACCTGCCCTGTGTCTGGAAAAAGATAATACAGCCAATACGATTCGTAATTTTCCTAAGAAGAAAATATTAATGGCAGAACCAGTAGAAATGCCTATTTACGGCCCGCTGTGGGTAGGCGATACCACACGGGAAGAATTATTGGAAGCATGGGACCGTATCCTGAAAAAGACGGGCGTTCCGATTGTCACTGGGTCTCGTTTGGAAGAAATTCATGGCACAAACGGCCAATTTACAGTGACAGCTTCAGGGCAAGAGTACCAGTGTCATAAAATTATCCTGGCACTGGGCAGTCGTGGTGTGCCGCGTAAATTAAATGTGCCCGGTGAAGATGGGGCCAATGTGTTTTATAATCTCTTGGATGCAGAGGAATTCGCTGCTAGTGAGGTTACCATCAGTGGAGCAGGAGATTCAGCGGTTGAAGCGGCGCTTTCACTCCTCAGCCAAGGTTGTCATGTCTCCATGGTAGTCCGAGGCGAGGGGTTCCCCAAGGTCAAATCTAAAAACAAAGTAAAAATCGATCAGGCAATTGCCAAAAAAAGCATTACACCTTACTTTAACAGCCAAATTACTCTAATAGAAAAAGAAGCGGTGACAATTGCCAGTACTCTCACTGACCTAACCGCCCGCCAGACACAGCGTATTAAGAACAACTATGTCTTCATCATGGTAGGCGGCGAACTTCCCTTCCAATTATTGGAAAAATTCGGCATCCAAATCGTGGAAAAAGAGATTTAACTCCACACTCCAGAATTTCCCCCCACAGAACCCACTCACCTTTTTTCAGAGTATTGTCCCCAATTCCATATGATATCAGTGGATGCGGGTGACAGTGAGAAATTAGTGGAACAAGTGTTCTCTATTTTAAAATCCGAACTTTCACATCTTTGATGATCTTGAAATCTTTATCAAAGGTAATCAGTTCCGCATTGAACTTTTTAGCAATATAATATTGATTGGCATCATCGAAATCCAGAGATGTCCGGTCAACAATTTCAAGTATCTTCAAATCTTCTTCAAGAGTGGTATGGTAAATAGATACATTAGGGAACTCATTCAAAGCCAATAGAAAATCCCTTAATATGTCATACTTTTTTTTCACGCACAAAATAAATTCAATGGAGTGCAACGAGAATCCTGATATTACAACTTCAAGTTCTCCAGTTTCCACCTGGGTCAGTATTTCGTGCGCTTTTTTCTTTTTATTCTGGTCCAGTAGTAATTCGAGGAAAATATTCGTATCTATCAGATGCATGGGGATTTATCTGGCGTGGGCGAGATACTCTTCGACAATCTTTTTCTTATACTGTTTCGCATTTAATCGTTCTGGATTTTCAAGGGTTCCTGCGAGGTTCAGTAATCTGGTAGCGGGAGAGTGCCCATTGTTTTTTTTACTTTTTAAACCTTCATTATATGCTTTGATTTGCTGGAAGAGGAAAGGTATAAATTCTTCCGGAATTTCCGTTAATTCTTTTAATACCATTTCCCTGTAATTTATGGCACTGTTCATGGCACCTCCTTTTTCCATATTCAATATAAACAAAATTACTTTTTTTGTCAACATTAAAATAGAAAACGTATGATACTTTATTAATTTTATAGAAATCTTTTTCTTCTTCTCCTGCATCCTGTCATGTCAATCTGAATTCACCACCATTTATCATTTAAATTTTTTTTTCTATCCGTTACAAATATCTTTAATCGGCTTTACCAGTGGGGTGACAGGAGTAACAGGCCGGGCTGTTGTAGGAATACCCTCTTTCTTCCCTGTGTTCTTTATCCATATCGGCTTTATTATGCTCGTGGCAGTTAATGCAGGCGAATTCACGGTAATTGGCGGTGACATGGCAATCAGTGCAGGTCAAACCAGAGTGTTTCCCGGATTTGATGGGGAAACGATGATTAAAAACAGCCTGATTCCAAGAGACATGAGTGGCGAAATGACAGGAATCACAGGAAGTAGGAAATCCAGCAGCCACATGCTTGGGGTCCTGGGTCTTTTCATAGTTGCTGCGATGGCAACCATAACAATCGCGGGGCAGATCATACCCTTTATCATGGCATCTGGTGCAATCAAGCGTGGTATGGGCACCCTGTAAAGGCCAGTATTGATTGTGGTTAAACGTGGCTCCCTGCCAAGTTAAAGCAGCAGTGCCATGACAAGGAACACAATCGGTGGGAAAATTGGCCAACTTGTGATTGGGATTGGTAGTGCCATTATATTCAGCGGTATGACAATTAAAACAGACCTGGGTAAGCCCAGAATATTGCCCGTTTTTATGGCAATCAGTGCAAATTGCGGTTTTATGCTTACCATTCAAGGGAAACTTGGAATGATCAACGGTAGCACCAGTCCAAGAAGTAGCGTTGGAACCATGGCAGCGTTCACATTCAGTGGCATACCCGGCTTGTTGATGGTTAGGGGTCCTGGTATTGTTGTATTCAGGCTGATGGCAACTGAAACATAACTGCGACGTACCCGCGTACTGCCCGTTTTTATGGCAATCCGTGCAATTGGCGGTTTGATGCTTGCCTTTTAAGGGGAACTTGGAATGATCTGTAGCTGCTCCCAACCACGTCACCGCAGCAGAACCATGGCACCGTTCACAATCGGTGGCATATCCGGCTTGTTGATGGTTAGGGTTCTTGGTGTTGTTGTATTCTGCTTGATGGCAACTGAAACATAACTGCGACGTACCCGTGTACTGGCCGTTTTTATGGCAATCCGTACATATGGCGGTTTGATGCTTGCCTTTTAAGGGGAACTTGGAATGATCTGTGGCTGCTCCCAACCACGTCACCGCAGCGGAACCATGGCACCGTTCACAATCGGTGGCATATCCGGCTTGTTGATGGTTGGGGGTCTTGGTGTTGTTGTATTCTGCTTGATGGCAACTGAAACATAACTGCGACGTACCCGTGTACTGCCCGTTTTTATGGCAATCCGTACATATGGCGGTTTGATGCTTGCCGTTTAAGGGGAACTTGGAATGATCTAATATTGCACCGGTCCAGGTGACGGCCCCGGAACCATGACAGCTCTGGCAATCCGTGGAGTAACCCGAGTTTTTATGGTTTGGCGTGGTCGTGGCGTAATAATTATCCATATGGCAACCCGCACAGTCACGGGGAGTGGATTTGTACTGGCCATTCTTATGACAATCCGTACAACCAGTAGCTTGATGCGCAGCCCGCAAGGGGAAACTGGAATGATCATAAATCGCGCCCTCCCAACTGGTCATGCTTTTGTGACAGAGCCGACAGTCCGTGGGGAAACTGTTCTGCACATGATTGGGTTGTGATGTCTCGCGGTAATTCTCCTGGTGACAGGAATAACAATCACCCTGCTGGGTAGCGAAACTATTGCCCTTGTGACATTGGAAACAATCAAGGGTGCCATGAATCCCTTCTAAACGAAAGCCAGTCACTTGACCGTGGTCCCAGGCATTGGGTTTTATTTTTTTCCAATCAAAAGGCGTGTGGCAGTCCGCGCAATGATTGCCCAATTGCAACCGATAACGATCATCCTGTTTTCGCCCCCAATGGCAGGCCTCGCATTCCGTGGGCGTGCCTTGCATGACACCGTTTAAATGGCAATCGGCGCAAGGCACAGTACGGTGCTTGCCTTCCAAAGGAAAATTGGTCTTATCATGGGTTATGGCTGTCCACTTGTCTTTTTGGGCGCGTAACTGCTCTGCCGGAGTCATCATAAAATAGAGACTCAATCCCAAAAACAAGAGGGTTATCATCAGATAACCGGCATATTTGTTATTATAAGTGATTCGTTTCATTGGGCCACCTTCTTAATTTATTATAGGTAAATGATTATATGAATATGATTATATGAATACATTTAGGTGAATATATTTATTTCCATTTCCGGTAAATTAAACGGAGATAGAACTGGTGGTTGCTGGCATCGGTTTGATCGGTATAAGCATACTCGACAGACACGGCCAGAGCTTTACTCAGGATCAGGAAGAAGTTACTGGAGATCGTTTTTTGATCGGGCACATGAAATAACTCCGGCGTACCGTTCCCTATGAACCTAACACCATTATAATAGTTGGCATAATTCAGGTTCCAAGAGAGTTTACCGAAACTTCGGGAAAGAGATAGATAATACGCATTGGATTCGGCATCATCGCCACGGTTTAAAGTATAATTGCCGTACAGGGAAATCCCGGATTTGAAGATATTGGTGGCAGAGAGGCCAAAACGGTTGGAATGGTTATGAATATTCAGGTCTTTTTGTTTGCTTTCCCGCCGTTCCACAAAGAGACGCAGATTGGATACGGGGGTGGCGCTGAGGCGGACGCCGTAGGTTTGATTGTAGTAATATCGTTCAATATCCAAGTTTTGCAACGATGGGTTCTGGGACTGTTCCAACAAGAAACGATGGAAATCAAGACCACGACCCGTGTTGTAATGGGCGGTCACATCGGCGTATTTGCTTAGGTTCAAGCGGGCGTTGAGGAAAAGATGGGACAATTTGTCCTGGCTTTTAGTAGCGGACCCCAATTCATATTCGAGATTACCATAAATCACCAGCAAAGTCTTGACGGGCAGTAACAGCGAGGAATATAAATATTGACGCTCAGTCTTACTGTTAAATACAACACGGTTAAAACTGAGGGCGAACTGTTTGGCCCCGGTTCCAAGATAACGCAGGAAGAGCCCATATTTCAGGTACTTGGTATCCCAGTGGCTGTTGTATACATCCGGTTCCAAACCACCATAACCACCAAGCGCAATCGCTTTGGTTATTTTATAACCAATGGAACCACCGGTTAATTGGCCTATACCAACGGTATCATAGAGGTTCATTTGACCAATGGCGAAAAAGAGTTTGTTTTTCTGGGAATCGTAGGATAAGCGGGCATCGTAGAGAATCACTTGATTGCTTCCTGCTTCGCCCAGAGTGGCGCGGTCACGCACATCCATCAGCACAGTCCAACCATCTCCGGGACGGTTCCACAGGGTGAGTTTCAAACGACTGCTCAAACGCTGGAAAAAAGGAGTGTCGCCACTCTTAAAGCCAAGCCAATCAAGATAAAGTGCGCCCTGTGAATAAAAAGGAGTGCCTTTCTCCGCTTGGTCTGCGGCAAAACCGAGGCTATTCACCATCACAATAACGACTATGGCCATTATATAAAATGTATTTTTCATGTTGCACCTTTACATTGTGATCATTTATTTAAACCAACTGGACAAATAATAAAAGCGTTTGGCAGTCCAGAAATTTTAGTGATGATAGGGAATCATACATGGGATTCACTTAGACTGCTTGTTGCCAAGAGTCGACGTGCCAGTTTTCCGTGGTGTGGCAATCGGCGCATTGGGGTTGATTGCCAGGGTGGGGTGAACGGTGGCAAAAACGACATTCAAACGCACCCTGCTTGCGCGTGCGAGTCGTGCGGGTGTGGGGGGTGGAACTGGTGTGACACTGCTGGCACTCCAACGTGAGATGTTTACCGGTCAGTGGGAAGGCGGTGTTGGCATGATTGTAATTACGATGACAATCCATACATGTTTTCCCAAGTGGTTTGAAGCGGATTGTTTCCACTATTTGCCCATTCGCCGTGGAGATGGATTCGCGGGGGTGACACAAGCGGCACTCTACCTTTTCATGAAATCCTTTTAAAGAGTACTGTGTCTTTTCATGATCAAAACCAGACACGGTTTTAAACGAGTTCACGTTGTGGCAGGTCTCGCAGGTGGTGCCTAACTGCCCCTGATGGAAATCCGCGTGACAAGACACACATGTCGTGGCAATCGGTTTATAAAGTACAGCTTCTGCATAAGCGGCGGGGAATGTTAGCTTCTTCTTGACATGGCATTTCTCGCAGGTGACCTTGGCGTGTTGGCCCAACAGGGGGTAGGTGCTGTCCTTATCATGTTGAAAAGTAATGAACTCGCGCGTGAAACCGTCAGTACGATGACAGATGTCGCATTTTTTAGTGAATTGGCCCAGATGAATATCTTTATGGCAATCGTTGCAGGCCATACCCAGTGGTTTATATCTGGTCCGGTTGCTGCCATCGCGCATCAGGTGGCATTTTATACAGATCACCACACGGTGTTTCCCCGTTAACGGGTAGCGCGTGGTCTCGTGGTCTTCCAGAGTGAAGCGGAACTTTTGAAATCCTGCCACTTCATGACAGGCGCTACAATCCTTGGTGTATTTTCCTTTATGGGGGTCCGTGCGGTGGCAGTCGCGGCATGTGGCATGGGGGATTTTTTTTGATTTCTGGGTTGCAGGATGGCATTTCTCGCAGGCTAATGTCGCATGTTTGCCTAACAAGGGGTAGCGGGTCTGGTTGTGGTCGAAAGTGGAGACTTTCCAAGAGGTTTCATTGTGACAGGCAGTGCATTCTTTTTTAAAAGGGGGTTGATGCGGATTGTTATGGCAATCGTTGCATAATTTATAAGCCAGTCCACTCCACTTTTTCTCTTTTGTTTTTTTATCCCTGTGGCATTTCTCGCAATCCACTTTGGCATGGGCGCCTTTCAGAGGAAATGCTGTGAGTTGGTGATTAAAATTACTTACACCCTGTTTGAAGGGGGTGTTTACATTGTGGCATTTATCGCAGGTGGCCCCCAGTCTGCCATTATGGGAGTCCTTGTGACACGTCACGCAACGCGTCTCTTTTAATAAATAACTCCGGGACCATTGGCGTGGCAATGCATTGGCGCCGCTATGACAACGCGAACAATCTGTTACTTTCTGATGGAGACCCGTGAGCGCATATCCTGTTTCTTTATGATCAAAGGTTTTAAGATCGAATTCAATCAGCTTAAACTCTTCGCCGTGGTGTTCTGGGTGGCACGTGATGCAGTCCGTTTTTTTATCCCTGTGGTAACCTGTACCTGTTTGGATACGACTAGCCAGGTCTTTGTGACAGGCCAGACATTTCGTATGGTCTGTTTTTTTGCCGCTGGTATGGCATTTACTGCAATTGTTCATGCCCGATAAAGCCGCGTGAACTTTACTTAGTTTGCCTGGAGAGACCAACAGGTCCACCGCTTGACTGTACAACTGGGCCGGTACGTCCAGGGCTAAAAGGACCACACCCACTAATAAGAACCGCTTCATGTTGCCCCATCTGTTAAATCGCATGATAATATCCTTTTAATCCATGGTGTTTTTTATGAATGCATTAAGTATGAACCAATAAAGAAATATTTTCAACCTTTTTACCAGGAAAATATTTTTTTAAATGAGCCCCAGTAAGTAGCAGCAGTAAGTATTTATACTCATTTTAATTTTTTTTTCCATGAACTCTTGAAAATATAATTTCGCTATGCTATAGTTTAAAAATGACTGTTATGAATAGATGAAACGAGACAATCTTAATTCGCTTCGTTCATATGGTTTGTTCTGATGGATTGACTCGTTGCTCGTATTCATCAGGAAAATAATAAAAAAATTTAAGGAGAATTATCATGAAGACTAAAATGGTTATTGGGTTAGTTATTATCGCGCTTTTCGCGCTGAACACGTTTGCTGGTCAAGATGAATTTAGCAAAGGGGAGTGGTTTCTCACACCTCAAGTGGCTTTGTACTCGTATGATTATGGTTCCACCACTTTTGGTGCCAGTATAGAGTATGCTATCACCGATAATATCGGTATTGGTGGAACAGTCATGATGGCGTTTTGGACCTATTATGAACTCACTGCAAGTCTGATTACCCCTTCCTTTGACGTGGCCTATCATTTTACCCGTCTCAACGTGAAAAAATTGGATCTCTATTTAGGCGCCAGTCTGGGTTATTCTATTTTTTCCATTGATACCCCCAGTTGGTCCGGTTCTGACTCCTCAGAATTTTATATCGGCCCTTTTGTCGGTGCCAGATATTATCTGAATCAGAGAAGAACGATTGCCCTTAACTTGAGATTAAATGGTACTCTCGCTGGTACTTATACCGGTGTGGGCGGTTTGTTGGGCGTCACTTTCAAATTGTAATACCTAATACGTAGAGTATGGTTATTAATTGAAATGAAACCTATTCCCTTGTTATCAGGGAATAGGTCATATCAGTTGCACGATCCCGGGCCCCATTATTCAGATAGGAGGCCCGGGGTTTTCCATTTTATCCCCTACCCCACCCCACCTGATTTCACCATCAAATTCTTGAAAACTTGGTGAGGCAATGTGGGAATTATGGGAAGTATGGGAATTATGGGAGTTATGGGATAAACAGAAGTATTCCCATACCTCCCATAATTCCCATACTTCCCATAACTCCCATAATTCCCATAATTCCCATCCTTCCCATAATTCCCATAACTCCCATCAACTTGGCGGTGGATTTATGAACCAATTCCCTCTTGACAGTAGCGTTACAAATGTGTAATATAATTCTGTTAGTGTTATACGAGTAAAAATCTCAGAAATAAAAAGGATACGCTATGAAATACAACGATTTTAAAGAAAAGCATGTATACATTGTCGGTGGTTCGGAAGGCATCGGCTTAGAAACAGCCAAATTGTTCTCCGCCATGGGTGCCCACGTGATTATCTTCGCCCGCACAAAGGAAAAACTGGAACGGGCAATCAAAGAGATTGAAACAAAACGACTCTCCCCAACGCAAAAATACGCCTCCATGGAATTGGACGTGGTAGACCCGATTCTAGTTAAAACGATACTTGAAAAAGCCATTGCCACCTTCGGCACACCCGATATCTTTATTAATGCGGCTGGCCGTGCCTACCCCCATTATTTCGAGGATGTCACTTACGAACAATTCGAACAAACCATGCGGGTCAATTTCTTTGGTATGCGCCACACTGTGGCTGCCGTGTTACCGTTCATGAAAGCAAAAGGCGGTTCCATTGTTAACGTCTCCTCCATGGCCGGTGTTGCTGGCGTGTTTGGTTATACCGATTATAGCGCTTCTAAATTCGCCATCATCGGTTTTTCCGAGGCATTAAAAAGCGAGATCAAGTGGCACAATATCAATGTAAACGTCCTCTGCCCCCCAGATACAGATACCCCCGGTTTCAAAGTAGAAAATACCACCAAACCAGCAGAAACCCGTGAAATCTCCAAAGCCGCCAAAGTCAGAACCCCCGAATACGTGGCTAAAGCATTGGTTAATGGCATTAAGAAAAATAAGTTCCTTATCTTTCCCGGTTTTGATGGCAAATTGTTCTTTTACGTCAAACGCTTTTTCCCCTGGGTCATGGACATGGTCATTGATGCGTCCATCAAGAAAGCACGGAAAGTAAAAAAATAAAAAAAAAGAAAAAGAATCCACAGATTACTCAGATTAAAAGGATTAGACAGATTAAAAGGATTAGACAGATTAAAAGATATGGTTTTTTAAAAAAAGTCATCTTTTAATCTGTCTAATCCTTTTAATCTGTGTAATCTGTGGTTAAATTTTTTTTAATCCAGCTTTATTTCGAAAGGATCGGTTTCGTTGGCGACATCTTTGAGAATGTTTTTAAAACTTTGATCTTCTTGTACTGGGGTCTTTCCTTCGCGGACTGATTTGAGGTTATAGAGTAACGGTTTTAAGTCAATACGGGTGCTGTTACCTTCATTGGAATCATAATAAGAGGCTAGATTTAAACCCAGGTGGGCCAGTACCTTTTCCTGCAAGACATATCCTTTCACTGTTTTTTCCAGCATTTCGTTAGCTCCGCTTTTGTACCCTTCTTGCAGGTAATGTTCATCTTCCAATTGGTCGCAAAGGATGATGATTATCGTGTGCGGGAATGTGTCGTGGACATATTTGGCCAGGGTAAAGCCGTGGAACTTGGGCAATAACGAGGCTGTGATCATCATGTCAAAAGAGTTGTTAGCCAGTAACGTCAAGGCTTCCGTGGCGTCTTGGGCGATGGTGAGTTCTAATTCATCAAGACTCAAATAATCGTTGATCTTTTCGATCACTTCACTCGTGTAATGGACTACTAATATCTTTTTCATTGGTTTTTTCCTGAATATTCATTTTAGTATATCCATGTTATAAAAGCAAGTGGGAGTTTTGGGAGTTATGGGAATTATGCGAATTATGGGAATAATGGGAATATTTCTGTTAATCCCATCACTCCCATCACTCCCATAATTCCCATAATGATTTAGAGTTTTCGCGTCGCGAAGCCAACTTCCAC
>CAZCVI010000042.1:0-57377 GCA_964502145.1 uncultured Clostridia bacterium
CCATTCCTCCCACTTGATTTTATGGTACTCTCAAAGAACTGGCGGTGAATTCAGGCTTCTTAGAAAAACCATTGCAGAAAAAATCAGATTGATGTATAATCTGAGCTATGAGGTACAGCAGACATGAAGAATAAAAAATCCGCAGTAAAGGCCCCTCTCTCCCCGGAGAATAAACTGGGCTACAAACTGGAAATCGGCAGACATAACTTCAAAGACCGTATTTTAAGAGACTGTATTTACGTCTCCTATCCCAACCGTGATGTAAAAAAATGCTTTCCTCGAAAATTTATTGGAAATTTGCAGAAATAAGTCCCAGTATTAGAGAAATTAAGTCACCCGGGTGATTAGGCAAGCTCTTTATGAAAATAAAATCGACGATTTTATCCAATGCATAAAAATACTGCTGTCCTCCATCCCGTACAATATCCACATCGAAAACCGGGAAGCCTATTATCACTCGATAATCTATATTGCATTGCAATTGTCCATGATGGATGTGCAGGCGGAAATCCAAACGGCCTTAGGCAGAAGTGATATTGTGGTCTCGCTGGGCCGGTTTGTGTATATCATCGAATTCAAAATGAGCAGCGCCCAAATCGCCCTGGAGCGAATTGAAGTTTCCACCGAGTGAATTTCAGGCAAAAATGCGGAACAGGTACAAAATAATGATAAACGCGGGCTTAATTTTTTTTATGGATTGCTTTTTTTTTGATTTACCGCTATCATTAAAAAGAATTATCACTAATTCATTGGTGCAAATTTGACTTTTTTGACGGAGGCAAGAACCATGGATATCTATTTTTGTGGCTCCATTAGTGGAGGCAGGAACTATGTGGACACCTACCAGGATATAGTAGAATACCTCAAATCCCTGGGACACCGTGTTCTGACCGAACACGTGGCGCATCCCAAAGTTTTAGAATTGGAAAATAAATTTACAGACGAATATATCTATCACCGCGATATCAAAATGTTGGAAGAGTGCCAGTGCGTGATCGCTGAAGTCAGCACTCCCTCGCTGGGCGTGGGCTATGAAATCTGCTACGCCCTATCCAAAAAAAAGCCGACGCTCTGCCTCTACCTGGAAGGCGTTTTCCTGACCCGCATGCTCATCGGCAATACCTCTGAAGGTCTGGTGATCAAAGAATATGAATCCAGCGATGACTGGGCAGAAATCATCGACGAGTTCTTGGACACAGTGAAAAAAAAGGGGAGATTCTGATGAGTGCGTCCAAACGAGTATTGGTTCCCATTGCAGACGGCACGGAGGAAATCGAGGCGGTCACGATTATTGATATTTTAAGACGCGCTGGCGTGGACGTGGTGACTGCTTCAGTGGGGGAACTCGAAATAACCGCGTCCCGTGGTGTAAGATTAGTGGCGGATTGTTTAATCAGTCAATGCCTGGACAGGGAATTCGACATGATTGCCCTGCCAGGAGGTATACCGGGAGCAGAACACCTGCGCGATTGCCCCGCTCTGATAAAAATACTCCACCACCACGATAAAGCGGGAAAATGGCTGGCCGCGATCTGCGCTGCGCCAGTAGTGACCCTGCAACCCCACGGTTTCCTGGATAACCGCCTCGCTACCTGCCACCCCGGCAGGCAAAGCGCGCTACACAACCGGACGGCAGCCCATAACCGGGTAGTAACGGATCACAATCTGGTAACAAGCCAAGGACCGGGCACGGCCATTGAATTCTCCCTGCAACTGGTTAAACTACTCTGCGGCGAAAAAAAAGCCGCTGAAGTGGCCGCACCTCTGGTCATTCTCTGAAAGAAAGTAACTGTTCAGGTTATGGTCTATGGGACTACAATCAGTTCGGATTTAAGAAAAGACCCCCACGAATTTCACGAATTTACACGAATTAAAAGATAAATAAAATCTTTTTTCGTGGATATTCGTGATAATTCGAGTAATTCGTGGGCAAATCTTTTTCTTTGTTTCATCTATTGCCTATGGGCTGAACAATTACTAATCAGTAATCATTTCTGGCGCTTATTTTCACCACGATGTTCTTCTTGATATACTGGCCATTGGTATCAACACCGATAAATACCAGCGGATAGTCACCGACAAAAGCAGGCCCAGGCAACCAATAAAACACGCCATTCTGGCTGTCCAAGGTGGACCCAACCGGCAATCGCCCCAATTGATTGCCCACGAGCATGTAACCAGAGAATTTTTCTGCGGCTGGATTCTGGCCATTAAGATTGATTTGGACCCGTTCTAGCTGGTTGATCTGGATGAGATAATGGCCATTTTCCGTGACATCCACAGGGCAGGGCGTTGCTTTTTGACCAATACCATATTGCACGGATACGGGAAGGGTATCACTCGGGATTTGTTCCACGGTGTATAAATCGGTTAATTCCAGGGGGCGGGAATTCATTTCCATCTGCGCGGAGGCTTGTTTAGACGTCTGCACGGATGATGAAGAGGTATTCATGATGGAAAAATACCGGCTCCCTGCGCCATCACTATTACCGGCATTGTCGGTGACATTCCAGGAAATACTGTGAATGCCATTGGATAAGGTGGTAGTATCAAGATAAAAATAACCTACTGCACCATTGGTGTTGGCATACCCAGGAAATAAAGTGGCAATATCGGAACGGTAAACATTGTATCCCGGATGCCCTTTGATCACGCCATCGACTACGACATTGATGGTGGCACCATTAGTGGGAATAGCATTGGGCTGGGGAGTTAAAGCCCAGCCGAAATTCACGAAATCTTTTCCAGAAATAGTCCCTCCCTGGGCGGGTGTATCAATCGCACCAAAAGGCTTGACCGCATGGGCATTATCAATAGAGATAGTGCTGGAACCTAATATGACCTCGTTTCCCTCGATATCGAAGGCTCTGGCACTGATAGTATAGGTGCCATTGCCACCACCGGGTAAGAAATGCGTGAGCAACATATAGCCCCAACCGGCTTTAAAGTTATTGGGAAAAGTGGGATACGCGGCCTGCACATCGGGACGTGCGCCTTCTACAAATACGGCATCACCTATAAAGGCATCGTTATTGTATATCTTGACTGCCACAACCCCTAGATCATCAAGCACCCAACCAGTAACAGGAATACTGTTATACATGGCTGCTCCATTCAAGGGAGTGGAGAATTCACCAAACGGCACGGTGGTGGCGCCCTGGTTATAAATCTGGAGCTGGATAGAGACATGTTGCGGGGAATTGGCGGCATCGGGAGAGGTTACAGTCACAGTCCCGGTATACATGCCAGTGACTAAACCAGTGGCATTGACAGAGATACTAATGGTTCCACTATCTATACCAGCCGCAGGCGAGACGAAAAGCCAAGCGGCATTACTGGTCGCAGTCCAATTCAACGCGCGACTGCCATTCTTATCAATAAAAACAGGCTGCGGCGCGGTAGCTATCCCATTGGGAGTAGCACCAAAAACCAGGGAAGAACGGTCCAAGGTCATAGTAAGGGTCGTGGAACAAGTACCCTGATGGGCATTCCAATCGGGGTCTTTTTTATTTAACCAGGCGATTAATGAGGAATCAGAGGAAGTAAGACAATTATAACCGATATCCAAACCAGCCACGTTTTTTAAATTTTTCATGGCGACTGGAATCTCGCCACTTAACTGGTTGTGGTCCAACAACAGGTAATACAATTTGACCAGAGTAGTCAACGACGTGGGGATACTGCCGTCAAATTTGTTACTGGCCAATCTTAAATCTTCCAACTTACTCAAATTGCCGATCTGGGTGGGAATACTCCCGCTTAAGCTGTTGTGTGACAAAATCAAAATAATCAGATTACGCAGATTCCAAAACTGGGTGGGGATACCTCCAGTTAACTGGTTATAGGACAAGTTGATTGATCTAAGCAGGCTAAGATTTCCCAACTCTACCGGGATGGTCCCGCTCAATTTATTGTCCGATAAATACAGGCCAATCAATTTAGTCAGTTTTCCCAATTGGGACGGAATACTGCCGGTTAATTGATTTTTGTTCAGCAAGAGGACACTCAAATTGCTGAGATTTCCGAGCGCCGCAGGGATATTGCCACTTAAGCTATTCCCGTACAAGTGAAGACCTGTCAACTTTTTCAAATTTTCCACCTGGGCGGGGATACTGCCGCTTAACTGGTTATTATTGAAGTACAGGGTTTTTAATTGGGAGAGATTGGCTATGGCGGCGGGAAAACTGCCCTTTAAATTATTACCGGAAAGCCTGATATCGGTGACATGATCGTCAGTGACCGTCACCCCATACCAGTCCCCCTCTGTTCCGGGCATGGAAAAACCATCGGCATCAAGCGGAGCGGTTTTCCAATTGGCTTGGGCAACCCAATTGTCCCCACCAGTATTATTATAAATGGCAATTAAAGCGGCTCTTTCCGATGCTGGAATCGCCCCGTAATTAAAAGTTGAAATACACATTGAAAGGAACAAAAAAGCCACCCACATTATCGTTATTTTTTGTCTCATGTTGTTATCCTCATCTGTTCATTTATCTGTTCATTAATCTGTTCATTTTTATATTCTTAAGATTCTTTTATCGGTATTTCTCTTGTTGCTGATACTATGATACAGATTTATTCGGGAAAAATCAAGTCAAACAGTTGATTTCTGCCGCATTTTGTGGTATCCAATGTAGTTGTAAATAAGGATAAACTGAATTAAATTGTATTTATTTTACCCCAAGACACGTGAGAAAAAAGTAGCGGAACAAAAACTAGCATGTTGGAGTCGGCCAGGGTCGAAAAAAAAAGTGTTCCAGTGGCGGGAGCCTGTCCGCTGGATACAGAAGTATATATAAAGCACCTAAAAAGCATATGGATAATAAGATGAACGGATTGAAAAACCAGGATCAAGAAGAGCCCTTCAACCGCCGCGAGGGATTTGCCAAACGTAATTGGGGCTTGATCTATTCGGTGATCTCGCTGTTCTTTGACGTGGTGTTGCTCAATGCCTCTTTTCTGGTCAGCTTGTGGTTGCGTTTCGGCCACTTCAATGATTTTAAATATTATACCAAAGCCCAGATATTCGTGAACGGCATGTTCCTGTTGGTCAGTCTGGGGCTGGGTGTGTACCGTTCGCGCTATAACCTCTCCAGGGAAAACTTGCGCTACTACTACAAACGCCTAGTCATCTATCTGGCGGTTCTGACCATGGCTTTTCTTTATCTGATCAAAGGTCAGGATTACTCGCGGGCGGTTATTTTTACAGCTTTCTTTATTCTGTACGTGTTCTGGGAATTCGCCCACGGCGTGTTGCGCGGTTTGCAAAACTACCTGACTGGGAAAGGCATCATCGGTTTTAATACGCTTATTATCGGGACCAACGAGTGGTCATTTAAGTTTTCCCAGCGTATCAGTTACATCTTCGGCGGCTTTTTCCATGTTAAGGGTTATATTAAAAATACGATCAGTACACCGGCAGATCAGGAGCCGGATATCTATAAAGAACTGGAAGCGCATGTGATCGGCGACACGGGACAATTGGACGAACTGCTAACACGGGTGCAACCGGACGTGGTGTTTATTGTTTCAGAAACGATGCACATCGACAAGTACCGCGACGTGTACACGAGTTGCAAGGACCGCAATGTTAAACTGAAGGTAGTCAGTCCAAAGGTGAACGATATTTTCAGCAACAGTAAAATCCGCGATGTTTTCGGGGTGTCGCTGGTCTTGGAAACGTGGCGCATCCACTTTCAGCGATTCAATTCGCGGTTAAAACGGCTGTTTGACGTGGGTTTTGTGTTCCTGATCAGCCCGGTGATGCTACCGTTAGGGCTGCTGATCGGAGTGCTGGTGAAACTAACCTCCAAGGGGCCGGTATTTTTCAAACAAAAACGCGCGTTATCCAAGGGCGGCAAGGAATTCTATTTTTATAAGTTCCGTTCCATGGTCAAGGATGCGGACAAAGTAAAAGAGACACTGCTGGAACAAAACGAGTCAAACGGGGCGTTATTCAAAATCAAAAAAGACCCACGGGTGACTTTTTTCGGTAGACTGATCCGCAAATTTAGCCTGGATGAATTACCCCAGTTCATCAATGTACTAAAAGGCGAGATGACAATTGTGGGCCCCCGCCCATTGCCTATAGCGGATTTCCAGAAAATCAAGCCAGCGGATAATTTGGAAATGAGTTTCGATTGGCACAGCCAGAGAGACACGGTTAAACCGGGCATCACTGGACTCTGGCAAATATCCGGGCGTTCTAACCTCTCATTTGAAGAGATGCTCTTTCTGGACCTCTATTACATCGAACACCAATCGGTCTTTTTCGACCTGGAAATTTTATTTGAAACGATCCCCACGATTTTTCTGGGCAAAGGTGCCTATTAACATCCTCCATTCACCCATGACCACGACAACACCAAAAATATCCATTGTTTTGCCCTGCTACAACGAGGAGAAATTCCTGGGCCGAGCGATTGAGAGCTTGACGGACGACTATGTGCAAGAACACGGGGAAATCCTGGTGGTAGACGGCTTAAGCACGGATGAAACGATTGCTATAGCAGAAAGATACAGGGCGCAAAATTACCCGGTTAAACTGCTTACGAATAAAAAACGCTTGCAATGTTACGGGCTTAATATGGCAATAGGAGAGGCGTTAGGGGAGATTATTATCCGGGTAGATGCGCACAGTTCCTATCCCCTGGGTTACGTGGAAAAACTGGTAGGGTTATTGGAATCAACAGGTGCGGCCAATGTAGGCGGCGTGATGCTACCCATAGGGCACACGCGAGTCCAGCAGGCGGTAGCTCTGGCCATGCAACATCCGGTCGGGGTGGGCAACGCCAGATTCCACCTGGGCAATTTTCAAGGGTATGTGGACACGGTTTACCTGGGTGCTTTTCAAAAAAAGGAGTTGCTGGCCACGGGCTTATTCGATACAGAATGCCGTACCAACGAGGATGCGGAACTCAATATCCGCTTGCTGAAAGCAGGGAAAAAAATATACCTGGACAGTTCTATCCAGGTAGAGTATCTGCCGCGGGATACTTTCGGGAAATTGGCCAAGCAATATTTCCTGTACGGTTTTGGCCGCGCCTATACCACGGTCAAGCACCGTTTGTTCACCTCGTACCGGCAAGCCGCACCGCCGCTCCTGGTAATGGCTTTGGTGGCCACGTTACTATTAAGCCTGCTTAACCCGTTGTTTTTGATATTATGGGGCGGTTATATGGGTGCGCTCCTGGCCGTAGCGCTGCTGACCTGGAGAAAACGGGAGATATCTTTTTCCATCCGGGTGTTGATGGGAGTAGCTTTCATGGTGATGCATCTGAGTTGGGGCGGCGGGTTCATCGGATTTTTTATTAAAAAAGTATGGCCAAAATCTATGGCGAAGCGAGAACAAAAAGCGAATGAAAAAGAAATGGATTAAATACGTGCTGGGTGTTTTGGTCACGGTGTTGGCACTGTGGTTAAGTTTTCGCAAACTGGATTGGAACGCGTTGCAACGTTCCTTTTTACAAGTGAATGTGTTCTGGGTGGGAGCGGCGCTTTTTTGCACGTTATTCGCGGTGTATGCACTGGGTTGGCGGTGGCACATGTTGCTCAAATCCAAGGTTAAGCTGCCCATGCTGTACATGTTCAAATTAAACGTGATCTCGCAGTATTTAAATATTGTGATCCCCGGTCGTTTCGGCGAAATTGCCAAAGCGTGGCTACCAGCCAAACAATACCACATGAGTGGGTCCTATGTACTGGGCACCGTGTTGATTGAAAAGATGTTCGATTTTATTTCCTGGGTGCTGCTCTGGTTAACGATACCGGCCTTTTTTGTGTTCCACGACGATATCGAAGCCAAGGGTTATAAAATGGCCTTGATTGTCAGTGTCGTGTTGATCGTGTTAATGGTGCTGGTGGTGTGGAAAAAAGAGATGGTGCGCCGCTGGGTTCATTTTTTTGCCGGGGTATTGCCCGTCAAATTCCAGCAACGGCTGGTGAATTTTTTAGACCGTGGTTTGGATGCGTTTGGCTTGTTAAAAAATTTTCAGACCTCGCTTGTCCTGGTGCTGTATACCGCGTTGATCATACTGCTATCCAGTTTATCTAATTTCTTGTTGTTCAAGGCCTTTGGATTTGACCTGACCTTATTCCAAGCCATGGTGTTATGGCTGGTGATCCAGATGGGTAGCGCGCCGCCGTCAATACCGGGGCGTATCGGCATATTTGAATACATGACCATTCTGGGACTGAGCCTCTTTGGCATTAATAAGACCGATGCGCTGGGCTATGGCTTGATGCTGCATTTGGTCTCCTATCTACCGAAAATTATCCTGGGATTCGTGTTTATGACAAACCTGAACCTCACGGTGAAAAACGCGGAAACTGAATTCAGCCATTTAAACGGGATGGAAGAAATGGAGCGGGCGGACGAAACGAACGCGAGCCATAACGAGACACCCGTGGATCAAAAATGATAAAACGACTGCTCTTCCATTTGGCGAACTTCCTGGTACTCAACCTCGTGGTGTTCGTGGCCGTATATATCTATTTTGCGGTGGCTTATCCCTCTTCCTTCCTGTTTTATTCTGTGATCACGGCGTACCGGTTTATGATCAGTAAGCCGTATAATTTCCTATTGGTCCTGATGTTGACTTATTTACTGGTGTATGTGACCGGGATTGTCAAGTACACAGTAGAAGAAAAAGTATTCCGGTTAGTGTCTTACTTGACCGAGTTGTTTAAATTATTCCTGGTTTTGGCCATGGTTTCCTTTATTGAATTCTTCTTGTTTTATCAGGACCGCATCGGGCGGATGGTGTATGTCTATATATTTTTATTATATGGCTTTTATTATTATTTCTACCGCTGGGTTCGCTATCGCAAGGGCGAGCGCTCAATATTATGGATGGCCCCTGTTCCAGCAGAAATTATTTTGCAGAAATACCTGAACAAAGCAGGCACTTTCCGCGTGTTTACAGAAGACACCACTGACCCAGGCCTGGAAATCGACGTGGTGTACCAGGACGGCTTCATTGACGAACATACTACGGAGGCGCTGATCAAAAGTAAATTGGGAGGTCACACGGTAGTAGACCTGGTGGAGCTGGTAGAAAAAGAAGCGGGTAAAATCCCGTTGCCCTACGTCAACATCCACTGGTTCCTGGAGAAGTTCGATGTAGTGGACCGCAATTATTTCCGTAGCAGCCGGATGTTCAATATTTTTATGTCTATCCTGCTGATCCTGCTGCTGTTCATTCCCGGCTTGGTGGTCGTACTGCTGCACCGTTGTTTTTCACAAGGCCCGCTGTTTTACACCCAGTGGCGGATGGGATTACATGGCAAACTATTTAAGCTGTACAAGTTCCGCACCATGGTTCACGAAGCCGAGTCCGATGGGGCGCAGTTTTCCTCACGGGGCGATCCCCGTATTACCACAATAGGCTACGTAATGCGCCGCCTGCGCCTGGACGAAATCCCCCAATTGCTCAACGTGCTCAAAGGAGATATGAGTCTGGTAGGCCCGAGACCGGAACGGGACGTGTTTATCGAATCGCTGACCAAAGAAATCCCCTACTATAAATTACGCTTGCTGGTGCCTCCCGGCCTAACAGGCTGGGCGCAGATCAATGGCGTTTATGCGGGTAGCAACCTGGAGGATCACAAAGAAAAATTGGAATACGACCTGTACTATATAAAAAACCGCAGCATCTTTCTGGACCTGACTATCCTGTTGCGCACGGTTAAAACAATTATCCAAGCTAAAGGAGCATAAGGGAGAACAACACAATGGAATTATCGACCTTATCGGCAGGCAAGCAAAAAATAGTGACAGCCATGGATGGTATCGCCCATAAACGGGAAAAATACATCCGCCGCAACCACTGTTACTACGCGGATATGTTGCGACTGCTGAAGTTCTATATCCCGGCAGGTAGCCGGGTACTGGAAATCGGGTGTGGTACAGGTTATTTATTAAACCAATTAAAACCGCTACGGGGTCTGGGTATTGACATTTCCCAGGGCATGATCAATGAAGCCCAAACGCAGTACAACCACCTGGAATTCCAACGCATGGATGCCGAACACCTGACCTTGGAAGAGACCTTTGACTTTGTGCTGATTTCCGATACGCTGGGGTATTTCGAGGATATTCAACGGGCTCTGGGGGAACTGCAAAAAGTGTGCCACAGTGGGACACGGATTATTATTACCTATCATAGCTTTTTGTGGCAACCCCTGTTACAAGTGGCCGAGGGGTTCCGTTTAAAAATGCCGCAGACCCGTTTGAACTGGTTGAACAAGGCGGATATAATCAACCTCCTATACCTGGAAGGTTTTGATATCATCAAGCAGGGGCGGCGTTTTTTGTTTCCCAAGTTTTTCCCCGTGCTGTCCTGGTTGTTTAATCGTTATATTGCGCACCTGCCCATTTTCAACCGTTTGTGTATCACCGGTTATATCATTGCCCGGCCCGTGGTGCCCGTGACTGTACCGGCTACAGAGTACAGTGTCAGCGTGATTGTGCCCGCCCGCAATGAAAGCGGCAATATCGAAAACGCTGTCGCACAAATCCCGGCTATGGGCAGTCACACGGAGATCATTTTTGTGGAGGGCCATTCCAAAGATGACACACTGGCAGAAATCCAGCGGGTATGCGCCTTGTACCAGGGCCAGCGGGATATAAAATACGCGGTTCAAGAGGGGAAGGGAAAAGGGGACGCGGTGCGCAAGGGGTTTGCTATGGCCAGTGGCGATATCCTGATGATCCAGGACGGTGATTTAACCGCGCCACCAGAAGACCTGCCCAAATTCTATCAGGCGATTGCCGCGGGTAAAGGTGAATACATTAATGGCTCCCGTCTGGTTTATCCGATGGAAAAACAGGCCATGAGAATGCTCAATGTGGTGGGCAATAAGTTCTTCTCCTTGATGTTCTCCTGGCTTTTGGGGCAACCCTTAAAAGATACGCTGTGCGGCACCAAGGTGATCTCGCGCCGCAATTGGGAGAAACTGGTAGCCAATCGCACCTATTTTGGAGAGTTTGACCCGTTTGGCGATTTTGATTTGATTTTTGGCGCGGCTAAGATGAATTTGAAAATCGTGGAAGTTCCGTTGCGCTATAAGGCTCGGGAGTATGGCGATACGAATATTTCCCGCTTCAGTCACGGCTGGTTATTATTAAAAATGGTACTCTTTGCCATGAATAAGATTAAATTCGTTTGAGTTTGTTTTAACCACGAAAAAAAATGGCGCAACTGGATATATTAGAACGGCACCGGGAAACATGGAGACATAAAAAAATACTGCGGGTGATTTACGAGGGGTGGTACCGTTGGATATTGAAAGATTTGGCCGCAGGTCGTGGGCAAACGATTGAATTGGGTGCGGGTAGCGGGAATTTTAAAGAGTTTAAACCGGAGGTCATCGCTTCAGATATAACCCCCCGGCCCTGGTTGGATATCTGTTTTGATGCCCATCACATGCCCTTTTTAAATAACCACGGCAGCAATATAATAATGATTGATGTGCTGCATCATCTGGCCGACCCGATAGGTTTTTTCCAGGAAGCAGCCAGAGTTCTGGAGCAGGGAGGACGGGTAATCCTGCTGGAACCTTTTCCCTCGCCTTTTTCGCTGTTTATCTACAGACGATTTCACCCCGAACCATTTATCATGGATATGGATTACTTGAAGACTAGGACCAATGACAATCCAGGTAACCTTAAAAAGGACCCCTGGGATGCGAATCAGGCTGTCGCGTATCTGTTGTTCTATAAAGCGCATGGAAAATTTCTGCACTTGTTGGACCAGCGTTATCATAGTAGCTTTAAACTAATCAAACGCAAACGGCTGGGTTGTATTTTATACCCAGCGTCTGGTGGTTTTGAAAACAACGCTCTTATCCCAGATTGGGCGATTCCTTTATTCAAAGTACTGGAAATCCTGCTAACGCCGTTTCGTTGGCTCCTGGCTTTCCGGTGTTATGTGGTGCTCGAAAAATGCTAAGCAAAAAAAGCCAACTGCTGCTGTTATTATTACCGTTCCTCTTGGTAGCTTGCGCCTTATACTTCAACCATGGGCGTGGGCCTTATTGGCTGGGCAATAATTTGGACCCGGAATACGTGTACCTGTTAAATGGTCTTAACCTTGCCCAATTAAAAGGCGTGGGCCATATCGACCATCCCGGCACCCCGGTGCAGGTTTTAGCGGCTGTAACCATTCGCATAGTATATACCTTTACTGGCCCTAAAGGGATAAGTTTAGAAACGGATGTATTAACCCGCCCAGAAATCTATCTGGAGCTGATTAACCGGATTTTGATCGTGCAAAATGCCATAATGTTGTTGCTGGTGGGGTTGGTCGCCTATCGTCTCAGTGGCAGTTTACCTTGGAGTCTCTGGCTTCAGGCCGCGCCCTTTTTCTCACCCGTGCTGCTGCTTTTTGGTTTGACTCGGGTCACGCCGGAACCCCTGCTCTTTTTCGCCAGTAGTGGTGTTCTTTTATTGGCTATCTTGACCGTCTTTCCCCCAGACCTGGGTTTCAGTCACAGACAGCAATGGTTGCTAACTCTGGGGTGGGCTGTAGTGATCGGGCTGGGTATCGCCTGTAAAATTACGTTCCTACCGCTGGTGGTGATACCACTGGTAGTTTTGCCCCGTATGAAGCAGCGGTTCTTTTATCTTGCCGCTCTGGTGGGGGCCGTGGTAGTGTTTACATTGCCCATTATCAGGATGTATCCCTTGTTTTGGCAATGGGTGTTCAATCTGGTCACTCATTCCGGTCATTATGGTAGTGGTCCTTCCAAGATGTTGCCCTTGGGGCAATATTTTCAGAACCTGTGGCACTTGTTGATCGTGAACCCGTTTTTTGCCGGTGTTCTGCTGATCACACTGAGTACACTTTTCCTGGTTATCCTATTACCCCGCCTACGCAGGGCTTCCCGTGACAGCATGGAACTCAAACTGTTGTCCGCCTGTGCTCTGGCCCAGTGCCTTGCCTTGGCCATGGTGTCCAAACACGCGGCGTCTCACTATCTGTTGCCCGTGCTCAATTTATCCGGTCTGATGGTGTTCTTGCTCTTTTTTTACTGGAAAAAACAAATGGTTGCCAATCATTCTCCGGCGTATGCCTGGGTATTAGCTATTGTTTTTTTTAGCGTTATTTGTATTTCCGCCGTGTTTATAAATCCACCCGTCGCGGCCATTGATATTGTGCGCCACGCCACCCATGTACAGGAAGTTTCCCTGGCACTTCACCAGCAAGTGGAAGACACCTATCGTGATCATGCCAAAATTTATTATTACCGCTGTTCAGCACCGGAGTATGCCTTAAAATTCGGGAGTGATCTATCCCGCAGTTATCATGCCGAAACATTGGACAAGCTCTACGCCAATGTATATTTTTATGATATCTGGACAAATCGCTTCACTCGTTTTGATTACAACACCGCCATTCCTTTTGAAATCATTCAGGCGAAATTTGGCACCCGCATCATCTTCCAAGGCAGACGTGGTCAAAAAATACCCGGCTTAAAACTGCAAAATGTCGCCACCCTTAATTCCCAAGAGGGCATTTTTACCCTTCAACCCACCATAACCCACAATTAACAATGAATAACTTTCAACACCATTTCATTCTGTCCACATCGTCCATATCGTCCATAATATTTTTTAAACGTATTGGTAAAGCCAATTCAGTGAGAATAAACCATGACACTATTTTACCTTAAATTTATTCTAACCAATATCCTGTTTTCCCTGATTATAGGTGCAGTATTACTGCGATACAACCGCACTAACGACCCAAGTGGCCGGCCTACCGTCTGGGAATTTATGCTCTATGCTCTGGGCTTGGGCCCCGCTCTAACCGTTCTGCTCCTCTATTACTTGATGCTGTTACTTCCCGCCCATGGTAATGCCTTTTACGTGGTGCCCGTATTCCTGTTGTATGCGATATTAGCCGTGGTGGGGCGTAAGGGGTTCCCTATCTTATGGACCCATATCACCGCTTTTTTTTCTACCACCCACACCACCTGGAAAGCGGCCAGTCTGGGACAAAAAATTAAAGATAGGCTGTATGTCCTGGTGATTTTATGCCTGTTAGTGGCCTATGCTATGGGATATTTCGGGACTGTAGCCCACAATCGCCTGGAAGGACACGATGCATTGATTTATGGCAACTTCGGGAAAATGTATCACCAAGAAAAAAAGATATCCTATGCCGAGGTCATGCGTCCTGCCACCAATGGGTTCCTGTTCCAAGGTTCGCCCAAACCCTCTTTTTCCCTGCTACTGACCTGGGAATTGATGCTTAACCATACCGTGCTCAATAAAAACCAAGCAGAAGCATTTAATAAAACGGCAGATTTTGACGCCTATTACCGCAGCATCAGCGGGTATTATGCTTTCTTGATTATTGCCCTGACCGGCTTGTGGCTCTACCGGAAAAATCGCTACCTTCCCTTTGTGGGTATCGTGGTGCTGGCGTCCGGGCTGAACTTTTTTCTCATGAGCGCCGACCTCCATCTGGATTCTATCCGCATCTATTTCCTGCTGCTCTCATGGATTTGGCTGGCCTATGCCATAGACAGAAAAGATCGCTTCAGTCTGTTTTTACTGGCCATGTTTTCCGGTTTTTCTGCCTTCTTCCACCTGATTGGTCTCGCCACTGCCTTGATCAATGGGCTTGCCTTTCTTCTGTTCGCCACGGACCCGTGGAAAAAAAGAGCCGTGCAAACCGGCATGTTTTTTTTGGTCATGGTTCTTTTTGGCGGCATACACTATGTGTTGGAAGGAATGTATGGTGCAGAATCAGGCTTCTTAAGCTACTTCTCCCGATTTCTGGGCTTTGTAAAAAATTAAAACCACTATCTGAATACGAACATGAAAAAATATCTGAAACCCACGATTTATATCTTGTTATTTTTCCTGCTGTCACTGGTTGTACTCAATTTGGTTTACAAAGTAGTCAGTGTTAGCGACACCAATGTGCTCAGCAAATCAGAAGAGTACCGCGCTGAAATTGAAACGGGACCGAAAAAATGGTTGAATGGTTACCTGGGCCCATTTTTTCGTTTTAAAAGTATCGGCAATATCAACTGGCTGATTTTACCCCTGGCATTGGGGTTCCTGCTGATCGGGGGGCGTAAAAAGCTAAAACCTGCCCATAAAGCGTTGGTTTTTACCTGGGCATTGAGCACTATTTTTATCTGTGCCACGGGTTATGCCAATAGCAGATACCAGCTCACCCTTTTCCCGTTTACGGCCTTTATGGTGATTTTCCTGATGTGGGAACTCTTAAAAGATAAACCGCGCCCGGTAAAATTCCTTGCTTTTGGCTTGCTGACCGGACTCTGTATTTACAATATCGTTTATTTTGTCGATTCATATCGCCTTTTCTGGGACTTAAAAGTCACGCGCACTACCGCCCACTTTCCGCAAAAGATGATCGACTACTTTAACAGTGATAACTTCAAGGTGAAAGGTCGGTCGCAAATTTATGTATTCAACATGCCCTTCTACTATTATTACACCCAAAAAAGGGGCGCTGATTATATGCATCCGAATCATATCAATGTCTTTTTACAATTAACTCACAAGGAAACAGACCGCCAGAAAATGTATGATATCATCCACACGAGGAACCATATCAAGTACATCCTGGTGGGGGTGGCCACGCTCAGTCAATACCGGGACCGCATGATCACAGAGTTCCTTAATTTAGAATGTTATCCGCCACTGCTTGACTCGGGTTACAAACTCTATGAAATCCACGAGAAATCACTGGAGAAAAGACTGCGAAATCGGGTGTACCATAAACTTAACACTGTTGAACTCTTCAACCTGGAAACGCAGGGGATACGGGGAACCTTTAAGCTGGATAAAGATGAAAACAAAAAGACACTGACGGTGTCTAACCTCACGGCCAATGAAAAAGGGGTGCGTTTGATCCAACTGGGTTTTGATTCGCTGAATCCCGCTTCGGGAATGCCAGTTCCTCCTGGCAAGTATATTCATTTCCTGGTGGATGCCGCGCTGCCAGCCCATCTGGTGAATCGGAATAATTTTGTATTTATCCGGGATTTTAAAGAGAAATGGGAGAGCACGACCAGTTATGTGATCTCCCATCTGAAGCGCACGTACTTGATCAGCCGACAGATCAGGCCCGGCAGTACGCGGGTGATATTGGGCATCCGGTTTACACCGGCATCCCCGGCGGATCATTTGGTGCTTTCTAATATTCGCGGCTTTTATTCGGATCAGCCGTTGTGATTGTGGGAGTTATGGGAAAAATGAGAATTATGGGAATTATGGGAAGAATGGGAGTGGGAGATAGATGAGAGTTTCTAAGTTTTTGAAAGATTTGGTTTTTACTGGGTTAAACCAGGTGATTGTGTTGGCAATGGGGGTGGTGCTTTTAAAATTTCTGAGTGCGGCATTTAGTGAAACGAATTTTGGGCTTTTTAATGTGGTGCGACGCTGGGACATCGTGCTAATACCATTGATTACGCTGAACTTGAACCTGGGCCTGTCCCGGTACGTGAGCTATGAAAAAGAAAACGACTCCTTTTACCTGCACTTTACGCTGATCATCACTACCGCTTTTTGTATCTTGCTTAGCCCGCCCCTGTTCTTGTTCCCCTCTTTCTTTTCCAAACTCTTGTTTGATAGCGCCGAGTATGGCGACATGGTGATGATCCTCACCCTGTTTCTTTTGGCCAATGTATTGCATTTAATAGCCTACTCGTATTTCCGGGGCAAAATGAATATGAATGTGGCCAATTCGATGCGGTCATGGTTTTTCGGGTTCCCCTTGCTCCCTGCGGCGGCAGCAGCACTTTACCAGCATAAAACGGGTCACTTTGCACCCTCCTCGTACCTGAATCTCTTTTTTTTGCTTTACTCGCTCTTTGGAATATTTCTCAGTCTTTTCTACTTGCGGCACGAAGTGTCTCTGGCCACAGTAAAAACCATGTTCAAGGTAAAGCGGGCCGCTCTTATAAATACATTTAAACAGGGTCAGAACCTGCTCATTTTCAGTTTGGCACGCATGCCCGCTGTATTTTTTATGGCCCTGATATTTAGTTTTCCTGTTTTTTATGCCAACTATATGATGTCCTTGGTGCTTGCCGGATACCTGGGCATTGTCGTTTCTGTATTGCGGTTGTTTGAAATATTCTCCATGCCTTTTAATATGATTTTCCTGCCCAAGTTTTCCGGTTTGCTCCGGGACAAAGATTCCTCCCGGATCCATGAATACTGCCAGGTCGTATTGGATTTTATCTTTACTTTTCTCCCCTTTGCTGGTGTACTTGCGTTTGGCTTGATGCCTTTTGTGGTGCATATCTGGTTCGGGAATACCTACACTATTACTACCAGCAGTGTCGCGGTGTCCGTGTTGTGCTCCGTCTTTTACCTGGCTTTTGCCTTGATTCGCGGTATCCTTGATGGTTTGTTTGAATACCCCTATACCAATGAAATCTCTTTGGCCAGTTTTTTGTTCATGGCCGTATTATCGTTGATCATTGGCGGAGACACCTACAACCTGACCATTGCGTTTTGCAGTGGTCTGATTATGTTGGGATTGCTTTCTACCATTGTATTGGTAAAAAAACTTCGTTTGGTCATGCCCTGGTTGGTCCTGGTTAAAGCCCTGCTTATTGCTATACTGCTGTTTACCCTGCTTCGTTTTGTGGACCAGCAACTGGCTGACCTGGGATTCAAAGGGATGCGCCTCTTTGCCATCCAATTGGGATGTAGATTGCTGCTGGTTGGTGCTTTATGGTTCTTCTACTGGCGGAAATCGCATTGGTACAAAGAGGTTTTAAAACGCTTTAATATAAGCGCCTAAGGAGGCTCTTCGCATGTATGTATTTTTGAACCAGTTACTATGTGTGCTTACCTTGCTGCTGATCATTCTAATGGCCGTGCGTTACCGGTACCTGTTATTAAAACCCAGTATCGTATTTTTGACCTGTTTCCATATCCAGATTCAATGGGCCGCCACTTTTCAGGCCGGTTATATCGAACAATACCTGCCCCATCCCTATGCCTTCCTGATGTTGGCCCAGGTGTTCCCCCTGTTGGGTTTGATAGTTGGTTTTTTTCTCTTTCACAATCGCACCCTTCGGGTTTACAGAAAAATTGCGGATGCGGGTATAGCTGGATTAGAAGTAAATCCCCGTAGCCTGATTCTGCTCTTTGGCGCGGTACTGGTTATCCTGCTGGTTTATCTCGCTGTTGTCCCACTGGCTAAAACTGGCATCTATGCCATTCTCTTAGACCCCTTGGGCGCGACCGAAGCACGGGAGAGTTCGCTCAAATTATTGGATAGCGCACTCCTGCAATATAGCTTTTCTTTACTTAAATCCGCGCTGGCGCCGCTGTTATGTGTGTTGGCTAGCCTTTATTTTATCCGCCATATCAAACAATGGCAACCCACCCGTAGCGCATTAGCCCTGGCCCTCATTCTGTTTACTCTCATTACCGTATCCCTACCCGGTGCCCGAACCCCGGCAGCTATGCTCATTTTAACTATTTTTATCGCGCTCTTTATCGCGTACAATATGCCCATCAAACTCCGCTACATGCTGCCCGCTTTATTACTGATTATCGCATTACCGGTATTTTTCACCCTTGTCCGCGAAGGACAGAACTTGAACATCGCCAATTTTTTCCAGTATCTGCAAGGCGGTATATTCAACCGCATCTTTGTAGTGCCCATGGAAACCGGTTTGTGGCATGTCCATTATGCACAAGATGTCGGCTTCGTCGGTGTGGCTGGTATTCCCAAACTGGCGGAAATGCTGGCTGTTGAACCAGTGAACCTGGGCAATATTATTTATATGTCATACTCTCCCTATCAAGTCGCTTCTGGTCTTTCCAATACCAGTTTTGTATTTGCCTATTACAGTTGTTTTGGTATCGTGTCGCTGCTATTTTCCTGGCTTGCCACTTGGGCGCTGGACTTGGCCGTACTGTGGATGGACAAACTCAAGAGTTATGCTCTTCTGTTGGCTACTGCCGCCTCCCTGATCACTGCCAGTTTCGCCTTTATTTCTACCATGTATACCACCGCTCTTATTACCAATGGATTTATACTCATCTTGGCCATTGCTTGGATGTTAGACCGTTTTGTCTCTTCTTGCTTGGCCATTAATAACAGAAAAAAAATAAAATGAACGATCAAAATAATCCGCTAAAAAAAAGTATTTGCCATTTAAGTTCTGTGCATCCCTATTTTGATTCGCGTATCTTTTACAAGGAGTGTCGCAGTCTCGCTGCCGATGGATATCCCGTCCGTTTTGTAGCCCGTAAAGAGGATGGCCAGCCGATCACTGTTGATGGTGTGGACATCATCCCTTTCCGGGAGTACCCGAACCGCTGCAAACGGATTTTATTCTCCCCATTTAGCATGTTCGCCCTGGCCCGTCGCCAAAAAGCCCATATCTACCATTTCCATGATCCCGAGTTATTGCCCGTGGGTATGCTCTTAAAATTAATCGGGAAAAAAGTCATCTATGATGTGCATGAAGACTATTCCCAGCAATTGTTGCACAAGTATTGGCTAAAAAGCACCCTGTTAAAGCAGATCATAGCGGGCAGTTTCCATGTATTTGAGGTGATAGCCAGTTTGTTTTTTGATCGTATTGTGACCGCCACAGACGATATCGCTGAAAACTTTCCCGCCAGTAGGACCGTGACTATTCGTAATCTACCGGTGCTACGCACTATAAATGAAGCACCGCCCGTGCCATTAAAAAAAGAAAAGCCAGTGCTCATTTATGCGGGTGCTTTGGCCCGTGTACGGGGTGTAAAAGAAGTTATCCAAGCGGTAGAATTACTTAAAAACGATGTGGAACTGCTCTTGTTAGGGAAATGGGAAAGCGACACCTACCGTGCGGAATGCGAGAATCTGGCGGGTTGGCAAAAGGTGAAATATCTGGGCTTAAAAAAACCCCACGAAGTCTATGGTTATATGAAAGCCGCTGACATTGGTCTTTCGTTGCTTTATCCTATTTCCAATTACCTGACCAGTTTGCCAGTCAAGGCGTTTGAATATCTTGCCTGTGGGCTGCCCATGGTGATGTCAAATTTTAAGTACTGGCAAGAAATCTTTGCTGGTTGTGCTGTATTCACCGACCCCTCCGTCCCCCAAACGATTGCCGAGCAGATCGACCTGTTATTGGACAATCCCCAAGAAAGACAACGCCTCCGCCAAGCGGGTCTTGATTTAGTCCACCACCAGTATTCCTGGGAAGCGGAACATAAACGCCTACTAGAAATGGTCCACCAATTAACCGTAAAATAATATCGCACACATCCTGGATTCGCCATCAGATTCGTGAAAAAATATGGACGACATGGACAGAGTGGACGATGTGGAGCAACAACAAAAGCAGTTTTTTGGACGGCACTATCCTTCCCCGCATTAAAAAAAATCTCTCCCCAAAACCCCGGCCTATTTGCGCCACATTTGCTGCAATTTGTTAAGAGTAGTATCAAAAAAAAGGGGATTCCGCCCCAGAACCTGACGTTTCTCACTAAAGATTGACAGTTCACTTTTTTAAGTACAACCGACACGAAATTTTGCTCTCGGTTCACCTTTTTAACCTCACGGTTCAGGTTTTTTACTCAGACGCCAGGTTTTTAGGTGGCCATTCACCTTCCACACCTCGCCGTTCAGTCTTTTTTGTAGCATCGTGAGTAATAAACCTCGCGGTTGAGTTTTTTTTTTGGAATCGAGGGCTTTAAAATCTGGCGGGTGAGTTTTTTTTTTAGAATCGAGACAAATAAACCTCGCGGGTGAGTTTTTTTTTTAGAATCGAGAGCAGTAAAATCCGGTGCTTGGGTGTTTTTTGGGGTTAGGTCATCCTTCAACCCGGCCATTGAGTGATTTTTGTGTTATCATTAATAAGTAAAGGGATAAAATAATAAGCCAGGATGGCGCGTCTACCCAAATCTATTTTCAACAGTCGAATAAAATAATGCGACAAGGATGTCGCGTCTACGTAGACGCGCCATCCTGGCGCATTAATAAGCGGCGAAAAGATGGTCTTGGATACGATTTCTGGCGAGTTTTTTATAAGATTTAAGAGTTGTCCCTTGAAAATAACTCATTCCACTTCAATAATGGCAAGTTTAGCGTGACAACAAGACATTGTACTGAAAATCATAGATACCTACTTCCAAAAAACTGAATAGATACTAGAAAAGGTATTGAAAAAATATTTTTATTATTTTAAAATAACTCTGATTTAAAAACCCCATTGCCGTGTTGGATAACACACGGTGGATGGAATAATAAATAATAAAACCTATAAAGGAGGATTTAAAATGATTGATTTTGAAATTGTATGGATTAAAGACCCTGTTGAGGATATCTTAGATATTGGCTCCCTTGGACAGGAATGCGCTTTTTCGTGTGGTTCACACTGTAAGGAAAAAACTCCAGATAGTTGCACTGTATTCTGCGAAGGTGTGGTTAGTTGATACCCAGTTTGATTTGAAATGACTTGTGGCCCATGCGGAAATGCTTTGATAGAGGCATTGAAAACACGGGCTACTTTTTTTTAAGCATTTCTCATCTGCTGAAAAGAAGAAAATAATGAAAAATCTGTCTATTTTACTGGTTTTAACCTGGGCTATATTCACCTCCACACTTTTGGGGAGCGATCTCATTTCGCCAGTCAGACGTTTCGGCATTGATCACTTGCATGATCCTGGCAAGCTTATTGCTAATAATGGGGAGGTCTATGTGATTGAGTCCAAATTGTCGCACGTCGGAGTATTCGCCAATGATGGTTCCCTGCTTATGTTTCTGGGTAAAAGTGGAGAAGGACCAATGGAATTCAAGAATCTGAGATTCTTCACTGTAAGCAATAAGAAGATATATTGCTTTGATTGGTCGGGGTATCGGTTCAGTGTTTTTTCTCAACAGGATAAGAAATTTTTGAAGTACATCTCCTTGAATAATACTGTGTATGGTTCCCCTCCTGTCCGAATTGCTGTCCATGACGATGGCACCATGGTGATATTTAATAATGGCTTTTTAAAAGAACATACCTTACTGGCATTATATGCAGCAGATGGCACATTGCTCAAGCGCTTCTTCAATGCTTATCCTGCATACCCAAGCAGGAGTGAATTTGATGAATCATTAAAGCAGAAAAAGCCGATGAATATTGATTTTTATAAGAATGCGGGGAATATCGCCATTGCCAATAAAAAAATCTACTTTGCCAATTACACTGAGAACCATGTGGTAGAAATAGGGTTGGATGGGAAAACGTTAAACCGCTATCCCCTCCCATTACCTTCCCATGAAAAAACGGCTAGAATTGTGGAAATGACTGGGGCCAACGGCAACTCCTCCTATTTGGAGAACCAACTGAACTATGACCTCAAAGCAGTAAATAATACTATCTATACTTTATGCCGCGATAATGGTTTATCCTATATATGCTGTTTGGTTAAGGGAACTTTCAAAGAAGTCTGTCGGATGAAAGAATCTCTGTTTACCTTCGATATCATGGATGGAAAAATATTCGCTATTGAAGATGAGTCGGAGGACGAGGACAAAAGCCCTGAGGTTCTGGTCTACGATCTACCGAAAAATTGAAGAGTTTTTGCGGCGGCGATCCTGATATCTGATCAGGAATCTTTTGCCGCCGCTGATTTTTTCAATGAGGCCAAATAATAGGCTTTTACTGACTCTTCCAGGTAATATTTCCATCGGGTACAATCTATGGCCGGAAAGGTGCCCTTTTTATAATTGATTCTGATGTCCACACAACCGCCCATACAAATCGGAAGCAACTTGCATTGTTCCCGACATTGGGCATCATTCTCAAAGCTCTCGGTGAGATAGGAGATATAAAGGGCATTCATGCTGATTTCTTTCCCGATATGCCCCACTTCTTTCTCTTTTCGCCCTATATGGTTCCAACATTTATACAATTCCCCTCGTGGACCCACCACATACCCATTCACAGTAGTAGCCGAACACCCAGAACCAAAAGACGGAAAAGGCATAGTTGCAATTCTCTTTTCACAGAGATACTGATGGAGCTTTAATTCCTCCTGCCAGAACTCTCCATCTTTCAAACACTCCTCATCCGAACAACGACAAGAGGCAGAATACTTGCGCACATGGCCATAGTGGATATGTATATCGCCTTTTTTGAAAAAAGGTTCCAAGCGTGGGTCAGCTTGCATCCCCTTAAAAAAATCTAATACCGAATCCACATTCATGCGGTCCACATTCACCCGTAACGAGATGGGTAAAACCCCAGCGGCATCGATAATATTGGCAAAAATAGTATTAAAAGAACCTTTCCCGCCCCGGTAAGGACGTCGGGCATCATGAAAGGGTTGATCTCCGTCCAGAGTGATTTGGGCACCCGTTACTTTTAAGGTTTTTAGTTTCTCGGCATAGGCGCGGGTAAAAAGTGTGCCATTGGTAATGATATGGGCGGTATATTCTACCTGGTTTGTCTCGCAAATCGCCATCAATTTCTGGCTCAGCTCTTCGACAATGTCTATGCACAAAAGACTTTCCCCCCCATACCATTGTATTGAAAGATGTTTTAGACCGTTTTTAATCCGCCCCTCCACCATTTCTACCAGTTGGGCGATCACGGTTCCGTCCATTATAGCTGGTTGGGGCGTTTCGAAACAGTACGAACAAAAAAGGTTGCAATTTAGGGTGGGGGCAATGGTTAAACCAAGGCGAAAACTGCCCCCATACTGTTGCAAATGTCTGCGAATTTGTAGCAGGCCGTATTCATCGAAGGCATCATCGCACACAAAGCCGCCTTTTTGTAACTGGGCCAGGATAGATTCTGATACGGGCAAAGAATCCCCGGCTTCCATGTGTTGCAACAGGTGTACTAACGTCTCTGGAAACACGGTCAAGCCATTTTTTAAGGAGTTAAAGGCAAGAAAATTTCCCGTTTTTTCGATGGGGAAAAAAAAATTATACTTGGATGGTTTCATGGCATGTTCTCCTCAAACCGTTTTTCTTGATCAGGCTTTTTATTTTTTTGTTTATCTATTTAAATATGTCATATAGTACCATAACTTATGTGCAGAAGCAAGACTTGACCGCAATCTAAATTCACCGCCAAGTTTCAGAAAAAACTGGACATTCTGGACTTACTGGACTTCACAAAACCTTTGGTTTTTCCAGCTTGTCCAGTAAGTCCAGAATGTCCAGTATGTCCAGAATGTCCAGTTTTTTCTGAAACTTGGCGGTGAATTCAGGACCATCGTCTATATTGTCAAGCCAATGCTTTTGTGTTACAATTAATTCTATGATGATCACAAGCGAGAAAAGACTACCCAATGGAGGATGCCATTATGTCTGAAATAAAAAATATATCCAATACTACACCCCCCCCTACCGGTTATCAGGGTGATTTTGTCGGGGTTCTCCAGGTTTTGTACAAGCGTAAGTGGCTCGTAATCCTGGGAATTATAGCATCGTTGGTGCTATCCTTGGTGTTAGCCACAACCATGCCCAAAGTATACCGTAGCCGCTGTTTTGTGCAATTTTCCGATCCCAGCCAGGATAAAGATGATGTTCTTTTCTCCCTGGCCTCGCAAATGCTCCAGTCTTCCCAGCAAGCCGTGTATTTGCAGTTGAAAGACCTCGGCTTCTTAGACATGTTTAAAGAGATAAAAATCGATAAAACCGATCCTGAAAGTTTTCACCTCATGTCTGTGCAGACATTTAAGAAGTACGCTTCCGCGTTTCGCAATTATCAACAGTTCCTGTTGTTTGCCACGCGGAACAAGTACTTGGACGCTACCCAGAGCAATAACCTGCGCGACCTCATCCCCAATAACCAGATATTTTCAAAACTGATCAAAGAAGTATACGCGTTATCCAAGGATGATCTGAAAAATTTCGGCCAAACCCTGATCAAAGAGAAAAACTATGTGGCGGGTGCTGATTTGGAAATGATCGCCCATGATAAAAATAGCGCCCAACACGCCCTTACCGCCATGGGAGATTTTATCCGCTACTGCATCCTGGCAGAAAAAGTCAGTGAATATACCGCCTTTCAATTAAACCAATCCAAAACCCTGGTTGATTTGTTCGCCAGTTATATTTTAAATATCCGCACTAACCTGGAATTACTCCAAAAACAGGGCGAAAAACTCCAGGCCCTACCTTATAAAACTTCCGCGATCCTCAATGACAAAATAGTCGAGATTCAATCCCGAATCATTGATCTGCAACGGATGCTGGCCAGTTTTGAGATGGAGCGGCTAAAGAACCAACTTTTCATTGACTACTTCACCTCTTTAAAAGCCATCATGGATGAAAAACCGGGCAGCACGACGATGTTGTTCAACCAAATGGAAATGCTCAAGACTGGTTTTTTCAAAACCAAGAATAAAGCCGACATTGTCACCCTTCTGGCTATTCACGCCATAGATATTGATGTGAACCGCTTCCATACCTTTTATGAAAAAACCTTGCAATTTGTTTCAGCACCTACCCTTCCCAGTGGCCCCGAATGGCCGCGGAAATCGACTTTTCTCACCTTTGGGTTCTTTGCCGGGTTTTTGTTTTTTATCGCTCTCGCCCTGCTGCTGGAATTCTGGGAGAAGTACCGCCACTTGATTCTGCCGCGAAAATTCAGTGCCTCTGACAATGTCGCGCAGAAATAGCACCCCTATTCAAATACCAATAACCCGTGGCGGATATAGAATCCATGAATATTTGGATGTTTAATCATTATGCCATCACCCCGGATGTTCCCGGTGGCACCCGTCATTTTGAATTGGGCAAGAATTTGGCCGCTTCCGGTCATCATGTGGTCATTTTTGCCGCCAATTTTATTCACATGAGTTTTTCATTTGTGCCAGTAGACCCATCTACCGGGTATGTAGTGGACCATTTTGGCAATCTTGATTTTGTCCGCGTCAAGACCCGGGGGTATCGCAAGAATGATTGGCGACGATTTGCCAACATGGCCGATTATTGCCGTGCCGCACGCCAGACCGCGTTGGCACTATTAACCACAGGGCAGCTTCAACCCCCCGATGTTATTATTGGTTCCACCGTGCATCCGTTTGCACCCGTAATGGCTGCGAAATTGGCCAGAAAAATGGCTGTTCCCTTTGTTTATGAAATCCGCGACCTGTGGCCACAAACCTTTATTGATATGGGGATATGGCGTCACACATCTTTGCAAGCCCGGTTTTTTAAAGCAGTGGAAAGGTGGACTGTCAAACACGCCAAAAAGATTATCACCTTATCGCCACGCACTGCCGATTATCTGGCGGAACAATACCACTATGACAGGGAGAATATTATTTATATTCCCAACGGCGTGTACACGCACGCCGTAATCAGAAGTGATTCTTCTGCGCAAACCGAGAATGAAACCTTGGTGGCCTTGTCGCAATTAAAGGCTGCCGGGCGGTTTGTTGTGCTTTTTTCAGGTTCCATGATTCTTTCCAATCGGTTGGATAATATTATTGATGCCGCTGCATTATTGAATAAACAGGCGCATCTGCACGCCATCCAAATCGTTTTGATTGGCAAAGGCAAAGAAGAGGAACGCTACCACGACCTTATTCGTCAAAAGGGGTTGACCAATATCACTATTTTGGCGCCCGTGCCCAAGGAACTTGTGCCGCTGTTGTTACAGCAGGCCGATGCGTTAATTTTAAAAGAAGGCAATGTGTTGTGGGGCAGTTCCAATAAATTATATGATTATATGGTTTCCCAGCGTCCCATTATTGCCACGGTGTTTGCCAAGCACAATGATATCATCGGGGAGTTAAAAGGCGGCGTGTCCGTGCCCCGTGCGGAGGGACCGGAATTAAAAGCAGCAATTGAAACATTATACACGCTATCGGACCAGGAAAAAGAAGCGATGGGACAACACAATCTGGATTATGTCAAAGCCCATCATGATTGGGAACTATTGGCCAAACGCCTGGAAAAGGCGCTACAATCGGTGGGAAACGAATCGTGAAGGGGTGGAAATCGTTAATTAAGCGTCTCGGCGATATTCTTTTCGCTGTAATGGTGCTGGTTCTTTTTTCTCCCGTGTTCGTGTTTGTCGCCATTGTGATTCTTTTGGATTCGGGCAGGCCTGTTTTTTTCCGCCAACAGAGGCCCGGGTGGCGTGAGAAGCCGTTTCGGTTGTTTAAGTTTCGCACCATGAAGAACACCTATGATGAAACTGGCCAGTTATTGCCTGATGGGTTGCGTTTAACTGCCGTGGGCCAGTGGTTGCGCAAGTTGAGTTTGGATGAGTTACCCCAGTTTATCAATGTGTTAAAAGGCGAGATGAGTGTGGTCGGGCCCAGGCCGTTATTGATGGAGTATTTGCCATTGTATAGCCTGGAACAAAAAAAACGTCATGCCATGAGACCGGGGATTACGGGTTGGGCGCAGGTGCATGGTCGTAATGCGGTTGATTGGGAAGAGCGGTTCCGTTTGGATGTCTGGTATGTGGAGCACTGGTCCTTGCTGCTGGATTGCAAAATCTTGGCCAAAACAATCAGCATGGTCTTGAAGCGAGAAGGTATTTCTGCCACGGGCAGTGCGACCATGGAGAAATTTTGCGGAACTCCAAAATCATAAATGATTCACAGACAGGAGCGGTTTTTCAAAAGAGCCTTTGGCTTTAGGAGGCACATGTGAAAGAAGCTATTATCATATACGGTGCAGGTGGACATGGCAAGGTAATTGCCGATATTATTGAGAAGAGTGGAGGTCTCGTGCGGGGTTTTGTCGATGATGAGAAACATGCTGCCGGGCCATTATTTTTTGGGTATCCCATGCTGGGAAGTTTAACCCAGTTAGTGGAGTTACAGAAAAAAAAGGGTGTGGGTTTTTCTGTTCTTGTGGCTATTGGTCGGAATCCTATTCGTCAGGTCATAGCGGAGAAATTGGAATGTGCGGGAGTGACCTTTGGTACAGCCATTCATCCTTCTGCCCAGATTGGTCGAGACGTCATTATCGGAGAAGGAACTGTAATAATGGCCAACAGTGTGATTAATTCCGGGTCGAAGATTGGCAAGTTTTGCATTATTAATACCGCTGCCACTGTGGACCATGATTGTATAATTGGCGATTACGTGCATTTATCACCCGGCGTCCATCTGGGGGGCACGGTAACCATTGAGCGCCTCAGTTGGGTCGGGGTGGGGGCAGCGGTGATCAACAATATTCACATGGGCCAGAGTGTAATCGTGGGCGCGGGTGCCGTGGTGATTCGTCCTGTTGAATCTTATTCTGTTATGGTGGGAAATCCCGCTCATTTAATACGAAGTACAATTGCGGAGGAAATTAAAGTATGATCAATACGAATATGAAAGCAAATAATAAAATGACTATCCCTTTATCCGGTCCCGATATCACTGACCACGAACGCGAAGCCGTGATGGCTGTTTTGCATACACCGTATTTGAGTTTAGGACCCAAGTTGCCCCAATTTGAGCAGGTGTTTAAAGAGTTTACCGGCGTGGAACATGCTGTGGCCATGTCCAGTGGCACGGCTGTATTACACGCTATTGTCAAAGGGTTGGGCATTGGGCAGGGTGATATTGTGTTGACCACCTCTTTTTCTTTTATTTCCACTTCCAACAGTTTGTTATTTGAAGGCGCCGCCCCTGTTTTTGTAGATATTCATCGTGATACCTATAATCTAACCCCCGAGTCTGTAGAAGCCGCTTATCTTGCTTTACCGGAACAGAAACGAGAACGGGTAAAAGGGGTCGCCTATGTCGATGTGTTTGGTGTGCCTGCCGATGGTTTGGGTTTTGAAGCACTCGGCAAAAAATATGGCTGGCATATTATTGATGATTCCGCCGAAGCCTTGGGCGCCTCATTAGCGGGCCGCAAATGCGGGTCGTTTGGCGATGCCGGGCTCTTTGCCTTTTATCCCAACAAACAAATCACCACTGGAGAGGGTGGTGTATTGGTCACCAATAACAGCCAGTTAGCAGATCGGTCGCGGAGTTTGCGCAACCAGGGTCGCGACGTCGGGGCTGGATGGTTGCAACATGCGCGGTTGGGGTATAATTACCGTATCAGTGATATCAATTGCGCCCTGGGTATTGCTCAAATGGATCGCGTGGACGAAATTATAACCAAACGCAAGCAAGTAAAAGCGCTTTACGATCACTATTTGCAAGAACTGGTGCAGCAGGAACATCTGGTATTGCAACAGTCCTTACCGGCCAGTGAAATCTCGCCTTTTGTGTACGTGGTGCGTTTGGCTAACCAATACGACAACACCCACCGGGAAGCTTTATTGGCCTATTTGCGTGAGAATGGCATCGGGTGTTCCAATTATTTCACCCCCATTCATTTACAACCCCATTATATCGAATTGGGTTGGCAGTACGGCGATTTGCCTATCACTGAAAACATCTCGGAACGAACTGTGGCGCTACCTTTCTTTAATAATCTTACCGAAGCGCAGATCGTTTATGTCACCGATGCCATAAAAGCGTATTTTTCCCGGATGTAAGCATCGGGAGAGTGGCGGTTAAATTCCCGACTGTTTATTTCCCCGTGCCAGTGCTCTTTTGGTTTCATTAAGCCAATACCCCGGCCAATATAGGGTGATGAGAAAAGCCCGAATCCCGCGCCGCATTTTTAACCGATTCCGGTATCTCGCCAGTGATGGATACGCTTTTCTTTTGATTGAGCGCGCTTTTTTCAGTGGCACACAGGAGTTGCAAGAAAGAAAAATCCACTTTTTCGACATTTCCCAAGTGGATTTCAAGGATTTTATGGCTGGCCAAGGCCTCAAGCAGAACCTGTTTTATTTCAACAACATGGTCATAGACCAGGGCACCGCCCATTTCCAGAATTCCTTTTTTACCCGATTTTTTTATCTCTGCCTTGATCATGTGTATACTCCTCTACTATTTATTATTCACCCCGTCATAATCTTCATGTCCCATGCCATAGGTTTTTGAAACTAATTGGGGGTTTAAACCTTTGTTTCTAATTGCCTTAAAAGTCATATTAATAGGGTTTAATGCTGGTGAGACAAAACCCGTTGGTATTATATGACTGATGGATCATCAAAGTCAATACATTCAAAAAAAAAATTAATTTAAATTAGCTCTTAACTATTTTTTTTATTTATGGGAAAATATAGGCTTGACTCAGTAAGATAAATAGGAATAAGCATAACGATTCCGGGAGGAACCATTGGCGTGGTTAAATGAATTCGCAACAAAAGGCTTTGTAGAGCAAATCTCAGCACTATCCAAAATCTCCAAGGAGAAAGATTTTAACGCCTTACCCGCATTATTTTCCATTTACAGAAAGCCTATCGGCGATAAACCGGTGGATGCCATGGTTGAGCACACGTTAAGAGACCTGCTCAACGAAAACGAAACGCAGACAGTAGCTAAAATAGTTTCCGGTACTCCCAAGGAGCAAAAACTATGTCTCGGGATTGCCAGAATCAAGAAGTTTGCTTCCGTGGTTCCTGTGCTCGATGAGCTGGTAAAAAAAGAACGGAACCGGGAAATTTTACAAGCGACCTTTCTGACCATGGGGGAGTTGGGGGACCGGCATTTCCTGGATATTTTTCGGGGCCATCTCACTGACAACGACGAAATCATCGCGGCGATTTGCATTGAAATGGTGGGGGTCTTTAGAGATGAGGAATCGTTACCCCAGTTACAAACCATTATTGACAATGCAGAAAAAATCCGCCTATACAAAGAATGTAAATTGGAAACTTCAAAAGCAATCTTGGCCATCCGCGCCATCGGCAATGAAACCGCGATTTCCTACCTGGTATCCAAACTTCACCATAAAAATCCCACAGCCCGGCGTATCATCCATGATATGCTGGTGGAATTCGGGGAAGTTGTCATACCCTGGTTGGATAAAATATTTCAGACCGAAGACACAAGCATGCTTATCATGGCGACCAATGTGTTGGGCCGGATCGGCAGTCGAAACGCGGGTAATTCTATAGTAACTGCACTGGAACTGGAAAACACGCGCCACCCCAATGTTCGCTTTGCTATTTACGAGGCATTGGGATTTATTGTCTCTTCAAAAGGTTTGATCGCCCTGCTGGACGGTCTTGCCGAGTCTGATGGGCTTACCCTACGGGCGGTGCTGACCTCCCTGGAACTGCAGTTTAATCCCCATGCTGGGAAACGAATCGCGGAAGTTATCGCTGAAGATGATCCCCAGGGACAAAACATTATTCACACGATTATCTCGGTTAAAGCCTTAAACATCTTCACTTATCTATATAATACGGACAAAACCACGGCGCGAAAACTGTTGGCCGTGTTGCAACTCTCGAAAGATAATGATATCCTGTCTGCCTTCGTAAAAAGACTCGAAGCTATCGGAAGCGAGTCGACCGTAGAAGATGTAAAAAAATTGACCCTGTTGTTAAACACCAAAAGCAAAGGCCCCCGGGTTTTAGCAGTGGATGATTCCATTTCCATGCTTTCCTATTATCGGTCCGTTTGTACCAATATGGCGTTGGAAATAGTCACCGCTGAAAACGGCAAAGAAGCATGGTATAAAATGGAAAACGGTCATGCCAATTTTTTCAACCTCATCATCGTGGACATGAATATGCCGGTTATGGATGGTATTGAATTAACCAAAAAGATCCGGGCTTCGTCGATCTGGAACAAGATTCCTATTATTATGGCCACTACCGAATCCGATAAGTCCCAGGTGCGACTGGCCAAACAAAGCGGGGTAGATGAATTTATTATCAAACCCATGACACCCGTTGTTTTGGAAAAGAAAATAAAAAAGATGCTGGAGTTAAAAGAGGAAGTAAAAGAAAAAGATTTGCCCATAAACGCCTGAATGTTATAAAGAGACAGATACTATAAAATCTGGTATAATGACCATTAATACATTAATTTTAATATAATAATGGACAATAATTCATGATCGAAGTATGCAGTCTTTCCAGTGGGTCCAATGGCAATTGTTTTTATGTGCGCACCGGGTCCCAGAGTTTTTTAGTCGATGCGGGTATCAGTTGCAAGCAGATACTGTTGCGTCTCGAACATATTGGTTCCAGTATCCAGCATATTGCCGGGATTTTTGTGACCCACGAGCACTCTGATCATACCTGTGGTTTGCGCGTGCTGCTGAAAAAACATCCGATGCCCGTTTATATCACAGAAAAAACCTACCGCTATTCCCACTTTGAAATTTCCCCGGAATACCTGCACCTTATTGATGCCAATGAGCGCATAAATATCAATGATACCGTTGTTCAAGCATTACCCAAAAGTCATGACGCCGTGGAACCCACGCTCTTTTGTTTTTATTATAAAAACATAAAGATCAGTATTATCACGGATATTGGATACGCTTGTGAAAACGTTATCGCTGCTGTACGGGACGCCCATGTGATTTTTTTAGAAAGCAATTACGATGATTCCATGTTATGGTATGGCGGGTATCCCCCGTATTTGAAAGAACGGATAGCCGGGAATCATGGCCATCTCTCCAATCTCCATGCCGGAGAATTGATTCTTAATCACGCCTCCCAGCACTTGAGCCATGTTTTTTTAGCCCACTTATCAGAAAACAGCAATACCCCCGATATCGCCTTAAATACGTTCTTATCCATGATTCAAAAACGTCATGATTTATCCCACGTCAATACCTTGTTAACTTCCCGCGTCTCCGTATCCCCCGTCGTCCGCATAAAATAAATAAAAAGATTGGGGGCTTTCTTTTAAAACGGGTCAGATTGTGGTCTTATTGCCCAATGGCCGAACAGTCACTATTTTATTTATTCATGACCTGGATCCACCGCCAGTTCTTTGAGAGCACCATAAAATCAAGTGGGAGGAATGGGAATTTTTTTGTTTATCCCATAATTCCCATCATTCCCATCATTCCCATTCTTCCCATTAAGTTGGCGGTGAATCCAGGATGACCTGTCCTGTTGCGACATAAGCTGATATCCTTATCCAAAAAATATCACTGAGAATCGCTGCTTCCACAAGACTCTTTCTGAAAAAAAATAAATTCAGGGGAATTTAGATTCCATTGTCCGACACAGTTCTTTTGTACTATAGAGCAGACAGGAGACAAGTATATGAAAAAAACTTTTTGCACAATCTTTTTCATTATGCTATAATCAATACATGCTTGACACAAACTTTGTACGAAACAATTTAGAACTGGTAAAGGGTAAAGTTGAAGCCAAAGGCACGCCATTCAATACCCAATTGTTTACCGAGCTCGACGCCAAACGCCGCGAACTCATCACTGGGATTGAAAATATCAAGAGCCAAAAAAATAAACTGGCCAAAGAAATCGGCACCCTAAAACGCCAAAAAGCAGATACCCAAGCCCTGGAAGAACAATCCAAACTCCTTACCACGGAAATCGAAGCCGTGGAAAAACAATCCGCTGAACTGGAACAACAATTCACCGATCTCATTCTCAATATTCCCAACTTATACCACGATTCCGTGCCCATCGGCAAAGATGAAACCGGGAATGTTGTGGTCCGTCAATGGGGCCAAAAACCGGAGTTTGATTTTACGCCCAAACCCCACTGGGAACTTGGCGAAATCAACCAAAACCTCGACTTCCCGCGCGCCGTTAAAATCACGGGTGCCCGCTTCGCCGTTTATTTTGATACACTCGCCAAACTCGAACGGATGCTCATCAATCTGATGCTGGATACCCATACCGTGGAAAACGGGTACATCGAAGTGCTTCCTCCTTTTATGGTTAATGACAAGAGTCTTATTGGTACAGGTAATTTACCCAAGTTCAAGGATGATCTTTTTAAGATTGAAAACCACAACTTCTATTTAATTCCCACCGCTGAAGTTCCCTTAACCAACCTTTTCCGCGACGAGACACTCAACGAAGAGGATTTGCCTAAAAAATTTGTCGCTTACACCCCCTGCTTTCGCAGTGAAGCCGGTTCCTATGGCAAAGACATGCGCGGTATTATCCGTCAGCATCAATTCAATAAAGTGGAACTCCTGAAATTCACCACTCCCCAAACGTCCTATCAAGAACACGAGTTGCTCACCCTCCATGCCGAGTCTATTTTGCAGAAACTCAATCTCCATTACCGTGTCGTGTTATTGTGCAGCGGCGATATGTCTTTTTCCTCTGCCAAAACCTATGATATCGAAGTCTGGATGCCTGCCCGTGGCGGTTATGTCGAAATATCTTCCTGTTCCAATTTCGAGGACTTCCAAGCCCGTCGCGCCAAAATAAAATACAAGACCAAAGACGGCAAAAAAGAGTTCCTGCACACCATTAACGGTTCAGGTTTGGCTGCTGGCAGAACTGTCGCCGCGATCATGGAAAATTACCAGACCCGTTCAGGTAAAATTGCCATCCCGGATATCTTGAAAAAAAACTTCCCCGGTAGAGATTACCTCTAATGCCCTATTTTAACTGCACATTCGTCAATGACCAGGGGAAATACAACTCCCGGGTCATCTTTGCCGATAACAAGGAAGAGATTATCAATAACTATCAAAACTCCGAGGAACAACTCCTCAAAGTACGGCGAAACTTCTCCCAGCTTAATTTTTCAAAAATCTTTTCCAAAAAAATCAGCTACTTTGATTTTTTACTCTTCAACCAAAAGATGATCACCCTCTTGAGATCAGGCGTCTCCTTCATCAAGGGTCTGGAAATCGTGCTGAAAAACCTCAACAAAGGAACCCTGCGCGAAGTGTTACTACGTACCGATTCCGATATAAAAAACGGTATCCAGATATCCGATGCGTTCTCCTCCAACCAGATTCCTTTTCAAAAGATTTACAGCGCCTCCTTACTCGCTGGTGAACGAAGCGGCAGCCTTGAAGCTGTACTGGAACGTTTCAACACGTACCTTGGTAAAGTCGCCAGTCTCAGACGTAAAGTGATTAGCAGCCTCTCTTATCCCGTGATCCTCTTTGTTGTCATGATTGCCATGGTGCTCATTATCCTTATTTATGCCATTCCCAAATTCTCCTCCTTTTACCAGGACTTTGAAGCCGAATTACCCCCCCTCACCCTATTTTTTGTTTCCACCGGTCAATATTTACAGGATAACGCCATTATTATTGTCGCGCTCTTTTTTTCCATCTATTTTTCCCTCAAAACCATCGAACGGTTCAATCCCCATATCATTATCTTTGACCGCATGAAACTCCGTATCCCGTTTATCGGGAAAATTATCTTGGAAAATGCCATCACCGTGTTTTCCCGGACCCTTGCCATACTCATTGCGGGTGGTATCCCCGTTCCTGAAGCCACCCAGATCGCCTGCGCTACCTTTTCCAATAAATCGTTTATCGCCCAGATGAAACATGTGCCCGATAAAATCCGCGAGGGTATCCTTCTCTCCGATGTGCTTGAGGAAGTTGAATTTATTCCCGGTGTGTTAGTCGAAGTCATCCGCGTCGGCGAATCTTCTGGCAATCTCACCAATGTGCTCAATGAAAATGCCGATGCCTTTGAAAACTCCATTGACGCCAAGGTTAACTCCCTCATCTCCATGATTGAACCCATTCTTATCGTGTTTATGGGCGTCGTGATTGCTTTTATGTTAATTTCCGTTTATTTACCAATCTTTAGTACAGTGGATATTGTAAAATGACAAGAGAAATCGATTTAACAACTATTAAAATTGATTATGAACTGCTCCGCAAGTTTCCCGCCGAATTTATGATTAAAAATCTCTTCTTCCCCCTCGTGGAAAAAGAGAACACCATCGAAGTTGCCATGTTCGACCCCGATAACCTTGATAAAATCACCATCATGGAGAACTTTATCCAGAAACGGGTTTTCCCGATCAAAGCAGCCAAAGATGATATTGAAAGAATCTTAAAAAAAAGCGATACCTTCACCAAGGTCCTGACCGATAAGACCGAAAGCTTTTTTATGAAAAAAAGCATCGAGGAAGTTGAGGAAGAATCTCTTTCCCTCGATAAAATAACTGAAGAAGACGATTCCGTCATCAAACTACTCAACAATATCGTCTTCACCGCTGTCAACAAAAAAGCCTCTGACATCCATATCGAAGTGCAGGGTCATTCCGTGTGTATTAAATTTCGTATCGACGGTATCCTCACCCAGATCATGGAACCCCTTGATAAAGTCTTCCACTCCCCCCTCATCACCCGCTTAAAAGTCGTGTCCGAACTTGATATTGCCGAACGTCGTGTTCCCCAGGACGGGCGCTTCCGTATGAAGTTCAAAACCAAGACCATTGACTTCCGCGTCTCCATCATGCCCGCCGTGTACGGCGAAAATGCTGTCATCCGTATCCTCGACCGCGAAATGATCACCGAGAGCATCGGCGAACTACGCCTCGCCGAACTCGGCTTCTCCGATTACCTCATTGAAAACCTCAATTATTATATCCGTCAACCCTACGGCATGTTCCTGGTCACCGGTCCCACAGGTAGCGGCAAAACCACCAGCCTGTATGCCGCCTTAAATGAAATCAAAAGCCCCGAAGACAAGATAATCACTATCGAAGACCCTGTCGAATACCAGATTGACGATATCACCCAGATTCCTGTCAATGAAAAAAAGGGTCTTACCTTTGCCCGTGGTCTTCGTTCCATTTTGCGTCATGACCCCGATAAAATCATGGTCGGTGAAATACGCGACCCAGAAACCGCCCAGATTGCCATCCAATCCGCGCTCACCGGACATCTTGTGTTTACTACCGTGCATGCCAACAATGTCTTTGATGTGCTCGGACGTTTTATTCATATGGGCATTGATACCTACAGTTTTATTTCCGCCTTAAACTGCGTCGTCGCCCAACGACTCGTGCGCAAATTGTGCGTCAACTGCAAGATCAGTTTCCAACCCGATGAGGCTTACCTCAAGGAAAACCGCATTAAAAAGGAGTCCCTGAACGTTCCCATATTTCGTGCTGGCGGCTGCCCCGAATGCTCCGAGACAGGATATTCCGGCAGAACTGTCATCGGCGAAATACTCGAACTTTCCGACGAAATCAAAGAGATGATTCTCGAAAAAAAACCCCTCTCCGAATGCAAAAAACAAGCCATGAAACAAGGCATGATCCCTATCCGTAACAACGGCTTCGAAAAGGTCAAACTTGGAATTACCAGCTTTGAAGAATTGAACAGGGTGACAATAAAAGAATGGTTATAGAAAACTTTTTCATCCACTACCAGAAACCTGCCCAGTATCTCTACTGGGGCGAAAATTACCTGGATTTTTACGGCGTAACCGGCCCGGATAAAACCATCAAGAAAATAAAAACCTTCAATAATATCTCCCTACTTGATATCACCTCCGCCCAGTTCCAACCCATCGCCAGGGAATTACCCGCTTTGGATACCGGCGTCCTCTTAAACTCCGGGAACTTTATATTTAATATCTTCGAATTTGAAAAGTTCCCCTTTCAGGAAAAATTAAAAAAAGAACTTGTGGAGTGGCGTCTAAAAAAAGTCTTTCCCGAAAGCATCGACGATTACGAGCATCATTTTTTCTCCCTGAAAAAAACACGCGTCTTTTCCATTCTTATCAAAAAGAATATCAAAGCAAAAATCCAACAACTTTTCCAAGACAACAATATCCCTCTTATTTATATTGGGAATTCCACCGTCGAGATGATCAATTACATGGCCAAAGCAGGAAAATCCGCTCCCGACTTCTTCATTGAAATTGATAAAAATATCACTATCGTCGTGTTCCAAGAAAACGGCTTACCCTATTACATCCGTAAATTTAGAAGTGACCAGGCCCAAGACCTCGTCGACGAGGTTATCAAAACCAGTAAGTTCGTCAAAAATAGTTATGCCAAAGTTCCTGTCACTTATTCTATTACCGCTGATCGGCCCCATTCCGACCTCGATTTTCATTTTATCCACGACCAATTCGCCCAACTCAAACTCGTGGCACGGGATATTAAAGATAGAGACCAACTCTTTTTTCCGGGAAAAAAACGATGAAAATCAGATACAACATTGCAGACCAAAAGAAAATCAATTATTTCAAGTTTGTTCTCTTTGCCGTAATTTTATTCCTCATAGCTCTGATCCTGCTGGTTGCCGGTATCTATCAACTGTCCTCCACAGCCAAGCAGTTCCGGGACGATAAAGACAAGATACAGTCCTATAAGGATAAAATCGAGGATATCAATAAAAGAGAAGTCCAACAAACCCAGGCAATCGCCACCATCAAGGCCAAATGGAGCAGAAAACAACTGTATATCAATTCCCTCATCACTGATAAAATGTTCCCCTATCTTGAAAAACTCGATAAACTCGAAAAATTATTCCCGGCTGGTGCGTTTATTCGCCACATCAACTTGAATCCCAAAGACAATGAATTAATACAAATGACCATCAGCGCCATGTCCCCACAGAAACTTTTGGAAACCTATAGCGTGTTCTTGAAATACGATCTCGTGATCCAAAACGAACCGCCCACCGAACCCGGCGAGCTCTGTGAAGCCAGTATCATTATACGGTTGAAAAATGAAAACCAAGCTAAATAATATCATAAATAAGAACATAACTAAAATAATTGTTTATGCTGTCAGCGGTCTGTTTGCCGTTTGTCTCGTCTTTTTCGTTGTGGCTGCCATCTATTCCTCAGTGGACAGGATGTCGGGCGGTAATATTAAAGAAAGACTCGCCGAATATGAAACCATTATCCAGAACGCCACTACCCGGGAAACCTCCCGCAGCCAATGGCGAAACATTGATGATATTTTCAAAAAATTCAAAAACGACTATCTCTTGAAAATGGATGACTATTCCCAGCTCCGCACCGAGTTACAAGTTATCTTAAACAAAAACCGACTCCGCCTAATCGGCAGAAAAGGAATGCGTCACGAGTACAGCTCCACGTTCCCCGATATCATACGCGTCACTATCACCTTTTCCGCTGCCGGGATTTATCCCGATTTTAAACGCTTCATCCATGAGATCACCACCCAAACCTATCCTAAAAAAATGGTTCTCTTCCGCAATATCCAGATCAGTAAAAAGGAACAGGGAGAGATTATAGGCGACTTTGCCATGGAGACCTATCTTGCCAATTAAATTAAAGCTGCTATATAAATGGAAATATAATTGGAAAACACTCTTGCCAATTTTTATAGCAATCGTGTTTTTATGGATGACCCCAGCCACGTTTCTTCGTGCCGAGGAAATCCTCACTCTTAAAAAACTCGAAAAAAAGGCCAAGGAGTTCTCTATTTCCCGTGATATTTTTTCCCCTGATACCATGGCCCCACCCGTGCAGGCCATGCAGTCCGTTCCTGTCCCCCAGGTTGTGGAAACCCCGCCCGAGGAGGAACCCAAGGTCGAAGAAAAAGAAGATATCGAAGCTGAAATCAGGAGAAGTTTGTTTTTTGAAGGGTATGTCATCAAGCACCCCAAGAATTTTGCCCTGGTTAGCGCCAACGGAGAATTCTTCGCGGTCGGCAACGGGGACTTATTGATGGATAAAATTAAAATAATCAAAATAGATAAAAAAACCATTACCGTGGAAGTCGATTCCAAAACTTTTGACCTCCAGCTTAAAGGGGATAATTCCAATGAACAAAATTTCACTCAACAAAATCAAAGAGAACAAAATGAAAGAGAAGAAAATGAACAATAAAAATTTTGTACCGGTTTTAACCCGCTTAACTATCCCGTTATTAATGATTCTCTTCATATCCGGTTGTGCCACCGTTTCCCACCAGCAAAAGAGTGGCATGTCCCTGTTCCACTCCGGCAGATATGATGAGGCTGTTAGAGCGTTGGAAAAAGCGTATCGGATAAAACCCAATAACGAGACCCAGGTCGCGTTGTTCCGGGCCCAGTTAAATAGTTACTACACCCATCTGGCTAAAGCCCGTAACCACAAAGATGCCAAACAAAAAGAAGCCGCTCTCAAGGAATACCAGATCGCGTTGCGTATCTTTCCCGGTAATACGAAACTCCAAGGTGAGATTGATGAGTTCATGGAAGTGAAAAAAGAAAAGCCCCAGCCCTTCATGACCACTATTAAAGCCCCCGTACAACTGAAACTCAATTCTAAAGAAAAAATGTCCCTCAATCTCCGCAATACCCCGATCACCAAGATATATAAACTGGTTGGCAAATCCTATGGTGTTAATTTTATCTTTGACAAGGATTTCCGCGATTTTGTGTACAGTATTGATATCGAGGGCATTGGTTTTTATGAGATATTAAACCAACTCGGCATGATTGGCAGTACCGAGTACCGCATTCTTGATCAATCCTCGCTGCTTATTTATCCCAACACCACGTTTAAGAAAAGAACCTTCGGCTTAAAAGGCGTGAAAGTGTTTCAGCTCGCCAATGTGAAGGCTGAAGAGGCAAAAAAGTTGCTCATGACCGTGTTTCGCGAACAACAAATTCAAGTTCAGGAAGATGTGGCCCTTAACACGTTGATTGTTAAAACCGAGTTTATTACCCTCCAGGAAATCGAGCGGTTTTTAAATTCCATAGATAAACGAAAGAGCGAGGTGGCCATAGATATACAAATATTAGAAGTCACCAAGAGCCTGATCAATGCCATGGGCGTCAATTACGGCGATATCACTAAACCCATGACTTCTATTACCGGTGGGTATGAAGCGAGAACCACGGCTACGGATGGTAGCGTGACCAGTACGATTCTTAATAATATTCCTCTTAACCGACTCGATAAAACCGTTTTTTTTGCTTCCATTCCCAGTGCCGCGATTGCCTTTTTGGAATCCGTCGATAATAGTAAAGTTATTGCCAGACCCAATTTGCGTGGTATAGACAGCGAGGAGATCAAGTTTATGGTGGGTGATGAAGTTCCCGTGCCTCAAACTCAATTTCAAGCTGGCGCTGCTGGCGGAGTTAACAATGTTCCCGTCACCACTTATCAATACAAAAACGTTGGTGTCGAGGTAAAAGTCACCCCTTATATTCACAAGGATAACGAGATCACCCTCAAAATAAAGCTCACTATCAATTCCATCGCTGGTTATGAAAACAGTTTCCCTATTTTTGGCAAACGCGAATTAGAAAACGTCATTCGTCTCAAAGAGGGTGAGACCAATATTATCGGTGGTTTTATTCGCGATGAAATACGCAAAGGTATGAAAGGTATTCCCGGATTTTCCCGGCTCCCCATTATCGGAAAATTATTCGGCGCTTCCGGTGACACCGTGAAACAAACTGACCTAATCTTTTCTATTACCCCGCGCATCATCCATCGTGCTGAAATTTCCGATGCAGATCAACAAACCATCTGGAGCGATACCCCGATCAATACTCCAGGCAGCATGGAAATGCCCGAAACCATGCCTGAAACCATGCCTGAAAATATGCCCGAGAATCGCGATCAAATCATGGACGAAGCTGAAGCTGGGAGACAGGAAGAGAGCAATACTGCGCTCATCATCTCTCCCGCCAAACGTCGCGCACCTATCAATACCATCTCTTTTTTTACGATTCGTCTCAATACCCAGGCCAAACTCGCCTCCCTTTCTGTCAGTGGGGCCATTACTGGCGGTAAAGCCGTTATTGAGGAAGTGAAAACCGATTTTTTCGGCCAAGCCAAGGTTGATGTCTTAAAAAATTCCTCTGAAAGTTCCTTCGACCTTGGCTTTTCCTTTCCCCCCGAAGATTTCCGGGCCAATGTGATCGCCCAATTAAGAATTAAATTCACCGAAAAAGGAAATTATACCATCAATCTCACCAATCTTAGCGCCATTGCCAAAGACCGGCAGTCTGTTGAAATGAAAGGCAACACTGCCGAAATCGAAGTTTATTAATATCGCACTCTTTTTTTTTACTTTTCTCCCCTCCCCGGTAGAAAAGCTCTCGCCAGCAACCCAAATAAAATTAAAGTAACAAAGCAGCCAATTAATCGTAAGCGCTCAATTAACCACATCTTTTCAACTAAGAAGTAGTATGCCATAATGTGTCCAGAAATTTTTAGGAGGCGTCAATGGCAGAATTAATTCCGGTAGAGTCCGGCGGTTTGTTTAATTTTTGGAAATTCCATATAATGCGTTATGAAGATAGCGGTCTTTCTGGCCTATAGTATTGCATCAGAGAAGGTATTAGTTACCCAAGATTTCATTATTGGAAACAGAAACTGAATAATTCTTTATTCTCACTATCTGGTCCATTAAAGTTAGTGCAGGTTCCAGTTGATTTTCTAGCCCCTTCCCCCGGACCAGTAGAAGCAGAAAAATCTATCCATGTTTGCTTGATGCACGACTATCAGCATATCATAATCGCTTGCTTGATGGTAATTACCGCTTGCTCTTGAACAAAAAAAGATCTCTTTTTATATGGAATAACCTTGTGGATAAGCCGCTTGATCACTAAGATATTTTTTTGGTTTTCCATTGCAATTACCTCTTGATAGTTAGTGTCTGTCCGAAAAGTCCCATTTTTTCAAAGCTCACCACGGGAATACGTTAATATATAACAATTTCGGGGCGGTCGTCTCAATAATATAGGTAGAGTTCGTACAAATTTGACCTTTTTCTCGCACCTCACCAACATTTAGTCTGGCTTAAACCCTATTATTCAATTTTTCTTCCGCACTCATCCCTTATTTTCATACACCCAGCATATATAATTGTTTCTTCGCTAAAACAGTTACAGTTATGCGGCCTCGCGTAATTGCTTATCCAACCTAACTGCTTCAATTGCCTTCTTCTTTTCCTTTAATTTTTTGACTTCCTTTGAATGGATTATACAGCCCAACTTCTCAATATTTCTTGCCAGTATCGCGCAAGATACATATTTCTTAAATCCCACAATCCCGTGATCCAGGCATCTATCAAAACCATGATTTTCAAGTCCGTTTATCCCAGACTCTACCGCCGAATGACTTCGTCTTCCTCTCACAAAATCCGGCGAATTCTCCAGCAACCTATCCTGGTATCATCCTTAGAGGTGGAGCGTTTCAGGTTTTGAGAATTGCGAAATGACCGTCTTATCTTTCTTATATTCGATCTACTATTGCGCCAACCCCTTTGGCCAGCAGCACTGCATACCCGCGATATTAAGGTAATCACTTTGCGAATGGGATCAAATAGCAAATTAACAAGTATTTCCGGGGTGAACAAAGAAACATTATCAACAATGGTTTGCCGGTTATATAATTTTTTTTCAACAATAAGACCGTGACCCTTCATATCTCGTATCATCTTATGGTTGTTGGCAATATTGTGAAGTTTGTCGTAATCCCAGTTGCAACTAAGTTTTACACAACCCAATATCAATATTTTCCACAAATCCATACCTGGTCTACCATTTTCAGGATTGATATTTCCTTGAATAAGCTCTTTCAGTATTGCAAAGACTTTTTCTTTGAGTTCAGTATTACAGTAAATATACTGCAATTCCAGAAGCACTTTGAGTATTTCATCCCTGCACTTAAGGTCAATTTCAATTTTGGCAATGTCTGTTTGCCCTAACTTCTTTTGGGGGGTAATTGTATTTCTCATTTTGCACCTCGAGTATATTAAGCTATTAAATGATGAAAATGGAACGGATCAACATTGGTTTAATTGATAATTGTTGATTAAAATTTAATTTATGGATTTTCAATAAATTATTTCTTCAAAGAAACCCTAACCCAATATCTTTCGACACTTTTCGGGCAGACACTACCTACCATGAAATTGCTCTTTTAGATTTCATTGGTCTCAGGGCGAGGCGTCCCGTTTATACATGATAATCAAAAGTTCTATTTTAGTTTATCATGATAAACATAAACTATGTTTTACTTTATCATGATATTTCAACCCAAGTTTGCTTTTTTTAACCTTCTGTCAACATCAATCAGAGAAATAATTTTTCTTCCAAGAAATGCGCCTGAAATTGTATCCAAATACAGGTTTTCGCCGCTTATTAATGCGCCAGGATGGCGCGTCTACAAAAAACATACGGCTTGGTGCGTGCAAATTGGTAAATATTTAAACATTTTAACGCACCGAGCGGATGGATTGAATGGCCTTGCTGCATTGTTGTGTAGAGTTGAAATGTCCTATTTTTGTATTTTTGGCTGACTGTTTTGTATCGCCGTCCTTTTGCATGGCTTTTGCGGCGATTCATACTGTATTTCGTGGCTTCAGGTGGCATTTCGACATGACTGTGGTGCAATTAAATGCTTCTGTGTGGCTATTGGGCAGAATTGTTTTGTCTTGCGAGATTCTTAAATTGTATCGTCACCTTATTGAGAGAAAATGTTTGGTCACAAAATGCAACGTCGAGTTCTTTGAGTTGGGTGACTGGTTCATGGGATCGGTTTATAACATTACCTGGAGACGTTAAAACACAACCCAATCGCTTTGGTTGGTCATTAAATTGTATTCCAGCAGCACTGTTACATTTTAATCATAAGAAGAACATAAATGCGTTGCCTTTAAACAATAGTAACTGTTCAGCCCAAAGGCAACTGATGAAACAAAGAAAAAGATTTGCCCACGAATTACACGAATTATCACGAATATCCACGAAAAAAGATTTTGATTTATCTTTTAATGCGTGTAAATTCGAGAAATTCGTGGGGGTCTTTTTTTAAATCCGCTCTGATTGTAGTCCCATAGCCTATAACATGAACAGTTATGAAAATCTTAGCGATTCATTGTATACTAAAAAAAAGTGGAACCGATTTTTTTCCGTGGGTAATAGAATTCATCTCTGGGTACTATTTCCAACGCATTCATTGAAAAACGAACGTTAGCGTTCAAATCTCAACGCATTCATTGAAGAACGAACGCTAGCGTTCAAATCTCAACGCATTCATTGAAGAACGAACGATAGCGTTCAAATCCCAACGCATTCATTGAAAAACGAACGATAGCGTTAAAATCCCAATGAATTCATTAAAAAACGAACGGTAGCGTTCAAATCTCAACGCATTCATTGAAGAACGAACGATAGCGTTCAAATCTCAACGCATTCATTGAAAAACGAACGCTAGCGTTCAAATCCCAATGAATTCATTAAAAAACGAACGGTAGCGTTCAAATCTCAATGAATTCATTGAAAAACGAACGATAGCGTTCAAATCTCAACGCATTCATTGAAGAACGAACGCCAGTGTTCAAATTCCAATGAATTCATTGAAAAACGAACGCCAGTGTTCAAATTCCAATGAATTCATTGAAAAACCAAACTTAAAGTCTCGATTTAGAAGGAATTCATTGAAAATTCAACAAAAAGGGTGGAAAGTCCAATCGAAGATACAAATAGAGAAATAATTTTTCTTCTAAGAAATGCTCTCACCTTTTACCTATGAATAAGGGAATCCGTTTTTCCCGTGGCGCAAACATGAATCCGGGCTGGTTCCTGTGCCACAGCAGGGTCGACACTCTGGCATTGGATAGCAATGTAATTTTCAGTCGCTGGTAGAGCGTCTCGCGGGTAAAATAACCATACCACCACGCCAGCTTGCCCTGTGTTTTTTTAATTTAACCGCCTGCGGCGAAAAGAAAACTATACCAATTCGCTGAACTCATTGACACTTAAACCAACTTGCCTAATAATGGACCTCAATGTTCCCCTATCCAAAACATCATGATCCGGGACAATCACCTGACCGAAAGGAACATCCCGTCTCAAAACCATATGGCTCCCGGATTGCCTTTTTAAATAATAACCCATTTTGTTTAATGCATGTACGCACTCTTTGCCTGAAATAACCGGTAAGCGGCTCAACGTTATACCGCCATTAACAATGTATCAAAATGCTCTTGAGGCACAGTGATACAATCTTCTTCTAATGCTTCAATATATAAGGTTATGGCTTCTTTTATATTCTTAACCGCCTCTTCCTTTGTTTCTCCTTGACTGATGCAACCAGGCAAACTGGGACACTCGGCAACCCAAAAACCGTCTTCTCCAGAATATATCACAACCTGTCTCATGCGATTACCTCCATATTCTTTTACACCTATTACTATAATTAAATTTTCGAGAAATGTCAACTGAAGAAAAGAAAAAAAAGCGGTGTTCCCTACCTACCATGAAATTGCTCTTTTAGATTTCATCGGTCTCAGGGCGAGGCATCCCGTTTATACATGATAACCTAAAGTCCTATTTTAGTTTATCATGATATTTCAACCTAAGTTTACCTCTTTTTAACCACTCTATCAACATCAATCAGAGAAATATTTTATCTTCCAAGAAATGCGCCCGGAATTGTATCCAAGGACACGTTTTCGCCGCTTATTAATGCGCCAGGATGGCGCGTCTACAAAAAGCATACGGCTCGGTGCGTGCAAATGGGTAAATATTTAAACATTTTAACGCACCGAGCGGATGGATTGAATGGCCTTGCTGCATTGTTGTGTAGAGTTGAAAGGCCATAGGTAATAGATGAAAGAAAAAGAAGACCACAGATTACGCAGATTTAAATGATTGACACAGATTAAAAGATGGCTATGACAAAAAGAAATAAACCAATCTGTGTAATCATTTAAATCTGCGTAATCTGTGGTCTTCTTTTAATTCGTGTAAATTCGTGAAATTCGTGGGGGTCTTTTCTTAAATCCGCTCTGATTGTAGTCCCATAGACTATAACCTGAACAGTAGCAGGAAAATAAATATCGGATGCTATTTTTTATTGACAATAAATTTTTTTTTCTCTATAACTATTGCAGAACATTTTATTAACAGGTGTGACGTGCGAATCCAGATTAATGAGGTGAACGTAGAATGAGTGGTAAGAATATCTCTACAAAGCAGGTGATGGTGGTGACGGTTTTTCTGGTGGCTTGTGCCATGGTGGGCTTTCTTTTGCTGAAAGCCAAGCGTACAGGAAGTGTTGGCGATGATTTAGCGCCAGCGCAAGCGTTTACAAGGATTATGCTGAAGGGTATTGATAATAAGCCCCTAGATCCCCGGGTTTTTTCTCAGGGGGTATATCTGTTCCTGTTCTTTAAGGACGATTGTATCTCTTGCGCCACCAATTTGTTGGTGTGGCGCAATGTGGTGGATTTTTATGGAAAGCGTATCCATCCAATAGGCGTTTTACCGGGCGGGAATCTGTCCAGCCTGCAAAGCCAGATAAAAAAGGGACTGAATTTTCCCTTGTATTTTATCGCAGACGGACATGCGGTGCTCCAACAAGCCGGAATCAATTTTTATGCAGAAAATACCATCATCTTGCAAGATAATACTATTGTCGCGATCTATCCCGGTTTTTTGAAGGGGGAAGGGTTGAATCGGTTGATGGCTAGTCTTGAAAAATGTATAAACCAGAAGGGGAAAAAATCACAATGAAAAAAAACCGCGAGACATTTTTGGGCACGCTCCTATTGGGGGTGGTGCTGCTGTTGCTTCCGCTTGTCGGGTGGGGGCAGACGATTTTTGAGCTACCAAAGCCCACGCAATTTGAGGCGGGGGTGCCACGTAACAAGTTGGCAGTGGTCAAGGAGATACCCAATGAATTTGGCGATGAAGAATTCATGGCCACGCCGCTCTATGTTACAGCAAATAAAAGCGGCACGATCTATGTTTTTGACTCAATGCAAAGCAAGATTTTTATGTTCAATCAGCGCTTTGAATACCTGGGAAAATTCCTGGAGAGCGGGCGTGGACCGGCGGAAGCGTTTCCTGGACGGGATACTCTGAAAATGATTTATGCGGGTCAAAACCAAAAATTTTATGTCCAAGATACGTTTAACGATAAAATCATTGAATTCTCTGAATCGGGCAAATACCTCCGCGATATGAAGACCAATCGGCTTAAAATAGCACCCATTTTTTTTCTACCCGTGGTAGATAAAGGGAATATGTGTTATGCCTACTCCTTGACCGGTGGTATTGTTGACCAACTGGATAATAAAATGAAGGTGGTTCATTCCTACCTCAAGGAAGAGCTAAATGAGCGGTATATTTATTATCGGCCTGATTTTGAAAAACATTTTGAACAGTCCAATGCCAATTTCAAAAAAAATAACCCGGGACAAAAGAATCGCTGGGAACAGAAAAAAATATGGTTGATTCCCAGTTTTCTCAATGTAAAATATGATCTTACTTCCAGCGGCTTATTACTCATTTATTTAATGAACTCCGCGACTGTCTATCTGTTTGATGGCAAGAAATTAGTACGCTCCTTCCCCGTATGGGTAGACAATGTTTTAACGGCGTACAAAGAGGATGTGGATGAATCTCTAAAAATAAGCCAGAAAGTCAGACCTGGCTATGTGTCTAATTCTTACAATCCAATGTTTAATATATGTGTGGTAGATCAGGATGAACCGTTTTTCTATTTGCAGAATTATCATGGAAATGGGGAGAGATTCATGGTTTATCAAGTTGACCTGTATGGAAAACTTGTCAAGATCATCTCTTTTCCATTACGTTTAGTTGTGACTCTTCACGCCAAAAAAAATGGATTATTTTACTGTCTCGCCGAGACAAAAGAAGAGAAGTCTGTGGTCGTAATGAAGCTGGTGGATCAATGAAAGCCCTTATACTATTGCGGCTGGAAAAAATGGGCCATTGTGTAATGACGATGGTTTTGCTATCGAGATGAACCCTTTTTTTATCTGCCATTTTTTCCAGGTCAAAACCTTTCGATTTTGTACCAAATAGATATCAAGGGTATTGTCAAAAAAAAGGAGGAATAATGAAACAAAAAACGTTTTTTACCATTGCGGCCCTCATTTTTGTAATGATGGCCGTCTATTTCACCATTCAAATGCAAGGCAGTGCTCAAAAACAATGCTCGTATGATTTTGGACTGTATTGTATGCAAGAAGTTTTTGAGGAATGTCCTTACGGCATTTTCCATGCTTCCATCTATTGGTCCTGTTGTCTTGGTAGTGGTGTCTGTGGTGCAGTGTGGACAGTTTATTGCGAGAGTGATAATTGGACCCCTGTAATTACTACTTGTTCGTGTGACGGCTATGACCCTTCAGAGTGCGGAAGCTGGTAATTCGCCTTGGTAATTAAGGAACACCGGGGGAAAATACACATCCCCCGGTGGGTTCCTATAACAAAAAAAGGCAAAGAGGGAAAATCGGGGCGGGAATTGGAAATTCATTGGAAATGGACGGGATAAAATTGTATGGGGAAAGTATTCCGCTCTTTTTCTTTGTTTCATCTATTGCCTATGGCTGAACAGTTACAGGAAAATAAATATTGGATGTTATTTTCATTGACAATAAATTTTTTTTTCTCTATACTATGGCAGAACATTTTATTAAACGGCGTGATGTGAATCCAGATTAATGAGGTGAATGTAGAATGAGTGGTAAGAATATCTCTACAAAGCAGGTGGTGTGGCGCAATGTGGTGGATTTTTATGGAAAGCGTATCTATCCTGGTTTTTTGAAGGGGGAAGGGTTGAATCGGTTGATGGCTAGTATTGAAAAATGTATAAACCAGAAGGAGAAAAAAGCACAATGAAAAAAAACCGCGAGACATTTTTTGGCACGCTCCTATTGGGGGTGGTGCTGCTGTTGCTTCCGCTTGTCGGGTGGGGGCAGACGATTTTTGAGCTACCAAAGCCCACGCAATTTGAGGCGGGGGTGCCACGTAACAAGTTGGCAGTGGTCAAGGAGATACCCAATGAATTTGGCGATGATGAATTCATGGCCACGCCTTTTTTGGTAACAGCGAACAAAAGCGGCACTATCTATGTCTCTGATTCAATACGAAACAAGGTTTTTATGTTTAATAATCGCTTTGAATATATCGGAAACTTTCTGGAGAGCGGGCGTGGGCCCAGGGAGGCCTTTCCTGGAAGGAATTCTCTGATAATGATTTATACTGGTCAAAACCAAAAATTTTATATCCAAGACACGTTTAACGATAAAATCATTGAGTTCTCTGAATCGGGCAAGTACTTGCGAGATATGAAAACCAATCGGCTTAAAATAGCATATAGTTTTTTTATACCCGTAGTGGATAAAGGGAATGCTTTTTATGCCTACTCTCTGACCGGTGGCATTGTTGACCAACTGGATAATAAAATGAAGGTGGCTCACTCCTACCTCAAGGAAGAGTTAAATGAACGGTATATTTATTATCGACCTGATTTTGAAAAATATTATGAAGAGTCCAAAGCCAATTTTGAAAAAAAACACCCGGGGAAAAAGAGTCGGTGGGGACAGAAAAAAAGATGGTTGATTCCCAATTTTCACAATGTAAAATATGATCTTACTTCCAGCGGCTTATTACTCATCTATTTAATGAACTCCTCTACCGTCTATCTGTTTGATGGCAAGAAGTTAGTACGCTCCTTCCCCGTGTGGATTGATAATGTTTTAACGGCGTACAAAGAGGATGTAGATGAAGGTCTGAAAATAAGCCAGAAAGTCAGACCTGGCTATGTGTCTAAGTCTTACAGTCCAATGTTTAAGATATGTGTGGTAGATCAGGATCAACCCTTTTTCTATTTGCAGAATTATCGTGGAAAAAAGGAGGGATTCAAAATATATCAATTTGATCTGAATGGAAAACTTGTCAAGATCATGTCTTTTCCATCACACTTAGTTGTTACTCTTCACGCCAAAAAAAATGGATTATTTTACTGTCTCGCCGAGAAAGATGAAGAGAAGTATGTGGTCGTAATGAAGCCGGTGGATCAATGAACGCCCCGTGCAAAAATAATAATAAAAAAAAGGGATTGTATTCCCAAAGGGCACAGGTAAGCCCGTCACAACATTCATGGATAAACAGGAGAAATTAAAATGACACAATATGGCAATGGATTTTTGCTGAGGAAAGCCTTTCTATGCGGGCTAATCATGCTGCTATTTTCTATCAGTGGCTGGGCACAGGAATTATTGGAGATGCCAACCCCCACCCATTTCGTGGCAAAGGTTCCCCACTCCAAATTGGTTTTGGTAAAAGAGGTGCTTCCCAGCTTTGACAAGAATTTGTTTATGGCTGCGCCCTATACTATCGCGGCTGGGAAAAATGGGAAATTTTATGTGTACGACAACAGGCTGATTAAGATATTTATTTTTAATAATCAGGGCGAGTGCGTGGGAAAGATTTTGGAGTGGGGCAAAAAGCCAGGGCAATTGCGTACTGACGATGGTTTTACTGTTGATATGAACATTGGCCCAGATGATTCGATTTATGTCCACGAGGGAAAAACCAATAAACTCCTTCAGTTTTCACCGGATGGACAATTTATCAAGGAAAGAATATTGAGCCGAGAAAACCCCTATAAAAATCCCTTTAAATTGGTGGTGGATAAAAGCGGTAATTTTTATTCCTACGGGCTAGGGCAGGGAATTATTGATCAATTGGATGAAAATATGAACCTCCTTCATACCTTTCTGGACCGGAACTTAAATGATTGTTATATCATTTATAAACCGAACTATGATTTATTTTTGTCCAAAAGTTATTATAAAGAATTCTATGAGTCAAAAGAGTGGCTGAGGGCTAAGATGGGCAATACTTCCTTTGATATCACCACCAATGGATTGCTGTTCGTCTACCTGCATAATCCCTCCACGGTTTATTTATTCAATGGGAAACAGTTGGTTCAGCAATTTGATGTGCGTATTGACGATGTCTTATCCCAATTCAAGGACCGTGTTGAAAAGGATATTATTCATCAGAAAAAGGTAGCCTCAAAAGCTATAAGGGTTACAGAGATGGTTATGTTTGGCTCGTGTTTTGTGGATCAAGATGAACCCTATTTTTATCTGCAATTTTTTCCAAGCCAAAACCATTCGATTTTGTATCAAATAGATCTCAAGGGAAAGTTAATTCGGATACTAACTTATGGAAAAGGTCGTATTTTTTTTAAAGCCAAAAGAAACGGCCTGTTCTTCGGGTTAGCTTCCGAAAATAAACACCCCATAATAATGAATAGGGAGGAATAATGAAACAAAAGACGTTTTTTACCATTGCGGCCATCATTTTTATAATAATGGCCGTCTATTTTACCACTCAAATGTCAGGCAGTTCACAAAGACAATGTTCGTTTGATTTTTATCTGTACTGTTTGGGCGATGCTTTTGAAGATTGCCCTAATGGCGTTAGTCAAGCTTCCATCTATTGGTCCTGTTGTGTTGGTGATGGTAACTGTGGTGCGGTATGGACCATTACTTGTGAGGATGAGGAGTACAACCCTGTGTATACAGCCTGTTCGTGTGATGGCGAAGACCCTGCTGAGTGCGGGTATTAGTAATTCGCCTCGGTAATTAAGGAACACCGGGGGAAAATATACATCCCCCGGTGGGTTCCTAGAACAAAAAGGGGCAAAGAGAGAAAAAGCGGACCAAGAATTCTAATAATTTTCCATTCTCCTCTTGCTCCTATGTCCGCATTCTGTTAAAATTGAAGAATGAAAACAGGAAACTATGTTTTAATCTTGGACTTCGGTTCACAATACACAAAACTGATTGCCCGTCGCGTTAGGGAATTAAATGTTTACTCGGAAATCGTGCCCTATCACGCGGGTCTGGCTAAGATGCAAGAGTGCCCTCCCGGCGCAATCATTCTCTCCGGCGGCCCCTCCAGTATCTATGAAAAAAACGCCCCCAAAACAAGCAGTGAAATCCTGGCTGCCGGGATTCCGGTTCTGGGTATCTGCTACGGCTTGCAAGTCATCGCCGACCTGGCAGGGATGAAAGTCGAACCAGCAAACGGACGGGAATACGGACTGGCTAATCTGGAAATATTGGAAAAAAGCCCCCTACTCAACGGCATAGAAAACCTTTCCAAAGTCTGGATGAGCCACGGCGATAAAATCACGGGCTTCCCGGAAGATTTTAAAGTCACGGGCCGCACGGAAAACTCGGAAATAGGGGTGATCGAATCCTTGCAACGAAAAATTTTCGGCGTGCAATTCCACCCGGAAGTGGTGCATACGGCTCCAGGGAAACGACTACTACACAACTTCATATTCTCCATCGCGGACTTAACCGCGGACTGGGACATGGGAAAATTCATTCAAACAGCGATAGACAATATTCGCGCCACGGTACGCAAGGAAAAAGTCATCCTGGGATTAAGCGGCGGCGTTGACTCCACCGTGTTGGCGTTACTGTTGCACAAAGCCATTGGCAAACAATTAATCCCCGTGTTTATCGACAACGGCCTGCTACGCAAAAACGAATACAACGATTTAATGGACCGCTTCACCCATCGCTGGGGCTTACAAGTACAAGGCATTGATGCCTCGGATATTTTCCTCGACCGCTTACGCTCGGCCCGCAGCCCGGAACGAAAACGAAAGATCATCGGCAAAACATTTATTGATGTTTTTGCCACCATTGAGAAAAAAGTCGGCGAGGTCAAGTTTTTCGCCCAGGGTACACTGTACCCCGATGTCATCGAATCCATTTCTGTGAAAGGACCCTCCGCTACAATCAAAAGCCACCACAACGTGGGCGGCTTGCCCAAGAAAATGGACTGGAAATTGATCGAACCTTTCCGCGAATTATTCAAGGATGAAGTGCGCGTGATCGGACGCGAACTGGGCCTGGAAGAAGAATTTATCATGCGCCATCCTTTCCCCGGCCCCGGACTCGCGATCCGCATTCCCGGCAAGATCAGCCGCCCGCAACTCGATAAACTACGCGAAGCCGATGCTATTCTCATTGAAGAATTAAAAAACTTTAATATTTACAATGATGTCTGGCAAGCCTTCGTGGTATTGTTACCGGTTAAAAGCGTCGGTGTGATGGGCGACCTGCGTACCTATGAAAACGCCGCGATCATTCGTATGGTAGAAAGCGTCGACGGCATGACCGCCGATTGGTACGCCGCAGACCCCGTATTTTTAAAAAAAGTGGCCAACCGGATTGTTAACGAGGTCAAAGGCATCAATCGCGTCGCCTATGACCTGACCTCCAAACCACCCGGAACCATCGAGTGGGAATAACTTCGCGAAATTGACGTAGTTAGCCTAGCCATGAAAAGTTTTGTACATCTGCATCTTCATTCCGAATACAGTTTGCTGGATTCCTGCTTGAAAATCAATGGCTTGATCAAAAAAGCACAGGACTACAACATGCCCGCCCTGGCCCTGACCGACCACGGCAATATCATGGGCGCTCTCACTTTCTATAAAGCCGCCAAAAAAGCCAATATCAAACCTATCATCGGCGCGGAACTCTATGTCGCACCCGATACGCGCTTTCATATACCGGATAAAAGCAACAACGAGATCAATTACAACCATCTGGTGGTGCTGGTGAAAAACGATATCGGTTACCGCAACCTTTCCGAATTGATTTCCGCGTCCTTTCTGGAAGGTTTTTACCGCAAGCCCCGCATTGATAAAGAACTGCTGGAAAAGTTCCACGACGGACTCGTCGTGTTATCCGCTTGCGTGCAGGGTGAGATTCCGTTCAAGCTGTTGCATAACCGCGAGGAAGAAGCCTATGAAGCCGCCAAATGGTACCGCGAATTATTTAAAGACGACTTCTACCTGGAAATGCAAAACCACCAGTTGGACATGCAATTGGAAGTGTTACCGAAATTAAAAGCCATGAGCCGCGACCTGGGCATTCCGCTGGTAGCGACGAACGATGTCCATTACCTGAACCAGGAAGACGCCGACGCCCGCGACATCCTCATCTGTCTGCAAACCAACAACGTGCTCTCCAACCCCGACCGCCCCATGAAAAAAGAGACGGAGGCGATGTACTTCAAATCCACCGAAGAGATGTACACCCTTTTCGCCGACGCCCAGGAAAGTCTGGAACTGACCATTGATATAGCCGCTAAATGCAATTATGAATTCAAGCTCGGTACTTATTTTTTGCCTGCCTTTCAGGTTCCTGATGCCACCACGGTTGATGATTACTTCGAGAAAATCTGCCGCGAGGGATTTGCCAAATTACGCCCCCAGTTGATCGGCAAAAAATACGATATCAAGGAGTATGACCAGCGTCTTGATTATGAAATCGAGAAGATTCGCGACATGAAGTTCCCCGGTTACTTTTTGATTGTCTGGGATATCATTCGTTTCTCCCGTGACAATGGCATTCCTGTTGGGCCCGGTAGAGGTTCAGTTGTCGGCAGTCTTGTCGCGTATGTCATGCAAATCACCGCCATTGATCCCCTTGAATATGATTTGATTTTTGAACGTTTCCTCAACCCCGAACGTATCTCCATGCCTGATATTGACATTGATTTTGACGGTGAATTACGCGACCAGGTCATAAACTATATCCGTAACAAATACGGCGCCGAGAACACCGCGCAAATCGTGACCTTTGGCAAGATGAAAGCCAAGATGGCTATTCGCGATATAGGCCGGGTGCTGGAAATCCCATTGGGCGACGTCAACCGTCTGGCTAAAATGATTCCCGAAGGCCCCAAAGTAGACCTAAAAACAGAGATCGACGGCAACACGGAACTGCAAAAAGACCTGAAACATATCCCGGAAACCAAAAAGCTGATCGATTTTGCGCTCAAGCTGGAAAACAACATCCGTCACACTGGTATTCACGCTGCCGGCGTGGTGATTGCACCGAAACGATTGACCGAATTCATGCCCCTTTATAAAACCAAGGACGACATTGTCACGCAGTTTGAAAAAGAAGAAGTGGAAGAGATCGGCCTCTTAAAAATGGATATTCTGGGTTTAAAAACCCTCACCGTAATCAAAAACATCTTACGCGAATTAAAAGAGATCGAGAACATCACCTTGGACCTGGACAATATCCCGTTGGACGATGAGAAAACCTACAAGGTTTTCCAAGATGGCGATACCGATGGCATATTCCAGTTTGAAAGTTCTGGTATGCGCGATTATCTCCGCCGTTCCAAACCTGACAAGCTCACCGATTTAATTGCGCTCAATGCCCTGTACCGTCCCGGCCCGCTCGGTTCGGGCATGGCTGAAAATTATGTCAAACGAAAGCTGGGTAAAGAGAAGGTCGAGTACCAGTTCCCGGAACTGGAAGATATTCTGGGGGATTCTTATGGCATTATCCTTTATCAGGAACAGGTCATGCGTATTGCCGTTGTGTTGGCTGGCTTTTCCATGAGTAAAGCCGATGGCATGCGCAAGGTCATGGGTAAAAAGCTGACCCAGAAATTGCCGGAAATAAAGAAAGAGTTCATGGCGGGAGTGGAAAAAAAGAAACTCAATAAAAAGAAAGCAGAGGATATTTTTAGCCAGATGAGTACCTTTGCCGAGTATGGCTTCAACAAGTCCCATTCCACCGCGTATGGATACCTCGCCTATCAAACCGCCTATTTAAAAGCCCATTATCCCGTTTATTTTATGACTGCCAATCTCAGTTCCGAGGCCGAGAAGACCACTACCTCTTCCAAGGTCATCCAATACATTTCCGAATGCAAGAAAATGGGCATTGAAATATTGCCGCCTGACATTAACCGCAGTGGTGAGCGGTTCCGCGTTGAGACCCGCAGTGCCATCCGTTTTGGGCTAAAAGGGTTGAAGGGGGTTGGTTCTATTGCCATACTCAGTATTCTCACCGCGCGCGAGAAAGATGGACCCTTCAAGAATTATGCCGATTTTATCAGTCGTGTTGATCTCACCAAAGTGAATAAAACCGTGCTCGAAAGTTTAACCAAATCCGGTGCTCTGGGATGTTTTAATCTTAAGCGTCGCACCCTTTTTGAAAGTGTCGAAGAAGTGTTGCGTCAGGGTGCCATGTTGCAAAAGCGTAAGGGTTTGAACCAGAAATCCCTTTTCTCTGCCGAGGAGGCCGAACTTATTACTATCCCTCAAGAGTACTTTGACCGCGAAGATTGGAGTGAAACAGAAGTCATCAAATACGAAAAAGAGATAGCTGGTATCTATGTTACTTTTAATCCGTTGGAAAAGTACCGCACCGACCTGGAAAAATCCTCCAATACTACGATTGCCGCTATTGAAGACGGCGAATTTAAAAGCGAGATGGTAAAAATTGGCGGTGTCTTAAGTGAGATTGCGCAGCGTAAATCCAAGAAAGGGGATTTATACGGCGAGTTATTCTTTGAAGACCTCACTGGGCGGATGAAAGTGCTTGTATTCAAGGATAAGTGGGCGCAGATCAAAACTGGACTCAAGGAAGATTTCCCTTATTTTATGGAAGGGCGTTTGCCTGACAATGACGATACCAATCCCAGCATTTATCTGGAGACGTTAACCCCGTTGGAAGAGTTCCTAAAGAAACAGGCGCGGCGAGTGGTGATTAAATTAAAATACGACGATTTGACCGAGTCTTTTATGGATGAATTGGCTGAAAAAATCCAGGACAATCATGATAGCGTGCCTTTTATGATCACTGTATCTACCCCTGACAATTACCGTATCATTATCAATGCCCAGGAAGGCCAGGGTCTCAAGCCTACCCTTTCCATGAAAAAAGACCTCGAACTTCTCACCGGCGAAAATACGGTGGAAATACTCTATTAAATTCCAATTGTTCCTAAATTACCTTTAATTTCAACCATGGAATCTGAAATTTACCTTTAATTTCGACTCTAATTAGACAGCTAAATCACGTAGAACATTTATGGAAGCGGGTTTAACTTT
>CAZCVI010000043.1:0-56694 GCA_964502145.1 uncultured Clostridia bacterium
TATCATATTTGAAATATCGTGAAAATGAATTTACACAAAATATTATACACTCCCACTTTTGCCTTCTTTTATGACGCGTTATTGAATCTTGGAGGGGCACCACCTCACAAATTCCTTCCCCGGTAGCTTTCTACAAATTCCATTTGACTATTACCCTTTATTATGTTAAATTATACAGTAAGATTGTTTTAAGAAATTTCAATAGAAATACCTCATCATCAAAACAAACCATAACCCAATAAAAAATGAAACTACTATTAACTTCTGTTTTTGGCCCTTACGGGGTAGACGATGCCTTTGGTCGCAAAGAAAATATCATGGAAGTCTTGCACAACCAAGTCACACGCGAACAAGGTATCTTTTCCATGCGCTTTAACCAAGAATCCTACGGCCTCTACCTGATCGCAGAGAATCTTTCCATGCCCACCGTGGTTTTGGATTTCCCCTCCCAACGCCGCTTTATCCGGGAGATAAAAAAAGGCTACGATTATATTGGTATTGCCTTTATCATGCCCAATTTTAAAAAAGCTGCGCGTATGGCTCAATTGATCCGCCAGTACGCCCCACACAGTAAAATTATTCTGGGCGGTCACGGCACAGCTATCGAAGATATTGAAAAAAAAATACCCTGCGACTACGTCTGCCATGGCGAAGGCATTCGTTTTTTAAGAGAATTATTCGGCGAGAACCCAGAAGCCCCTATCAAACACCCCATTCGTTACTCCTCGTTCAACCGGTTCATTCTCGGCGCCCCAGTTTCGAACAAAATCGTGCCCGAAGGAGCCATCATGCCCGGAGTCGGGTGTCCCAATGGCTGTCGTTTTTGCGCCACCAGCCATTTCTTCGAGAAAAAATATATCCCCTTCATTCACTCTGGAGAAGAATTCTTTAACCTCTGCCGGGAATACGAGGAAAAAATGGGCATCACGGATTTTTTTGTGCTGGATGAAAACTTTTTTAAATCAGAACAACGCTCCAGAGAACTACTAGCACTGATGGAAGCTCACGGCAAGCCGTATTCCTTCAGTACCTTCTCCTCGGCAGAAACTATCATGAATGTCGGAGCCGATTTTGTCCAGCGAATTGGCATTGATTTTTTGTGGATCGGAGTGGAATCCTGCAAAGAGATTTATGAGAAAAACCGGGGCATTGATTTTCATAAACTGGTCAAAGATTTACGCGACCGCGGTATATCCGTGCTCACTTCCGGGATTCTTTTCCTGGAACATCATGACAAACAGTCTATTCAGGATGATATCAATTTCCTCGTCAGTTTAAAGTCCGATTTTGTGCAATTCGCCCAACTGTGCCCGGTTCCTGATACTGCCGTGTTCCAAGAATACAGCCGGGAGAACAAGTTATTGCCTGAATTTCCTTACGAAGATTGGCACGGCCAGTACAAAATATACTATACGCATCCCCATTTCACCCCGGACGAATCGGAGCACTATTTAATAAATGCCTTTAAAAAAGATTTTACAGAAAATGGCCCTTCCATTCTGCGCATGGCAGATACTTATCTACGCGGGGCGATCTCGACTTCTGAAACAGTCATGAACCAAGCCGATGAATTCATGAAACTACGACATAAACAACGGCTGAAGAATGCCATGGATTTTTACAGCCTGATTTCCGTCTTAAAAACACACGCCCCGAACCCGAAAGCCAAAGTTTATGCCCAAGATGTCAAGCAACGGTATAAAGCATATATGGGCAGACGCACATTAAAGGCCAGCTTCTTGTCAGCGGTGATGCAAATCACGATCCTGAAAGAAAAAATCAGGAGCAAACTGGTCAAAAATAATATGCGCCAACCCAAAACTCTTTATACGCGCTATCGCATCGAAGAGTAAGGCGTATCCCTTTATTCTTCAGTTTTTACGCCTTCTTCGAGTATTTTATCTTCTGGCGCATTCTGATGCGTGGATTGATACCACTCTGTAAAGATTTGATCGAAATATTTGGGGTCTTGCAGCATCTCTTTGGTGACCTTAAACGTTCCCGTGATATTCATATAATTAAGGGATGAAGCGCCTTTCAGTAATACTTTTAAGGCGTCGGAAACTTGCATCTGGTTTTCCCGCGCATATTCTTCCACGTAGTGTTCAACCTCGGCGTCCATTTGCAGAAGGATGCCGAATTCTTTTTTAAAGCTCTCGGCAAAATTGAGGAAGGGAGATAATTTAAGCATCTCCAACAATTCATCCTGCGGGGTTCGGCACAGTTTGTCAGTCACTTGTAACGCTTTGAACACAGAACCGGGCATTTCGAACTGAAAATCGGTAAAAATACTTTCCCAGACACTGACCAGGGCACGGGCACCTGTTTTATGATTCTCGGATAATTCTGCCACGTATTCAATCGCTTCATCTGTAATGGAAAGATCAATGCCAAACGCTTTAAATTCCAATTCGTATTGGTGAATAATCGAATCTTCGGTATCTCTCATAATACGCACCAGGTCATTTTTTGAGAGCAAGTTCACATGACTGCGAATTGGAATACGTCCCACCAGTTCTGGTAGCAGTCCGAACCGGATATAATCATCTGCATCCGCTTCTTTATAGTAGTTCCACAGCGTCCTTTTTTTCTCGCCGTTTTCGCTGGCACCGAACCCTACCACCATAAAACTGCCATCTTCGCGGATGCGTCCGTCTTTATGTTTCAAGCGTTCTTTGACAATACTTTCCAGATCATTGTGGGGTCTTTGAAAAGAACCACCCACAATGAACAGAATCTTTTCGGTGCTGATCATATTATCTTGTTTCTTGGCATTCCGCCCACCTTGCTGACGCATCGCTTCTTTGAAATGAGCCACCGGGGAGTAGGGGTTATCCGTGGACACGTATTTTCGTTCCACCAGTTTTAAAACGGCTCTTTGAAACCCTTCCCGCGAGATATCATGGCCCATCATGTTCCTGTCTTTGGCTTTTTTATCGATTTCGTCGATAAAAATAATGCCGCCATAACGATTAACGAAATCCGCTTTTTCTTGGCGGCCACTACCGGGAGCCATATCGATTAACTCGCGAATCATATCATCCGCACTTTTCCCTACATAACCTGCTTCCGTATAATCCGTTGCATCGACGATCAGTGTCGGGACTTCCAGTAGGTCGCCCAGAACTTCCACGCAATAGGTTTTCCCACTGCCCGAAGGGCCCGCGATGATGGTATTCTTTTTGCGAAACCGTTTCACCTTGCTTTTTTCACCCCCCGATTCAATGTGGCGCAAAATAGCAAAATGAAAGGCTGCTGCAATAGCCAATCGTTTCTTGTATTTCTCTTGGCCAATCACGAATTTATCCAGGTGTTCCATGATTTGGCGGGGCGTGTAGATCGGAGTTTTCCATTCTTCAACCTGGGTTTTAGGGCCCAGGTGGCGGGTCAGTTCTTCTTCAAACACCTCTTCTGACAATTTACGTGCATCCAGATACGCTTTGATTGCCAGCGCTTCATCGCACTCATATTGCTTGATTATGCGGTCTATCTCTTCTCTTGGTATTGATACTTTCATTTTATTTTCCTTCTTTACAAATTACCCAAATTTCAATTGTTATTTTATTTATATTCCAGTGATTTCCTTAGACTGTATATTGTATAGAAACAATCAAAGAATTTCAACCCCTCATGCATTTTTTCTTAAAATAAAAACTGGACTATCTGGACTGACTGGACATTCTGGACAGCCTGGACGTCACAAAATCGTTGATTTTTCCACTTGTCCAGTCAGTCCAGCTCGTCCAGTTCGTCCAGATAGTCCAGTCAGTCCAGAGTTGACCCATCACCTTCAATACACATCTGTATAATTATTACTCTCTACCCTAAGTCCGCGCGCATTCCTGCTGATGCGTGAGCCATCATTTGTCTTACGCCATAGATTAATTATAATTTTCGCATGCCATACCATAATCTACCCAATATCGGCATTATAAAGCATTATCAAGCAATTAATTCTCCTTGCTGGCACCTGCAACCGCCGCAAAACCCGCTATTTACAAGCGAATTCAGCCATATGGAACGTAAATTGCTTTAAATCTATTATGGAAAACGAAAAGAGAAAAGAAAAACGAATAGATAAAAACCTGTTGGTTTATGCAGATGATGGGGACATTGATTTGTTGGGCGTTAGTTCCAATATCTCCAAGCATGGTATTTTTATAGAATCGCCCAATCCCGCGACAGTAAGTGATGAGATATCTCTTGTGATTGCCGTGAATAATGAATTGTATAAATTGAAAGGAGAGATTCTATGGATAAAAGGTCCAGGGGATAGTCAAAAGATTCATCTTCCCACCGGTTTGGCCATTCGCATCACTGAAGCCCCCGCTGAATACATCAATTATGTCGAGTATCTCAAACACACTGTTCTACCCCCGCAAAATCATTTCAACCATTCATCGTAGCTGTGGGCTTATCATGGCCCAGTCGAAGGTTGCATTTCTGGATGAATTCCTATGCAAGAATCTTTTTTGAAACCATCAGCAAAACGGTAAGAGGAAACCTCTTACCGCCTTACTTTAGCGAATAAGAAAGTTATTTGCAACAGTTTAAGGTTCCCGTTCCCATGCATACATCTTGACCACATAGTTTTGGAAGCCCACAACAAACCATTTGCCATTTCCCTGATCCACCACCGCTACCACCATCTGGGTCCGGTAATTGGTTGGCCAGTGTTGTGATGGTAGCAAAAGCCACCACTAAAAACAGAATAACAAGTGATGCAAAAATCAATTTTTGTTTTCTCATCTGTATTTTCTCCTTTATTTTCAAGTGAATTTTGATTCTTATTAATGTCGCCCCTTTGAAAAAATCTGGTTTTTTAATTTATAGCGATGCAGTTTAAGAGGTGTGACGTTTCCTGCTGCATCAAAAGATGAATCTTCCACCAAGTAAATAAATCCATGGCGAGCGGCAAAAATTCCAGAGTTTTCAAAAGGTTCTTTTAATCCTATCGCATAGGTTTTACCATTCATATCATGCAAGTTTAAGAATGATGTGATTCCTAATTTCTTAAATTGGTATAACTCTAGAAAAAATAAGCCATTACCCAAGTGATAGGGGGGGCCAACTCGTACCGCGCTATCCCACCATTTGGCATGTGAAGGAGTATAATCTGAAGGAGAGAGAGTGCTGGGGAAAATGACTCTTTCTGGAAAAAAATGGGAAAAAGTGGCGGCATACAGTACCTTCTTGATGTTTAAATCGTAATCGAACAGAACCACCTTGTATTCTTCTGGATAAGTAAACAAAAATCCCTCTCCTGGTATTTCATCCATTAGCCCTATCTGGAAGCGTGAAGAAAAGAGACGGAAGCTGAGATTGTTCACTTGATAGGCCTTTTTTAAAAGCTTACCATCAGGGCTTATTTTATGAAGAACTGATGTGTCCTGGCAGGTATAGTGGATTAAATTTCCCTCTTTATCTGGGAGAAATCCTTGGGAATAAAATGAAATCTTGAAAGCCCTTTCAAAACGGTAATCCGGTGGGACATATTTATTAACACAAAACGAAGGAAGATCTAAGAGGTAGAGAGTTTTATCATTGCCCAGACATCCTTTACCAGAGCCGCTGGAAAGTTCCCCCGGTCCAACCCCGGCACCGTTTACAATATAGCGCACGAATTTGGCGTTTGAATCAAACAGAATCACCCTTTTGGCTTTATAATCAGCTATTATATAACCTTTATCTGGTAAGAGCAGTAATGTTTGGATTGAATATAATTCCACAGACGGGTCTGGGAAAGTGAAAAGGATGACGGTATCGTTTTCAAATACGTCATCCCACTTGGTATAAACCGTGTGATTGTCCTTAAAAGGAATTTCGCTGGACTTTGAATCTGTAGGGGAGGATGTACATCCTATCGCTGTAAATAAAACACTGGTCATTATGATAGATAATATCCAAACTCGTGCTCCAGGAACTTGGAGAAGATTTTTTAAAAAGTACTCATGTTCGCGATAATGTCCAATCATTGTTTAAACTCCCTGGTATTATCTCTCATATTCAAAAACCCTCCAAAACGGTAAGAGGATTCCTCTTACCGTTTTGGGTTTGGGAATAAAAAAAGTCATTTGCAGCAGTTTAAAGTTCCCGTTCCCCGACAAAAATCTATACCACAGTTTGTGACTCCACAACATACTTCAGCCCATTTGCCTGATCCACCACCGCTACCACCATCTGGATCCGGTAATTGGTTGGCCAGTGTTGTGATGGTAGCAAAAGCCACCACTAAAAACAGAATAACAAGTGATGCAAAAATCAATTTTTGTTTTCTCATCTGAGTTTTCTCCTGTAATTATTTATTTTATACGTATTTTATACGGTCTTTATTTACTTTTTGGGAAGATGGAGTTTTTCAACTTATAACGATGGAGTTTTACGGGCGTGGGGTTTCCCGCCGGGTCAAAAACAGAATCCTCAACCAGATAAATATAACCATTGTGGGCAGCACGGATATAGCTATTATTAAACGGCTCTTCCAATCCCACGGCATATGTTGTGCCATTGAGATCATGAATATTTATAAATGAAATTAATTCCAATTTTTTAAACTGAAATAACTCTTGGACAAAAAATCCATTACCTAAATAGGATAATGGACCTGGTCGCAGGGCGCTGTCCCACCATTTGGCATGCGCTGGAGAATAATCGGCAGGAGAAAGCGTGTTCGGGAAAACAGCCTTCTCTGGAAAAAACCGGGAATGCGCGGTGGTATAGAGCACTCTCTTAATATTCAAATCATTATTATACCAATACACCTTGTATTCCTCTGGATATGAGAACAAAAAACCCTCCCCTGGTATTTCAGCCAACTGCCCGATCTGGAAACGAGCGGAAAAAAGGCGGAAATTAAGATTATTTACTTGGAAGGCTTTCTTTAAAATCTTGCCAGTAGGGCCGATCTTATGCAACACGGAGGGGTCCTGGGTAGTATAGTGAATAAAATTGCCATGGTCATCAAGAATATAATCTTGAGAGTAAAATGTCAGGATAAACACTTTTTCAAAATGGTAATCCGGTGCGATGTATTTATTGATACGGCCAGTGAAAAAATCAAAGAGATAAAGATTTTTGTCCCCCCCCAGAACTCCTCGTCCAGTGCCTCTGGTAAGTTCTCCAGGGCCAACCCCGACTCCTCCGATATAGCGTATAAAACGTCCTTTAGCATCTGTTTGAATTGTTTTTTTTGCCTTCAAGTCAGCAATGATATAACCACCATCTGGAACAAGCCATAACCAATTGATTGAATATACTTCAACTGACGGGTCCGGGAAGCTGAAAGGAATGACGGTATCGTTTTCAAATACGTCATCCCACTTGGTATAAACCACGTGATTGTCTTTAAAAGAGATTTCGCCTGACTTGGAATCAGTATGGGATGATTTACATCCTATCACGGTAAAGAAAATACAGGCCAGCAGTGTGGATACTATCCAAACGCCTGTTCGTGATGTTCGGGGAAGATTTTTTAAAAGGTATCCATATTCGCGATGATGTCCAACCATAGTTCAAACTCCTTGGTATTCTGGTAAGCAGGTTTACAGGTATCCAATACCTGATATTGATGTGAGGTAAATATATAGAACGGAGTATCTAAAAACCGCTCTCTGTCCAAGCCAAATGTCCGATATAATTCTTCCACCGGGATAATTTTGCAGGGGAAAAAAATTTCACCCCCCACATCAAGCCCAATGAGATACGACTCCTCACCTTTACTTGTGATTCCAATGATGCCAAGAACCCGGATGTTCTTTATTTCAAATTTTTCCTTGTACTGCTTCAAGAGAGCCAATTGGTCCCGCAAACAGTTTCCGCAGGTGGTGAAATCGAAGATGATGAACAAATAATTTTGCACAAATTCCATCGGATACTTCTTCTGGAACTGGAAATTACCTGCACTCAGATCAACCGGGAATTTCTTAAAAAGAAACTGCTGTTCCAGATGTTCTTCGAAGATAGTTGAAGCGGATTTTTTGGGGATTTCTTTTTGGGTGGTAAAGAGTGACCTGAGTTTGCCATTTTGAATAATCAACAAGACAATGAAGAGGAGGAATACTACAATCACAACGTATTGAAATTTTTGGATAGTTCTACTCTCGATCATTACACGCCTTCTGAAGGCTCATTTCATCCATATTGTAAAAACCTCCTCTATTTAAGAAGCGATTATACCATTTCCGAAAAAAAAATCAAGCAATTTCTGAGTATCTATTTAATTTTTTCTATAATGAATCTATGAGATTGGTATAAGTTTTGATCGGCAGCTTTTTTGGCTCAAGGTCGATTGCAGTATACTCATGTGGACAGCATGAGTGTCAGTTCTCTTTTGACTTCGGCTACCGCCTGAAATTTTTCTGGTGACCACCATTGGACGAATCCCCTGTTCTGCAATGAAAAGTAGTGAATCCGGTAGACCCAGTGGAAAAAAAGATATAACGTTTTTATGTTTCCACTGGGACCGGATTGTGTTTTAACTGATATGTTAACAGGTTATCCGCAATGAATGAATTGATGGACCAGATCCTTCAATGCATCTGCATTCCCAAAGAGTTTTTGACTCAAGTCCTTATCATTATGAGCTTGAAGGTCTTTCACCAGTTTATCAATCATCCCTGCTGGGAAAACGCCGTTCTTTTCATAAATAGCCCGATGTTCCAATAACTGTTCCGCTGCCTCCCAACACGAAGCAGGCAATTGATTTAAATCTTTTATCGAACTGGCATCCACATTTACATAGGTATTCTTGGCAAACTCCAACGCATTTTTATCTTCCAAACCCTTCAACACGGCCACTGTCATACCTGCTAATAACTGGTGAATATTAGCACTACCATCCGGGCTTCGTAGTTCCACTGTCTGATTATTCATACTCGGAAGAAGCGCATCCGTATCTTTTGGATTGGCATTCTTAATCATATCATCCACACCCAACCAACCCAAAGGAACCCGAACCAATACTGAACGGTTACGATCTCCCCAACAAATAGAGGTTGGTGCTTCCTGATGCGGGACTAAACGTAAGAAAGACGTCGGCACGGTGTTACCAAACGCGGTCAATGATGGCGCACATTGCAACAACCCCGCGATTAATTTTTTAGCCGTATCACTGAGCACTCCTTTCTCGACCATCATGTTCACACCATCTTTGACCAAGCGCGTGTGAATATGCAAGCCACTGCCCGCATGACCCACGATAATCTTTGGTGCATAACTTACTTCCAGGTTATATTTATATGCTACTTCGCGCACTACCCATTTTGCCAATACCAATTGGTCCGCTGAGTCTTCTACAGGTGTGGGCAAAAATTCGATTTCATGCTGAACCATTTCTATGTTTTCGTGGATGATATTTCCCACTTCTGCATGACCGTATTTGATATTACAGCCCATCTCGCCGAGCAACTTCATTGCTTCGACACGAATTGCGCCCCATTTCGAAAAGGGATGCGATTCATGATAACCTTTCTGCTCTGTGATCGGATAAATTGAATCCACTTCCGAAAAGAGATAATACTCCAACTCGCCCAGTGTTTCAAAGGTCATACCTGTTTTTTCTTTTAAGATACGATGCGCATTCTTAACCAAATTCTCTGGCGAACTTTCCAACGGCTGACCCAGACTATTATAATAAGCACACATGATATCAAGCGTAGGTGTCTCTGTAAACGGATTGATAAAAGCCGTTCTATACCGGGGCACGACGTACAGATCACTGGACGAAGCCCCGATAAAAGGAAACAAACTGGAACCATCCACCCGTTCCCCCGTGGACAAAATTTGATCCAGGTGGCTCCTGCTATTGATCACAAAATTCAAGGTTTTCAAACGTCCATCGCCGCCTATATAACGAAAGTTCAACATTTTTATGCCATTGGCCGCAATAAATTTAATCAGGTCTTTCTTGGTAAAATCCTCAGCCGGTTTATCCAGAAATTGGACCAATTTGTTGGGATTTAAGATAATTCGTTCATCCATAATGTTTCCTCCGAAGTTTTGCCCCGTCGACACCTCACCACCAGAGATAAACGGCGGGGGGCTTGGGGCTTTATTTTTTTTGAACCAGTTACATGAAGTATTAATATTATTAAATTTCTAACAAAAATTCAAGAGGTAGCCGTATTTATTTTGATTTTTTAAGGTATTTATCCACCAACAAACGCGAACCACCCCCACAGCTAAAAATCGACCGCATCGTATCTTCCACCGAAACATCTACAATATGCACGTATTGTTTTTCCAGATGATAAATCAGCCCAGTCGTCGGATTGAGACCCGAAGGCACATAAACCGTAAAATACCCATCTGGATGTTCATCGGTCACAAAGCCAGTCATCAATGTTTTGTTTTCATACACCTGCACCAACGCCACCCGCGAAAAAGGTGCCCGTTCTTGGCCCAGAAACTGCTTGATCGTTTCCCGAAAGAGAGTATACCCCGGGGCGATTTTTAAGACCCGTTTTTCAATCGTATGATAGATATACCGTCCCAACCTCGTTTTGATGATCAAACCAATCGTAAAACACAACGAGACAATCACCAGGATAACCAGCAGATCGGCCACTGTTTTTTGCAGCTTCGATTGTTCAATCACCAATCGCGTCAATGGCTCGATCATCCCCGTGATCAGGCGAAAAAGCCAGCCCAGGAAAAAAAAAGTCAACACGACCGGCAATACCACAATCACACCGCCTAACATCGTGGTTGTAAAAAAGCGTTTCAAACGATTCATGGATATATTCCTCCTAAAAAAAAACAATCCCTTCTATTGTAAGCCCAAACACCACTATAGGTCAACTGTTCCCAGACATTTTATTTTTTGTCCACATCGTCCACGTCGTCCATATTGTCCATATCGTCCATTCCCAGGCGGAATAAAAAAATAAAAAATCGCAGGAAATCCATTAAAAAAAAAAAGATGATATTTACAAAAAGCGCAATCTTTGGTAAGATAGAATATCACTATAAATGCAATTAGGAGGCAATGTGAAGATCACAACCGAAGACAAGCAGAAATTGATTGGAAAATTTCAAAGAAATGCAACAGACACAGGCTCACCAGAAGTACAGGTTTCACTTTTAACTGAGAGAATTAAATACTTGCAGGACCATTTCAAACTTCATAAAAAAGATCATCATTCCAGACGCGGGTTGCTGGCAATGGTCGCTCGAAGAAGAAAATTATTGGATTATTTAAAAAGGAAAGATTACCACTCATACTTAAAAACTATCCAGGACCTCAGTATTCGCAAGTAAACACTCTCGGAGATGTGGATTTTTTTTCACTATACCACAAGGGAAACCTTGTGGTATAGAAAAAAATATGGTATGATAGGTGGGAGTCTAAGGAGAAATAAGTATGAAAAAAAAGATTGAAATAAAGGTAGGTGAAAGTACCTTAACCATCGAAACAAATCGATGGGCAAAACAATCAAACGGTTCGGCAGTTATCACCTGTAAAGACAACGTGATGTTAGTGACTGCAAATATGAAAGAAGAATTTAAAGAGGGGCAGGATTTTTTCCCCTTGATGGTGGATTTCAGAGAGAATAGTTACGCTGCCGGAAAAATCCCCGGTGGATTTTTCAAAAGAGAAGGCAAGCCTTCAGAGCGGGAAGTGTTATTATCCCGGCTGATTGATCGGCCTATCCGACCATTATTCCCCGCCGAGTTTTACAATGAGACCCAGGTTATTGCCATGTTATTATCGGCTGATTTCAGTACCGATTACGACTCCATGGGTATTATCGGAGCTTCCGCCTCATTGTTATCCTCTACTATTCCGTTTAGCACACCTGTTGGCGCCATTAAAATTGGCAGACAAGATGGCAAGTTTGTCATTAATCCCGGTTCCGACATGCTGAAGGATATGGATATGGTCGTTCAAGTCGCAGGTACTGAGACGGACATCGTTATGATGGAAGCCTCAGGCCTCGAATTCACGGAAGAACATCTCAAAGAAGCCCTTATCGTGGCTGGCGAATGGATTACCAAGATTTGCCAAGCGCAAAAAGAACTGATCAACCCGGACAAAATTATCGTGGCCAAAGATACTGAATTGGAAGAGATTTTTAACGGGCTCGTAGAAAAATACGCTACGTCACTCAAAGACGCCATCTTCACTGTACCTAAACTGGAACGCAGGGATAAAATAAAAGCCATTTCCGACATGGTCATGGACCCCGTCAAAGCAGAAGATGAATCAAAACTAGGAAAATACCTGAATGCCTTTCATCGTTTAGAGTCCTATGTGTTCAGAAAAGCACTGATCGCCGATAAAAAAAGGACCGACGGTCGTTCTTTTGATGAAATCCGGGACATTTCCATTGAATTGGGCGTGCTTCCCCGGACCCATGGTTCCGCTATATTTACCCGTGGTGAAACCCAGGCTCTGGCTACGGTCACTCTTGGTGCTGAAGATGATGCGCAACGCATGGATACCCTGTCCAACAACAATGAATTAAAACGATTCATGCTTCACTATAACTTCCCGCCCTTTTCAGTGGGTGAGGTCAGTTTCTTAAGAGGCGCTGGAAGACGGGAAATCGGGCACGGCAATCTGGCGGAAAAAGCATTGAAGGTCATGTTACCTGATAATGAAAAGTTCCCCTATACCATCCGTTTGGTCTCTGATATTTTAGAATCCAATGGTTCTTCTTCTATGGCCACCGTGTGCGGTGGAACCCTGGCATTATTAAATGCGGGTGTTCCGATTAAAGCGCCTATTTCAGGTATTGCCATGGGATTGGTTAAAGAAGGCGATGATTTTGTTGTCTTAACCGATATTGCTGGGTACGAAGATCATTTCGGTGATATGGATTTCAAAATTGCCGGTACTGAAAAAGGTATTACTGCTGTCCAACTCGATATCAAAATCGACGGGTTGAATGATGATATTATCAATAGAACCCTGGACGATGCTAAAAAAGCCCGCCTTTTTATCTTGAACAAGATGAAGGAAGCTATTTCAGCCCCAGCCGAATCCCTGTCCACTTATGCACCCGTGATTTTAATCACCAACATCAATACCGAAAAAATTAAAGATTTAATTGGTCCTGGTGGTAAAGTGATCAAAGGCTTGGTCGCAGAATTTGGCGTGAAGATCAACACCGATGACGACGGAAAAGTAACTGTCGCTGCCGCTAACAAAACTCTGGGCGAAGAAGTGATCCGCCGGATCATCGAACTCACCCAAGGCGCTGAAATCGGTAAAATTTACACCGGTAAGATCACCCGTATTGAAGACTACGGCATTTTTGTCGAACTCTTCAGAGGTGCTACAGGTTTGATTCACATCTCAGAACTTTCCAGCCGCCGCGTTGGGAATATCAAAGATTTGAACTTCAAACTGGGACAAGAAGTCACTGCCAAAGTAATCGGTGTCGATAAAGACAATAAGATTAAATTGAGCAAACGAGCTGCTGAAAACGAATAATAATGGCAGTTCAAATAGTTGTGGCCAGATTGGGTCACCATCATTTAACCGTATATAATAATAGTATATATAATGGTATATGATGATAAATAAGGATAATTGCCGACAATGATGATTACGTGTAAGCTCAAAAAATGCATTGAACCCCGGCAAATGCAGGGGTTCACATTGATCGAATTGTTGGTAGTTATCGTTATTATCTCAATCCTAGCCGCTGTAGCCATCCCCATGGTGGAAACTTCGGTCAAACGCGAAAAGGAAATCGAACTGAGACGTAGTCTAAGACTCCTACGTACTGCTATCGATGATTATAAAAAGTTTGTCGAAGAAAACAAAGTCGAGGTGGATGAAGATACCTATAAGTACCCCCCCACATTGGACGACCTGGTCAAAGGAATCGAATACAGGGACAAAAAGAATAATGAAAAGATTCAAAAGTTCTTGCGTGGGATTCCTATTGATCCCATGACCAACTCATTTGAGTGGGGGTTGCGTTCCTACCAAGATAAAAAAGAAGACACAAGCTGGGGCGGCGAAAACGTCTATGACATCTACACCAAATCAGGACGCACCGCCCTGGACGGTTCCAAATATAAAGACTGGTAAACAATAGTCACTTGTAAGCTAGCTTTCCCGTCCCCATGCGGACAAAAGTTATCCCATCTTTCTCCCATAATTCCCATAATTCCCAGAATTCCCATGCTTCCCATTTTATTCCCCCCACTTTTAAAGTTTTAATGGTGGAATTAGGATAACGTGGCTATTGCTATAAAGGCAAAAATGGTGTACAATAAAGGTATGCAAAATTTAACAGAAGAAACCAATAACGATTCTTCTAATTCTTTTTTGGACAGTACCACCACCTTTGAAGAATTAGGGATAGAATCAACCATTGCGCAAGCAATTTCAGATTTAGGGTTTATACATCCCACGTTAATCCAGAAAGAGGTGATCCCTCATTTATTTAGCGTTAAGTATGATTTGATCGGTCTGGCTCAGACCGGAACCGGGAAAACAGCCGCTTATGGTCTGCCTCTGGTTCAATACGCATCTATAGAATCGACAGTTACAAAAGTATTGATTTTAAGTCCCACACGGGAACTATGTATTCAAATAGCCAATGATCTGAAGAGCTTTGCAAAATATAAAAAAGGAATCCGGGTAGTGCCAGTTTATGGCGGTGCCAGTATTGAAACCCAAGCCAATGAATTAAAACGGGGCGCACAGATCATCGTGGCCACCCCGGGACGCATGCTTGACATGCTGAATCGAAAAATCGCCGATGTCTCGCATATCGAAACATTGGTGCTGGATGAAGCAGACGAAATGCTGAACATGGGTTTTAAAGAAGAACTGGACAGTATCCTTGAGAATACACCGGAAGGAAAACGCACCCTGCTGTTTTCCGCTACCATGTCGCGGGATGTCGAACGAATCGCCCGCAATTTTATGCACGAACCAATCGAAGTGACAATTGGCAAAAAAAACGAGGGCGCGGATAATGTGAAACATGTCTATTATCTCGTTCATGCCAAGGACCGTTATCTCGCCTTGAAGCGTATTGCTGATTTTAATCCCAATATTTACGCTATTATCTTTTGCCGCACCCGTATTGAAACCCAGGAGATTGCCGACAAATTGATGACCGATGGGTATAATGCCGATGCGTTGCATGGGGATTTATCGCAGGCGCAACGCGATTATGTTATGCAAAAGTTCCGGCAACATAACTTGCAAATGTTAGTGGCTACCGATGTCGCAGCACGTGGTTTGGATGTGGATAGTCTCACTCATATCATTAATTACAGCTTGCCCGATGATAACGAACAATATACGCACCGTAGCGGACGCACGGGCCGAGCTGGGAAACTGGGCGTTTCTATTTCCATTATTAATCTTAAAGAAAAATTCAAAATTAAGAACATCGAAAAATCCATCGGGAAAAAATTCAAAGAAGAACGAATTCCTAATGGCAAGGAAATCTGTGAAAAACAACTGTTCCACCAAATCGACCGTATGGAGAATGTGGACGTTTACAATGAAGAGATTGAGAGCTTTTTACCTACTATTTACAAAAAGCTCGAATGGTTGGAGCGGGAAGAGTTAATCAAGCGTTTTGTCAGCATTGAGTTTAATACCTTTTTGGAGTACTATAAAAACACCCAGGATATCAATGTGGATAGTCGAAGGGAATCTTCCCAGGAAATGTGCCGCTTTTTTATTAATCTGGGGCGTAAGGATGAACTCACGCCGCCTCAATTGATTGGGTTGATCAATGATATTTCCAAACGGCTTAGTATTCGTATTGGCAGAATTGATATCATGCACTCCTTCTCTTTTTTCGAGGCTGAGACCTGTCACAAAGAGGCGATTCTCAAGGGGTTTGTCGATAAAAAGTTTAAAAACCAAAATGTATTTGTAGAAGAGACCGATTCCTTGCCCGGTGGTGGAAAATCGCGCGGCAAAAGCAGGGAAAGAAGCTCGGAGAGCTCTAACAACGATTCTTACAAGAAGAAAAGAACCAGTACTGACTCTTCGTACACAGCGGACCGAAGCAATTATAAAAAGAAACCAGCTTCCTCGTTTGATGGGGAACGAAGTGACTATAAAAAGAAACCAGTTTCCTCTTTTGCTGGGGATAGAGGCAGTTATAAAAAGAAACCAGTCTCCTCTTTTGCCGGGGATAGAGGCGGTTATAGAACAAAACCAGCCGCTTCATTTGAAAGTGAATTGGGCAGTTATAAAAAGAAACCGATAAAGGATTTCGATTGGGATCGTGGTGGATATAAGAAGAAGCCGGAAAAGGATTTTATTCCGGCCAAATCGGATTATATAAAAAAATCACCCAAACCCTTTGATGAAGATAGAAGCATCAGAAAGAAAGAAAAAAAAGAAAAGAAGAAAAAGAAATTGTCTTTAACTTAACCCGTCAATTCCCCCCGCCACCCAACCTTTCTATCAAAAGCTTTGGGAGGTCCAGGAACCCTTTCTCGAAAGGGTTCTTGGCCGCCGGAGGCACATTATTTCATGCCACGAAGCCAGCGAAGGTTTCTATGAGGAAGTTCAGTAGCAGTTTGTTTTTTTCAAATTCCAGGCGTTCTTTTTTAATGAAGACTGCGAATTGATCGTCCATGGCTAGGCCGCCGAAAATATCTACTAACAGGCCTTGTTCTAATTCTGCTTCTACTGTATACCGAGGTACGAAGCTGACACCAATACCACTCATTGCGCCATTGATCAGGCCACGGACATGATTGATTGAAAGGATGTTTTTTAATTTCGGTCTTTTGTCGTGGTCCAGTGCCAGTAAGAAGTTATCCCACCATTCCCCTTCTTTATCCAGTGACAGCACTCTGACTCGTTCCAGGTCTGTGACTTCGTGGATTTTATTTTCTGTCACATAGTTTGGTGATGCGACCACTACATACCGTTCGCGGAACAGGAAATAGCTTTCTATATCTTTTTGGTGATGGGATTTGCAATCCACTGCCAAGTCGACTTCATCGCGGTATAGAGGAATGCGCAGGTTATTGGAGAAACGAAAGTCTACCGTGATATGGGGGTATTGGTGGAAAAAAGTGGCCATATGTTTAATCAACACAGTTGTGCCGAATTCAACCGGTGCGCCCAGGTAAATTTTTTGTTTTAATTGTGCCTCGCCAGAAGCCATGCCTTCCTCGAATTTATCCACCTCGTAAAAGATACGTTCGCAACTCCGGTACAATGTTTCTCCTGCTGCTGTGAGTAGATAATCCTTACCATGTTTTGTGTATAATTTCGTGTTTACTGACTGTTCTAATTTTTTTAAAGCGTGACTTACCGCTGATTGTGTCACATAAAGATGTTCTGCTGTTTGCGTGAATTGCCGAATCTTGGCGAACGTATAAAAAGTTTTTAATTGATACAAATCCAACGCCATGATCACCTCCTTTTAAGCGCTTCTTTTGAATTTCATTCATAATTCCAATGAACATTATGAATTTTACTTTCAATTAAAACTCTATTATAATGCAGTTGAACTGAAAGTCAATGGTTCATTGGCAAGAATAAAGAAAAGAATTTAAATGGAGGTTATCATGCTTAACACTATTACCAGAATTCCTCAGCCTGTTAATGAGGTCACGTTGGATTATGCACCGGGTTCTATAGAACGGGACAGATTAGAGGCAGAATTGGTTCGACAATATAACACCCGCTTAGAGATACCGCTAATCATTGGTGGTAAAGCGGTGTATACGGGGAAATTAAAAGAAGTCGTGTGTCCCCATGACCATCAGCATGTATTGGCTATTTGTCATCAAGCCGGGGAAGCTGAGATCAGAATGGCTATTGAAGCTGCCTTGGCTGCCAAGCAGCAGTGGGAATTGTTGCCGTGGCAGCAGCGGGTAGCTATTTTTATAAAGATGGCTAATCTTGTGTCCACCAAATACCGTTACATTCTGAATGTCGCCACCATGTTGAATCAATCCAAGAATGTCTATCAAGCTGAGATTGATGCGACATGTGAAATGGCTGATTTTTTACGGTATAATGCCAAGTTCATAGAGGAGATTTACAGTAGACAGCCCGAATCCACTCCAGATACCTGGAATTCTCTTGATTATAGGCCCTTGGAAGGTTTTATTCTGGCTATTTCCCCTTTCAATTTTACTTCCCTGTCCGGGAACCTCGTGTCAGCTCCAGCCATGATGGGAAATACCGTGCTTTGGAAACCTTCCAGCACGGCCTTATTATCGTCTTATTATTTAATGGAGTTGTTCCGGGAAGCCGGGTTACCGGATGGAGTTATCAATTTTGTGCCTTGTTCTGGCAGCACGTTGAGTCAGGTCGTATTACCTCACCGGCAATTGGGAGGCATTCATTTTACTGGTTCTACCAAGGTATTTGTCTCCTTGTGGAAAGATGTTGCGGCCAATCTTGAACTGTATAATTCTTATCCCCGTTTAGTCGGAGAAACCGGTGGTAAAGATTATATTTTCATGCATCCCAGTGCCCATGAAGAGGAAGTGGTCACTGCTTTGGTACGTGGTGCGTTTGAATATCAGGGGCAGAAGTGTTCCGCGTGTTCAAGGGCGTATATTCCTGCTTCAAAATGGCCCGGTGTCAGGGAACGATTGCTTGAAACCGTGGCCACGATCAAGATGGGGGATGTCCGGGATTTCGGTAATTTTATCAATGCTGTTATTGATGAGAGTAGTTTTGACAATACCATGGAATACATTCATAGTGCTGAGAATTCTGCTGATGCCGAGATATTGTGCGGCGGGAAAGGAGACAAAACCACCGGGTATTTTATTGAACCCACCGTGATTTTGGCGCATCGGCCAGATTATATTACCATGAAAGAGGAGTTATTCGCTCCCGTGTTGACTATTTATGTTTATCCTGATGAAGAGATGGAGTCGTTGTTGGACATTATAGTAACCACGTCTCATTATGCATTAACCGGGGCCATTTTTGCCCAGGATCGCTATGTTATTGCGAACTTGTTGAATCGGTTGCGTCATACTGCGGGGAATTTTTACATCAACGACAAACCCACGGGTGCAGTTGTTGGGCATCAGCCTTTTGGTGGTGCCCGTGCTTCTGGAACCAATGATAAATCCGGTAGTCCGTTGAACTTGCTCCGTTGGACTTCCCCCCGCACTATCAAAGAGAATTTCCTACCCCCCACACAGTATGAATATCCCTTTATGAAAAGATAAAAAAACCATTAACCACGAACCACACGAAAATGAATGTTTTTTTTCGTTTATTTCCGGTGGTTCGTGGTTAACACTCTTTTTTTTGAAGTATTGTTTTGGCACTCCTAATTGAAATCATTTTGGAACATTAGTAGTGGTCGGGAGTTGGTCAGCCGCCAGAGGGGAATTGTTTTTTCAAGTGGTAGTGTGGTTGTATTTCTCGCAGTAAGTATTGACGCGGTCCGCGATTTCCAGTAGTGGTTTTGATTGGGTTAGGACTTTTTTGAAGAGCATAATTAAATCATCCGGTGAATAATTAATATAAATAATATTATTTAAATCATATATTGGTCTGATGTTTTCAATGGAGTCGATGATACCTCTTTTTTCAGTTCGATTCAGTATATCTAGCATTAAGTCTTCTTTTTCAAACTCGATTTTGTCAATACTTCTGAAGATTTTGTGAATCAATATGTAGCTGGAGCGGGCGAATCTGGCAGTAAATGCTTCGATGGCGTCTAATTCTTCCATTTCATAGCTCTCTTTTATGCCGATCTTATAACAAATATTAAAAGAGCGCTTTAACCAGTACAACGACCGATTAAAAATCTCTAATTCCAGAAATAGAGTGGCGACATAATCTTCCTGTTTTTTGTGATCCATAATTCAACTCCTACAAACATGACGATGCGGTAAACTCTTTTCCCAAAGCATGCCCACAGCCAAATACATTGGACTATTTTATAATAACATACCTTCAAAATGTTTGCAAACCAGGAACTGCTTGGATTCACCACCAGATTCTTGAAAAAACATGGACGACATGGACTTACTGGACTTACTGGACAAGCTGGAAAAATCAAAGGTTTTGTGAAGTCCAGTAAGTCCAGTATGTCCAGATAGTCCAGATAGTCCAGTTTTTTGCAAACCCTGCCAGTGAATCCAGACAGGAGCACGGTTGACATTTTTTATGGATTAGTATAGACTTAGCATTATGTTGAAACGAAAGCTGATCAATGTATATAATGCCATAGTCAACAGGATGAGTTTTTCCGGTAGCATGTGGCAGGTGCGTCGTTGGTTGAATACCAGTATCGACCACCCGGAAACCATTGGCAAGATTCCTGATTCCCATCCCAGGGGTTTCGCCAAAATGTTTAGGAAACGACGTATTTCTATTGTCGAATTTTATGTCAGTATCATTGGTTTTCTTGGCTCCAATAAATGCAGTGAACGACTCTCCGCGTTAAGAATGTTGACCCACCAAGTACTCCACTCCAAATCCATTAAAATGCCCCTGAATACCGCGCGGGTTCAAATGGCACTGATGAAAGAAGCGGTCAAGAGCAGGGAAAATAAACGCGCCCAAATGGAACGACTCCGCGATTTCTCTGCTTCCTCTTTTGGTCATCCCCGCGTTATCCGTCGTTACCTCAAAGAGATGAATATCATTGAAGTACCCGAAACAGGCGCACCACTGAAAGATTTACACATGGGCTGGGACCCCCATGTTCATGATAACTCTTCCTATGGTAGGAAAAACCCCACGCAATTGATCATTGATTCCTTTATTAAAGGCTTATCGGAAATTACCATTGTGTACAACACCTTGGAACATATTGAAATCATCAACGAGGCCATTGAAGCGGGTAGTATTCTGGGTATAAGTGTTAATATAGGCCTGGAATTTTCTATTGGGGAAGTAGGTAATCGGTATCATTATATCTATTTGTTTCCCCATTTTGCCAATGTCATTGAATTTGTGGATTATCTTGATTCCAAGGATGATGCTTATGATGTTTTTTTAAAAGGAGTGGCGCAAATCCAAAAGAATCGGGTTCAATCTATTGAAGATTTTATCCACAATTTTAATATCACTCATCTGCCCAAAATAAACGAGGGATACAAAGAAGGGACCATCTACTATTTGAATCCCCTGCAACTGGCTGACATTAACGACATTATTCCTTATCAGCATGCCACCCGCATGCATCTTGGAGAACTTCTGTACGATCATTATCAACCGGTACTTTATAATCGTGTGCTCTACTTGAAAGCACAAAAAAAAATCTGCGATTGCCAACACCGCGACAACCAAATGTCTGAATGGGAATACCGGAACCTGCTCAAAAAATACGAATCCACCCGCCAAGAATATGGCGAATTAAACCAGGACAAACTCCTATCCCTGTATTTTCCTTTATCCAGTGGTTTTGAAGTTAAAACCGTGTTTGCTAATTTTAGCGATGCGTTCCCAAGTTTACCCGCTCAAAACGGAGATGCCGTTCTATTCCGCTTCCGGGAAAATATAAAAATGATCCACCCATTAAAATACGGTTTTGCCAGGGCTGTTAAAACGATTATGGAGAATTTTAACTTCATTGGCCATACCGAAATCTACAACATGCATGACACTATGAACGTTGATCATTATGAACTCGAATTATTCGCCCGTTTCATCCATCTTTTAAACAGTAGGAATGTCGAACACCTCAAATCCTTTTTATTTGAAAACCGTATTGAAGCTGATGAACAAAACGAGCTGGCATGTATTACTTTTTGCACTGAATATAACATCCAACCTTCCTGTGGTAGCAATTCTATGGGCCGGACCAGTTATATTCCTGGTATGGGGTTTATTTTCCGTAGTTCATTGGCCAAAGCGCAACAGTTGGATTATTTAAAAAATCATTATGCCCTGCCTAAATTTGTCTCCAAAATGATTGCGCAATACAGCGGCAAAACGAACTCTGAAGAAACCGCTACCACGGAATATGAGATCATCAGCATGGGGCGCTCCAAAGAAATGCCACTCAAAACCATCGGCGATGAAAACATGGTGGAACCGATCCCTTTAAAAAATGTCTGGCGTTATATTCACCCCACGACTAAAACCATTACCTATATTTTTATCGGGTTTATTCCCGCGTATTTGACTATTGGTTGGCAGTATGCTCTGATTTGGTTTGGCATTACATCTATACGTAATGCCATCACTGATTTTATTTCTGGGCGCGGGTATCGGTTGAAAGAGTGGCATATCAAGAATATTGATTTCATTTTTCTTTCCCATTCCCTTTTTTGGACCGGGTTTTCTGTGCCTGTGCTGAACTTTGTTAAATTGCAGTTTGATCTGTTGTATCCGTTGCATCATACTGGGCTTCTTTTTGAGTTTTTAAAATTCTTTTTTATTTGTATGATCAATGGTTCTTATTTGGCTTTTCACAATATCATCCGGGGGTTTGACAAGACCACTATCCAGGCCAATTTTTTCAGGAGTTTGATGGCGTGGCCTCTGGCTGGGGCATTTGCTTTTGTGGGAAATTTATTGTTTATTCCCAGTATTGTGCAGGCCAAATTCTGGTCTGATTTTGTGGCCGGACTCATTGAAGGTTCAGGGAAATTCAGGCAGCGTATCAATCTAAGGCAAAGAGACCTCCATGACATATTGCCCAATATTAAAGCGAAAAATCCTGAAACGCAATTTGTGGCGATGCTGGACTTATTGTACTTTTTTAGGACCGATCCCAGAACCCAAAACTCTCTTAAATATATTCTTTTTCAAAGACCATCCCTGCATCGAAGAGTGTTTAAGCGGTTTGGTTCCAAACACACTGAACCTGCTATCCCAGACTTTTCAGATTATGAGTATTTAAGAAGATGGTTTTCCCAAACCACCCATTATTATCAATTAATCGATTTTATCCTGGAGAAATTCAGGTCACCGCAAGTGCTTCTTCTTACCGACTTGATTGCCGATACCTTTAGTGATTTTAATAAATGGCTGGCCCGGAATAAACCGAAATAAAAGAAGAATCTTTAACCATGAAAGATACGAAAAAAGAAAGAGAATGATGACGATAAAGAAGGTTGGTTATGCCTATGAAAGTAAAACAAAAAGCAATTGATTGGGAACAGCGTTTAGCGCAGGAGAGTGTCCGCGTCGAGTGGAAAGAGAATGTGGCCGATGAACTCGGCGTGGTAAAAACCCTGTGTGCTTTTGCCAACGATATCCAACAGGTGGGTGGTGGTCAGGTTATTTGTGGTATTCGCGAGGAAAAAGATCGACATGGCACCTCTTCTGCCAAAGTGGTGGGGTTGGAAAGCAAACGTTTGACTGAGATAAAAAATAAAGTGCTCAGTATTTGCCGTGATAATGTCGAACCACCTCTTGTTCCTGCCGTGGAAGAGTATCCGGTGCGCGGAAACCCGGCACAACGGGTGTTGGTGTTTGCTATTACTGCTTCCCAGTTTGCCCATCGTTACAAAATAAAAGACCAGGGGGTCCATTATTATGTACGGATAAATGATCGGACGCAGCAAGCCAACGGTCTTATTCCCCGTTTATTGGAGCAGAAGAAAAGTTGGCCCCCCTATTTGGAACAAATCCACCCAGATGCAACTCTCAAGGCGATCAACCTGACCATGCTGGAAGAATTTCTCAGCGATTTCAAGCTACCCCAACCCATTAAGGCTTACCTGAAAGCCGACGCTTGTTTTCGTGGTGATGTACGCAGTTTGTTTACCCATCCGTCTGGAGGTTCCAGACGGGTAGTGCCCCGTAATTTTGCCATCGTGTTATTTGGTCGGGAACCCCATCTCTTTTTTCGCGGGGCGTATGCTATTTTTTCTGTTTACCAGGGGAACAGCGTCACCGCAGAAAGAAACCTGAGACATGAGCTTTTTGGCCCTATCCCTATTTTAATTCGGTCGATAATGGATACACTTCAGGCTTATATGGGATGGGATATAGATAAGGGGATCGAATCTTTTGAAGGTCGTAACCAACTGCGTTTCTCCTCGCGGGCGGTGCAGGAAGCTATTGTGAATGCTTTTGTGCATCGGGATTACACATCGTACGAACCTGTGCGGGTGACTGTATTTGAAGATCGCATTGAAGTCCTTAGCCCTGGGATCCCATCCACAAATATGGGTATTGAAAAATTGAATAAAGGTAATGTTTTGCCTTCTTGGCGCAATCCCTCGTTGGCATGGTTCATGGTCGCTTTACAATATGCCCAAAACGGTGGCCAAGGAATAAAGATGATCATCGAACTGACCACTCATATTGCAGGTAAGCCTCCTATTTTTGATGTAAATGGGGATTGGTTCCAGGTTATTATTCCCGCTTTTATCCGCCATGAAGAACCGGCACGGCCCATTAATGGCGAGGGCACCACTGGGAAAGAGTGTCTTATTCTAATTTCTATTGGGGGCGATTCTATTGAAAAACAGGTGGGGGAGTCGTTGGCTGCTCTCGGTTTGAAAGAGAAGGAGCTTGTGGTGGCGGTGAATTATGTTTACCCTGAATATATTGACGGTGTGAATCATAAATGGGAAGAAATAGCCAGGCAGTTAAAAAATGAAATTCAACGGGTAGTGGAATCCAATGACTATGAAAAATTTCATCTATTTTACCGGGGGCCCGTGGCATTGGTACCCCCAATTGGCGCGTTAATCGCACCGCATTATCAGCTTTTCCTTTACAATTTTGAAAATGGGAGGTATAATTATACCTATACGATTGACAGGAAGTTTCTTAAGAGTTAATGCATTCGGGGGCGGCTTAAATTAGGCCCTCTACCGCGTGAGCGGCTGATGAAAATCGGGTGAATTGCCGGGAAGTCCGGGGACGGATTATCGGCAGCCAAGTCCGGGATGAAGGAACTCGGTGTGAGTTCCCAGGGTCCGGGAAGGTTCAGAGACTAGGGTCCGAACGAAAGTGGTAATGACCCCACGAGCGCCCGACATCTGGGTAAGTTGCTTACCTAGATGATGAGATAGTCCGTTCTTCCGCTATAATCGTTCGACTATGAAACGGAAGAAGCCGGGGATAAAGAGCCCCGACGATAACAGAAATCGGCTAAAGGAATCCCCCGAATGCAAAGGTTCCCAGTAAAAAATCTCATTACTCCCATCACTCCCATTCTTCCCATAATTCCCACACACTGCTCAGTTTTAAAAAGCTTGCCCGATACTGAAAAAGATAGTAGAGGCCGATTCACCGGGACGGCGACCTAACTTGAACCCCCAATCCAAGCGAAAGATAACAAAAGGGGTGTGAAAGCGCAAACCAACCCCAATTCCTTTTCGTAGTTCACTGAACAGGAAATCAGACAACCTGGGATACACATTCCCTACATCCAAGAATACCACGGCCCCGAATAACTTCGTGAGTCGCAAGCGTAATTCCTGGTTCAATAAGATAAACGCATTCCCACCTATAGGCTCACTCAAACTATTTAATGGCCCCACTTTATTCTGTGCATACCCACGAATGGATGTTCCGCCGCCTGTGAAAAACTTCTCGGCAATAGGTAACCGCGTGTCAAAATCAGTGATAAACCCCATCCGTACAGCGCCGGCATAAACCAATGCGCCAAACTGCTTGTAATAGGAATAATGACCCGTAAGACGAAGAAAATTTACCTCTGAACCCAATACACGCTCAGCCATACCGATACTGTAATTATGATACGAACCACTGACTGTATCCATGATATTATTGCGCTTATCGCGATTGTATATGACTTCTACTGCACCTAAGCGGTAAGAATAGGAATCGCTGAACTCAGTCTCCGCAAAAGTCTTCTGGCGGTTCCATGACAGATTGTAATTGTAAGCTAAAGAAGAAAAAGGCGTGAACGCAATTTTTTGCTGGACTCCTATCCCCGCGCTCTTCAACGTGAAGGCGGGTTCCTCTTTGTCAGTGTAATGCAGGAACAATTGACTTTTGAAACGGCGGGAAAAAAGGTTCTGCGTGCCCAGATAGCCAATCACTTTTCGCTCCTTGTTGCTAATTCCCACCACCAGATCCGCATAATGCCCGGCACCAAATAAATTATAATCGCTGAACTGGGTATTCACGCCATAAGAAAGTGGTGCATCCTCTAATAAAGTCGATTGCAATTGGACCCCATACTTAAAACGGAACCGTTTCTGTTCGTTCACATGGACCTCGACACGATAGGGCCGGATATCCTGGTTGACTTGATTCTTTGTAGTCATCGGCAACGGTGTCAGAACAATGGCGACCTGTTGGAAAATACCCAGATCATAAAGGGCTTTTCTGGTCTTGTTTATATTTGGAAAAGAGAGTATATCTCCTTTTTTAAAAGCCAGTTGCTTCAAAATTACATTGTCGTGGGTGATTAAATTCCCTTCCAGTGTTATCTCTTGGATGACTGCCTGTTGGTTTTCCACGATTAAGAAAGAAATATTCAGCAGTCCGGGTGTTTTGTCTGGTTCTACGTGCGCTTGCACCGTACACTTTGAAAATCCCTCCCCCAGATAAAGGGATTTAATTTTAAATGTGGCTTCGTTATAAGCAGAAGGTGAGAACGGGTTTCTCGACCGGAAACCGATAGTTTTTAATAAACGGGGATTGTCTATGAATTGGTTCCCCGTGAACGTGATTTTCCCGATACGCGACAGGGCACCCTCTTTAATAGCAAAAAACACCTCTGCCTTAAGGGTAGTGGGGGTGAAGCGAAACGCGGTTATTTCGATTTGGGTCTGCAAGAAGCCCTTTAAAAAATAGATATGTTTTAATGACTCGATCACATGGACTGGATCGGCAAAAACGGCCTCGGTCATGTGCCCATGGTGGAACAGTGCGGCCAATTCCTTATCTGCAATCGCAGTATTACCGCTAAAATTAAACTGGAGTTTATGGGTGTGGAGCCCCGGGGTGATGTCGAAAATAATTTGTTTGGCCAGACCAGGAGCCGCAGTTTCTTTTTCGTTAATATAGTCGGTAAAATCAGCGTCTCTGGTGCAGGTGACTTTTGCTTGGTAAAATTGTTTCTGATACAAAAAGTATTTCAGTCTTAACACGGCATCATTAAAAGCAAGAGCGCCGAAGTGTCTGGACCAGAGGATTTGCGCCACTTCTTTGCGTAAATTATTGGGTATCTCCGCTCCACGGTACACCAGTGTAATCTTTGGCCCTGCGGCAATATCCAGTCCCAGATGAATACCGCCGTCTTTTTCTACACGTTCCGGCAGGATAACCACCGCCAGGTATCCCTGTTCCCGGTAAAACTCGTGCAGACTTTCCAGGTCTGCGCTGAATCGTAGGTAATCGAAGGATTTTCCTACCTTTGTTTTCAAACGTTTCGTAATCATATTTACCGGAAAAACGATATTACCCCCAGTCACCCTAATATTCATTACCTTCTTCTTCGTATTAAAAAGTTTTGCAGGGTCCAGGGGCGGTTTTTCAAAAGAGCCCTTGGCCGCCGGAGGCGTTTTTTTGTGTGTATTGAAAGAGATTTGGTGGTTAAAACCGATACCGTATTCATTGTCCTCGGTTTTTTGTCCTTCCAACTGGACATTGCTCCAGGGGGAGTAGCGTGCGATATAAGATCGTTTTTGTGTATTCGTCAGGTTTTGTGAGAACACCAGTTCCACCTTTTTCGCCACTCTTTCACTCAGAGTAACCCGTGCTTCTTTGTCTTGCAGTCCCGTATCAATGCGTATATTGTCGATACCAGAGATTTTTTCAATCTTTTCACCGGCAAAACCTGCGGCCAATTGTTTGGCTAAAGAAAATGCTTGCTCGTCCAGCCTGAAATTGGAAACACCCGAACCAATCTGACCGGTTAATAAGAGCGACAAGATATCCGTTTGCGATAGGACCGGGGAGGAAGTAAAAATGGGGACCATGGTGTCCATGTTTCCTGTTAATTGTAATTTTATTTTATAGGAAGAGATCGTGGTATAGGCTTCGATATCAAAATTCGGTTCAATGGCTTCTGGGTTATTAAAATCCATGATACCCCGTTCCACAATAAAGGTCCGCTTATTATAATAAATCTCGCCACCACTTTTGACATACCCTCGTCCTAACAGGCCGGGTCGCGCAGCAGTGCCTGTGACCATGACATCTGCGGTAATTTCTGCTTTGGAAATCTTTTTGTCCACCCATATCGGTGTTTTCGTTGCCAAGCGGATATCCAAAAATAGTTTATTCAGGAAATTCTCTTTGGGGTAAAGCGTATTTTCCGGTGTTATCGGGTGCAGGAAAAGGGAAGATTGGGTTTGGGCCTCGGAAACATCTTTAAAAAGAGCTTGTAAAATACGTATATCTCCCTTTAACAACCAGCCATTTTCCTGCGTATCCGATTGAAAGTAGAGTTGGCCGGATACTTCCGACTGCAAACCTGCCGGGTATTGCAGTTTGACCTTATCTAAGTTAAACGTGATGCGACGTTGGTCTGGTGTTGCATCTGCTGCCAGATTATAGGAACCGGCGATGTTTAATTTCCCATCATTCACATCGCCCTTGATGCCTTCAAACCGGATTCCTTTTTCATTTACTTTAATTTCGCCTGTCACCCCAGAGATAATAATATTCGGGTCTTGTAGTTCCAAGCCAGCGCCCTTGAGTTGAACGCTGCCGTTTATAGTCGGTTTGTCCGTGGTGCCAGTCACTAAAAACGAAAAATCACTGCTGCCGCGGATGACAGTATCTGGTATAATATTCCGCAGGCTGCGGTGGTTAATCTTTCCTTGCAATGAGAATTGCAACTGTGTATTGGGTGTTGTTTTATTAATCGCTTTTCCCCTGGTGGCTGCTCCTTCCACCACAAAACGGTTACCACCGCCGGAAATAGCCAGTTGTGGTATAGTCAATGTGTCGTTCTGCCAGCCGATGCGACAGGGTATCTCTAAAGAATACTTGGTATCCATGAACCTAAAAGCGGAACTTTTGATGGTCACATAATCCGCTCCCAGTGCCAGATTTAACTGCGCGTTCTCCAATGGCCCCGGTAGGTCTGGCGAATTTATAAACACATCCTTGGCATACACATAAGCGTCAAAGCGGGGGGCGGTTAGGGAACCGGTAATTAATGCTTCCAATTCCATTTTTCCTTTCAACTGGTATCCGGGTAAAAACATTTCCGCTGTTTTTAAGTCTATTGTGGCCGCAGCGTTTACCCACATGTCCTCTTGTTCTTTATAGCGCAATTGGCCGGAAATATCCACGTCTAACCCTTTGCCCTGCCATTTCATGCGTTTTATAGTGATTCCCTCGTTATTATAAGAGAGTTCCATTGGGCCGTTGTTCGCAATTTCCAGCGTATCTTTTTTGAGCACTATCTTATCCAGATTCGCATCCATCTGTAAGGATTGAAGCGGTTGCGTCAGGTTCAGACGAATACGAGCCAAACCCGTGATATTGCTTTGTACACCATTGTTAGAAATATTGAGTAATTTCAAAAGGTTTTCCGCAGGCATATCTTTCATCTGTAGAGTGACTTCTACCGGATAAGGCGCCACGCTTTTTATTCTACCTTCTGCTTGGAAGCCGACAATCGGATTATGTAATAAGAATACGCGGACGACCTGTTCTTTTTGGGAACCGGAAAAAACCGTTTGAATCTCCAGTGGGCGGTTTGATTCCCAGCCCGGTAAAAATTCTTTGATCCGTGTGGTTTGCACAAGGAACCCGCCAGTCAGCGGGGAAACCGCACCTACTTTCCAAGCGGCAGAACCCGCCGCTTTTAAACCCGGTATTATCAAACTTGGCAAGTCGATTGTAATATAACGTGTATTATAGGAGACGCTTAGCGAGGCATTCAGTTTTCCCAGTGGCGCCGTGATCCCAGTCAATCCATGAAGAGAATCTAAATTTAACGCCCGCACCTTGATATTCAAGGAACTACCTTGGGACCAATTGTAGGGATACAGTGTGCCATTCATTCCCACCTCGCCGTTATCTTGCCATTTTAATTGGACCCAGGGGACTGTGAGCACGTGATCTTGCCATACCAGTTTTCCCGTGCATTGCAAAGGTGCATCGTCTACACCCAGAAGCGTGGCCGAAACAGCCGTGCTGGTAATGAATACCCGCGCTTTTGGGTTGTCTAAAGTCCCGTCTAATTTTGATTGCAAGCGCATTGTGCCATTTATTTTATCGGGAAAACTGGCAGGAGGTGTCGTGGTGGCGGCGCTGAGGAATCTGCGCATTTCATTTAAAACCACAGATGCATCGATTTTAAGTCCCGCTAATACCGGGGCTGAAAGATAATTTTCCAGTGTTCCATTCAGCAGGAGAGATAACCCACCCCCGTTGAATTCTCCCTTGTAGATGCGGATGCTTTTTCCTTTCAAGAGCGAATCCAGGGCAATACGATCAATGGAAAAGTTCTGACCTTGAAGTGAAATCCGGCCCTTGCCCTGCATTTTTATCTGCACTTGGTGAGCGCCCGGTGAGCGATGTTGCAGGTTCAGTGACAGTGATGGAATTTCCAGGCGGCGCTGGTTCACGTCATCTTGAAAGGTTATTTTACATGCTGGCATAGACAACAAGTGGCAAATAAATTCTGGTAATACTGTTTCTTCTTCTGATGTCGGGAATGTCGGGAGATTTGAACTGCCGTCGGCAAAAATACGGATATACAGTTCTGGTTTTTCGATGACCAGTTTCTTTATTACCGGGACATCTGACCACAGCGTCGCCAAGGGAAGTTCCAGCGTGATGTTCTGTGCTTTAAAGAAAGGCGGGCAATTTTTCACCGTGTTGCATTTTCCTAATAACACCTGTTGCAGATGAATCCTCGGTTTTAACAGGTTAAAGTCCAGTGAACCCGCTTTTACATAGACCCCGTAGTTTTTTAGCACGTAGTTTTCAGCCAAGTGTTTAATCGCATTTTGCATGAAGCCCATATGGATGAGGATAAAAAGAAAAATTGGTAGGAGGATAGATGTGATTAGGATGCCCAGTAACACTTTTTTAATTATTTTAAAAACCGATTTCTTTTTGGGTGCTTGCTTTTTTTCTGTTAAGGGGGTCGTTTCATCTGTATTTAAATTTATTTCTGTATTGTTATCGTCCTGTATTTTTTTTTTGCCGAATTTCATGATATTCCTTTAGGTTGTGTTGTATATCTGTAAATTCAAATATATTTAAATTATACAGGAATGGGAAAAAAAATAATACAGAAAAATAAATATTTATTTGAATCCCCTGGTGGATGACTTTTCTTTAGCGGAATCTGATGATGCTTCTATTTTCGAATGCGTCGGGTTCTTCAATAAAAAGTCTGACACTCAATGTCTCGGATGAATGAATAGCATTCATATCACTGACCGTGATAATACCCGCATAGTTACCCGAATTTAAGCCCTCTGGATTCACAGAAACCGTGATAATGGTTGTACCCGTGCCCGAATCCGGTGTGCAGGTGAGCCAAGGAACATTGGTACTGATGCGCCACTCTAATAAACCTCGGCCACTCTGGTTAATAAAAAATACCTGGGTTTTGGGGCGCAATTCGTCTGTCTTTGCCCTAAAATTTAAACTCGTATCACTCAGGGATATTGTTAATGGCAAGCCATCCAGGTAATCTGCAAAGCGCCGGATTTCTTGCAGTTTTCTTTCCTCTTCGGCAAAAGGGTAGGCATATTCATCAATGTTTGGACTTAAGTTCCAGACCTCCGCACCCGCTCCGTTTTGTTCGTAGACATTATAAAAATAGGCAAAGATATCGCCATTGGCAGGGAATTCTTGTAAACTCCAGGGTTTATTGCGATAGTGTTGGTTGATATTCCAGGCAAAATCGCCCATGGGTGGGTAATAGTGCAGCGCATGGTAATCCAGCGCCAGATTATTTAGTATACTCCGTTTAGTACAGGAAACACCCACCGTGATAAATTTTCCCGGTGCTAATTCACGAATCGTATCCCGGCATAACACCACAAAATCTTTAAATGTATCAAGAGGAATCGGTGTGGTATAGGTATTTTTATCCCCGCTTTTTTTCACCCAGCCACCACCCTCCTTTTTAGCGATGAACCATTCCGGCTCATTGATAATATCAAACCCAAAGACCACCGGATCGTTGCCAAATTCGGTCAGAAAAGGTTTCAAGAAGTCTTCGATGTACAGTTGTTGTGTTATGGGGTCTTCGATGATTTGGCGTCGCCCCTGGATATAACCATCGCGCACCTTTTCTGCTTTTCCTGCGGCCAGACAGTCCAGTAATAAGAATTCAACTTTGATATGGTAGCGATTCGCCAGGGTTAAAAACAAGGCTATGTCCTTTTTAAAAATATCATTATACCCCGTGACATTTCCTTCCAAGTCGAACATCGTGAACCCGTCATCCAGTACACCCACTCTTAGCAGTGTAATCCCAGCGCGGCGGAACCATTCCATTTTAGTAGCCAGGAAACCTTGATGAGCGCTTACCCCCCCGCCATTGGGGAACCATGAGGAGGAACCGAAGTTCTGGCGATATTGAATCATGCGCCAATTGCCGCCCATAGCAAACCATTTATTGCCATCAATATAAAAACCATCCCATTGTTTTTCCACATCGCTGTCTGCTTTCATAAAAGGTAGCGGTAAATTTATGGGCAGATGAGGTGGTGCATTCAAGGACAAGGGAGGGGTCACCGTGATTTTTCTAATGATTACTTGTCCATTGTACTGCTGCGTAGAATCCGGGTGCAGACCGATTTTAATCCCGATCGAACGGATATATGCCGGATCAAAATCCGTTTCCCTGAACCCTTGTGGGATGTTGTCTCTATCGGGTTGCACGTTTATTTTAATAATACCGCTGCTATTGCATTGGCCCCATGCCCCGTACTGACATTTGAAATTTTGATCTTTCACAAATACTTGGTAGCAGTTGGGTGATGAGGGTGACCCCACCAAACCCGCTGGAATCTCTATTTCAGCCTCAATCAATCGTCCCGTCATGTTTACTGGAACATTGGCTTCCAGTTCTGCCACATATTTGAGGTCCAGCACTATTTCTCCTTGCGACCTGTTCCAGTCTTTCCCGACTAAATCACAATACAAAACCATGGTTTCCTCTCCTTTGTTATATAATACAGATGTGATGCCCCGGCTATTTTCATAATCCTGTGGGTTCCAGTCCAGTCTGGCGCTGATAAGATTGCTTAATTCATGGGGCATAGGTTCCGCTTGTATAGCGAGTCCCATCTTAACCCCCAGAGCCAGGAACTGCAATATAAAAATATATACCCATACTATTTTTTTCATTAATTCACAATCCGCTTTTTCGTAGCCATTACAGTATAGGGTAATGGGAAAATAAAGTCAATACGTGTTATGGGGCTTGGATTCACCATCAGATTTTTATCAGTCCCACGGATAACCGTGGCAAACTGGACTTTCTGGACGCTCTGGACTTACTGGACAAGCTGGACAAAATTTACAGGTTTTGTGAAGTCCAGTTAGTCCAGAATGTCCAGTATGTCCAGATAGTCCAGTTGATTTATGACCAGAGCACAAAAAAAAGTCAACTTCCCGGTTTGGAAGCTCTCGATTCTAAAAAAAAAAGTCAACTTCCAGTTTTTAAGCTCTCGATTCTAAAAAAAAATTCAACCGCCAGATTTTAAAGCTCTCGATTCTAAAAAAAAACGTCAACTTCCGGGTTTGGAAGCTCTCGATTCTACAAAAAATACTGAACGGAGAGGTTTGGAAGGTGAACTGCCGCCTAAAAGGGTGACGGTTGAGTAAAATATGGTGAACCGCCGGGGTTGGAAGGTGAACGGAGAGTAAAATATGGTGACGGTTCTACAAAATAAGGTGAACGTTCAATCTCTAATTCCAATTTTCAGTACTGGAGGGCGGAACCTCTAAAATTTTGCCACTATTATTACCAAATTGGCGCAAATGTTGCGGAACACAACACGTTCCATGGGATTTATTGTAGACGCGCCATCCTGGCGCATTAATAAGCGGCGAAAACATGGTCTTGGATACCATTTCTGGCAAATATCTTGGATGCGACCCCGCCAACGTCGCTGCGCTCCGTGGGATTATGAAAGAAATTCTTGCAATGCGGAGTTCTTGGAAACAGTTGAATAAAGTAATGCGCCAGGATGGCGCGTCTACTTATTGAGATGAGGTTGTGCAAAAAACTGAATAGATCAAGGGTGCGTCATTTTATTTTTCTTTTTCTGCTGTAAGATTATTGTATTTTTTTCATTTTTCTAATGCCCATTTTTATCATTCAATCCGCCCAGGCAGCGTGTTAAGGGATAATTTTAAATCTACGGCCAATTCGTTTTGTGTCATCTTCTATTGTCGAGAGTTTCATAATCGGGGGTAGATTTGGAGTTTTTTTTAAAACAACGCTCTTGATGTCTTCCAATAGAGTCGGTTAATTCTCTTTGGCTGTGAATAAATAGCCCGCCTTTTTGTCTTCAACAATATAATTGGCGATTTCTTTTTGGGTATGTAATGCATCCGCAGTTACAACAAAACCTTCTATATCCATGTTTTTAAAAAGTGGAGAGACGTGCTTGATCTCATTGGTTTTTTCACCCGCTTCCTCTTGGGCAATTATCACTCACTCTTTGTGCATCACGGCACTCAAAAGATGAACCCCTTTTTTGTGCTATTATGGATCCTGCGCAAAGTTTTCCCGTCTATGGCGATTCCATAACCGTCAGGGCTTCTCCCTGCTTCAACGAGTTTTTGGTCTAATAACCACTGGCCTATCTCCAAAATGTTTCCAATTGGCCACTTTATAGCAGGTCCCCTTGAAACGTAATTCATCCATAAAAAAGAGGAAAAAGTCATAGGCGGTCAAACTATGGGAAAGGAAGAAATTCTATAAAATAAATGACACAGTCCTGATATTTACTGGGACCAATATGGAAATATTCTATAAATTGGTATCAGAAAAAAATCCCAGAGGTCAGGAGGTCTGATCCTTGAACCCATTTTTTTCCAATCGCTACCAATGAATTTCCAACATATCCAATGCGGTATCTGCTTACAATTGGGGTCATGTAGAACTGGGGTTTTTTATTTGCCGCGTCCGATACCGATGGTGAAACTGATTACTTTTTTATGGTTGATCTGGTGCTCTATTGGGTTACAGGCTGCACCTACAGGAATTTTGGTGTCGAAGATAACCAGATAACCTTCATCGACCGACTCGGTGGCCAAGTATTGTTGCGATACCTGCATAACTCCCTGGGTAAGTACCCGTGTAATATCGTTTTGATGATTTATTTTTGTCTCAACAACATATTTCCGCCCCTTATATGTTAAAATAATATCCATCCGCCCTAATCCGGAAAGTGCTTCGTGGCGCAAGTCACCCAATCCACTCTTGGTGAACTGGTAAAGCCATACTGTTAAAAGAAATTGGCCGGTTTTTTCACTGGGTTTCTGCTTGCTTAGATAAAACGCTTTTACACCAATCTGGGCAATATATTGCTGGAAATCCAGAAGCACATTGGCCATATCCAGTCGATTATCTGGTAAGTCATACTGATCTGTGGTTATATCATATTTTGGGTGGACTTCTTTAAAAAGAGTTTTAATATACCTGGTTTTATAAATGTTATTGGCGACGACAGCGTTTCCATTGCAATCCTTGATCAGGCCGTATTGTTCCAGCCAGCTTTGAGATTCAACATTGGGATCGTATTCCACATGATCAAATATGATCTCCACCAATGTCTCCCTGTACTGTTTGGCCTTCTCGTCGAGGTTGTCGAAGTGATTGTTTCTTTCCTTAAGCAGGATTCGAATTGCTTTTTCCACATCTTCGGTCGTAATGGGTTCAACTGATTTTGGTTTAATCGTATGGGTCAGAAGTGTTCCCAGCCGATTGACCAGCCAAGGCTGTCCCCCGGTTTCTTCATAAACCATTTTTATCGCTTCTTCAGTAAAGGTTTGATTGGATTCCTGGGTATGCTGGGCATAAAGATCGCTGACATTTTTTATAGAAAAAGGAGGCATATCTACTTGGTCGGCAATATTAAACGGAGACACGCCGCCCACAATGAGCTTGGTTATATTGCGTATGCCAACCAGGCCGATGGAGTAAAGGGCTTTCTTTTTCTCTTCCTTGTATTGGAGATATAAAGTTCTTAATGCGGTCAGGAAATTCCCCAATTCCTTCATGGGGATGCCGTCAAATTCATCTATAAATATTATAATTTTTTTGGACTGGATGATCTGATTAAGTTCTATGAACAACTTTCCGAAAGACTTATGGTCGGTAAGCCGATAACTATGCAGAAATTGTTGCACGGTTTCGTATTTGTCGCAGTTTAATTTTTTTAGCCTTTTGGTTAATTGTGGATAGAGGCCCTCTTCCACATATGCATAAAACCGTCTTTTGCTAAATTCCTGGCATGTCTCAAAATCCAAAATGATCGCGATATACGTTCGATCTTTGTGTAACTCATCGCACAACCTCCTAAAAAAAGTCGTCTTGCCACTCTGTCGAGGGGCAAATATGGAGAAGTAACGGCCACGATTCAACATGGTTTTAATATCTTGGTGATCGGTGTTGGTCACATTATCCAAGGGAACGTAATAATGGAATTCAGGGTCTACTGGACCCGATTTTTCAAATAAACGAAGGGGTTCCCTATAACTGATAGTATTTGTTTGCGCTACTTTATTCAACATACAACTATTTTATTGCAATCCTTTCAGTTTGTCAAGTGCTAAAATGAAAGAAGTTGGCTAAAAATTAAAGAAAGTTAAGGGAAACTGAGTGAAGAAAAGGCAAAGAAATGTCATCAAGATGCTTGCACTCGTTTAAAGAACTCTTCCTTTTTTTCTCCGTGTGGTTCGGTTATGCCAGGAATAAAACCCTGGGATACTCGCCCTCAATTGGTTAGATGGCAAAATAAGAGTGATCACAGAATCAGCTTGAGGGCCAATAGCTAAGTCGATGCCTCTTAGCATGCTCATAGTATTTGCTGGTGAATCCAGGTGTCTATTACAATTTGTCTTTTACTTGTTTTTATGGTATAAAATAAATATGGAACACGTATTAAAAGAACGAATTGGCAGCCCGGACCTGTTTACAGGCAGCAAAGAAGAGCTGGCTAATTTTCTCAAGATGTGCGGTGGTTGGAAAAGATACTAGGGAAAAAGATATAGGGAAAAAGCAATATGACAAACCAAACCAAAAAAATTCTTCTGGGATTACTTCCTTATTGGGAACCGCAGATACCACCGATGGGAATTTCCTCCCTCAAAACATACCTGCAAGCCAACGGTTATGCAGTCAAAACCATCGACGCCAATACCATGGACAGCTTCAGTGAAATCCACCGGGACTATTTTTCCATTTTGGAAACCTTTGTGCCCACAGATAAGCGGGGCAATTTCCACAACATTGGACAAGATGTCATGCGCAACCACATGATGGCCCATTTCCACCGTGAAACGGGACCAGCGGAAGAACAGACTTACCTGCAATTAGTGAAAACAATTGTTTCCACTACCTTTTACCAGGAGATTAACGACCATCAGGCCACTAGTTTGGTGGCGGTGGTGGAAAAATTTTTCCAGGTATTGGCTGATTATGTTCTGGCCCGGTTAGAGGAAGTTTCCCCCGATATACTTGGACTATCCGTGTACCGGGGCAATCTTGCGGCGTCAATGTTTGTCTTCTATCTGACCCGCACCCATTATCCCCATATCCAAACCGTGATGGGCGGCGCTGTTTTTGCCGGTGAATTGGCAGTAGGTTCTCCCAATTTGGAATACTTCTTGGAACGTACTCCGTATATTGATACTTTACTTGCTGGTGAAGGGGAGTTGTTACTGTTGAAGTATTTACGAGGCGAATTGCCAGGAAACCAGAGACTCTACACGCTCAATGATATTGCTGGCCAAACATTTGATGTGACCACCGCCGCAGTGCCCGATTTCTCCGACTTTAATCTGGATTTTTATCCCAATATGGCGGCTTATGCCTCCCGCAGTTGCCCGTTCCAATGCAGCTTTTGCACGGAAACAGTGTATTGGGGGAAATATCGCAAAAAGAATGCGTCCCAAGTCGTACAACAAATGGTACAATTACACCGGGAGTATCGAAACCAGTTGTTTTTGATGTGTGACTCTCTTTTGAATCCGATTGTCACCGACTTGGCCGAAGAACTGATCCGTGGCGATCATTCTCTTTATTGGGATGGTTATTTGCGCGCCGATCCCCCCGTGTGTAACACGGATAATACTTTTCTCTGGCGACAGGGTGGCTTTTATCGCGCCAGATTGGGCATTGAAAGTGGTTCTCCGAACGTGTTGCAATTGATGGGTAAAAAAACGTCTCTTCAACAAATTAAAAAAGCGATCTCCAGCCTCGCTGCGGTTGGCATTAAAACCACTACCTACTGGGTCATTGGTCACCCTGGTGAAACCGAGGCGGATTTTTTGATGACCCTCGAACTGATTGAGGAATTAAAAGATGATATTTATGAAGCGTGGTGCAGTCCCTTTAATTATTACCCCACGGGACAAGTGGATTCAGATCAATGGCAGAACCGACAACTTCTCCTTTATCCCCCACAAGCCAAAAAACTACTGGTCGTGCAAACCTGGATACTGGATTGTTCTCCTTCCAGAGAAGAAGTGTACTCAAGGGTGAATCGTTTTGTGGATCATATCCATCGCCTTGATGTTCCCAATCCTTATTCCATGATGGAATTTTTCAAAGCGGATGAACGTTGGAAAAAACTTCATAAAAACGCTGTTCCACCAGCCGTGGAATTTGAAAATAAGACCAGTATGATCACTGAAAACAAATATGTACAGCGTATCGTAGAAGCTACCCAAAAATTAGATAATTCAATGACCTTCGATTTCTAAAAAAAATCTCTTCTGCTGGTGCGATTCATATCGAACAGTTAATCCTTACCCGTTTTTTTTGCCATTGGTCACATTCATCGAGATGTAAGGAAGAATCTTCAAAAAGAAGCTGTCCAAAACTGTCTTGCGAATCTCCCTGTGCTTTTCGAAATATTCTAGAAAAGTCTTGACCTGTTCAGCTTCTCCTTCTTCTTGGTAGTGCGAAGCATCAATGATTTTGGTACACGAGTAATGAAATCCTTCTCCCTCGGCCTCCGATTCTACCGTGGGAAGACTGACATTGGAAGAACCCTTGGGCAATTTCCAATCTTTAAATGTCAACTTTAACTGGACCAACTTGGCATTAAAAACGATCCGGGCTTCAGGAATAGACATTAATTTGTTAAATTCTGTGCGTGTAATACCTTTATTGTTCATATCGTCTTTCATGATATAAATATAACTCATTATTAAGGAAAATTCAAGTCCCATGATTAAAAAAAAGACGTTATCTTTTTTTCCCCCGCAAAATGAACCGTTATGAAACTTTAAGAATTGAGATGAATTGAGATGAATAAAGGGGGCTCTGCGGCCTCCGAGTCAGATGCCGATATCTTGAAATGATCCGGCAATGTCTGTCATGGTTAATAGCGGCAATGCTTATCCATGAGAAACCAGCAAAGAAGTTTAACCATTTTAATTTAACCAGAATAAATTCAAATGGATGGGGAAGAGGTATTGGAACAGCTCCGTAGGTTTAAGTTATGGCTTCAAGGGCTGACCCTGAACCCAGAAACGTAAACTTCAAAACTGTGCTACACCTCTATTGCCAGTATGTGCATACCGAGGCGATATCCCCAAGTCCATTTAAAAAGGGAACTGCTGGGAATTTCCTTTACTTGCTTTCTTCTTCGGCTTCCATAAGGAGTTCAGCACGTTTCTGTTCTTTTTCCAGTTGTTCTCGTTTTTGCCTTTCAAAAAATTCCCGAACCTCATCCTTGAAGAGGATTTTGCATTCGCTCAATTTTGCAAGCAATACTTGCTCGATAACTTGGACCTGAATCAAACGCGATAATTCCATATACTGGGAATACTTGGCTTCTGCATATGGAACACGGGGAAGCTTGATTTCTTCATCAAGTCTCTCGGTAGACTTGCCACGCAAGTACATGTCACCGACACCAGTGATCAACCAATTGATGTTTAAGCCATAAACATCATAAAAATAAAACAAATAGTTGATCTTGGGAAACGTTGTCCCATGTTCGATGTTGGTGATGGTTGACTGATGGACTCTAAGTTCTTCCGCCATAATGTGCTGGGCTTTTTTTTGATCAAGCCGAAACGCTTTAAATCTGATACCTACATCTTCTTTTAACATTTTCGTTTTCTATCCTCTTTTTTTTTTCTTTTGAAATATGAACGAAATAACCGGTACTCTATACCCGATTTGCTGATTTTCAGAATTAATGAAAAACCTTAAAAAAATATGCTTCATTTTCATAATTCTAATATACCAAATATTTGTTTTAAATTCAAGATAAAAAAAAATTTTTTTAATTAAAAACTGTAAAAAAATACAATTAAGTACCCTTGTTTTGATTACTTCATTGATAATATTGATTTAATCTCACCTTGATATTCATATTGCATCCCGGTGGAATGATACTCTGACCTGACAGATTTTTTACCTTTATCATTCCTCACCGCTGTATAACCTTTTCCTGTCTCAGTAATCAATGGATTCCATCATAAGTCTTAATCTAAGGGCATAATTATTCAAATAATGATATTTCTTGCTTAATTAATTAAATAAATGGATAGTGGGGGTTGACAAATGGCAAATAATGCATTATTATGAAGGTGTGCTTGAATATGACTAAGTTAATTAATTTATGAAACAGATGAAAAGAAACAAAAAAGTGAGGTTGAACATGAGCAATGAGCAGATACGAGAAATTTCAATGCTGATTAATTCTATTTATTATTTTGTCCAGTGCGGATTAATCTTGAATGTTCCGAAGGATAAATGTTACCGGTTGGTTGTGCTTCACAACGGCAGGGTGTTAACCGATTCCAGCTATAAAACAGTGCGGGGTGCCAAAATTGCTTTTGCCCGGATGTTTCAGGATAAATCCTGGGCAGAAGGAGTCAAGCCAGAGTGGAGTCATTTTTATAATCCTGATATTTCCTGGCTTAATTTACGCACCAAAGAGGTGGTTGATGGGGCGGAACACCATGTGTTAAATGGTTAAAAGGAATCTGGCCGGGTTTTTTTCTAGAGATTGACAAAAAGGGGTAAAAACGTTATAATGTACCACCTATGGACACTTCAACTGCAACAGAAACCTTTTCAAAAAGTATGTACATCACGCCAGAAACAACGCCCCGCTTTTTGGGTGATCGGTTGTTGTTGTCTTCGCGCTTGTGGTTTTATGTACGTTTTGCCAGAGTGCTTTTCCGTAGTAACCGTTTGGCGCGAATAGGTCAATATGGAGAGCAGGAATGGATAGACAGCTCGTTCCAGATTTTCCGTGATATCGAGGGGTGTGGCGGACGGTTTTTTATCGAAGGTTTGGACAATCTCCGCGAAAGCCCGGAACCCATGGTACTTGTTAGCAATCACATGAGTACTTTGGAAACCATGGTTTTTCCCTCCATTATCGCTCCTTTTCGTTCCTTGAGTTTTATAGTTAAAGATGCCCTGGTAAAAGGGTTTGTTTTTGGCCCGATCATGCGTTCCCGAAACCCGGTGGTGGTGGGACGGAAAAAGGCAATGGCGGATCTACGTGTGGTGATGACCAAAGGCGAAGAGGTGTTAAAACAACGGCAACAATCCCTGGTTATTTTCCCTCAAAGTACACGTACCACTGCATTTTACCCGGAAAAATTTAATAGTATGGGCGTGAAACTGGCTAAAAAAGCCGGGGTAAAAATTCTGCCCATAGCGATTAAAACGGATTTCTGGGGGAATGGCTCTGTCATCAAAGAATTTGGACCAATAAGGCGGAAAAAAACCATTCATATGTGTTTTGGGAAACCCATGTCCGTCACGGGCAATGGAAAAGATGAGCATCAAGCGATTCTGTCCTTTATTGGTTCACAACTGGAAAAATGGTGGGCGGAAACGCATTAAAGACATCGTTCACATTCAGTGTTGAAAAAAGCTCAGACAAAAAAATCAGCTTAAAAAATCAGACTATTGCATGGTTTTTTTCGTATATATGCTATTACCGTGCTATTACTGGTTTAATATTATATGGTCTTAATATTATGATAATGGAATGGTATATGGTATTATATAGTATGAGTGTGGTATTATTGAATGTTGAAAGGAGGCAAAGTGAAACAGAAAATAATTACACTGCTGGGATTGCTTATTATTCCGATTACCCTGTTGTTATATGGGACTTATTTCCACGGGAATGGTAGCCGTGAAAAGTTATTGTGTCAGCTCATATATTCAGGTTTGGAAAGATGGCATTACAGCGGCAAAAAGATAGATGACAATTTCTCCGAGAAAGCCTTTGGTGGATTTCTGGAGTACATGGATACTGGCAAGCGGTTTTTATTAAAAGAAGACATCGCTGTACTGAAAAAATATACGGATCAAATCGATGATCAGTTTTCGTCTGGAAATACTGAAATGATGGATAGCACCTCTGCACTCTTGGAAAAACGCATTCAGCAGGTAATGGCATTCTATCCCCAATTATTGGAAAAACCCTTTGATTATTCCAAAGAAGAGTACCTGGAAATCAATACGGATAACAAAGTCGAGTATTTCAATAATCTGGCCGAGCTAAAAGAGTCTTGGCGCAAGGTTCTCAAGTACCGGACCCTGATCCGTTATCTGGCGTTAATGGAAACCCAGCAGGACAAAACGATCAATGTTAACGCGAAAGAGAAAGATAAAATGGTTAAGGTTCCTGCCAAGCGCGTGGACACAAGTAAAATCGACTGGAAAATAGAGGCCAAAGCCAGACAGGAAGTATTAAAAAATTTCAAATCCTATTTCAAACGACTGCTTCAGGGCACGCAAAATGATTCTCTCTCGATTTATTTAAATTCTCTTGTGCAAATATTTGATCCGCACAGCACTTATTTTCCACCGGTGGATAAAGAATCATTTGATATGCAAATGTCGGGCAGTTTTGAAGGTATTGGTGCTACTTTGCTCCAAGAAGAGGAGTATGTAAAAGTGTCTGGTATCGTACCGGGTAGTCCGTCTTGGCGTGAGAAACAACTTCAACCGGGTGATCTGATACTTAAAGTGGGCCAGGGTGACGAAGAGGCGGTTGACATTATCGGGATGCGAACCCAGGAGGCGGTTAAACTGATCCGTGGCAAAAAAGGCACGCGCGTTAAACTGACGGTTAAAAAACCCGATGGTCGAATCATTGTGGTGCCGATTGTCAGGGATGTGGTGGTTTTGGAAGAAACTTTTGCCAAATCGGCGGTATTGGTGCAAACGAAAATGAATAAGCGGATCGGTTATATTCATTTGCCCGGATTTTATAATGATTTTGCCGAGACTGGTGGTCGTAATTCTACAGATGATGTGCATAAAGAATTGGATATTCTCAAAGCCGCCAAAGTGGATGGGATCATACTGGATCTCAGAAACAACGGGGGCGGTGCTTTACTTGATGCGGTGAACATGTCCGGTTTATTTATTCCGCAAGGTCCGATCGTGCAGGTGAAAGCAAAGGATTCCAAAGTCTCTGCTCTGGATGATCCCGACCCGGATGTGGCTTACAATGGACCGTTGATCGTTCTGGTTAACACGCTTAGCGCTTCGGCTTCTGAAATATTGGCGGCAGCACTTCAAGATTATAATCGCGCTGTGATTGTGGGCGGAGTGCGTTCTTATGGCAAAGGAACGGTTCAAGCGATGGTCAGTTTGGATCGCTTTGTCGGGGAAAACACACCACCGAAAAAATCCTATGGTGCGCTGACTATTACTATTCAAAAATTCTACCGTATTAGCGGGGCTTCGATTCAACTGAAGGGCGTGACACCCAATATTGTTTTACCCGATCGTTTTGATTCCTTTGAAATAGGGGAGAGTTATATGGATTACCCGTTGCCTGCGGATACTGTTCCCCCTGCCTCTTTTAAAAAATGGCAGGATATTGCACCGACTACCAGTGAATTGATCACCCGAAGTAAAGCCAGGGTGGCGAGCAGTTCTTCTTTCCAAGCGGTTAGAAAGTACATTCAACTGGTTAAAGAGATGCGCCAGGAAACCCGGCAAAGCCTCAAATTGGCGGATGTGGTTAATCAACAGGAAAAATTGAAAATAGAAAACGATAATTTGAATCAGGCAGATACTGAAATGACTTTTTTCCAGGTTTTGGCATCGCGGAAAACAGTGCAGAAAGAATCCGATCCCTTAAATAAACTGGCCATGGAACGTCAGACTGAATGGTTCAAAGAAATCAAAAAAGATATTATTCTTGGAGAAGCCGTTGAGATACTAAGCGACATGCTCCAGGTGCATTGATTGGAGGGGTGACAGTTCAAGGCTGTCACTTCAACCCATGCAAAACGTGGTACTATAAAATAAAAAGAGCAGGTGAATATGTTTGATTATCAGGAAAAAGAACGATTTTTTGCCCAAACCCAGCGGGGCTTGGAGCAGGTAGCCCTGGAAGAATTGGAAGAACTGGGCGCTATCAAGTGCAGTGAATCTTTTTGTGGTGTTTATTTCCAGGCGTCTCACGAGGAGTTGTATAGAATCAACTACATGGCCAGGACTCTGAGCCGGGTATTGGCGCCGCTGGTATCTTTCACCTGCAATTCGGAACAAGCGTTGTATAAAAAAGCCTATGATTTTCCCTGGCCCGAGCTTTTTTCAGTGGAAAAAACGTTTGCAGTGAAGGCGACTGTTTCTAACAGTCGCCTCAACCACTCGCAATATGCGGCTTTGCGATTGAAAGATGCGGTGGTGGATCATTTCCGCGACAAGTGCGGGAAACGACCGGATGTGGACCCGGAAAATCCAACCATTCTGCTCAATCTTAATATCCGCGAGAACCGCGCGTTGATCAGTTTGGATACTTCCGGTCAATCCCTTCATCGTCGCAGTTACCGCGTCGATACAGTTTCCACTCCTCTTCAGGAAACTCTGGCCGCGGCGATTATTCGTTTGAGTGGTTGGAATGGGGACAGACCGTTCATTGATCCGATGTGTGGGTCCGGGACCTTTCTGGCGGAAGCATTGATGCACTATTGCCATATTCCTACTGGTTTTAAACGGAAACACATGGATTATGGGTTCGTGCAATTGCCGGATTTTGACAGGAATATTTGGAATGGGGTGAAACGAGAAGAAGATAAAAAGATACGTCCTTGTCCAGAGGGTTTGATTCGTGGTAGTGATGTGGATCCGCAAGCAGTAAAAGCAGCGCGGAGAAATCTGAACCAGATTCCGGGTGGGAATGAGATCATTGTCTCCCGTTCCGACTTTCGCAATCTCACCGAAACCAAGGGGCACATGATTGTTACCAATCCGCCTTACGGTATTCGTGTAGGCGAGAAAGAACCGTTGTTTGACCTATACAAAGAGTTTGGTGATTTCCTCAAACAACAGTGCAATGGCTCTACCGCGTTTATTCTTTGTGGCGATATTGAATTGACCAAGCACATTGGCTTGAAAATTTCCCGACGTATCCCTTTATACAATGGTCCGATTGAAGCGCGGTTAATAAAAATCGACTTATATTAAAGCTATTATTGCGAACTATTAAATTATAACGGCTTTTCGCCTTGATTTCTCCCGTGTACTTGTATATAATGTACTGGTAACGTTTCACATTGGAAAATAAATATTAAACATGGAATTCGTTTACGCATGGCAATCAACAGCTTGGCAAATAGAAATAGAAATTAAAAATCTGACAGAGAAGAAAAATAGTAATGAAATATAGTACATTTATAGTTGAATTAAAACACAAGGATACGGCGTTTACCGGAAGTTTGTTTCATCAGGACGCCATACTTCCCACCCATTTTAAAAAAATCGGTAGAGACCTCTTTCTGGCCAGTTTTAAGACCCAGGTGGAGTTCCGTTTTTTGCAGAACGTTTCTTTCAAAGACCGGAGCAAGGAAATTTTGGTGCTTCTGCCGTTGTCCGTGGAGTATAATCAGCGTAAACTCACAAAACTCACCAAGATACTGGCAGTGGCGGGTATTAAAGAAAAAGATATCAAGAGTATTATATTGCATTTACTGGGTGTTGAACGATTTGTAAAAATCGAGGACTATATTGAATTTTTTGGTATTGAACGGGAAGAGCTGCTCTCCTTTCTGGTGGAAGAAGAAATCCAAAAACATATTAAACTGATTGATGTCGCGCCATTGATTATAACCACGGTGGAGTCTATGGCACAATATCGTGAGCAGTTGCATGTGCTTTTTACGGATTGTTATACGGGTCGCATCCAGTCGGTTTTATTGACGGAAATCGCGGAAAAATTAAATCTACCACTCACGTCAATTCTATTTAGATACCTGCTCCGATCTCTTCAGGAAAACTTTTCCTATAAAATTCACAAGGACAAAATCGTTTTTCAAAAACTGGCATTGACGGAAACGGAAAAGGATTCGTTAACGGAAATTGAAAAAATCCTCAAGAAGAATAAGATGTATGTGTTTTCCATTGACGATATACTGGAATTATCCGGGTTGATTTATAAGGATGTGAATGCTACCCTCTGGTTCATGGTGGACAGCGGGCAGGTGGTCCAGTTGGATGAAAAATTCTTCATTTTTGCCGAGGATTTGAACAAGGTGCTCAACAAGCTCAAAAAATACAAACGTAATGAGGGTGAATTGATTGATATTCCAGCACTGCGGGAACTCACCCTTTTTTCCCGTAAATATGTCGTCACTCTGTTCGAGTATTTTGATGCCCACCAAATCACTGAACGGGTTGAAAAAAAGCGCAGAATACTTCTGGGGGCATAATTCTTTATGGTATTGATAAAAAGGTGGGGGGAAATCTATAATTTTATTTTGAAATAAAACAGACGATGATCTTGATTGGCATCAAAATCATCGTCTATTGTTATGTTACGGGGTAGGAACACTGTTCTTAATTTTGAATGGGTTCGTCCACTGGTTTTTCGGTCGATTCAGTGGCAGTTGCGTTTTCTGTATCCACGTTAACGCGTGCTGTAGCAGCAGCGAGGATCGCGTTGTAACCTGCTTCTTTCTCTTCTTCGGTTTTATCTTTGGCGACTTGGTTGAAGTACAACTGTTGCAGGTATTTGAACGCCTCGGACTCTTTGTTTTGGCTGGAGAGGATGAAGGAATCGGCAAAATATTCGATGGCTTTTTCCGCGTCTTTTTTGTAAATTAATTGTCCAAGTCTTAACGCCTGTTCTGCCGATGGTTTCGCTTTGTAAGCCAATTCGAAATAGGTTACTGCTTTGTCTTTGTTGCCCTGTTTGTAGTAGGCTGTGGCCAAGAAGTTCGCTTCTTGAAATTTTGGTTTCAGGGGATCGATGATTTGTTCGGCAATTTTAATAGCGTCATCTACTTTTCCCTTTTGATAGAGATTTACAGCCAGAGACAAGACCGTTTTTGAGGAGTTTTCGCTCTTGTCGCTATTGAATGCTTCCAAGGCTTTGACTGCGGCTTGGGGAATATCACCGTTGGTATAGAGAATACTGGCCTGGATTCTGTAAGCGGGCGCAATAAAGGCTGTTTTGTAATTGAGGACCAATTGTTCGGCTTTTTCCTTATCTTTTTCAATTATCCCGGCTTGATTGGCGATCTTGGTGGCGATTTCAATAGTGGTATCGGCATACTTATTCGCTTTAACCAGGTCCTTTTTGGTGATGAAGTAGGCGTTCGCCAAGTACAAACACATGCGGAGTTTATTGTTTTGATCTACATCGGGATATTCCAGGGCTTTCTCGCCGAACTGGATGGTTTCATCGTAATTCTTAACCCTGTAGGTAGTATCGGCCATATTGAGGTAGATAAAACGCATAAATTTGTCGTTTTTATCTTCTCCATAGGCCAGTACATAGTCCTTCAGTAACTGGATTTTGACCTCCGGAGATTTCTCTGCGATGGCCTTCAGGTATAATTCCTGTTTCTTATCCACTGAAAACAGTAGCACTGAAAACACTAGAAACAAAGTGACCATAACTGTAATTTGTTTGTTCATTGATGCCTCCGATTCGAACAAAATATGATTGATACTTTCATTATAAATAATAAAACAGCCTTTTGTCAAGTCTTTAAGTGATTTTTTCCTGAATTTAACACGAATTCTCGAAATTTCCCGACCAGTGATTTTGATATGACCTTAATCCACCAGCCCATGCAATTGGTGTGGACGATATGGACTTGGATGGACGATGTGGACAAAAAAATGTTTTTATTTTCTGTCCACATTGTCCACAAAGTCCTATCTGTCCATGTCGTCGATGTTTTTTCAAGAATCTGGCGGTGAATTCAGGATGAAGAATCTTATTGATTTTATGGAAGAATTGGGTTATATTTTTGTTTTACAATCTTGGAAACAAAAAAAAATAAAAAATGAAAAGGGTAACCACTGTTATAAATGGGCAAGAAGTCAGCATAGCATTTGATGAGAACAGCATTCATATCTACAATGCTTTTCCGATCAAAGATGATTTGAAGCAGCGCGGATACCGTTGGAACCCGGCGGATAAGAGCTGGTTTTCCAAACCCACGGACGTGGAAACAGAGCTCAACCGCTTGAAAAACAATCCCAAGGTCCCGCTACCGGTAAAAGTGGCAACGGCCAAAGTGGAATCGAAATCTGAAATCACGAATTTACCGCAATCTCTTTCTGTCTCTGATCTGCGTAACCGCATTGACCAACTGATCCGCGAGGGCATTCGCGGGAATATCTGGGTCCGTGGTGTGATTGCCTCGGATGTTAAAAATTATAAATGGGCTGCTTACCTGGACTTAAAAGATGAGGATGAGAGCCGTGATATTTTTTTCAGGATGGAAATCAAAAAAGAGTACCTGGAAACAATCAATCGCAAACTGCTGGATTCGGGGGTCTCTCAGGGACTGGAAAAGGACTTGCCGGTTTTTTGCAATGTGGATGTTCATTTACCGTTGCGTAATGTAGTGGATATTCGGTTGAGTTTGCTGGATATATTACCGGAATACACTCAGTCTAAGATACGCAATCAACGCGAGATCACGCTGGAAAAGTTAACGGCTGAAGGGATTATAGAGAATCAGAAACGTCTTGTTTTGCCCGCTTTGCTCACACATGTTGGTTTGATTTCGTCGGCACAGGGAACTTCTGTCCAGGATATCCTGGCGGGATTGGTTCCGTATGAGAGCAAGTACCGTTTTTATTTTGTCGATTCCCGCATGGAAGGCAGCAGTGCCGTGGACAATATAATCGGCGCATTGGAATTTCTGGAAGTGAGTAGCGGTGTGGAACTGGAAGCAATTATTATTGCACGGGGTGGGGGAAGCGAACAATCATTGGCTGTATTCAATGACTTGCGGTTGTGTCGTCGGGTGTGTCTGACTGGTATTCCTATTATTACTGCGATTGGTCATGAGAAAGATGTCTCGGCTATTGAATGTTGTTCATGGTTAACTCCTACGCCGGCGACACCTTCTGGGGTAGGAAAGTATTTGCAACACCGCTATTTGAACCTACAGGAACAACTCTCTGGCAGGATCACGCAATTGATCCACCGTTTTACAACTGGTCAACGCCAGGAAATGGAAAAAATAAAATCCTATTTAAAGAATATCCCGGCGCGGGTGGCTGGGAGTGTTCGTTTGCGGCAAGAGAGATTGTCTACGATGGCACGGGGCTTAGAACGAGCGCTAACATTTACTGTTCGCGACCATGAACGACGTATTGGTGCGCAGACAGGACAATTGTGGCGCCGGGTGGGGGATATACAGCTTCAGCACATTAAACATGTGGCCGTGTTGGTAGTGACTCTCCAGTCGCGTATTCGTGCCAAACAGGCTAGGGCAGTGAAAGAGGTAGAAAAAACAATGGGGCGGCTTGATTTTGGGAAACGGCAACGAGACAATCAGAAACAGGGGGATGAACTGTATAATAGAACGCGTGTGCTTTTAAATCTGGCAAAAAAAACCATTGAATACAGTCGAAAAGATATCCAGGTCCGCCAGCAATTGGTGCAGGCTGCTGATCCGGTGCAAATCTTGAAAAAAGGATTTACGCTCACGCTGGATCATGGGCACCGGGTGATCAAATCATGGCATGAATTTAATAGTTTGGACTCGGCCAGTGCAATCCTGCAATTTTATGATGGCAGCATGGAAATAGCGAAATATATAAACTCAACACCATCCCAAAACATACCGGGGTTGGATAGTGAGATCGTACAAGAGGTATACATGAAGGAGGAAATCAAAAAATGAGTCAGCAATCCAATTCCCGTAAATATGAAGAGAATTACGCGGTGCTTGAGCGGATCACGGAATCCTTGAATAAAGATGAAATCGGTATTGATGATCTGGTAGTAAAGACCCGTGAAGCCCTGGATGCGGCCCGTGCCTGCATGGAAATCTTAAACCAGCAGAAGGGGGAATTCAAAAAACTGGAAACGGAATTCTCGCAACTCTTACGGATTACCCAGGAAGAACCCCGTGAGAATCTTGCCGATGTTCCCAACCCTGTTGAAGATCGTATTGGACAGGATGATCCGTTTTGAGCTGCTTTTTAAGCGGCGTTGAGGCGTCAGACCATGAAAAAATTACTATCACTCATATTTATTCCTTATTTGCTACTGATCGGAGTGGTTTTTTATTTATATTTTGGACCCGGCTTAATTAGTCGTTATGAACCGATGCAATGGCAGGGGGTTGTGACGCGTGTACCGGCAAACTTCCATGTACAAATATACAACAGCAAGGGCTGGAACGTGTATTCACTGGGGAAAATGGGGTCGCTGATAAAAATAGCCATTAAAGACACCTTTGATGTGTGTGCGCTGACCCGTTTTTATGATGACATTGTTTTTCAAGCGTCGCTTTCCCCGGATAAACTATTTTTTATTTCCAAGTCCCGGAAAATGTATGAAATGGTATATGCATATCGTACCGATGCTGTTGTTCTTTATTTTAGTGTCACTACCCCGTCTATTTATTCCTGTCGTTATATTATGGTCAAGCTCATGGAAGATTGTTTTTATAATGGCCAGCGCATTTTGTTATCTCAAGCTGCTCTGCCGCTGAGTGTTTATTCCAGTGATTTCTTATTGATGGGTGGGATGTTGATTCCTTTGCTTACCCTGATAATCATCTTTTATTTATCCGGGAAAAAGCCTGGGGCGTGGCGTTTTGTGGGTGATCCGATTCGTTTTGAAGAGACGAATGTCTGGTATACTGCCCGGCGCAAGTATCGCCGCCGCAGTAGCTTTTGTTACCTTGTATTAACGTCTACCCGCTTGATGGTCTTCCTGTATATGAGACCTGTCTACGAATGCCGCTTTCATGAACAAACACCAGACCTTCAATTTGAGGGTAAAAAAATGATCATCCACACCGAGAAGGATACACTGGTATTAAAACCCTCTGATATTGACAAATGGAAAACCTGTTTAAATGAATTTTTAATGAGGAACCGTGACACTGAAAAAAGCAGCCGTTAAGATTATAGAATTTTTTACCAGTCATGAATTTGAAGGAATCCCGTTTGAAGTAGTACGTCGTCGGGTAAAATATTCACGCGTTGAATTTAAAACCGGCGGGTTACGGGTGATTGTGCCCCGTGGTATCAATCCCTTTCAAGTACTGAACGACAACCGCGAGGTGATTTTAAAAAGGCATTACCGCTTACAGACCCAAATGGAAACCGCCCAGGATATCACCATGATGGAGTGGAGTGTCATGGATTTCCAGATCATTGTAACCCGTTATCTCCACACTTATTCCGCGCAATTAAACGTGGCTGCCAGAGGGATCAAGTTTCGGAAAATGAAGCGCAGGTGGGGCAGTTGTCGTCACGATGGCGTGATTACCCTCAATAGCTTCCTCAGATTTTTACCTGAAACGTTGATCGCTTATGTGGTTTACCATGAACTCACCCACTTGGTAGTTCATGGTCATAACCGTGATTTTAAACGCGTGATTGTTCAGGAATTTCCCAATTATCGCCTGTTAGACAAGGAATTAAACCTGTACGGCCTCAAATTATTTACCAGGGAATGATTACCTGAATTCACCGCCAAGTTAATGGGAAGACTGGGAATTATGGGAAGTATGGGAATGATGGGAAGTATGTGAATTATGGGATAACAGAAATATTCGCATTCCTCCCATCATTCTCATCATTCCCATACTTCCCATAATTCCCATCATTCCCATACTTCCCACATTGTCTCACCATGTTTTCAAGATTTTGATAGTGAATCCCGGATTATTGTCCTGCGAAGCTAAATAGTTGTTGTATTTCTTCTATCCAGAGTCCTTCTGCAATCGTTTCCAAAATTAAAGGCATGTTATCCATGCGTGGGTCTTGCATGATGAATTTGAATGGTTCCAAACCCAGCAAGCCTTTACCTAAACTGTCATGGCGATCTTTGCGACTGCCCAGTTCCACTTTAGAATCGTTGATATGCATTCCTTTAAGATACTGGAAGCCCACGATTTCTGCGAAGGTTTTCATTGTATTTTCGTAGGTTTCACGTGTGCGCAGGTCGTATCCTGCCGCGAAGGTGTGGCACGTATCCAAACACACGCCGATGCGACTTTTATCATGGACCAACTCGATAATAGTGGCCAGATGTTCGAACCGGTGCCCCACGCTACCGCCCTGTCCCGATGTGTTTTCAATGACCGCCATTACCCCTTCTGTTTCATCCAGTGCCATATTGATGCTCGTGGCTACGCGGCTCAAGCATTCTTCGTCCGAGAGCATTTTCTTGTGGCTGCCCGGATGGAAATTAAGGTATTTTAAACCCAGCAAGCCGCACCGTTTCATCTCATCGCTGAAGGCGTGGCGCGATTTTTCCAAAGCCTCTTGTTCTGGTGCGCCCAGGTTGATCAGATAGGTATCATGGGGAAGAATCACGTCTGCCGAATAATTTTCCCGTTGACAGTATTCCTTGAACTTGGCAATTTCTTCCTCGGTTAATGGTTTAGCCGCCCATTGTCTTTGGTTTTTGGTAAAAAGAGCAAATGCTGTGGCCCCGATTTTTTTTGCTTCTAAGGGCGCATTAAAAACACCGCCCGACGCGCTGACATGAGCACCCACATATTTCATTGTTCACCTCGTTTTATGTATCCATAGATTATATTCATATCTGAGACATATGTCAAATGGATAATCTGTGGAACTCCACGACCAGGGAAACCAAAATTCACCGCCAAGTTTTTGGGAAGACTGGACTTTCTGGACATACTGGACATTCTGGACTTACTGGACTTCACAAAACCTCTAAATTTTGTCCAGCTTGCCCAGTAAGTCCAGTATGTCCAGAAAGTCCAGCTTGCCACGATTATCCGTGGCTCATTTTAAACTTGGCAGTGAATCCAGGGAAAAAAAGAACAGGTATTGTATTTATCTTTTTTTTTATTTAAAATATCCCTATATAATTAAAATGAGGCAAAAAATGATACGAATACTGATTCTTCTTTTAATCGCGTTTATCTGTGGTTCTATTGGAGCTGGCTTGGCCGGTACTTCACGGAAAGGGTGTTTGGTGAATACTGTGCTTGGTTTTATCGGCGCTATGTTAGGTGGATTGTTGAGTCGCAAGTTAGGTATGGGACAGTTTTTGGTGATTGCTGATATTCCTGTTCTTTGGGCTATTATTGGTGCCGCTATTTTTGTGGCTTTGTTGAATCTTATTTCCGGTGGCAATTCCAGAAACAGATAAGCTTTCCATTAACTTAGCGGTGAATCCCGCAGCTTAAAAAAGCTTGACAATTACGCCATTTCTATATATCATTTTTATGTGATACTGAATGCAAATATGGAATTCTGATATGGAAAACAATTACCTTGATATCTATCCCAGTAATAGCATCGCCCATCAGATTGAGGCTGAGCCTTTGGACACCCGTTGGAATGATCACCTAGTGGCCAATGCCAATGCGTATATTCAAATCATGGAGCATGAGAATCTTGATTTTCTCCAAACACGCCAGGGAACCATAATTAGTTCCGGTGATTCCTATAACTTTTTACGTTGCCAGGAACGGACACACAATACCAAATTGATTCTGCAATACCTCATTACCTTTCTTTCTAAAGGCTTGCCCCTGGAAGAAGATATTAAAGATGACCCGGCCAATCCTTTTGAGCAGTTGAAAACATTTACCTTGACCAACATTGATTTGCTCAAAGAGAAAGATGTTACTGCTGCCATTTTGAAGGAACATGAGCGCCTGAAACTATTGAATGATACCAATGCATGGTATTACCGGGGGCAAATCGATAAAAGTTACAAGGGTATCCGCGAAATGGTCGAATCTGCCAAAAATGCCACGATTGAAGATTATGGTAAACTACTCCGTGGCATGCAACGACTCTGTGTATTCTGGTTTGCCGTCAGAAATGAAGAAGCCAACCGGGTACGTAAGAGCGATATCCTGACTTACAAGTTGATTCGTTTCATATTGGCCAAGTATCCCCAACTATCTCCGAACCCCTAAATAGAGGACAGTATGAATGATATTGTGATCCGAAAATTAATTGCAAGTGATATTGAACCCATTACCCGGGTGATGAATTATTTCATTGTCAACAGTTTTGCCGCGTATGGTGAAAAGGAAGTTCCCACCGAGTACTTGAAAAAATTCTTCAAACCTGCCCGCGTCGCATTGGTTGTTGAGGTGGAAAACCAAGTCGTTGGCTTTGCCGCTGTTAATCCCTACAAGGAGCTTGAGAATTTTAATCATACCGGCGTGTTAACCTATTTTATTTTACCCCAGTACACCCGGCAGGGACTCGGAACCCGTTTATTCTCGCTTTTACTGGCAGAAGCCAAAAGCCTGGGCATCACAAATCTGGTTGCCAATATCTCGGCAAAAAATGAACAGAGTCTCCAGTTTCACCAGAAACATGGGTTCACCCAGTGCGGACTTTTTAAGAACATGGGGAAAAAATACGGGGAGTTCTTTGACATCGTGTGGGTGCAAAAGGATATTTCCTAATCGTGGCAGCCGAGTTCTATAACTTCGGTTTGGCCTGAACTTAAAAGAAAGAAATTTGAGCGGCAGCATGGAAAAAACAGGAATGAAATTTTTTTTTTATCTCTTCGTTATTCTCTCTTGACAATGACTAAAAACTAGGTTATCCTGTTGCTTCCGTAAATAAAGGTTTGATATCTTTTTTTCAAGCAAGGCCTAGTCTTTGTTGAAATATTTAGAGTTTCTACCTCTATTTGCAGCAAGAAAATTTTAATCGGAGGTAGACCATCATGGCAAATGGTAAAGTCAAATGGTTTAATGCCCAGAAGGGCTATGGTTTCATCGAAATGGAAAATGGCAAGGATATTTTTGTCCATCACAACGCGATTCAGGGTAATGGATTCAAAACTTTGGATGAAGGCGAGCAGGTGGAATTCGAAATCCGTCAGAGCCCTAAAGGTGAACACGCCGAAAATGTAATTCGGGGTAAGTAGGCACCAAAAATTCGAGGGGTTTGGGGTTTTCCTGACAACTTGAAAGAGTAAAATGAAGCACCAAGCCCCTCTTATTTAATTTTCACGCCAACCCCAGGGTTGAGCTGAGTCTGAGGTAATAATGAAAACAATTGGATTACTTGGCGGGATGACCAGTGAATCTTCCACAGAGTACTATCGGCTGATCAATCGTCTCACGCGGGCGAAATTAGGTGGCGTTCATTCCGCACGCAGTATCATGTTATCCGTCGATTTTGCTATCATGGATGAATTAATGGAAAGGGAAGATTGGGGCAATATCCGGGAGCTTTTGCTTTCTGATGCCCAACGTATCGAACGCGCCGGAGCTGATTTCCTGGTGATTTGTACCAATACCATGCATCAATTTGCAGACTATATCCAGGAAAGAATTGGGATTCCTATTCTTAATTTGATTGATGCTACTGCTGCCCAAATCAAACGAAAGGGGATTGATACTATTGGACTGCTTGGCACTCGTTTTACCATGGAAATGGATTTTTATAAGGGTCGCTTAATGGAAAAGCATCATTTGAACGTCTTGATCCCGTCACCGGCAGAAATTGACATCATTCACCGGATAATTGGCACAGAATTGGCGATTGGGGAAATAAAAAAGGCATCGAACCTGCAATACTGGGAGATCATTGATCGGTTAGTAGCGCAGGGTGCAGGTGGGGTTATATTGGGATGTACAGAGATTCCTTTGCTTGTTCATGAGTCTGAGGGCAATGTGCCGCTTTTTGATACTACTTACATCCATGCCGCAGCCGCTGTGGAGTATGCGTTGGATTGATTGCCAGTTCTTTGAGAGATTGGTAAAAGCAAGTGGGAGTTATGGGAGTCATGGGAATTATGGGAAGTATGGGAATTATGAGAATTATGGGATACACAAAAATATTCCCATTCCTCCCATAACTCCCATACTTCCCATGACTCCCATACTTCCCATTTGGCAGTAGACGCGCCATCCCTGGCGCATTTAAAAGATAACCCAGCCACTTAATCTTTGAAAAAAGGCAATCCAGGCTTAACGGGAACAAGTTCCATATTTTTAGAAGGCAAAATCAAGGGGATCTAGTACTTCCTACTCAAACAATAACATACTTTAGTCTTGAAATAACAGGTTGCACCATTGCAATGACACGTTTTGGTCTGGCAAGTTATGATTTCACCACTGCAATTAGACATTTCACCACTGCAATGACACGTTTTGGTCTGGCAAGTTATAATTGCACCACTGCAATTAGACATTTCACCACTGCAATGACATGTTTTGGTCTGGCAAGGGTTGTGTCAAGTATTTTGTGTAAATTATTTTCCACATATTTTTGTTGAAAAAAA
>CAZCVI010000044.1:0-55552 GCA_964502145.1 uncultured Clostridia bacterium
TAAATACACCAATCTCACTGAGGCAGAGATTCGGACACTGATTAATTAAGAAAAATTGGGGACGGGGCTTTACTTCTTTACTTTTTTTCTGGTACAAGAAAGCTGGGACGCCAACAGAGAAGAAGCAGAACTGGCCCATATCAGGGAAAAATATAAGAAGAAGGAAGTTTCGTGCTCCATGTCTGCTAATGGTTAAACATTTAAATATTGTTCGCACCGAGTAAATGGATACAAAGATGACAGACAGCCATTTTCCTATTTCAAGCCCAGAAGATGAATTGAATATTAAATTCCGCGCTATTGGTTTGATTCACAGCCCTTTCAAGACGGTGGCAGGCATGCCGATTCAACCCGTGGGAGCCACAGGTCTGACTGGGACGGTTGAGGTTTTCCCTGAGTTTTCAGAAGGCTTGAACGACCTTGACGGATTCTCACACATTATTCTCCTGTATTATTTTCACCAGAATAAAGGATTTAAACTCCAGGTTATCCCCTTTATGGACACAGAACCCCGCGGCCTGTTTGCCACCCGTTCCCCCAAACGCCCAAATCCGATTGGCATTTCCGTGGTTAAACTACTGCGCCGCGAAAACAACTTCCTGCACGTGCAAAACGTGGACATCCTCGACAACACTCCGCTACTGGATATCAAACCCTACATCCCAGAGATAGACCAGTACCCGGCTGATCGCATTGGGTGGCTGACTAATGTAATAGGATCATTTCACCACACAAAAGCAGATAACCGCTTCATAAAGGAATAAATACATATTCAATGGCCACTAGATTCATAGCCTTTTCCTGCCTTCCAGTTTGAGGGCTATTTCCTTTACTTATTATTTGGAAATCATCCCACCAACAAATCAAAAGTTTTGCTCTTGAGAATAGAGCGCACCTCATCCCGCACTCCCACCCACACGGGGTGCATCGGACACGCATTCCAACGGTCGCAACTCCGCCGATCGACTGCACAATCATTCATTGTTACCGGTCCTTCCACTGCCTCAATGACCTCCAATAAATTAATTTCACCAGCTTCCCGGTTCAAGCGAAACCCGCCCTTAATGCCACGAAAAGATTTTATAATACCTTGTTTGGCCAGCCGTTGCACAATTTTAGCCAAGAAATCGCGGGGTACACTCATCTCTTTTGCGATCTCATCAATCATGGTGACTCTGTCCTGCTGCGCAGCCAAATATAAAATACAACGAATTGCATAATCTGTCTCTCGCTTTATCTTCATGATACCCTCCAAACAGATAATAAAATGATTTTCCCAAATCCAGGGGACGGTTTTATAAAACCGCCCCCTGGTCAACTGGGTCAACTGACTATATTAATTAATAGGCATCTATATCGCTCAAAACCCCATCGGCTGTCACCCGATTGCGAAATACCTTGTATACCCAGATTTGGTACGCAATTACAATAGGCACAAATATCAGGGCCACCACGGTCATGATTTTTAAGGTGTAAACACTGGAAGAAGAATTGAAAATGGTAAGACTATAACGATCATCCATGCTGGAAGGGATTAGGTTAGGAAACAATCCAATAATACCGGTGGCTACTAATGTCAGCACAGTAATACAAGAGGCAATAAAAGACAGAAAATACTGCTGCTTGTAGAGATGAATTTTGGAATCCAACAGAGCGACCACAGCCACCACGGGAACAATCAACCAGACAGGATATTTGAAGAAATTATCTAACAAATGGGTGCCAAAATAAGAGTACACCAAAAAGGCGACAGCCACACCCAGAAGTCCATACCAAATCCTCCCGGAAATAGTGGAAGCACGTTCCTGCAAATGACCCTCGGTTTTTACGGTCAACCACAACGCCCCATGATACACGAACAACAACACGAACAACACTCCCGTCAACAATCCATAGGGATTCAACAGGGAGAAAAAAGAACCATGATAGCCAAGATCATCCATGGGCAATCCTTTGAAGATGTTTCCAAAGGCTACGCCAAACAACAGCGCAGGCAAAAAACTACCGACAAAAATCGCCACATCCCATCCTTTTTTCCAAGACACGGTATCGCTTTTTCCCCTGAACTCGAAAGCAACGCCCCGTATGATCAAAGAATAAAGCAGTAGCAACAACGGGGTGTAAAGATAGCTGAACATCAGGGCATAGGTGGTGGGAAATGCAGCAAAGGTAGCGCCACCAGCCGTGACCAGCCAGACTTCATTGCCATCCCATACTGGTCCCAAGGTATTAATCACCACGCGCTTATCGTTATCGTTCCGGGCAATAAAAGGATAGAGTATGCCTGCCCCAAAATCAAAACCATCCAACATGAAATACACCGCCCACAACACGCCCCACAAAATGAACCAAATGATTTGAAATTCCATGTTACACCTCCTGTTTAGCCAGGGATTCGACGCCCCTGGATGTACTGGCTTCCGGTCCCTTTTTAGAATATTTGGTCAGCAGGAATATATCAATCACTGCCAGTGTACCATAAAGAAGGGTGAATCCGATCAAAGAACCCCATACCTGGGCGGGACTGATAGACTTTGATACGGCATCGGAGGTTTTTAATACCCCGTAAACAATCCAGGGTTGCCTGCCAATTTCCGCCACTAACCATCCCAATTGTGCCGCAATGTAAGGCAATGGTAACGCGTACAACATGATCCGCAGAAACCAACGTTTCCCTTCCAATTTTCCTTGCCGCGCCATCCATACAGCCATTAAAGCCAACAAAAAGAATAATAAACCCAGGACGACCATGAGTCGGTAGCTCAGGAAAGTAACCAGAAAAGGGGGCCGTTCTGCTTTAGGGAATTCCTTGAGTCCTTTGATTTCCGCTTCCGGGTCATGGAAGGCCAGCAAACTGAGAAGTTTGGGGATTTTAAGAGTTTCCACTGCATTTCGTTCATTGGTTTCATCTGGGATGATCAGTAGCGAATAGGGTACAGCTTTTTGTGTGTCCCAAACCGCTTCCATAGTAGCAAATTTTGTAGGCTGGTAATGGGCTACCAGTTTAGCACTGAAGCCACCGGCCACCATCAATAAAATCGCACTGACCAAGCCAAAAGTCGCTGCAATTTTGAAAGAGCGCTTGTAGAAATCGCTATTGGATTTTTTAAGGATATGGTACGCGGACACGCCCAGAACAAAAAATGCCGCCAGGAGATGCGAGCTTGTCACTGTATGGAAGAATTTGAGCCACCCATACGGATTCCAGATTAAAGCTCCAAAATCAACCATCTCGGCGCGGTTGTTTTGAATCACATAACCCACCGGACGTTGCATCCAGCCATTGGCCAATAATATCCAGAGAGCGGAAAGATTCGTACCCAGCGCGACCATCCACATAGAAAAAGCATGCACTTTTTTCGATACTTTTTTCCATCCAAAAATCCATAATCCGATGAAAGTAGATTCAAGGAAAAATGCCACGGTGGCTTCGATAGCCAGCGGTGCGCCAAAAATATCTCCTACATACCGCGAGTACTCCGCCCAATTCATACCGAACTGGAACTCCATGGTCAATCCAGTGACCACTCCCAGTGCAAAGTTAATGAGAAACAGTTTTCCCCAGAACCGGGTCATCTTAAGGTAAGTTTCGTCACCAGTACGAACGTACCGGGTCTCCATGTAGGCCACCAAAATGGAGAGACCGAGAGTAAGGGGAACAAAGATAAAATGAAATCCTGCCGTAATGGCAAATTGCCAACGACTTAAGTCCAAAACGCTCATTATACGCCTCCGTTTAAAACAAGATGAATTTAGTCTTATTTTAAACAAAGTTGAACTATTTGTCAAGTAGCGACATGAGTTGAAATACGCGGGGAATGGTGTATAATGGTTTTATTATGACGGATCAATTTAAAATTTTTTTTAAATGTCTTGGCAGTAAGTAAGAGGTAAGCCACATGCCAGAAACAGAACCAAAAAGAGTAATGGCAGTAAAAATATTCTCCTCTTTTGAGGAAGAAAACGAGGCAGAGCATTCTCGTTTAGCGGCGAAAACACCCGAGCAGTGTTTGGATGAGTTTGCGATATTGCAAGAACGGTTGTGGGGAAAGAAATGGACGGAAGAGCCGATAGTAAAGGTGGCCACCTGGGAAAAAGTGCCCTGGTATAAACCCCGGAGAGAAAAAGAATGATTTTTACCCAAGATATGAAAGATTTAATAGAACTTTTGGAAAAATATCAGGTGCAATATGTTCTGGTCGGAGGAGTTGCAGTGATCCATTATGGTTATGCCAGAACAACCCAAGATATTGATATTTTAATATTCCCCTCTCCAAAAAATGCGCAAAATATGATCATGGCATTGGAAGAATTTGGTTTTGGCAAGGCCGGCGTTCCGTCGGAATATTTTGAAGCAGAGGGAACGGCGATTCATCTTGGGGTTGAACCCAATCGGATTGATCTATTGACAAACCTTCAAGGCATCTCCAACGAAGAGATTTTTGAAAGGAAAAAACGGATTAGCTACCACGACATTTCTCTAAACATCATCGCGTTAGAAGATTTGCTTGAATGCAAAAGGCGCTCTAATAGACCCAAAGACCATGCTGACGTGGATGAACTTGAGAAAATAAATAAAAAAAAACAGAAAAAAGAATAACGATCAATCTATAGTCACCAAAAAAGGAAAACTCTCAATATTTAATAGGACGGCATGTTGACCATGATAATCTTCATAGAGCTGGGCTACATCCTCGGTGACACACTTCTCCGGGATACCCAGATGATACTCTTCCCCCATCCGGTTCAACAAATTCCCGCCCATCACATTAACAGCCTCTTTTAAGGTGTCATCAATAATGGTGGTAGAAATTTCTCCAGCACTCTCGCCCAGGAAATTCTCGGCCATCAACGTGGCCTGCTGGGGAGTGAAATAAAAATTAAGAAAAAATGATTCTCCAGCGGTAATCTTTAATCTGTACCGAATCCAATCCAGAGGAAACTCAACCCGCTCTTCTGGATCATAATGTTCGGGAAACATAAAAAACATGTCTCCAAAAATCTCAAAAATCACCTGTGTCAGTGTCGTTAATATTGGTTTCATCTTCTTCAACCCCCAATGTTTTTAAAATTATTTGTTTGACTTGCTCCGGTTGGCAGGGTTTTTTAATATAATTCACAGCGCCCAGAGCTTTGGCACGTTCTACATATTTATCACGGCCTTCGGTAGTAATGACCAGGATAGGAATGTGCCGGAAATTGTCGCTCTTTTTGAGATATTCGATCAATTGAAAGCCATCCATCTCAGGCATGTTGATATCGGTCATAATCAGATCCACATCTCTAAACTTCAACAGCTCGATAGCTTCCAGGCCATTTTCAGCGGTCAGAAGATTGTCGATGGGCACTCCGGAGAGCGTGATGATCTTTTTAAACATAAATAACGCGGCCTTGGAATCGTCAACCACCAATATATCGTATTTCATAGTTGTTAAACTCCTTTTATATTTTCGTGCTGAAAAGGTATGGCACTTTGTATTTCATCAATGGAATTCATCATGATTAATTCAATATCCTTTTCTTTAATACCATATTTTTTGCATAGTACAGGAAACCCCTTGTAATCCATGGCATCAAACCCAGTGGCAAACCCCATCAACATGGCAATAAGATCGGCTAACGCGACAAAATGAGTTAAGGGCGAATCAGGGACATGTTCGGGATTATGATGATACCGCACGGCTGAGATCATTTCTGGGGGAAACTGCCACTTTTCCAATATGCGCGCCCCAGCCTCGGCATGGGTCATACCCAGTATCTCGGCCTCGGCTATGGAAAAATCACAACCTCTCTCGTCCATCAACGCGACCAGTTTGGCATGGTGATCCCAGATATATTCATTCAATATCATCTTACCAATATCATGCAATAAACAGGAAGTAAATAAATCGCTATGAAGGGGCGGGGCAAAGGGCAACAAACGCCGGGATACTACAGCGGTAGCAATAGAATGACGGCGCATCTCACCCTTGCCCACTTCATAACCAGAACCACTGCCACCGGCAAATATATCGGCGGAAGCAATCATCATCACAAGATTTTTCAACTCACCTATGGCCAATTGCGCGATCACTTCTTGCAATGAACCGAATTTTTCCTTTAAACCATGCTGGGCGGCATACTCAGGAGAGTTGCATAGTTTTAATAGGTTGGTGGTAGTGGCAATATCGAATTCCAGGGTGCGCAATAACTGGCTACCGGTTATTTCAAGACGATCAAAATCCCCCAATATCTGGTAGGCCACGCCGGGCTGGTGGGGGAAATACTCGATTTTTTGTATTATTTTTTCAGTTACACCATTCATAATAGCCATTTTTACACCTTATAACGGATAGCTTAAATTGCTGATCCGCATGGTTGTTTCCCCGGTTTTTATATCCAAGAACAAGGTAATACTCTGTGATTTATCACAATACTCGGCATCCACCAACACGTTATTTTTCCATAAAAGTTTACGTGCGGCGGCATAATTTCGTTTACCGATATTAAAAAAGTTGGCATCATCAAGCAGTTGGGAACATCCGGCCATTTTTACTTTTAACCGTTTCTTCTCTGCGCCCAGGCCATAAGCGGTCTTGAATAATAAAGGAATACCAGTATCGACAAATTTATATGGATTGATATCCTCGTCTTTTTTATGAATAGCGGAATCAGGCAACATGGCATGCAGCAACCCGCCAACCATGGCCACGGGATCATAGATCACGATCCCCAAACATGAACCCAATGCATAGGTGATGATCACATCCCCGGGATCATTGGAAACAATCATTTCGCCGACACCCACGATTTTCCTATTCATTAATCTGTTATCTCCCTGCCAGACATTCTCTTCCACCCCATGAATTCTGTCCCAAGTTTATTCATTGCAAATTCTCAATAAAAAATTGGGAATAAGTGTCAAGGGTAGTATTTTATCGACGCCGCCCAGTTGAATCGCTTCTTTGGGCATGCCGAACACAACGCATGACGCTTCATCCTGGGCAATAGTAAAGGCGCCGTTCTGGTGCATTTCCAACATACCGCGGGCCCCATCATCGCCCATACCGGTCATAATGATACCCATGGCATTTTTCCCGGCATACCGTGCGGTGGAACGAAACAACACGTCCACGGAAGGTCTGTGCCGGGAAACAAGGGGGCCGTCCTTGATTTCGACATAATAACGTGCCCCACTGCGTTTGAGCAGCATATGTTTATTACCAGGGGCAATAATAGCCCGCCCAGGCATGACAGTATCGCCATCCTCGCCCTCTTTGACCGATATCTTACACAAACCATCAATCCGTTTGGCAAAGGCCGCGGTAAAATTCTCGGGCATATGTTGCACGATAACAATGCCGGGTGCATCCTCGGGCATAGCTTCCAAAAAGACACGGAGCGCCTCGGTGCCCCCGGTCGAAGCACCTACCGCGATTACTTTCTCAGTGGTGCGCACCATGGCCTGACTGGTGATGGCAGGTATCACGGCATCGGCGGTTAATTTGGGTCTCACTTTAAACTCCGCAATAGAAATATGTTTGGGATTCACCTTGGCAGCGGCTTTCACTGCATCGCAGATACGTATCCGTGCTTCTTCTAAAAATTGCCGCGTGCCAACCCTGGGCTTCTGGATTATCTCCACGGCTCCGTACTCCATGGCTTTGAGAGTAGTCTCGGCTCCTTTCTGGGTCAAACTGGAACAAATCACCACGGGTATAGGATGCTGGGACATCAACTTGCGTAAAAAAGTAATGCCATCCATGCGGGGCATTTCCACATCCAGGGTGATAACATCGGGAACCTCAAGTTCAATCTTTTGCGCGGCAAAAAAAGGGTCAGCCACAGCAGCGATAACCTGGATGGCGGGATCGGATTCCAATATCTGGGTCAGGGTCTGTCGCACGGACGCGGAATCATCCACTACCAATACTTTTATTTTGGCCATCTTATCTCCTGGCTATCCCTGTAGCTTATCATGGTTTCCTGTAAATAGTAGGCACAACCATATGCACGGGTAATTCCAAGCCGCTCAAGGTTTCGGAATGCCCGATAAACAAATATCCACCGGGGCGGATACAACGAATGATCTTGGTTAGAATCTCTTTCTGGGTGGGACGTTTAAAATAGATCATGACATTGCGGTAAAACACAATATCCATGGGTTCGCGTAATCCGAAATCGCCATCAAGGAAATTCAGGCGTCTGAACTTGACCTGCTGTCTGACTTCGGGCACGATACGTAGTAAGCGTCGGTTAGGGTCCTTGCTCCTCATTAAATACTGGCGTTGTAAATTCATGGGCACGGGCTTGAGTTTTTCCTCGCTGTACACGGCGCGGGCGGCAGCATCCAAAACACGGGAAGAAAGGTCGGTGCCCAATATACGAAACCGGAACTGCAAACCTGGAACACGATAACGGAACTCATTTAAGACAATGGCCAAGGTATAGGCTTCCTCTCCAGTGGAACAGCCAGCACTCCAGATCATCAAATCACGGTTGATACCGGCACCTTCGACAGAGATCATTTCGGGCAGTACTTGCTGCACCATGAACTCAAAATGATCCTCACCACGGAAGAAATCGGTCTTATTGGTGGTCACCACATCCAACATATGCACCAATTCAACCTCCATGCCCTCCTGGGTAAACAGGTAATCGCAGTACTGGGTAAAGGAATCAAACCCCAGCATCCGTAATCGTTTACGCAAGCGTGCCTCTAACATCTCTTTTTTGTTCTCGGGCATCTTGATACCGTACTCGGTCTCAATCAGATAGCTCAAGTTCAAAAAATCATCGTCAGACAACCGCTGCTTATACAATTTATCTATGTCACCCAATTTCAACATCAATATTCCTTTTACCTGTTAAAACTCACTGTTTATTATAATATAAGATTTTTAACAATACAAGATATTTTATTACCCTGAATTCACCGCCAAATTCTTGAAATCGTTATGGACGATGTGGACAGAAAAAAGCGTTTGCTTTAGGTCCATGTCGTCCCTCCCATCCACACTTTACAGCGAATACTCTTTCAAAGGGTGAACGGGAGGGCCACAGGAAATTATAAATTATTAAAATCGTTCAAAGTCGCCGTCTTCGGTATCGTTATCCGGCTTCATATCCAGCTTGACGCCGCCTCTCTCGTTTTTAATGGCCTTGGTGGGGGCGGTACGAGCTTGTAACTTGTGCGTGGGCGGGGTATGGGGATGGATGGGATGCATGGCTATTGGACGACGTTTGGCAATGGGCGGGGCCATATGTTCCATGTCTGTATTTCTATTGGTCGTGGCGGCACGATAACCCTGTTCATTCAACTTGAAAAAAGAAATGGAACCTTGCAACTGCTGGGCCTGGGAAGAAAGTTCCTCGGAAGTAGAAGCCATTTCTTCAGCAGAACCGGCGTTTTGCTGGATGACTTTATCCAATTCCTGGATAGCTTTATTAATCTGACCAGCCCCGGCATTCTGCTCGTTACTGGACGCGGTAATCTCTTGCACCAGATCAGCCGTTTTCTGGATATCGGGCACCAATTGGTTCAACATCAGCCCGGCTTTTTCCGCAATGCCCACGCTACGCTGCGCCAGTTCCGTGATTTCTCCAGCGGCATTTTGACTTCGTTCAGCCAGTTTGCGCACCTCGGAAGCGACCACGGCGAATCCTTTGCCATGTTCACCAGCACGAGCCGCTTCAATAGCCGCGTTTAATGCCAGAAGATTGGTTTGTCTGGCGATTTCTTGGATGATATTGATTTTATTGGTGATATCCCGCATGGCGATAACTGTTTCATTGACCGCTTTGCCACTTTCCTTGGCATCCGCAGAAGAGCGGATGGCGATCTTTTCTGTTTGCTGGGCATTATCGGTATTCTGCTGGATATTAGCGCCCATCTCTTCCATGGAAGAAGAAACTTCTTCAGCGGAAGAGGCTTGTTCGGATGAACCCTGGGATAATTCCTGGGCGGTCGCACTCAACTCCTCGCTACCACTGGCGACATTATCGGCAGCAGTCATGACTTCGCCGACAATACCTTGCAACCGTTGGACCATCTCTTTTAAAGCTTCACCCAATTGACCGATCTCATCTTTTTGGTCGACATCCAAGTTAGCGGTTAAATCACCCTGGGATAATTGTTTGGCAAAAGTGACGCCACGGAGAATAGGAGTGGCTAAACTGATGGCCAGTAACAAAGAAATACCCACAATGGCGATGATGATGATCACGCCTATCAGGAGAATCGAATTGATGAGATTATGCATTGGTTCGAGTATTTCGTCCTCCCTGATCCCGGTGATCAAACCCCATGTGATATTACTATCGACCTTGACAAAAGTAAATGAACTGAGGAATGGGACCACTTTGCCTTCAAGGGTAAAGGAGACCATATCCTCGCCGCTCCCACCGGACAATGCTTTAGTGATATTAATGGATTCCATCTTCTTATTATTTTTAAAGGCGTTCTCCACTGTACCGGGAGTATGGAGCATATTGGAATTGGAACGCAAATAGTGATCCTGCCCGATCATGTAGCCACCACCGGACTTACCCATGCCAGCAGCGAGCAGTATGATCTCGCTAAAATCGGCCACGGATAACTGCACGGCAATAGAGCCAACATATTGGCCATCAACCATCACCGGTTGCAGAATAAACATGGCGGGTTTACCAGCAGAAGGCGCGTAGGGTGCCAGATCAGTCATCTGGGTGGTTTTAAGACGCGTCAATTGCTGCCACGCCAGGGCCAAATGGGTATTCTCATTGGCCAACTCCGTGCCAAAATCATCTTCCCGTGCCACACTCAAGACTACCCTGCCACTGTTGGGGGATATGATTAATACATCATCATACCCATAGTTATCTTTAAAATACTTAACCGAGTCATAGTATTTATCAAATGCCTTTTTATAAGGGGCATAATTTAATAAATCTTTCCCTCGATAACCGTTGGTATTGGCCTCTCTACTCAATGGCTCCAATTCGGTCACAGCCTCCACCACTGACGATCTCTGGGCAAAAACCAACGCATCGCTTCGCCGCTCCTCAAAAAACTTTTCTACCTGGTACTTCTTGATCTCGCGCACCGCTTCCAATTGATCGAAGGATTTTCGAACCAGCGCTTTTGATGCCATATTCACCGCAATCCAGCCGACCACCACCAAGGGAATAATACTGACCAACAAAAACAACGCGATCAACTTCGGCTTCATCTTTATATTTTTTAATCTAAACATCTGCCTACCTCCAGCTTTTTTTATATATCAAATTAATCTCAAATTACACTCAAATAACTCTTAAATTATCAGGGACAAACCGGCCCAGAAATGATTCTTGGTGCTGATGGCATCCAAAAACACAAAGGTATAATTGGCATAGGGAACCAACGTGACCTTGCCAACTTTAAAGGGGAAAGCCACGCCAAAGGTAAGATCACTCAAACCGGTATCGGCATTTTCTGGCAACCATTGACCCGCATTATAACCGAGAGTTGCGGAAAAATCGGCATTGAGGGTTTCATTTACTTTTATAGAATGGAGCAGGGATAACTCGGCGTACAAGCCATCACCCATATTAAAGTCATAGTACAGAGTGATTTTGGGACTTAACGGAACGTTGGGTAATGCCACCCCGGCATACACTTCAAAGGTAGTGTTATCTTTGAAGGTGAACCCATCATTCATATACCAACCATAATGGATTACGCCACAGGATAAAGCCAAACCCTCGGAAACCTTGTAATCATAAGCCAGTGTCAAATCAATCTCGTTTAACTCTTTATGTTCAAAAGAGAAACTGGTAAAAATGTTAGCGGAAAAACCGCTAGCACCAAAGACATAAGTCAACTGGGGTTGTACTACAGGTTTATGATCGGGGTTGAGGTCCATTCCCCTGAAAATGAAACTGGAAACAAGGTCAAGCTGTCCGGTAAGGGAACGACTGTATATCTGGGCCGTGGATGCCACCAGAAACAATAGAATCGCGATGCCCATAAAATTAATTTTTTTAATGCCCATGTGTGTCTCCTTTGATTATTCGGCTTCTTGTGCCGTGTTAGCTGTACTACTGGACACGTGTTGCACCATCACGAGTTCACGGATGGAGAATACTTTTTCAATGTCCAGAATAATAATAAAATTGTCATTCTGTTTGCCCATGCCCCGGATAAACTCGGTATCCAAGCGGGTGCCTATTTTCGGGGGGGGTTGAATCTGGTTGGGATCCAGTTCCAACACTTCCTGCACTTGGTCGGCCAATGCGCCCAGCAGTGTTTGTTCATCATCCACCCGGACTTCCACGATAATAATACAGGTATCTACTGTTTGCACCGTTTCTGTCATGCCGAACTTTAAACGCAAGTCCACCACGGGCACCACACCGCCTCTTAGATTAATCACCCCTTTCATGAAATCAGGTGTTTTGGGTACCTTGGTCACCCGGGTATAATCCAATACTTCCCGGACCCGGGTTATTTCAAGAGCATACACTTCATCACCCAATCTAAACGTCAAATACTGGCCTTCGCCGGTCTGAGTTATTGATGCCATGTTTTTATCTCCTTTATAAACTTATTAAATAGATCATTCATTCATATCCTTTATTCATATCCTTTATTCATATCCTTAGTTTATAGCCTTTATTTATAGCCTATATTATAATATTATTCTACTATCACACATCTTGAATTCACCATCAAAAACTCTAAAAACCTGGGGAATAATGGAAGTGATAGGGAAGATAATGATGGATTCAGGGTTAGTTCTCATAGAATTTATCCTCGTTTTTTTTCTGGAAGGCGCGTTGCTTCTTCTTGACTAAACCAGCGGCCATAATCAATTTGGGGACATCCAGAATCAGGGCAATAGTGCCATCGCCCAGGATAGTGGCCCCAGAGAGACCGTCTATGTGGCGATACACTGTCCCCAAGGATTTAATCACGGTTTGATGTCCGCCCACAACATGGTCCACCACAAACCCGACGCGCTGACTCTTTATAGTGGCAATCACAATCTGCTCGATGACGGGACAGTTGTCCCGAATATCAAATTGCTCGCGCAGATAAATATACGGAACAAGATCACCGCGCACATTGACATAATTTTGCCCATTAGCGCCAACAATCTGGGCATGCTCGATTTCGATACAACTCTCCACCACGGAAAGGGGGAAAACAAAAAATTCCTGGCCAATCTGAACGAGTAATCCATCAATAATGGCCAGGGTGAGCGGGATATTCAAGGTGATAGTAGTACCATGACCCGTTTCACTTTCAATATCAATACTGCCTCGTAGCGCTTCGATATTCCGTTTGACTACATCCATACCCACACCGCGCCCGGATACATCGCTGACCTCTTTAGCAGTAGAAAACCCAGGTTCAAAAATAATGGCAAAAAGATCGCGATCAGTCAACTCCTGATCAGGCATTAATAACCCCCGTTCAATGGCTTTTTTTCTTATCGCTTTCACGTCCAAGCCGGCCCCATCGTCCTGCACCTCGATCACCACATTGGAACCAGAATGAAAGGCATTCAAATGGATTGTTCCCGTTCTGATTTTTCCCTTGGCTTCCCGTTGGGCTGGTTTTTCAATGCCATGATCAATGCAGTTGCGGATGATATGTACCAGTGGATCGTTCAGTCGTTCAATCACGGTTTTGTCCAGTTCTGTATCGCCGCCATCGGCAGTTAGTTCTACCACTTTACCCAGGTTATTAGAGAGGTCGCGCACCAACCGTTTAAAGCGGCTGAAAGTACTGCCAATAGGCAACATGCGCATATCCATGCTGTTGTCCCGCAATTCCCAGGTAATTCGTTCCACTTCCTCCGAGATACTGATCAGTTGCGAATCATTTCTGATCAGGCTGAGCTGGGATAAGCGGGCTTGCAAGGTCACTAATTCGCCCACCAGATTGACCAGTTGGTCCATCTTCTCGGAGGATACCCGCAGGGAGGAAGCCACCTCGGAATCCTGGCGTTTCTTCCTGATGTCCCGCACATGTTGTTGTTCTACCAGGGCCGACTCCACTTCCTCCGGGTCGACTATCCCTTCTTCCACGAGCAATTCACCCAGGCGTTTTTTATGGCCCACAATGGCTTCGATCTTTTCCTCGCTTAAGTCGCCCTTCTCCACCAGGATATTGCCCACTTTTTTATAATCGGGAAAATCAACGCTGTCTGCACTATCAATCACATCTACCTTGATTTGTGAATCTTCTTCCACGAATATAAAAACATCCAGGATGGCATTCTTGGGGCGACTGGTGGTGAGGATAATATCCCAACTGACATAACAGCGGGTGGGTTCGATCTCTTCCAGCAGGGGAATGTTGGCCAGATGGGCCACCGCACTGTAAGTACCCAGTGTTTTTAGCTCTTTTAGCAACTGGATAATATTCGTACCGCTCTCTTGAATAGAGGGGGACGGAATAAAACGGATGCGATAGGTTGTTTCCGGGCCATCCGGTTTGTCTTCTTTGAGTATTTTTTCCACCGGAGGTTCCACCCGGATTTCCTCGTGGATTGCCACTGGTTCAGGGTTGCGGTTCACGATGGGTTTTTCAATGGCAGTTGGTTCTTGTATAATATACGGTTTCTTATTCAGTTTATTAATCGGTTCTGTAGTGCCAGCATTGGCAATAATGTCCTGCAAGCCCGTAATAATTGTCTGTTTTTTTACGTTTTCCGCTTCGCCGATCTTATCATTTTGCATTTCCAGAGCGTATTTAATAAAATCCATGGCCAGTAGTGTCAGATCAATCAATTTTTTACTGACCATCAACGTGCCTTGGCGCACCAGTTCATAGGCATTTTCCACCTCGTGGGCAAAGGTAGACAACATCTCAAAACCAAACATGGCACCCGACCCTTTAATAGTATGAATAGCCCTGAAAATTTTGGATACCAGGTCTGCATCGTCCGGGGAGGATTCCAGTTCCAGCAGGGCTTTTTCTAGGTCTTCCAGAATCTCATAGGTTTCTTCTTTATATACTTCCGCATATTCATTGGTAGTCATCTATTTTGCCTCCTCAACCCCAACAACCCCTGGTATGATATCTTTTTTTCGTGCCCACGTGGCGCAGAACAAATACAGGCAGGTGAGGCCCAAACTTATCAACATGGCTCGCGCCCGACTGCCAGGAATTCAGCGACACCATTTCGTAGATTAATGCATCCATTTGCAGCATTCTTTGTCCTATTTTCAGTTATCAGTCTGTTTCAACTTGTCAATAAAAGGTTTTTTTTATTGTACTCTTATATCTATACAAAAAAAAAATTATTTTTACAAGTAAAAAAATATTTTCGCATGCCATTAATCAAAAGGGGGGCTGTCACTATAATGAAATTGGCATCAAACCAATTTATTGGATTCTGGCAAAGAATCCTTGGGACCGCAGGCGTTCCCAGGACACAATCCCATTAATCTCATTATTTTCATAATTACTAATGCATACAGTGGACGAGTCTCTTGGATAAAAATCTTATTTTCTGGTATATTTTCCTTGTATTAAAAAATAATTTTCTTTACAATTATTCTGTTAAGATAAGAATAAGCTGAAACAATTTAACTTGGGTAGATAAACCCAATACGGAGGTGCCGTCATGAAGATCAATGCAATGTGGCTACTCACCCTTTTATTATACATGGGGCAATTGGTTTTCCCTGAAATCCAAATTATCACCAACCCGACCAACCCACTCTCTATACTCAACAAAAAAGATATCCAAGATATCTTCACGGGCAAAAAATCCCAGTGGGACAACGATGGGAAAATCATTATCGCTATCTTGGAAGACTCCCAAACCCACCGGGAGTTTGTACAACACTTCATTAAAAAGACTCCGGCGCAATTCAGAAACTATTGGCGTCAAAAAGTCTTTTCCGGTGAAGGTATGATCCCCAAAACCTTTAAAACCGAAGAGAGCCTCATCGCTTTTGTTGCCGAAACCAAGGGCGCTGTAGGCTATATCTCTTCCACTACGGAAAAACAAGTCAAAATAATCCCTATCTCGGATAAACAAGGCAGAGGAGACCACCCATGAAACAAGCACACGTATTTTTTTCGATAAATAGTCTGGTTACTCTATTCACCCTGATCAGTATGTTGCTTTTCCCCGGTGTATTGCCCGCACAAAAAATGGATTTTAATATCCATGGTTATATCTCCCAGGGTTTTATGATCAGCAACCACAACAATTTCCTGGCCGATACGAAAAATGGCACATTCCAATTTAACGAGCTGGGGATCAACTTCGCTACCGAACCTACAGACAATCTACGTATCGGTTTACAACTCATTGCCCGCGACCTGGGTGACATTGGGAACGATAAAGTGTTAATTGACTGGGCCTATGCCGATTATCGCTGGCGCGATTGGCTTGGCATGCGTCTGGGTAAGATAAAAATGCCCACAGGCATATACAATAAAACCATAGACGTGGATATGCTACGCACGTTTATCTTCCTTCCCCAGGGCAATTACACGGAGACTTTTCGCGACAGCCTCAACGCCATGAAAGGCATTGGTGGTTACGGCGTGACTCGTATCCCCCACCTGGGCAGCCTCTCCTATGAGGCCATGTACGGCACCATGAACATCGACAACGATAGCAGCACAGCCAAAGGCATGGAAGGTCCGGGTTATTTTGAAGTGGAAAAAGTGGATGTCAAACGAACTTTCTGCTGTGCTATCACCTGGGAAACTCCTATCGAAGGTTTGAAACTTTCCGCCTCACGGGTAGACATCAAGTTAAAACTACAGTCCATGACCACCAAGGATTTTACAGTGCCTGTCCCGTTTCCGCCTTATAAAATAGTGATCGCCCCCGCTGGAACGCCCATGAACTCGGAGATTCCAAATTTAAACAAGACGATCTTTTCCATTGAATATACCTGGAAAAATTTGGTACTGGCTGCCGAATACGCCATGCAAAATTTCGCGCAAACCACGCGCTTACCAGACCAAAAAACAGTGAGCCGGGAATTCAAATTCGCTGGTTTTTATGGAAGCGCCACCTATCGCTTTAGTGACCTGTTGGAGACGGGGATATATTACACGGAATTCTATAAAGACCGCGACGATCGCGACGGCACCCGCACGCCCTATAACCCGCCCTTCTCCGCCTATCAAAAAGACGCTTGTCTCGCGCTACGCTTCGATCCCAATCCCCAGTGGACATTCAAAATCGAGGGCCACATGATCAATGGCACCGCGCTATGTTTTGTGCAAGATAACCTCAATGATGCGGGGGAACTTACCCTGCAAAAAAAATGGTATCTGTTGGCCGCGAAAATGACCTTTAGCTTTTAAGATCCACCATGAAACCCAGCCGTAAATCCAAGAAATACCCCTTCAGCATCTCCAGAAAAGTATGGTTAAGCCTCAGCATCATGATATGTGGCTATTTAGCCTCCATGATCTTCGGGTTTATTCTGGGTATTAACACCGAGGCGCGACTCAAACATGTTTCCGAATCCGTTTTCCCCGCCACTCTGCTCAGCAAAGCTGCCTTGAGTGAATTTAACGAGCAGGTAAAACTATACAAGGACGCGGTCGTGTTCGGTGAACAAGAAATCCTTGACAATGCCAAAATCATCGGTATGCAAGCGCAAAAATCGCTACAAAGCCTGCACGATTTATTCATCACTGAAAAAAAGGAAAAACAACGCATCCGCCTCTTGTTGAACGAGTTGAACCAATTCACTATGGAAGCCAGCTCATTTTATCCCAGCATGATTTCGCAGATGGATGATGAAGCCCTCACGCAAAAAGCAATGGCCATGATCTCTCGCATTGATTCACTCCGGGCACAATTAACCGCCCTCACCGCGACCTATTCCAATAACTTAAAAAGCCAACTGGTAGCCGTGGGCAATGCCACCAGGAACCAGCGGATTTGGAATCTGGTTGTTTTTTTAATCGTGGTCTCTGTCTCATTGATCCTCGTTTCCGTGATCATTTTTCGGGCGGTTACCCGGCCTTTGCAAAAAGCAGCGGCTTTGGCAGGAGCGATGGCTCAAGGCGACCTCTCGCGGCAACTGGATATCCAGCAAAAAGACGAAATCGGTGGCCTGGCCCGGGCTATGAATGCGATGGCGGAAAAAATCGTGGAGTCGCAGTCGCTGTTGGAGCAAAAAGTAGCCGACCGCACGGCCAGTCTTGAAGAATCGAACCAGAAACTCCGGGCGGAAATCGGGGAACGGGAACGGGCGGAAACAGAATTAAAACAAACGCAGGATAAACTCAGGGAAACGGCCCGCCTTGCGGATGAGGCCAATAAGAGTAAAAGTGAATTCCTGGCTAATATGAGCCATGAGATACGTACTCCCTTGACCGGGGTCATTGGGATGACCGAGATATTGATGACCACGCCCCTCACCCATGAGCAGCAGGATTATACCGAAACCATCAAGGTCAGTGGCGAGACATTATTGGTCATCATCAATGATATTTTGGATATATCCAAGATTGAAGCCGGTGAGTTCACCCTGGCTGCCGCGCCTTTTAGTTTAAAAAAAGCCATGGATAGTATTCAGCGTATTTTTTCGCCCCAGGCACATAAAAAAGGGTTGCAGTTCAATATTGTTTTTCAACCTGGACCCGTGTATCGTGTGATTGGTGATGATATCCGCGTCCGCCAGATTATTTTTAATCTGGTAGGCAATGCATTAAAATTCACTACCCAGGGAAAAATTGAAATACGCGTCAAACAGGGAGAGGTAGTCGGTGATATGGGGAAGTTTTTTATCGAGATCGAGGATACTGGCATAGGCATTGAACCGGATTACCTGGAAAATATTTTTAACAAGTTCACGCAGGTTGATTCATCCAATACCCGGAAGTACGGTGGCACAGGATTGGGGTTATATATTACGCGGCAGTTAGTCGGCTTGATGGATGGTTCGATTGTCGTGCAGAGCGAGGTTGGGAAGGGCTCCGTTTTTTTTATTATCTTATCCTTACGTATGGATACAGAGGTCCGGTTAGAAATTTCTGTGCCGGAGGAAGAGGAAAAAATAAAGCAGATGGTTCCTCCAGAACAGGGTGAGACGCGAAAGCTTTTAAACATCTTATTGGCAGAGGACAACAAGATCAATCAGAAATTCATTTCCACTATAATAAAAAAATCCGGGCATAGCTTGGATATTGCCAATAATGGTGTGGTAGCAGTGGAGATGGTGAAAGCGCACGGTTATGATCTGGTATTGATGGATATCCAGATGCCCGAGATGAATGGTCTTGATGCCACGCGGGCCATACGTAGTGCAGGATTTGTTGCGCTACCCGTGATTGCCATGACAGCCAGCGCTTTTGAAAAAGACAGGAAGTTATGCCTTGAGGCGGGGATGAATGATTTTATTTCCAAACCCCTCAAGCAAGCCGAATTATTTTCTGTTCTCTCCCGCTATGAAAAATAAATAATTCGCGTTAATTCGTGAAATTCGTGGGCCAGTCTTTTTCTTAACTCCTTTTTTAATCTGTCTAATCATTTTAATCCGTGTAATCTGTGGACAAACAAAACCGCTTCTTTTTGCCGTGATACGTGTATTGACATCACGCTGCTTTTGGTTTAAGATTGAAGCATGAGTACAGAAATGAATATTAAGAAACCGATAAAACAAATCCCTTATGGGAAATCCGATTTTTCCGAATTTAGTCAACGAAACCTTTACCTAGTGGATAAGACTCGTTATATCCGTGATATTGAGGAAAAGGGTTTTTTTCTCTTCTTAATTCGGCCCCGGCGTTTTGGCAAATCGCTTTTTCTCTCGACATTGGAAGCCTATTACGATATCTTGCAAAAAGACAGATTCGATACGTTATTCACAGGCACCGCCATACACGACGACCCTACCCCCGAAAAAAATAGTTACATGATTTTCAAGCTGAATTTTTCAAAAATATATCCATGTAGCGCCACATTAGAAGAATCCTTCTGCAATCATATCAAGCAAATGGCCGGTGCGTTTATCAAAAAGTATGAAAAATATCTGGATATTGATATCAAACAAGTGACTAACAGTCTTGAAGCAAAAAAAAATGCCTCGGATGTGATGAATACATTATTAGCCCATTGCGGTGATCGGGAAGAAAAATTATATGTGATCATTGATGAATACGATAATTTCGCCAACACCATCTTGTCCAGTTCCGGTACGCAGAACTATCTGGATATTACCCGTGGAGAGGGTTTTCTTCGTTCCTTTTTTAGTGTGCTTAAGGGTGGCACTTCAGATTTGGATGCCCCTATTTCCCGATTATTTATGACTGGGGTCTCTCCTATTACCTTGGATGACGTGACTTCCGGTTTTAATATAGCCACCAATATCTCGCTGGATACCAATATCAATGAGATTTTGGGGTTCACCGCAACCGAAGTGAAAACCATGATCGAATACTACCAGCAAACGGGGAGAATTCATCATTCTACCCCGGAACTGATGTCTATCATGAGTCGCTGGTACAATCATTACCGGTTTTCCCTTCGTGCTAAACGCGAGGTATTTAGTACCCTCCATGTTCTGTATTTCCTCCAGGAATATATGAAAGACTCCCAAATTCCCGCCAATATAGTGGACAGTAATGCCCGCATTGACTATAACAAACTGCGCCAACTGATCATTATCGACAAAGAAGGGGCACTGGAAACTAATGGGAACTTTTCAAAGCTCCAGCAGATCATGGAAACCAGCACGGTGCATTCAAATATCAAAGACAGTTTTCCCATTGATGAACTGACTCTTCCTTCCAACTTTATCTCTCTGTTATACTATTTTGGCTTGTTAACCATACAGGGCATTGATGATGAAAATACCCCCATACTGACGATTCCCAATGAATCGGTCAAACAGCTCTACTATGATTACATCAGTAAAACCTATGATGAAACGGGTGTGTTATCTATAAATATGGATAAATACAACGAGTTAGTAAAAGGCATGGCGTACCGGGGTAATTGGCAGGAACCGATATTATATATCGCCGACCGCATGAAAGAATCCCTGCGTATTCGCGATTTAATGGCAGGTGAAAAAGCGCGCCAAGTCTTCTGGAATGTGTATCTGGGACTCAGTACCTTCTATTGTGTTTATTCGGAGAAAGAGTTAAATCAAGGTTTCGCCGATCTCGTTTTAGAACCGGTTCTGGCCAACAACCCTGGCATCAAATTCGCCTATATCATCGAACTTAAATACATTAAACCGACAGACTACGAAAAAGAAAACGGCCCTATCCAGTTAGAAACCCTGCGTCTGGAAGCAGAAAACCAATTAAACCACTACTGCCAAGACGAAAAGTTCAAAAAAGCCATTGGCCAAACCACCTTGAAGAAACTGATACTCATCTTCAGCGGGAACCTGTTGGTCCATCATTCAGAGATGTAAAAGAAGACCACAGATTACACAGATTAAAATGATTGGCACAGATTAAAGAGATTTGAAAGAAAAAAAACTCCCCACGGATTTCACGAATGATCACGAATTTACAGGAAAAAAGAACGCTATCATCCTTTAATTCGCGTTAATTCGTGAAATTCGTGGGCCAGTCTTTTTCTCAACTCCTTTTTTAATCTGTCTAATCATTTTAATCCGTGTAATCTGTGGTCTTCTTTGTCTTTTAAATTTTTCTAACAAGATTTCCCAGAGGCGAATATTGGGTATCTTATCAATTTTGTTCATCTGAGAATTTCAACTTTATTCTTTGCTTATATTCCCCAAATTATAGATCAGTTTGTAGAATCCTTTTCGATCAACTCCTCAATTTCGCGAATTATTAGGGATAGATTCGGTTGGGTGAAACTCATCTTTGGTGCAGGAATGCGATTGTGGTTGATGTTGGGAAGAACATGCTTGTGGTGCGGGTGAGATATTTCTAGTTTCACATCGTTTTCATGAGGTTGTGGATCATACCATGCCAATTTCGTCTCTCCTTTCCAAATTTCATAGCCATACCAATCAATAATACCCGGTTGTCGGTCAAAGAGTAAACGTTCCCGTACCACCAGACGGAATCCTTTTGCAAAATGAATTTCTCCTGCTGATTTTGCCAAGGTAAGACCACGCCGAATCAGGACCATGGTAGAACGTAGTATAGAAGGAAACGTCTCTGCCAATGTATACAAATAAAGTTCATAATCCTGAAGGGTTTTTAATGGGTTATTCATACTGCTTTCCGTATTAACTGGAAAAGGTTTCTGTTCTGTTGCTGTTCACGTTGTATTTGGTTCCGGTACTGTCCTTGACGGGTGAGCCAAGTACGATAAATACTGGCCCATTCGCCAAAATCCAGGGTCAGACTATCGTCTTCAGGTTCTTCACCATTCATATAAGCACTATAAAAGACCTCGGAACGAATACCATATTTTCTTTCCAATTCAAGTAGTTCTTCTTCCAAGGCATGTATATCCACCAAAATTTCGCTACTGTTCATACTGCACCTCTAAAGGAATTATAGCACAAATTTTTAAAAAATACACTTGGATAAACCAATTTAATGAATTCTGACATAGATAAGAGTGGTGACCCCGAGCATGTCAAGCAATCCCCGGCCCAAAACCAACAGAATACGCCACCACATCTAAAATAAAAGAAAAAAAATTCCCCACCAATTTCACGAATGATCACGAATTTCCGGGAAAAAAGAACGCTATCGTCCTTTAATTCGCGTTAATTCGTGAAATTCGTGGGCCAGTCTTTTTCTTAACTCCTTTTTTAATCTGTCTAATCATTTTAATCCGTGTAATCTGTGGACAAACAAAACCGCTTCTTTTTGCCGTGATACGTGTATTGACATCACGCTGCTTTTGGTTTAAGATTGAAGCATGAGTACAGAAATGAATATTAAGAAACCGATAAAACAAATCCCTTATGGGAAATCCGATTTTTCCGAATTTAGTCAACGAAACCTTTACCTAGTGGATAAGACTCGTTATATCCGTGATATTGAGGAAAAGGGTTTTTTTCTCTTCTTAATTCGGCCCCGGCGTTTTGGCAAATCGCTTTTTCTCTCGACATTGGAAGCCTATTACGATATCTTGCAAAAAGATGAATTCGATACGTTATTCACAGGCACCGCCATACACGACGACCCTACCCCTGAAAGAAATAGTTACATGATTTTCAAGTTGAATTTTTCAATGGTCAACTGTGAAAATATCTCAGTGAAGGAGGCATTCCTCAATTACGTCAAAGAAACTACTGTTGACTTTATTTTCAAATACAGGACATTGCTGGAAGTACAGCCTGAAACCGCCCAAAAAGCACTGTATGCGAGAAACACGGCCTCAGAAGTGATGGTGACATTTTTGAATTATTGCAAAAGAAAACAATATTCACTGTATGTGATCATTGATGAATACGATAATTTCGCCAACTCCATCTTGTCCAGTTCCGGTACGCAGAATTATCTGGATATTACCCGTGGAGAGGGTTTTCTCCGTTCCTTTTTTAATGTAATAAAAGGCGGAACTTCCGATCTGGGTGCCCCTATTTCCCGAGTATTTATGACTGGTGTCTCTCCTATTACCTTGGATGATGTCACTTCCGGTTTTAATATCGCCACCAATATCTCGCTTCATTCAGATATAAACGAAATTATGGGATTCACGGTAAAAGAAGTGGAAACCATGATCGAATACTACCAGCAAACGAAAACGTTTCGGCACTCTACCCCTGAACTTATGGAAATTTTGGGTCGCTGGTATAATCATTACCGGTTTTCGCACTTTGCTACCAGTGATATGTTTAACACGTCCCATGTACTGTACTTCTTGAAAGAATATATGGTAGACTCCCAGATTCCCATGAATCTGGTGGACAGCAATACCCGCATTGACTATAACAAACTGCGCCAACTGATCATTATCGACAAAGAAGGGGCACTGGAAACTAATGGGAACTTTTCAAAGCTCCAGCAGATCATGGAAACCAGCACGGTGCATTCAAATATCAAAGACAGTTTTCCCATTGATGAACTGACTCTTCCTTCCAACTTTATCTCTCTGTTATACTATTTTGGCTTGTTAACCATACAGGGCATTGATGATGAAAATACCCCCATACTGACGATTCCCAATGAATCGGTCAAACAGCTCTACTATGATTACATCAGTAAAACCTATGATGAAACGGGTGTGTTATCTATAAATATGGATAAATACAACGAGTTAGTAAAAGGCATGGCGTACCGGGGTAATTGGCAGGAACCGATATTATATATCGCCGACCGCATGAAAGAATCCCTGCGTATTCGCGATTTAATGGCAGGTGAAAAAGCGCGCCAAGTCTTCTGGAATGTGTATCTGGGACTCAGTACCTTCTATTGTGTTTATTCGGAGAAAGAGTTAAATCAAGGTTTCGCCGATCTCGTTTTAGAACCGGTTCTGGCCAACAACCCTGGCATCAAATTCGCCTATATCATCGAACTTAAATACATTAAACCGACAGACTACGAAAAAGAAAACGGCCCTATCCAGTTAGAAACCCTGCGTCTGGAAGCAGAAAACCAATTAAACCACTACTGCCAAGACGAAAAGTTCAAAAAAGCCATTGGCCAAACCACCTTGAAGAAACTGATACTCATCTTCAGCGGGAACCTGTTGGTCCATCATTCAGAGATGTAAAAGAAGACCACAGATTACACAGATTAAAATGATTGGCACAGATTAAAGAGATATGAAAGAAAAAAGACTCCCCACGGATTTCACGAATGATCACGAATTTACAGGAAAAAAGAACTCTGTCATCCTTTAATTCGCGTTAATTCGTGAAATTCGTGGGCCAGTCTTTTTCTTAACTCCTTTTTTAATCTGTCTAATCATTTTAATCCTTGTAATCTGTGGTGATTTTTTTCCTTTACGCCCGGAACACTGATTGTAAAACGGATAGACGGATATACTTTCGCTATAGCGAAATATTTTCCGCTTAAGCGAAAGGTGCTCCGTTATAGTGAAACATTCTCCATTACTACGAAATGTTCTGCTGAGTAGCGAATATGTCTTCATTCCCACGAAATCCCTTCCTTTTTAACGAAGATGCATGAGGTTTAACGAAACCGCTTCCTGTGTAACGAAGATGCCTTCATCTCCACGAAGATGCCTTCATCTCCACGAAGATGCCTTCATCTCCACGAAGATGCCTCCATTTCCACGAAGACGCCTTTCTTTCCACGAAGATGCCTTCAGCTCCATGAAGTTGCACCCGCCGTGACGAATTTGCCTGCTATACCACGAAATTGTCACCATCATGACGAAGAGGCCGCAAGTGCAACGAAAATGCCATCTGTACGACGAAAAAAATACGGGTGCTCAAGCAAAAAAACGATATCGTCCTTTAATTCGCGTTAATTCGTGAAATTCGTGGGCCAGTCTTTTTCTACAAGATCAATCCCACCAAAATTTAGCCTATTGCCTCTTGCGCTTTTTATTGATATAATTATATTTTTTTCACAAATGAATGAACCATGAGGATATACCTCTGATTTTGTGAATGAAATTCAGTTGAACTAGAAATAAACAAATGGACTTAAAAAAAGGAGATTGATTATGCAAACTAAACAAACAGCAGTAGTCGCTATCGGCGGTAACTTTCTGTCCGATGGCAGAAGCACCACGGAAGAACAAATGCAACGCGCATTTAATGCGGCTGAACTAATAAGAGTGCTGGTAAACAAAAATTTTAAGGTGGTAGTGGTCCATGGCAATGGTCCCCAAGTTGGCATGACCTACTTACGTTCCCTGGCCGGCGCCAAAGAAAACATCCCACCAGTAAGCCTGGCCTTGTGCAACGCGCTAACCCAAGCAGAAATCGGCACGCTACTGGAATTGGCAATCATCAACACGATTAACAAGGAAAAACCAGATATTAATGTCCTGACCCTGGTCAGCCAAGTAGAAGTCAAAGGCGATGACCCGGCTTTTCAAAAACCAACCAAACCGATCGGCCCCTTTATGACGAAAGAAGAAGCGGACGCGATGAAAATCCAATTCCCCAACTGGACGATTATCGAAGATTCGGGTCGCGGTTACCGCCGCGTGGTGCCCTCCCCTATTCCAATTAAAGTATTCTCCTCCAGCAGCATCGCGGAAACATTTAAAACCGCAGACGTGATCATCGCGGGCGGCGGCGGCGGTATCCCGGTAGTACGCAACCCCAAAACGAATACATTTGAATTGGTAGACAGTGTCATTGATAAAGACCGCACAGCATTTCTCATCGCCCGCGAAATTAATGCGTCCCACTTCATCCTCCTGACCAACGTGCCCCACGCCTCGATTAACTACGGCACCCCCCAACAACAACCACTCTACGCCATCTCTGTAGCTGAGGTCAAAAAACATATGGCGGACGGTCAGTTTCCCGCCGGTTCGATGGGTCCTAAAATAGAGGCGGCTATCCACTTCGCGGAAAATACCACGGGCACTTCCATTATTACTAACACGGATGGTATCGCCGCCGCTCTGGAAGAAAAAGAAGGCACCCGGATTCACCTCTAAACCAATTTTGGCGTGCCAAAAAAATAAAACCAAAAAAAGCATAAAACGGTGACCGACTTACCGCCTCACACAACTCGGCAGGTGACGGTAAGTTGGCACCGTAAAAAAGAATGAGGGAAACGATGAAAGCTGAAGCAATTAATAAAATTATCCCGGATTTCTCCGGGCTGGAAAGACGCCATGTACCGACAGACGTTACCTGGAAATTGACAGATATATACCGGGATGAGACGGCCTGGACTGAAGATAAAAAATGTTATTTCCAAATGATACAACAGGTCGAGCCATTGGCCAAAGAGTGGACCACCTCGGCCCAAAAGATGGTCGCGTTGCTCCAGCATGTTTCCCAAACCCAGAAGAAGGAAAACCAGCTACGCGGCTATGCATCTCTGGCCTCGGATACCAACATGGGGGATTCCCACCTGCAAGAAATGGAAGGGGAAATCACCACGGCCAGCGTGAACCTGGAAACCAAATTGGCGTTCAGAGAACCAGATATCATTCAATTGGGACAAGAAAAAATCAACGAATATATTAAAGCAGAACCAGACCTGGAAGTTTACCGGATGTATTTTGAAAATGTCCTGCACATGAAAGACCATATCCTGACGACAGATAAAGAAAGCATCCTGGCGCAAACGGATCTTTTCTCGGAAACACCGGAAAAAGCGTCCGGTATTCTCAACGATGTAGATATGCCAGCCCCCACGAAAAAACTACAGGACGGCACGAGGATCGCGCTCACTGTTTCCAATTACATCCTCTTCCGAGCGACCAAGGATAGAAAAAACCGGGCCAATGTTATTCGTTCCTTCTGGAAACATCGCTCCCGCTTTCAAAATACCCACGCGGCACTACTGGATGGGGCAGTGAAGAACCATTTTTTTAATGCCTCGGTACGCCATTATAACAGTTGCCTGGAAGCGTCCCTCTTCCCACGGCATATCCAAGTGGATGTTTACCACAACCTGATCGAAACAGTAGAGCAGAACCTGGCACCTTTGCACCGCTACATGAAATTTAAAGCCCGGTTACTGGGACTAAAACAAATGTCTTACGACGATATCTATGCCTCGGCCATCCCGGCAGGTTCAAAAACCTTTACTATAAAAGAAGCAAAACGTATCGTGCAAGCATCCCTTAAACCACTGGGTCAAACCTATGGCGAGGTGCTGGAAAATGCTTTAAACAGCGGATGGATGGATATCTATGCCAATCGGGGCAAACGTTCCGGCGCGTACTCCAACGGCAGTGTTTACGATGTGCATCCCTATGTGCTGATGAACTACAATGGCACACTGAACCACGTGTCCACATTGGCCCATGAATTTGGTCATGCCCTTCATTCCTGGTTTTCCAATAAAGCCCAACCTTTTCCCGTGGCCCGCTATCCCATTTTTCTCGCCGAGGTGGCCAGCACGTTTAATGAGACGTTACTGGTTCATTATATGAGTGAAAACGAAACGGATGATCTATTTAAACTATATATCTTGGACCACCATCTGGATGAGATTCGCGGCACCCTCTACCGGCAATCCCTATTCGCCCATTTTGAACTGGATATTCACCAACGGGTGGAACAGGGCCAAACCCTGACCGCGGAATGGTTGAACCAACGTTATCTGGAATTAACCCGCCAGTATTACGGGCATCAAGAAGGGGTGACCCAGGTCGATAAATACATTGAAGCCGAATGGAGTATAGTCCATCATTTTTATTATGGTTTTTATGTTTACCAGTACAGCACTGGTATTGCTGCCGCCCTCACATTGGCAGACATGGTTTTGAAAGGTCAGCCCGGAGCGCAGCAACGGTACTTGGAATTTTTGCAAAGTGGCGGCACCCGTTATCCCCTTGATGCACTGGCCAGAGCGGGCGTAAATCTCACTACCCCCCGCCCCATCCAACTGGCCCTCAATCGCTTCGATGAAACCATCAGCCAAATGGAAACTATCTTAAAAAGAATGGAAAAATAATAAACTTCCCGGAGATATATAAATATTGTACTAATTTCCCGGCAAACGTCCTATTTTTAAGACATAATATCGTTGTCTCATTGGCAGAAAGAATGCTATCTAATATTTGTGGTAACACGATTAATGAAGAATTAAATTGGAGGTAATAAAATGAAAACAAGACAGATACTTAGTCTTTCAATAGTAGTATTACTGTTTACTTTAGGAATGGGCACTCTTTTTTCCGCCAGCGCACCCAATTCCAATTACGGACACATCACCTTTGTCGATAAAGCGACCACTATCATCCGGCAGGATAAAACGGAACAAAAGGCTGAAGTAAACATGCCGGTCGCCCCGGGAGACATGGTGGTTACAAGCGAAGATAGCCGTTGCGAAATCCAATTCGACAATGGCACGGTATTAAGATTAGATAAAAAAACCCATCTCCGGGTCACCACGATCATGGCTCCTACCTTGACCAGCAATAAAAAAATCACCACCCTGCACCTGACCAGCGGGCAGGTTTATGCCATGATCCAATCTTATAACCGGGAAATGTTCCAGGTAATCACTCCCAATGCCGCTGTTGAGTTCAATCAACGAACCGCGGCCACCATCCAGGTGAGAGGCAATGGCGAAACCTTTGTTTATACGGACAAAGGGAAATGCCACGTCATGTTCGGCGAGGATCTCAAATCTCTCAAAACAGAAACGGCACGGTCAGGGAAGGGTTACACTATCTCCGCCACCCACCAATTCAGTAAAACCGAGGAAAAACGGGACATTGAATTTTTGGGCTGGAACGAATATGTGAACAACCATTTTAATGAACTTCACAAGGGCATCAGCGTCGTTCCCAAACAAATCTCCCGTTACTCCAAGGGCGTGATTTATTGGGCGGAAAAATGGTCCAGCCTGTATGGCGAATGGATCTATGACGATTTGTTCGGTTATGTTTGGAAACCTGCCGATGAAGTTTTTGCCTTTTCCAAACGCCCCTTTTTCCACGCCAACTTTGTGCGCATGAACAACGAGTTGTTCTTAGTTCCGCAGGAACCCTGGGGCTGGGCGCCGGCTCATCTGGGTACATGGGTTTGGATGAAATGGGGCTGGACATGGATTCCCGGCGATGCATTCTCTTCCGGTGTGGATTCCATGAACTCTTTCTGCCAATTTAACACGCTGGATTATTGGATCAACTCTATTTATGGTAATTATGATCTCTACTATGAATACCGCAGAAGTGGCGAGCACTCGTGGCGGAGAAATTACCGGGCTACCTTTCATAGAGACGCCCCCAAGATCGAGATGAAACGGGTTCCCGATTCTATTCGCTCCATCATCAAAGGCATGAACAGAACGCCAGTGACCACCATTCAAAGCAAACTGGGAACCAACCGCCCCACGCCATTGATGGATCGAGAAAAACTGGCTCCCTATTTGAAAACAGACACGGGCAACAGCATGAAGGCAACAAAAAACCCGCTGCAAGCCCCATTAGTTATCTCCCAGGTCGGTGAACCCCCCACCCGGTCATCCGTTCTATCCTCGACCCCGCATATCTCAAGATCGCTTAAAACGCAGGCAGAAAGAGTGGAATCCGCAGAAAGGAAAGCGGTAGCAATGAGAGGAATGCGAGACTTTAATCCTGATATCAGATGGGCTGCCAAGGAAGGGTATAAAGTGCATTACAACAGTAACCTTAATGCCATGGTCTGCCCCAGCCTGAACATTAATTCCTTGACCATCACGCCCAGTACACGCAGCTCATTACATTCATTCTATGGGAACGCCAACGATACCAATCATTACAGGGACGGTTACAATAATATGAATAACACTAATTCAACACCTTCAGATCGTCCGAATGTACCCTCGGTCAATATCGAAAAAAAAGCGAACCAAGAACAATCAGAGAAGAGATAAACGTAACGATTTAAAAAAAAAAGATTTAACTGAAAAATATAAGCAATAAAAAAAGGAGCCCGATTGTTCGGGCTCCTTTTTTTTTATCCCTTGTTCATTTTGTGGCGAAGGTAATATGTAATACGTAAGAGAGGAGCACAGGACCCCACTCCTACACGAGATTCTCCTTGTAAATATGATAACGCGCTCCAGGTATACGGATCAATGATTCACTCTCAAACAACTTGTCGTGGATGGCTTCCTCGCTCCAGTGGCTGTGTTGTTTGATCTCTTGGATCACATTCTCTTCCAGTTCATAGGTGAGCACACGACCGGATTTTTTCCAAACCTTGTGGGGAGACACTCTTTGTCCCATATTATTTTCACCTCCTACACATTTATATTAAGCCACCCCACGCCCAGTAAATCTTGGACCAGTAAATTCTGGACCAGTAAATCTTGGAGTGGATGCGCCGTGAATTTTCACTGCATAATTTCTAGTGCATAATAGTAATAGCGTAAAAAGAAAAATTTGTCAATTTCTTTTTTTATTTTTCTCAAATAAATGTCTATTCAGGAAAGTGTAATAGGTGGTTAATTTATTCTGATCCTTCGTTCTGTTGCGGTTCTTGTCCCCGTTCTTGTTTGCGGTTCCGTTGTTGTAGATACGTGATGATGCTATTTTTTACATTCTGGTGGGTATCGGGATGGCCATAGAGTTTTTCCAACTGCCTGATATTTAAATAGGGAATAATCGTGGTTAAAATTCGGATAGGTGCTTGGTCGTCGTGTGCGATTGCCTCGGCCACTTGCGGGCGTTTATACCATTCGGTGGTAAAAAGAGCATTGTACAGCGAATAACGCGGGGTATATCGGTTGATCATCTTGAGCACGGCATCGGCAGTGCAATAGGGGTTGTTCAGTATCACTTCCAAGACGCGGCTGTCCTTCTCCTCGATAAAATAATCCAACATGGAGGCTGGAATGATTTTCATGTACGAAAGCTTCTCTCCCAGCGGGAAGCGGGGGTATTTATTGGCAAATTCCTGTTCTGTCCGCTTGCGCACAAAGGGATTGGTGCGCTTGTTTTTAACGACCCGGATCAAGTCCATGGGGTACAACTTGGGAATAATACCCAATGAAAGCCGCTCTGGGAACTTGGGCTGTTGAACCAGATGCAGCAATACCCGGTACTTGTCGCGATTCTGCTGAAATAAGTCTACCAGCTCATCCTCGGAAAAAATACCCCGGTACAAACGCCGCAACAACTCCAACTCATTCTCTTTCACCGCTGTCGCTCCCAATGATTCCGATCCCCCCCTATTTTCAATCCGATGTGCAAGCCTAGTTTACATACAGGATGACAATAATAAAAACCACTACCCAGAGGATGCCGTTCACGGTAAAAGAGAGATCAGAAAAAAGTACTTCCGCCGGATTCTCACCCTCTCCTTTGACATAGGTTAAATACAAATAACGGAAAATACCAAAAATCACAAAGGGAACGGTCAAATAGAGCTTGGTCGTATGAAACTTATGCAAGATGTCAGGGTTGACGACATACACGATATAAGAGATCAGGGTAGTGGCGGTGGTAATGGAAATCAACTGGTCCAACAGGGAGAGGTTGTATTGTTTCAAGGTCTGGCGCGTTTGTCCCCCCTCCTGAGTACTGGCACTGCCGTTGTTTTCCAAACCATTAACCTTCACCAGTTCCTGCCTGCGCTTGATTAAAGCCAGAAAAATAGCCAGCAAAAAAGTAATGATCAGGATCCAGGGGGATAATTCGATCTGGTTTATCACCCCTCCGATCTGAACCCGCAAGACAAAACCAATGGCAATGATCATGACATCCAGAATGACCACTTTTTTCAAAAACACGGAATAAACGACATTCATCAGAACATAAAACAGGGCAATACGGAAAAAATCCACATCCATTTCATAGATGGCAGCTAAAGTAAGTGCCAGGAGGATACTTCCCATAATCGCGGCGGTTTTTACCCCCAATGCGCCGGAGGCAATAGGCCGCTTGCATTTCGTGGGATGCAAACGATCCATTTCCCGATCAAAACAATCATTTAAAACATAGATAGAACCAGCGACCAAACTAAAAAGAAGAAAAGCCAGGAAACTGTGACCGAGGTACTCAAATTTAAAAAACCGCAACGAGAACACCACGGGCGCAAAAACAAAGATATTCTTGGCCCACTGGTGTGGCCTCAAAGTACGACCAAATGCAATAAGGGTTTTTTGTATCACGTCAGCCTTTGGGTTTTAACCCGCTCCTGGGAATCAACAGTCGTTTGCCCGGCTTGATGGCATTGGAACGTAACTTATTGGCATGTTTTAATTGATTGACCGAGGTATTAAATTTCCGCGCGATAGAATAGAGACTATCGCCCCGTTTCACTTCATGCCACCCGGTAAAATAATGTTTGGTGGGGGGGAGACGCTTTAATTCAGAGAGTGCTGCCGGATCCACCTGCTCTGGGACACGGATGGTGTATGTATCCATATCAAAAGGAGTAAATTCGTGGAGCAGTTCGGGATTGATGTCCTGTAATTGGTCATAAGAGATATTCAGCAGGTTCGCCACATCCTGAAGATTGGCCGGAGAAATAATCTCAATGGTTTTGGTATTATCAAACCGTTTCTCCTGGGTTTCAATAGCAAAACCATAGGTCTGGGGATCTTTGGCGATGATCAACGAAGCCAAATAAGCGGGTACATAATTCCGTGTTTCCGGTCGGAGAAATTTGCTTTGCGAAATCTCAAAGAAGTCCTTGGTTTTTAAACTGCCAATAGCGCGGCTAATACGGCGGGTGCCGCTGTTATAACAGGCCAGTGCCAGGTACCAATCATCAAATTGCTCGTACAGAAGTTTCAAATATTTGGCTGCGGCATGAGCGGCTTTAAACGGGTCTTTCCGTTCGTCTACGACCCAATCCACGCGCAGACCAAAGCGACGGGCAGTCGACCCCATAAATTGCCACACGCCCTGCGCCCGGGCCCTGGAAATCGCATCAACCCGGAACCCGCTCTCAATGATAGGTAAATAAGCCAGATCCTCGGGTAAGTCATAAGAAGCAAATATACGCTTGAACTCCTCTACATATTCGGCAGAACGATTAAGTGCATGCTGGATATTTTTCTTCCGTATGTTTTGAAAGGCTTTGATAAAGGAAACGACCTTGGCATTAATAATAACAGGAACAGTATATTGGGGTTTCTCAAGATTTATCTTCTCCTGTATTTGCTGGATTTCCAGTGGAGAGGGTTCGAATAGTGGAGTAGATAAGGCTTCGTCCAGAAATGTTTCGTGGGCATCGGCATTTTGCGAGGCACCGTCCTTCAAGTAACTGAGTTCGATTTTTGCGATGCGGGAGATATATTTTTTTAATTGTTTCGTCTCACCGGCTTCCAACAGTGTATCGATCACGCGGTTAAACTTCTCCTTGGCCCCGGCAATATCACCGGCCAAGAAAAGGCCCTCGCCTTTATGAAAATCCGCTTCAGCCATCTTAACCGCCTGGGATTGCACCTCGTCCACGGCTACCGTGGGGGGAACGGCAGGTACAACCTCGGTAGTTACCACTCTGGCCGGGACAGCACAGGCAGTAACACCACACAAACAGATCAAGCCGCAAAAATAATATATTAAGCTATTTTTTAACATCAAGTATCAGGTTAACCTTTTTGGTGTCAGGGGTAATGGTTACGTTCACAGTATCCAACACCCTGGAATTTTTGTCTCTTATTTCTATTACAAAATGGGAATCTGTTATGGGTACGTCACGGATGACCGTCACCCTGGTTTTATCTTTTAAACGCTCGAACAAATCCAGTTTCATTGGTTCATTGGGCTTGTTTTTGGCGGTGGGTTTTTCATTTTTTTGAACAGCCAGTGATTTCTTTAGTAAATCAATCGGATTGGGGGTTACAGTTTTGGCTTTAGAGGAAGAAGCCGGTACCGATGGAAGCGGTTCCAATTCAAAGGCAAATTCCGTTTCCAGTTTAAAATCAGTTTCTGCCATGGATTGGGGAAAGGGTTCCTGTTCTAGAATAAAAGCAGGTTCTATCTCCAAGCTGGGAAAAGGGTTGGTATCGGGTTCAGGAACGGATTGCTTGGCTATTTCGGTCGCTGGACCAAGGTCGTCTACATCAAATTGTATTCCTTCCAGGTCCGGCAGTTCATCCACGCTTGGATTGTTTTCTTCTTCGGGGTCCGATAACTCAAAGGCATCGATATCCAGGCTGGGTTCATCATCTCCAAGATGGACTTTGACCTCTTTTTGGTAATAGGGCGGGGTGGCAAGTGAATCCTTTTTAGCCAATTCGACGGTGTCTATTTTTTTGGCATTGGGCGGGTAGTCACCGGTATCATCATCCACCACCAGTTCGGCCAGATCCGGTATTTCCTCGATTTGGATCATATCATCGCCCAATACCAGTTCTTCAAGGTCGCGGAACTCTTCCATCGTTTCAACCGTCAACCACTCGTCATCTTCTTTTTCTTCTTTCTTTTTTTCCGGGGCTTTTTCTTTGGCTTTTGGGGTGATAGGTGGGGTATGGGAGGGATTGGTGGCGAGGTTAGGCTTGAGCGGTTCCATCTGGAGTTTGGCCGCCTCCAGGTCTTCCGCCTGTATCTTTTTAATGGGGAGGTCTTCCCGGTCGATTATTTTATGTTTTTTATCGGTATCAAAATTAACGGTGGGCGCCTTGTCTGTTTTGGCGTCGGAATGTTCCAACAGGATTTTAATTTTCTGTAATATCAAGCTGGAGATGGCGCGCAAGGTTTCGATCACGCCGGTTCCCTGCGTGGCCACGGCACTAAATGTAGGCCGGTTCAATTGCAGATTGACCATGCGGTTCAATTCTTCGACAGTGAGGATATTATTCAAATCGCGCTTATTGAATTGAAACACGAGGGGAATGGAATAAAAGTCAAGGTTATTGCCAGCCAGGTTTTTTTTCAGGTTTTCGAGGCTTTCGAGGTTGGCGGTTTTCATCAATTCCTGGGAATCGGCCACAAACACGACGCCATCTGCACCTTTTAACACCAATTTACGGGTGGCATCATAAAACACCTGCCCGGGCACGGTATACAATTGGAACTTGGTTTGATATCCTTTAATCAATCCGACATTGATGGGCAGAAGATCGAAAAACAGGGTCCGTTCAATCTCTGTTTCAACGCTGATCAGCTCACCACGGGTCTTAGGATTGGTCACGGAGAAAATGTACTGGAGATTGGTGGTCTTGCCACTCAATCCTGGGCCATAATACACCACTTTTGCCGTAACTTCTTTTGAACTATGATTTACAAACATTTTTTCTTCTTTTCTTCTCTAGGCAATTTTCGCATTATTAATGCCTGTTGTCAAGATTTTTTTTTAAGTTCCCGTATTTCTCTATACAAAAAAAATAGGAATGGGGGAAAAATAGTGGCCCAGGTTGCATTCATTCCTTAAATTTGTTACAATAGGTCTGGAAAAAAAATTTTGTGTCCAGTGACATTTTTTCCGTGCCATCGTTCCAACTCACAAGCTATCGATTTTTTTTATATTGTTTTTTATATGAATAGTGTAGATGCAAGTGTGTATCTTGTATCCGGTCATTGTTAAGGAGACATGTTCAATGAGCAACAGGTGCAGGTTCGTTTTACTGGTAATTGGCATTATTTTTTTTTCAGTCAATGCGGCCCAGTCTATTCTGGCGCAACACGAGGGGAATAATATCACGATCATCCCGGAAAGAACGGCGTCGCCAATCAAAATTGATGGCAACTTGGATGAAGATATCTGGCAGAAAACACCGCTTTCACCGCAATTTGTCAGCTACCTGCCTAGTTACGGTCAGAAGTTACTGCTTAAAACAGAATTTTGGATGTCTTACGACAGCAACAATCTTTACTTTGCGTTCAAGTGTTATGATACGGTAAGCAAGATAAAAACCTCGCTGTCACCACGCGACAAAATAGGACTGGACGATAATGTGGCGGTACTTTTGGATGCGATGGGCAACAAGCAAACGAGCTATGAATTTTACGTGAATCCGAGTGGTATTCAACTGGATGGGTTATACTCCACGAGTGGCGCGGATTATGCGAAAGATTTTGTGTGGCACAGCGCGGCCAAAATAACGGCAGAGGGTTACCAAGTAGAAATGGCGATTCCATTGGAAAGTATCCGCTTTCAAGGTGGGGAAAATGTAAAGATGGGGCTGCTCTTGCTCAGAGATGTGAAATACCTGGGATTATCGGTAGCGTGGCCTGAAACGGAACCGGGACAAACGGATTTTAACTTCATGGCTACGGTGAAAATCAAAGATTTGCAAGCGAAAGCAAAATTCGAGGTTCTGCCCAATTTCACCTATAGCAGGGATTCTGTCAGAACGAATGCGGATTCATGGTCGCACAGTAATACCAACAATCTCGGGGTTTTACTGCAATATGGGATTACCTCTTCGATTCTGGCTGAAGCGACCATCAACCCGGATTTTAGCCAGGTGGAAAGTGATATGTTCCAAGTGGAAGTGAACCAACGCTACCCGATATTTTACGATGAAAAGCGCCCCTTTTTTATGGAAGGTATGGGGGCGTTTGATTTTGGTTTGGTTTCGGGAGGTGTGATTGATAGGGCTGTGCATACGCGTAATATTATCGACCCTTCTTGGGCGGCCAAGGTAACAGGTAGCGCGGGGAAAATGAGTTTTGCTGTTTTAGCGGCCAATGATCAATCCGCGGGTCAAGGGTGGTTGTCGGGCGTCAATCCGCATGAAGGGAAGGATGTGTTTTGGGGGATAATGGGCGGTAAATATAATATCGGGAGCGATAACTCGCTGGGTTTTTTGTACAGTGGCCGTCACTTTGCAGGCAGTCACAACAATGTGGTGGGGCTTGACCTCCAGTACCGCTTTTTTAAAGATATCCGTTTGAATGCCTCTTATCTGTCGAGCAGTACCAAAGAATCTGCTGCGGACACATTAAAAACGGGCAGTGGTATTAATGTGATGCTGCAATATTTAAAACCAACGTTCGCCACGATATTGTCTTACGAACGCTACAATGAGAATTTCTTAATGTATTCGGCTTTTCAAAACCGTAGCAACCTGAGCATGGGAACGCTTTTGGTTCTAAAAGACCTGTTTTCCACTAAAAAGGAATCTTTTTTTCAGCGAATTCAATCCGCCTTTCAATATTTCAAGTTGCATGATCTGGGCACTGGGATGGATGACACCTCGTTGTCTCTGGCTTTAAATACCTGGTTCTTGGGCAATGCCTTTTTCAGGGTTGAATATCGTGATGAAAATGAAGCCTGGATGGGGCAACTGTATGAACCGAGATACCTGACTTCCTTCTTCAGAATGCAAATGTTTAAATGGTTGCAGTTCCGGGTTGATTTCAGGTACGGGGGGCAAATTTACTACGGACCCGGACTACCCTTTTTAGGCAATGGTGCTCAATATAGTCTACGCTTGAAATTTCAACCCGACATCAAGTTAACAGTGGACCTCAACTATCTGCACAACACGCTGAACACAAAAAATGATGGGCAACGATTCTATACCCTTGATATCTTAAACTTTCAAGCGAATTACCAGTTTAACAAGTATTTTTTCATTCGGGGGACAGTGCGTTATGACGATTATAAAAAGAAGCTCTTGACGGATATCCTGGCATCCTTTACCTTGATCCCCGGAACGGTCATGCACCTGGGTTACGGTTCACTTTACGAGCGGAAAGAGTGGCTAAATGATAGATGGGTACCGGGACAAAGTGGCTTGACGAATATGAAAAACGGCTTGTTTTTTAAAGTCAGTTATCTATGGAAGATAAATAAATAAGATATAAATAAATGACAGAGCAACAACAAATCCAGTATATCAAAAATCCTTCACAGCAAAGAAAAAGAGGCATAAAATGAAAAAAGAATCATCAGCAAAAAAGCCCCCGGCTCAGATTTCGCCCATTGTCAACTGTTATAATGAGTGGGACCCCTTGGAAGAAGTAATTGTCGGTGTTATTGATGGGGCTTGTGTTCCGTCCTGGCACGTCTCGTTACAAGCGACCATGCCGAGCAACCAGGAGTCGTTTTACCGGGAAATGGGCGGAAAACCCTTCCCTAAAGAACAGGTGGAATTGGCTAGAAAAGACCTGGAAACGTTTGTGCATATTTTGGAGGCGGAGGGTGTGACTGTACGGCGTCCAGATATAATGGATCACACGGTTCCCTTTGCCACGCAGGAGTGGCAATCGTCAGGTGGATTATATGCGGCTATGCCTCGCGATACTATTTTGATCATTGGTGATGAGATCATCGAAGCACCTATGGCGTGGCGTTCGAGATACTTTGAGAGTTTTGCCTATCGGCGTTTAATCAAAGAATATTTCCACAAAGGGGCGAAATGGACAATGGCACCTAAACCGCAATTATCGGAAGAACTGTACGATTATCATTATCACGAACCAGCAACGGGTGAAGAGGTAAGTTATGTGATCACCGAGTTTGAGCCCACTTTTGATGCGGCTGATTTTATCCGCTGTGGTCGCGATATTATCGTGCAAAAAAGTCATGTCACGAATGAATTCGGTATCAATTGGCTACAGCGACATCTGGGCGACACCTACCGCATCCATATCTTGGAAGTAAACGATCAGCACCCGATGCATATTGATGCCTCGTTTATGCCCCTGGCCCCGGGAAAACTTTTGCTTAATGCCCAACGGGTGGTAAAAATCCCGGACATGTTTAAATCATGGGATATTTTATACGCCCCTACGCCCTGTCTTTCGCCAGACCATACGCTCTATATGACCAGCAGGTGGATCAATATGAATATCTTAATGTTGGATCACAAACGGGTCATCGTGGAAAAAGGCGAGGAGACGATCATTCAAGCATTAAAGAACTTCGGTATGCAACCCATTCCCTGTCCTTTCACCCACTTTAATACTTTCGGCGGTTCCTTTCATTGCGCCACGCTGGACGTGCGCCGAAAAGGGGTGTTAGAATCCTATTTTGATTAGCAAAATAGTTGTGCTGTAACACGAAAAACGGGTGGGCCAGGTGGGCTCACCCGTTTTTATAGTGTTCTTGTCCAGATTGTCCAGATTGTCCATAAACGTGAGGGCGGATTCAGATCCATCCCATCATTTGCCAAATCCAACGGAATATGATATAAATGTCTCATGCTTAAAAAAATAAAAGATAACGTCGTTTCAGCCCTCATGTATGGAATCGGGTTCGGCATTTTTGGAATCCTCGTATTCCCCCTGTTACTCGTCAGTCTTTTCGACTCCGGCAAGCTCTTTGACTGGGGCATCAGGAACCTGTGCCGTTTAATTCTTTTCTGCGTGGGCATCCGGGTCAAGTTGGAAGGCATGGAAAACTACGACCGGCAGAAGCAATATATTTGTATGCTCAATCATGTTAATTTTATAGATGGTTTCGTTTTCACCAGTAAATTTCCGGGTAAAGCGCGTGCGATGGAAGAAGAAAGTCATTTTAAATGGCCAATCTATGGTTGGTTGATTCGGCGCATGGGCATGATCCCGGTTAATCGCCAGAGTGGCAGAAGGGCACTGATCGCACTCAAAGAGGCGGGGGAACTGATTCGCAATCGCAAAGGATTCTCTATTTGTATCCTCCCTGAAGGCACTCGCACAATTACGGGGAAAATGGGTGAATTCAAAAAAGGGGGCTTTCTTATCGCACTGGAAGCGGGACTGGATATTCTACCGGTTATTCAAATCGGCAGTTTTGAAATCCAAAAAAAAACCCACTGGTTGGTTCGTCCGGGAAAAATCAGACTGGTCATTGGAAAACCAATCGCCATTGCCGGATATACGCGGAAAAATATTGATGAACTGATCACGGAAACACGTAGCCGCTTCTTAGAATACGTGGAATAAACCCGCAAACAAAAAAGAACCGTATTTATACCGAACTTATGATTCAACAACAGGAGAAAGTATCATGCAACTGACGCGCTTTAAACAAACAAAATCCTTGTTATTCACTACTGTCTTCACACTGGTCCTGGCCTTTATTTTTGGAGTTGTTATGCCTTTAACAGCCCAAGCCCAAGCCAAAGAGAAGCAAGAGAACATCTACAACCCGGCCTTGGACGTGAAAGGCGAAATTATCAAATCCATGGACCAAGCCAAGAAGGAAAACAAGCACATCATTCTCATGTTTGGTGCCAACTGGTGTCCCTGGTGCCATCGCCTTCATCAATTATTAAAAGCCGATGCCGCCATCAAGCAGTTCCTGGCTGCCAACTATCTTTTGATCATGGTCGATATCGGTGAAAAATCCAATGAACCGTTGAATCGCGACTTGGTGGCCAGATATGGTCTTGGTAAAATGGGTTACCCCTGCCTGGCTATTTTAAGTGCGGATGAAACTCTACTATGCGCTCAATCTTCCGGCGTTTTGGAAAAAGGCAAAGGTCATGACCCAGAAAAAGTCCTCTGTCTCCTAAAAGCCGAAGCCCCTGCTAAAAAATAATTTCGATACGCCAGTATAAAAAAAGATGGCCCACGAATTACACGAATTTACACCAATTAACACAAAGAAAAACTGTTCTTTTCGTGTATTTTGTGGTTAAAAAATAATGGCCCACGCCCACTTGTTCATCAAGTTCGTGCAACTGCCCATTCCTGAAGTCCACCATCTGTACACTACCGGTAATATTCCTTTGGCTGCTGGTTATCTGGCAGCCTATGCACTGCGCATGGGTGTACTTCAACCGGGGCAGCTTGAAATCATCCCCCGTGAAATTGTCAATCTGGGTGGTGATGCGGCGATTATCCAATGGGTGTTACAGGGAAAAACCGACATGGTCTGTTTCACGACCACGATGTGGAACCTGGAACGAAACCTCTATCTGGCGCAACACATAAAAAAAAGCAAACCGGCAATCGCCATTATTTTTGGTGGTCCGGAGATCACGGCTGACAATCCTATAATTAATGACAGTACAGCTTTGCGTATTGTTGATAGTTTTGTATTGGGGGAAGGTGAGCAGACTTTTGTGGAATTAGTGCGCCATTATCAATCTGGCACTGGGTTGCAACCGGTGTATCAGGAGCGGGAACCATTGGCTTTAAGTCAGGTTCCCAATCCTTATTTGGAAGCGATTTTGGTTCCCCAGGCTGGTGAGTCTCTTTATATCGAAACCATGCGCGGGTGTCCTTATCCGTGCAAGTATTGTTTTTATTCCAAGGCCAATGCCACCATGCGTTATTTTCCCGATGAGTTCTTGCCCCGGTTGTTTGAATTGGCGCGATTGTATCAGGTTCCCGAAGTGTATATCATGGACCCCTCATTTAATGTTGCCCCCGATTTGATGAAAAAATTGGAACATATCAGCGCCTTAAATACCACGAGTATCCCCATTCATACAGAGATTCGCTTGGAAAGTCTGACGCCGGACATCACGCGGGCGATGCAGGCAGCGGGGTTTAAATCAGTGGAAGCGGGGTTACAATCAACCTGTGAAAAATCCCTTAAAGCGATTTCCCGCAGTTGGCACCGGGGAAAGTTTATCCAAGGGGCCCACTTGTTAGCGGCGGCGGGTATTGATGTTAAAACGGGGGTGATTCTGGGTTTGCCTTTTGACGGGCTGCATGATTTTGAAAAAACGATTCAATTCGTGAAACAATTGGGCATTGAAGAGTCGATGGAGATTTATCCGCTCTCCTTATTACCGGGCACGCGGTTGCGCGATGAAGCGGCAGCTTATGGTATTGTTTATATGGCGGAACCTCCGTACTGGGTTTTACGCACGCCGTATATGGATGAACGGGAGATTTCCAGGACTATTGAAATGGTAGAGGAGAAACTGGCCATTGAATTTTTCCCACCGATCATCCCGCTATTTAATTCTGTTCATCCAACGTATACTCATTTCCTTGACTTGCGAAAAGAAGCCACAGCGCAATTGGTTGAATTGTACCAGCACCCAGAGCGGGTGGGGCACAGTTTAACCCTATTGGTTAACCGCACGACTGGTTTTGCCCCATTGATCGAGTTGGGAAAATGGTTGCAGCAGGAGAACCCTTTTACATTGGTGCAATTGGTTTTGGATCAGGAACGTATTCCTATGGAAGCTGAATTGGCGCCCTTAAAAGAGGCTTTTTATCGTCCCCAGCATTATTTCAATCGCATACATCATTATAAAATCGACTTGCAGGGTATTTATTCCTTGCGGTTTTTCCATCTCACTGCCGACCCCGAGGTAGCGGACACTTATCTTTATGAAGCCCAGTATTGTGACCTCGTGTTGTTGTATACACCACCTTTATTGCAACGGGGTTGTGATATATTGGAAGCCAAACCGATTTTGTGGGTGGATTCGCCCTTAACTAAAGCGGCAGAAAAAAAGATCAATAGTATTTACGAGGGCTTTGAAGAGTTTTTAATCATCCAAAATATAGCGAACTAAACATTTTGGAATAGTATAGAACCGGGAATCATTCAACCTCGAAAAAAGTTTAATAATAAGGGTTTAGTCCTGGGACAAATGATTTTTTATCAGGGACAAATGACATTGCTCTTGGGACAAATGATTTTTACCGGGAAAATTAGGCATTGCGCAAGGGACAAATGACATTGCTCAAGGGACAAATGATTTTGTATCAGGGACAAATGACATTGCTTCTGGGACAAATGATTTTGTATCAGGGACAAATGACATTGCTCAAGGGACAAATGACATTGCTCAAGGGACAAATGACATTGCTCAAGGGACAAATGATTTTTACCGGGAAAATTAGGCATTGCGCAAGAAAAAAAGCATTGTGAACGTCAATTGGCACTAATTCCAAAATTTAAGGACATTTCCATCCTTATTACAGGCATCGACTTGTTTTCCAAGGAATTAAAATTACTTTTGTAACGAGGATGGAATATCCGCTGGAGATTAAAAGGAGAATGGCTGAAAAAATGCAATGAACCTTGCAAATTGAAAGGAAATGTTTTAAAATACAAGGATGATAACTAGAATTATTCAAAACCGTATACTTGATTCGTTGCAGCATTTTCCCGTCGTTGGGATTCTTGGGTCCAGGCAGGTAGGCAAAACGACCTTGGCAAAGGAATTAAAAAAACAAATCCCTTTTCCGGTGGTTTATCTTGATCTGGAGTTGCCTTCGGATCTAAACAAATTGCAATCCCCGGAATTATATTTAAGGCAATTGAGCGATTCGTTGGTCATTATCGACGAGATACAACTGATGCCGGAATTGTTCCCGTTGTTACGAGCTTTGGTGGATCAGAATCGAAAACCAGGACGTTTTTTGATTTTGGGTTCTGCATCCATGGCACTGATCAAGCAGGCTTCGGAAACATTAGCGGGGCGGATTATTTACCATGAATTAACACCCTTTACGTTAGCTGAAATCGAACCAAACCGGGAGAATATCGATTCATTGTGGTTAAGGGGTGGTTACCCGGAAAGTTTTTTACCCGCTACCGATCAATTAAGTTTTTCGTGGCGGAATGCATTTATCAAAACCTATTTGGAAAGAGATATCCCTCAATTGGGTATCCAGGTTTCAGCGATACAATTAAGAAAATTCTGGACGATGATCGCCCACTGTCATGGTCAGTTGTGGAATGCCAGTCAGATCGCCAGTAGTCTTGGGATTTCCGCGCCCACGGTCATGCGGTATTTGGATATTCTGGAAGAAACGTTTATTGTACGACAATTACCGCCCTATTTTGCCAATATTAAAAAGAGATTGGTCAAATCCCCGAAGGTGTATATCCGGGATTCCGGGTTGCTTCATGCGCTTTTGTTGAATAATACGATGGATGATCTGCGGGGTCATCCACTGGCTGGAAATTCATGGGAGGGGTTTGTGATCCAGCAAATTATCAGTATTTTGCCCCAGGAGTGGGAAGTCTATTTTTACCGGACGACTGTGGGTGCAGAAATTGATCTGTTGATACTTCCTTCCAGCAAAAAATTAATTGCGGTTGAGATCAAGTTATCTGCCAATCCCACCGTTGCCAAGGGCTTTTGGATAGCAATGGAAGATTTAAATTGTGAAAGAGGGTACGTGGTGTATCCGGGTGATGAATCTTACCCGATTGGGGAACATGTTTTTACGCTGCCCCTCAAGGATATTGGAAAAATAATCCAGTAGGGCATATATTAGTAACTGTTCAGCCCATATGCAATAGATGAAACAAATAAAAAGATTTGCCCACGAATTACTCAAATTATCACGAATTATCCACGAAAAAAGATTTTATTTATCTTTTAATCCGTGTAAATTCGTGAAATTCTTGGGGGTCTTTTCTTAAATCCGATCTGATTGTAGTCCCATAGCCTATAGCCTGAACAGTTGCTAAAAATTAAGCAATTTTATTTGGTAATTGAGGAGATTTTAAAGTAATAATAAATGGAATTTGGACTTGCTTTACCAGTAAATTGGAAGTCTAATAGTCTGATGTCCGAAGCAAGCAAAAAAAAAACGCTTGCCTGTAGGTCGATGCATACAAATAAGGAACTGGCAGGCTACTGGTTATCATTTCAAAATGGTAGACTACAAATCATCAAATAATCAGTGATGGTTTTCCAAAGCATCAGTGATAATTCTCAAAAGCATCAGTGATGGTATTAGAAAGCATCAGTGATGGTATTGGAAAGCATCAGTGATGGTTTATAAAATCATCAGTGATAATATCTGGCGGAATAAGCTATAACTTGAATTTCATCGACGAAGCTTGAGGAAGTTTCTGGTTAAGAATTCAACAAGCAAAGCAGATTTACCCATTTGATATGAGAAAGAACCAAAATTATGCTATAATTAATTTTTGATTTTTGGCTCAATAATAGATTATTGGTTGACAGAGGCATACAATATGAATGTTCTATTGATATTAACGATATTGGCAATAGGTTCCGCTCTTGCTTGTATTTATGCAAGATATAAAGGGCCCAAAATGTTTTTTTATATCTTTAAACCCATGACCACCATGATCATCATTGTTATAGCATTGTATCGATGGGGAATTGCCAGCGGAAATAGTACGCCGTATTATGCTTATCTTATTCTAACTGGACTTGTTTTTTGTTTAGTCGGGGATATTTTCTTGATGTTTCCTCGTACCTTTTTTGTTCATGGACTGAGCAGCTTCTTGATGGGCCATATATTTTACACGCTATCTTTTGTTCATCCCTTGGACAGGCTTCCTTTTAGGCCATGGTTGGTGGTAGTGGTTGGATTGCTGGGTATTTCCTTCGCAGGGTTTATACGCCCCGCTGCAAGGAAAATCAAAAGCCCGGTGGTCATTTATACCATGGTAATCTCCCTCATGCTTTGGTCCAGTTGGCAACGCTTTTTATCATCAAACAGCGATCCGTCATTGCTGGCTGCTATAGGTGCAACTCTATTTGTACTCTCCGATGTCACGTTGGCCATTAATAAGTTTAAGAAAAAATTCAAAAGTGCTGAATTATTCATTTTAGGAACCTATTTTCCTGCCATCTGGTTGATTGCATCCTCCATATAAAGGCCCCTGGACCGTGATGAGTGGGATGAAAGGATGACCAGGATGTTATTCCAAGGGCTTTGGGTAAAGGGTATCCAGGCGATCACATGACTACTTAATGGGTATGATCATCATTCATGTGATTGTATCTACAATAATTGCCTTGCATGGGAGAAATAAAAGATCAAAGACAATCAAAGACAATAACTCCAAATCGGTGAAACGTTTAGACATGAGTTCTTATAGTGAGATACTGACTTATAATGGTATACTGAGCTTGAAATGTCTTGATATCCATGGTGGAAAGTTCTACAATACTATAGATAAACATTGTTTTTTCTGGAAAAATAAGCTGGTAAAATTTATTTCTTCCACCTACATGATTAATAATAGCTTCCATGTCAAATGAGTTCTGGTCAGGGCTACTCTCTCTTAAAGTCTCATACGGATATGTTCCCAAAGCGTCGAAATTCTGCAAAGAGGTCATAATTTTTTTCCGATCTGTTTTCTCAGTAATGAATGCCAGACTATCATTTTTAATGGCCACTTTTAACGCTTTTACATAACCATCGTACAAATCAATGTTTTGCCTACGTGGTTGAGCTTTAATATATTCATGTAGCTCTTGGCGTTTCGCCAGCAATTTTACTCCTGCCAGTTTTGATAAGTTAGGAAAGGTTTTTTCCCATTCATTATTATTTATTATGCGTTCGCGCCGGAGAGACTGGGCGTCATAATGCTCGCGCTGACTTTCTTCTTCTTTCGAGGGATTAAACGTGGATAAATCCATCACATTTTTCATTCGTGTCCTCAAGTAGAATTCCCCTGCGAGTTCACCTGGAGGCAGTTGTTTAATTTGTAGTAAATGAGTCATCACGTCCATTTCCCCCTTCGAGAACCCTTCACCACTGCCGGTGTCTAAGGCTTTCATTTTAACCTCTTCGAATTTTTTTTGTTTCCATTCACCTGGCAGGTCGCCCAATAGTGCGATTATATTAGTTTTAATAGTTTCAGCACATAGAATAAACTCATCTTTTTTAGGTATACTAACCTTCCCGTCGATTTGAGTGAACGCAGCATTTAAATCATTACTGTCAATCAGTAATTGTCGCAAATCATTTTTCAACAATTGTTTGTCGGTTAAATCTTCCAGTATTGGCAAAACTTTTTGCGTTGTTAGAAAAGCACTGAATGCATCTTTCCATAAACGATCTATCCATATCTTCTTTTCTAGTGCCCCGGGAGGTGCATCCAGGATGACACGCTTATATGTTGGTACTGAAGCGAGTAACTGCTCCATGCGTGATGACTGCATATTCTGGCTTTCTTCCATGAAAATAGTTCTCATTCCCATTAATGGGGGTCCTTCCAATGCCCCGCTTCTCATGCCAAGATTCACAACATCATAACCGGGAGCGTGAGCAAGATAATGGTAGAATTTTAATTGACCAATACGCCCTTGCTTAGCCAATGGGAAATCCTTCTCCCAAAAATGGGTCAAATCGGGATCGGTATTAAGGCCCATCATTGGTTCTCCGATCATTACGGGAGCTCTGCCTACAGCCGCAGCCGCCCCAATCAATTGCTTTAGACCGAAAGGACTGGTGTAGTGATGTGCCTTTTCATCAGTGGGTTTTCCCGTTTTAACCCACAGCAAGGCATAATTCCCTGGAGGCATATTAATACGAATTAACCATTTCTGTAGTTCTACACGATCTTTTCCGGTTTGGGAATTTATCACCCATTTATCCTCGAGTTTTTTATATGACTCATCGGGCTGTTCATCAAACTGTTCTCCGACAATGTCAGTTCCTTTGGTTACGGGAGTTGGGGCACCCAGCTTTTTCAAATTTAGACCCCATTTACTGCTGGTTGCGACATTGGCTTCAGTGAATTTGATATATTCTTCTTTACAATTCGCTACTTCCTGCAATATGATTTGCTGGCTACCACTTGCCTTGCTGGTATCGTAAAAACTCTGTATATCCAATGCTTTAGCTTTTGTAGCTGTATCGTATAATATGACCACATTCATTTCAGGATACAAATTCAGCGCAGCCCCTACGGTGGTTCGGTCGCCGCTCATATAAGCACCTTGAACCAAGAGTATCTTCCCTTTGGTTTTCCCCATTTGGATGACTTCTGGGGCGGTTGATTTTTCCACGGAATTGAATTCATAGGTGTGGTTAGAGTCAGACACGGGGGAGGAATCACCTTCTTTGCCATTCTCTTGTTCATTTTCCCTCTGGGTAGATTGTACTTCTTGACGTTGCACTGCCCTCCCTGTCCCTGTGTTAATCAAGGGTGATATTAAAATTGGGGTCTGAATTTGGGGCGGATTCTTTGCACTGTTTCCGATTACAGTGGATACGTTATTACCAGCGGCTTGACTTTCATTTCGTATCAAACGATTGGCTGCTGCCTGGCTACGATTATCAGGATTCCCGTCACAATAGCTTTTCATTCGGTCCTCACTCACTAGTTCTCTATCCCACTAAATGGGTGGGAATATTCACTGACCCATTCGGCTAATTTCCATGTCAAATGTTTTAGCACTCGGACGAACAATGTAATGGGGCCAGGTGTCCACGTCAATACCGGCCAAGAATGGGGTAAGGGTAATCGGTAAAGTGAACAAAAGATGTATTATGGGATTATGGTGTATTCTACGACGATCTGGACATTGTTCTTTACCATCGCCCACACGGGACAAATCGATTCTTCGGACATGGCCACGGCTTTATCAAAAGACGCCTTGTCCACATCACTGGACTTGAGAAAAAATTCCAGGGTGATGGTTTCAAAACAAGTGGGATGCACATCACGACGCACTCCCTTGGCAATTACATCCATCCCGGTGATGATTTTGCCCATTTTTCTAAGCAACACCAAGATGGAACTGGCGGCACATGTTCCAAAGCTAATCAGGAAAAGTTCCAAGGGCATATAACCCAAATTATCCCCGTGCGGAGGAATATAATCCAAATCAATAGGCACACGAGCACCGGTTTTCCCTATAAAATGAAGCTTATCATTGACCAAATTCAGCGACACTTCAATAGGTGTCACTTTAATTTTCTGCGCATTTGATTTTATATCAGCCATTTTTTACTCCTACAAATAATCTGCTCACTCCATGTTTTGATTTTAGTGTATTTTTTTCTTATTCTTCTTTTTTTTCTTCTTTTTTTTGGCCGTTGAAGGATTGGACGGGCGCGGGTGGGTTGGATGAACGGTTTCTTCCTCATCTTCCTCATCTTCAGATTCATGATTATGACCGCAATCACATTCTTCATCGCAATCACATTCTTCGTCGCAATCGCACTCTTCGCCACAGTCACACCCTTCATGGTCCACATTTTTCCAATCAATGGTTTGTCTGGACGATTTGTTGCGAAATTCGATGTCCTTTTTTTCCAACTCTTTAAAATTGGGGATGGTATCAAAATAATAGACATATACAGGGACAAGGAAATCGAGCAATTCCACGATGAAAGGATCATACTTTCGCTTACGGATCAGTGTAAGTACCAACTGCCGGTATTTATCGGAAAAAATTTCGCATAACGCGCCCGCAGCAGCCGTTTTTGTGCCAATATCATCGGCTTCTTGAAGAAGTTTTGCCGCAGCTTCTTCCGCGTAGTCCTGCGGGATAAGCGATAAAATATCAGCCAGTATCATGCCAAAGTCATTATCCTCACGATAAATAGCTTCACCCATCTTCACAACATCGGGGCTCCCGATAAGTCCGAGGGCATCAACACAAAAAGAAAATGTATCCAAACTGGGATCACACTTCTTTAAAATCCGGTACAGGGAAGGAATTGCTTCTGCGATCTTCAGACTCCCAGCCAACCGGATCAGGAACTCTTCCCGTATTATATTATTCGTATTACTGGTATGATCTTCTTGGTTGATGTTTTGCAGCACGCGTTCTCGTAGTGTTTCACCTTGGGCTTGAAGGGTCAAGAGTAACATCTCCCTGGCTGCAATATACTCGGTTTCTTGATCTTCGTTCCATTTGAAACGGTCCTTGAATGGGTGAATCCGGTTTTGGCAAAATTCTTCGAATCCTGCCCAAGCGACATCAGGAGTTTGGCAACTTACCTCCGCTATACTCTGCGCAATCCGGTATAGTTCCACCAGGGGTGCATGGGCGGAAAATAGGTCCACCTTGCTTTTTAGCATGGGAAAAGGAAAACCCAAAACGCTGTTTTTTAATTGATCGCTAATCGTGGCGGGTAGAGTATTTTTCTTATTGGCCGTTCTGGTATCCAGTTGGATGATTAATTCGAGGATATCTGTTAGTTCCTGTTCGGTGGGCATAAAGCGCCCTATGGCTATCGCGTTCATGACTGCATAGTCACTTTTCCAATCGGTTTTGATTGTTTTTAACAGCAAGGGAATCACACCCGGGGCCCCGGGAAAAAATTTAATTAGTGCATCAATGGAAGCACTTCGTACTTTTAGGTCTTTATGGTCTAGTAGTTCAAGCAGTCTTGTTTTTTGTACCAGCATTGGTTTTTACTGTCTTTTTATTGCCGACAGCCTCCTTATTTGAATGTCATATAGTTGTTCTATAGTTATACACTTTTTTTTAATAATTGTCTACCTAGAAAATAGGCTTGGATTCACCATCAAGTTTGAGGAAAGACTGGACTATCTGGACATACTGGACTTACTGGACCAACTGGACTTCCCAAAACCTTTGAATTTTGTCCAGCTTGTCCAGAATGTCCAGTATGTCCAGAAAGTCCAGCTTGCCACAATTATGTGGTGCTTTAAAAAAACAATGGTGAATCCAGGTAGGCTTGGATTCACTGCCACGTTAATGGGAATAACTCCCCTTAACTTGACGGTGGATTTTTAGGGTTACTGTGGCGTGGTGATGGTTTGACCAAGTCTCTTTCTTTTCCTGCCAGGACCAGGAGAAAGTAGGATTGTTGATTGGATTATTGTAGATATCTTTATCTTCGAGTTCCACCTGGTTGGAACCGGTAAGAATACCCTTATTATAATCTTCTTTAATATCGACCGTGGCATCACCCGCGCTTTCTGGCAGGCGGAGTTTTTTGTGGAAGGGCACGTTCAGGGGTTGGAAATCAAAATCGAAACAGAGTATCCCTTTGTTTCTAAAGACATAGTTTACCGTGGCATCTGGTCTTAGTTTATTTTTCAGATCGAAGGTTTCCTGAACATTCGCGTTGGAAACGGTTTCAACCCATTGGGGGTCATTGATATCCTGGGTTAGTTGGACGAAGATAAAATCCTCGTCATCTTCTTCAAGGGAACCTAAAATAATTGTGGAAAAAGAGTATTTCCCATTCAAGCTATTATTTCCTGAATGGTGGCTGTATTGACCGCGGCTATGAATGGTGAGTTGGACCTGCCACCAATAGGGAGATTGGGGATACTTCTTTTTCTCCTGCCCGGTTAATAGAAATATCCCAAGGAACACGAATATCAAGCCAAAACAAAGGGAGTATTTTACTTTTATGCTCATTGGAAATAAATTATACCACCATAAATTCAGAAAAAACAAGGGAATCGCAAATTTTAATTGACAAAAAAAAGAATATGGATTATCCTCATTGGTGCTGGAGGCCAATGAAAGAAATATTAATCATTAAAAAAGAAGCATTTAACATTGAGATTAAAAAAAAAGGGAAATGGTACATTGCACGTGTGCCCGAATTCGATTTTATCACCCAAGGTGCAACCATTGAAGAAGCCAGAAAAAATCTCTTGGAAGTTATCGACATCCAGTTGGAAGAAATGAGTAAATATGAATTATAAAAACATGCCGCCTAAGAATCTGGTTTTAGTTTTATGGGGCGTTGCAGCCCTCATTTTCCTGTTCTATGCCTTTGCGCCCACTTATCCTGGCCAGGTGTTCCTTCCCGTTATTGAAGCCCTGCTTCTGGTAATAGGCATTTTTATCTATGGCTTTTTTTTCCTCCGGCTTTTTAAGCGGGAAGAACAAAGTCAGACGCAACCCATTGACCTGCCCACTGCGTTTGCTGTGGGCTTGATTTGGACCACCTTTTTCTTCTTCCTTGTCGCGTTTCTTCAACTGCTGGTAGCGCCGATAATATTCCTGTATTATGTCTTGCCAGTGTTCTTGCTGCTATATCTTCTAAGAACCCAAAGAGCTGCTTTATCCCAGACGATTGTTTTGTTTTTTAAACGCTCACCCTGGACATACCCTGTTTTTTTCCTGCCATTTATTTATGCTTTGCTGCCTGCTACCTTTTATGATACATTGGTTTATCATCTCGGTATTCCTAATCTATATTTGCAACAGGGTGGGTTTATGCCTACCGCCCAATTCTTGTTTGCCAATACCTCAATTTATTATGAGATATCGTTGATTCCAGCTGTATTTGCCGGGGAGCTTGTACCCAGTCTCTTCCATTTCTGTATAGGCGTGATATTCATCTTGGCAGCGACAGATTTTGCAGTGGAATACTTTCAGATCAAAAAACCGCACCTATTTATCCTGATGGCCGTGTCTATGCCCATGAGCGTGTTCCTGCTCTCTACAGTGAAAAACGACCTGTTGAGTGCGCTGTTTATTCTATTGGGAATCAGATATTTGTTGCACCATCGGTTCGCTTTGGCCGCGCTCTTTTGGGGATTCGCGATTGGCATCAAGTATTTTAATATCGTACCTCTAATAATCTTCCTGGTTGTTTTTTTCATTAAAAAACGCCCCTTTCCTTTAAAAAAGCTAGCTTTCTTTGGTGTCATCTGTGCGGCTCTGGTAGTTCCCCTGGCTATCAAAAACTATATCTATGCAGGCAATCCCTTTTTTCCTTTTCTCGGCCACCTTTTCCCAAATCCTTACTGGGATGCTTCCAGATATGGTGCTATGGCTTCGGATGTAGGGAAAATGTTCCATACCTTTAAACAAGTCCTTGAATTTCCGTACACTTTTTCGTTTCATCATTCTGGGTTTGGTGGGATGGTAGGGGCGCAATTCCTTATTTTCCTGCCCTTTCTGTTGCTGGTGAAAGAGAGATTGGTGCAAAAGTGGCAGTTCCTGCTTTTTGCTATGCTCACTATTTATATCAGTGGGAATTTTACCGGCAGTGTCCGCTTCCTTTACCTGATCTTTATTCTCTTGGCCATGTATTTGGCGGTAGTGTATGAAACGATAAACAGCAACACAGTCAAAGCGCTCTTTTTTCTGGTGATTGCTTTCAATATAGTGACTTCCCTTGCCTTGCAAGAGCAGATGTGTCGTTCGTCCCGATTATTATCTGGAGCCATGGATGTTGAAGAGTATAAAGCGTCGATGTTTCCCACTTATCCTGCGATTGCCTATGTCAACCAGCAGCCCAGAAAGGGGAATGTCCTGTTAGTAGGTGAAGCCCGGAACTATTACCTCAACCAGCCGTACTTTGTTTCTTCGGGTTTGGATTATTCTATACTCAAAAAGTACTTGGTCTCCTCTGCAACGATGGCGGAGTTTATCCGTCTGCTGCATGAGGATCATATCGGTTATATCATTTTTAACCTGTCAGAGTTCAACCGTTTGCAAAAGGGTTATAACATCCTGGCGGAACCTGAACTGCGGCGTATGGGAGAATACTTCAAAAGCATGCAGTCTGATATTGTTTTCCAGCATCAATCGAGTTTTGTTTTCCAGGTGCGATAGAGAATAGCAAAGTAAGTATAGGTTGGATTTTCTATGAATTTGCCACCTTTTGGGGTTCAAAATCTTGACCCACCTTGCGTTTTTTTCTGTTTTTAAGCCGGAAGTAATGCCTCGAATAATTTCAAAAAACGATCTGCCGAAGGAACTACCATCCCTTTTTCGTATCTTGAAATATACCGTTGTCGAACTCCAAGTCGGTGTGCCAATTCATCTTGAGTTACTCCAGCGCGTTCCCTGGCGATTTTTATAGATACTGCAATTTGCAATTTTTTTTCTATATTAACACGTTCCTCGAAATCTCCGGGCATTTTCTTTTCAACAGAGGGGGTGAAATAGTTTTTTAAATCTTTCTCTAAAACCACTTCAACAATACCTTCCAGGGCTTCTTTAATCATGGCACGAGCTTCTTCCAGGGTGTCGCCTTCGGAAAAAGCCCCGTTCACCTGGGGACAGAACACATAGTATCCCCCTTCGGTCTCTTTCCGATACACAGCAGTAGGTTCAAACGTTTCAATAACCATAATTCCTCCTCAAGGCAAAGGCACACCGGTAATTTTTGCGATGGCCTTTAACGTGCCAATTTTCATGTCCTTGTTGTGGCAGGGCACCGGTATCACCAAACCATCTTTTTCCATCATGAAGTGGGAACCTTTTATTCTCGCTACCTGCCAACCATAATCTTTCAACTTGCGTACAACATCTTTTCCTTTCACAGTAATGGTATACACTATAAATTGCCTATTGTCAATAAGAATAATAGATTTTTCCTGCCATTGGTACATAATGGTCTTGACAAGCAAGACCATCATAATCGCATCTACAACAGCCGCCACAAAACTCTTCCCACTTGCAGAAAAATGAAGCGGTAAAATTTAAAAAAGCGAGTGCGGAGCCTCACGTTCCCAGAACTACAGCACTGCACTTTGAAATTACGGTTCTATGTAAGTGCTCAAATTGCTGCTTTTTCCTAAATCGTTTCTATTTCTTCCTTTGAAAGCCCAGTAGTATCAGCAATAAAATCGGCATCCATGCCTTTTTCTTTTAATTTTTTGGCCATTTCCACCGCTTTATTTTTTGCGCCCTCTTCTAAACCCTCTTTTTTCCCTCGTTCCAGTCCTTGTTCCAGCCCCTTTTTCTCGCCAACGACATAACTGGATTCGTACATACTGGCCTCATAGTGGAGGTCTTTAAGATATTCCTCGTATTCCTTCCGTTCCTCTTTAGACAACTTCAAAATATCCAACTCCGCCTTAGCTTCTTTCAGCCCTTTGGCAGTGAAACTATCCTCGATTTGCTCGTTTTTTAAAAAATAAATCCACTCATCGATCTTATTTTTTGCATGGTCGTCGAATTGATTGATCTTTAAAAGGTAATACTCCGGGTAAATATCGGAAATTTTATCGGTATTATAAAGCTCCTGCTGCGTGCTGGAGAGTTTCAACACATCCTTCTTATTCAAGCCGATGAATTCCGTTTTACCCAGATAAGCATAATCTTCCCCTTGCCCCAGATCGAAATACAGGATACCAATGGAAAAAATTTTGCGGATTTTAGAGTAGGGATTTTTCTTTTCGATTTGTTCAACCACGACCTTGGATACGCCGAAAAGCATCCGATGCAAAAAGTCATATTCGGTTTCATGTTGGATTTCGACGATGATTAATTCCTTTTGTGCATTCTCCACCAACAGGTCTACCCGATTGGAACGGGCATGGGCATGCTCCCGATTACTCTCACTCTCCAATACCTGACAAATCTTGATATCATCATACAGTAATTCGCTTAAAAATCCCTCCAAAATCGCGAAATTGGCTTTATGCCTCAATATCCGCTTGATGGCCCAATCAAAACTGATCAATTTACGTGTACTGCTCAACTGTCACATCCTTATTATTGATTTTATTCTTCATAGATATGTAATAATATATTTTTCATTTCAAGTCAACTACCAGTCGTATTTTTTTGTCTTTTTTGCCTCGATGGGCGGTGAATTAAACTAATGCGACAGGGATGTCGCGTCTACTTATTTGGATTCTGAACAGTAACTATATT